>CAWEUR010000038.1:0-103688 GCA_963812285.1 uncultured Alphaproteobacteria bacterium | reverse complement strand
CGCCGAATACGTTTCTCCCCCTGCGCCGCCTCGTTCAGCGTATTGCTCGCGGCTTCCTCGAATCCAGGCAGATGGCCGGGACGTTCGAGATGCTGCGATCCAACGATCGGATCTGGTCGCGCATGATCAACGACTATCTGATGGGCGAGCGCCGGCCGATGAACGACCTCATGGCGTGGAACGCCGACGGCACCCGTCTGCCCTACCGCATGGAGTCGGAGTATCTGCGTTCGCTGTTCCTCCACAACGATCTTGCCTCCGGCCGCTTTCAGGTGAAGGACAAGCCGATCGCCATCACCGATATCCGCGTGCCGATCTTCTCGGTCGGCGCCGAGCGCGATCATGTCGCGCCGTGGCGCTCGGTCTTCAAGATCCACCTGCTCGCCGATACCGAGGTGACGTTCCTTCTCACCTCGGGCGGCCACAATGCCGGCATCGTCTCCGAGCCCGGCCATCCGCACCGTTCCTATCGGGTGATGACCCGTTCCGCCGACGCGCCCTATCTCGACCCGGACCGCTGGCGCGAGGCCGCGCCGGCAGTGGAAGGCTCCTGGTGGCCGCAATGGGTGCGCTGGCTGGAAGCGCGCTCCAGCGGCAAGGTCACGCCGCCGAAGCTCGGACGTGGAGGCAAGGGCGCGCTCTGCGACGCGCCCGGCACCTACGTGCACCAGCGCTGAAGCTGGCTGCGGACCATCCGGCTGGCAAAGGGGAACCGTGCCGGGTGAGGGAAGGGAGGTGATCCGCATGTTGCCGCCGGTCGCCATGATCTGGCCGGTCATTGCCACCGCATCGGTGGCCCGGCCGACGCGGGCTCCGGCCGAAGGCATGGCGCGATGGGGCGAGCGCCCTAGTCCGCGGCGCCGCAATGGGCGAGCGCCAACCGTGTCCACCTCAACCTACCCGGCATGCGGCTGCGCCGCTTGGCCCGCGGCGGCGTGGCACATGCCCGGTGATGATCCGCGCGCCCTATTCACTGCATGGTTCCGACGTCGCCGATCTCAACGTCGCGGTCGACCGTGTCGGTGGGTCGGTGAGCCTGGTCGGCATCTGTCAGGGCGGCCGAATGGCTCTCCCCCAGGCGCGCGCCGCGACGCCGACCTGCGGGCGGTGAGATCCCGGGAAGCCGGTACGACTTTGCCCCGCATCATCGTCGCATGTGGTTACGGCCGGTCACGCGCCTGCATACATATGGATTGTAACGATCGGGGCAGTCCCGTCCCCGGGACCGAGTGGCGGGGGGCCACTTGAGGAGCACGAAGATGCTCAAGAAGATCCTGCAAGTCGTGATCGTCGCGATTGTGGGGCTGACCATGCTGGCGGGCCCGGCTTTCGCGCAACCGCCGTCGCGGCACTTCGGTGGACCGGCGCCGACCTACCGGCATTTCCCGGCGCCGCCGCAAGTCCGGCATGCGCCGTCGTTTCGCCTGATCATCAGGCCGCCGGTGCGCTACCTGACGCGGCCGCACGTGTACTGCAACTTCAACGCCTGCGCCCACACCTATCGTTCGTTCAGAGCGTCGGATTGCACGTACCAGCCCTATAACGGCCCGCGGCAGTTCTGCCCGCTGTAGAACCGTGAATCGGGCGACGGGCCGGGAGCGCTTCCGGGCGTCCCCGGCCTTATTTCGTCCCTCCGAGATGAAGCCTGCCGGTCAGCCAATATCGTCGGCGAGGACGAGCCCTATGCCGCGCTCGGTGAAGCTCTTGCGGGTTGCGGCATCGGACCCGTCGAGATCAATGGCGCGACAGCAATCCTCGATCACCATCGTCTCGAAGCCGCATCGATCACCGTCTTCGGCCGAGAAGCGGACGCAGAAGTCGAAGGCAAGGCCGGCAAGGAAGATGCGCGTCAGCCCGCGCTCGCGCAGATAGCCGGCAAGGCCGGTCGGCGTCGTGTGGTCGTTCTCGAAGAAGGTCGAATAGGAATCGACCGCATGCCGATATCCCTTGCGGACGACCACCTGGGCGCGCCTGGTGACGAGTTCGGCGTGGAACGCGGCGCCCGCGCTTTCCTGGACGCAATGGTCCGGCCACAGGATCTGCGGGCCATAGGGCATGTCGATCACGTCGAAGGGCGTGTGGCCGGGATGGCTCGAGGCGAAGGAGCTGTGATGGTTGGGGTGCCAGTCCTGCGTCAGCACGACGTTCTCGAAGCGCTCCATCAGGCGATTGGCCGCCGGCACGACCGCGTCCCCCTCGGGCACGGCAAGCGCGCCCGTCGGGCAGAAATCGTTCTGGACGTCGACGATGATGAGTGCGTCAGTCGGTCGTGGTGAGATGGTCCCGATCATGATCCCCCTCGCGTCTCCGCCAGCCGGCGATCGGTCTCCTCGGCAAGTTGGCGTAGCGCTTCCGCTACCTGCACCTCATAGGCGGCCCCCGGCTCGAGATGGCGCAGGGTAGCAGGCAGGCGCTTCAGTTCGCGCGCCATGTGCGCCCTTGATTGCTCGAGGCTCGGGGAGGGGCCGACACGATGCCCGCCCTCCATCACCTTGCCGATCAGCGGCTCGCCCTCCTGCTTGTCCGCCGCCGTGGACAACACGTCTCCCGCCATCATCCCGTCCGCGCCATGGTGCCGCCAGATCTGCTTGGCGCCTGGCCAGGTCTCCTTGCCGGGCGACCGCTTGCGGCGCGGCAGGCCGGCATAGTCCTGGAGCTTGTAGACGCAGTCGAGCGTCGGCGCGTCCGAGGAGGTTGTCAGGCTGGTGCCGACGCCGAAGCCGTCAAGCGCCGCGCCGGCATCGAGGAGCGAGCGGATCTCCGTCTCGTCAAGGCCGCCGCTGGCGAAGATCGTCACGTCCTCCAACCCGCCCGCGTCGAGGATCTTGCGCACACTGCGCGACAGCGCCACCAGGTCGCCGCTGTCGAGCCGCACCCCGCCGATGGTGATGTTGGCTGCCTTGAGCTTCGGCGCCAGCGCCACGACGGTCCTTGCCGCCGCCAGGCTGTCATAAGTGTCGATGAGGAGGGTGAGCCTCTCCGGCCGGGCACGCGCGAAGCGCTCGAAGGCGACCGCCTCGCTGTCATGCGCCTCGATGTAGGAATGCGCCATGGTGCCGAAGATCGGGATGCCGAACTGCTTGCCGGCAAGCACGGTCGCCGTTCCCGCGAAGCCCGCCATGTAGCTGGCCCGCGCCGCCAGCAGGCCCGCCTCGGCACCGTGCGCCCGGCGGAAGCCGAAATCGACCAGCGTCTTGCCGGGTGCCGAAAGGACCACGCGCGCCGCCTTGGAGGCAATCAGCATCTCGAAGTGCAGGAGGTTGATCAGCCGACTCTCGACCAGTTGCGCCTGCGGCAACGGCGCCGTGACGCGCAGCAGCGGCTCGTTGGCGAAGACCGGCGTGCCCTCCGGCACCGCGTGGACGTCGCCGGTGAAGCGAAAGCTCCTCAGATAGTCGACGAGCTGCGGACCGAAATTGTCCGATTTGGCAAGCCAGTCGATATCCGCGTCGCTGAAGCGCAGCGTCTCGAGATAGTCGAGTGCCTGCTCGAGACCGGCGGCGATCAGGAATCCCCGCTCCGGCGGCAGCCGGCGAACGAAGAACTCGAACACCGCCGTCTGTGTCTCGCCGTCGGCGAGATAGGCCTCCATCATGGCGAGTTGATAGAGGTCGGTAAGCAGCGGGCTCCGGTCGGGATCCATGTCGGCCTCGTTGGATGGCGTCGCCCCCATCCTACAGGCGGCAGGCGCGCTGGCCAGAGGCGGCGAGACCGATTGTCCCCGCAAAGGGAAGGGGCAACAAGGGGTAAGGACGTCGTCCCTCAACCGACCGCCACCGGCGCCCTCAGGCGAGAGCGCGGATTGGCAGCGGCATCGCCTGCCGGGCCGGACTCGATCGGCCCACAGCATAATAGGAGAAGCCGAGCGCCGCCATTTTTCCCGCGTCATAGAGATTGCGGAAGTCGACCATGGTCGGCGTCCGCATCGCCTCCCTGAGGCGCGGCAGGTCCAGTCGGCGGAAGATGTCCCATTCGGTCAGCACCACCAGCACGTCGGCGCCTTCGGCGCAGGCATAGGGGTCGGCGGCGAGATCGAGACCGGGAAGAAGGCGGCGCGCATGAGACATCGCCTGCGGATCGAAGGCGCGCAGAAAGGCGCCGGCCGCCTGCAGTGCCGGCACGAGGACAAGCGCTGGTGCTTCGCGCATGTCGTCGGTCCCCGCTTTGAAGGCGAGGCCAAGCACGCCGACTTTTGCATCCTTCGCCGAGCCGCCGAGGGCGTCGACGACCCGCTCGGCAAGCAGCGCCTTGCGCCGGTTGTTGGCCGCGATCACGGCGTCGACGAGTTCAAGTCGCGTGCCGCTGCGACGCGCCGTATCCGCCAGCGCCGCCACGCCCTTGGGAAAGCACGAGCCGCCAAGGCCGGGCCCGGGTTGGAGGAACTTCGGCCCGATCCGTGGATCGAGCCCCATGCCGTGCGCCACGTCGCCGACATCGGCATCGACCGTCTCGCAGAGATCGGCGATTTCGTTGATGAAGGTGACCTTTGTGGCGAGGAAGGCGTTCGAGGCGTATTTGATCAGTTCGGCGCTGCGCCGGCCGGTGAAGAACAGTGTCTCATCGGCGAGGCCGAGCGGTCGGTAGATCTCGGCGAGCATCTGCCGCGCGGCCGCGTCATTGGCGCCGATGACAACGCGGGTCGGGTTCATGAAGTCGTCGATCGCCGCGCCCTCGCGCAGGAATTCCGGATTGGAGACCACCGAAAAGGCATGGCCGGGCTGAATGCCACCGATGATCGCCTCGATGGCGTCGCCCGTGCCGACCGGTACGGTCGACTTGACGACGACCACCTTGTAGCCGCTTATCGCCGCCGCGATCGCCCGCGCCGCCTCGTGAACGAAGGTGAGGTCGGCTCGCCCGTCACGGCCGTGCGGCGGCGTACCGACGGCGATGAAGACCGCCTGCGCCCGCCCGATGCCCGCCGTGAGGTCGGTCGTGAAGCGCAACCGTCCCGCAGCGCGGCTCTCCGCGATCAACTGGTCCAGACCGGGCTCGTAGATCGGCACGCGGCCTTCATTGAGCGCCGCGATATGGCTCGCGTTCTTGTCGATGCAGGTGACGTGGTGGCCGCAACGCGCCAGGCACGTTCCCGTAACGAGCCCGACATAGCCTGAGCCGACGATCGCCAGATGCATCCAGTCCACCCAGACGGTCGGCCACGGACGGCGATGCCTCGACCCGGCTCCGCCGCCCAGCGGACATGGTTCCAAGCTGAATCAGGCGAAGTCTGCCGGCCGCGTTTGACAGGCGGATGACGCCGGGCGTCTCAGTGAAGCCGCGGCGTCTTCAGGAAGAGCTGGCGATCGGACGACGCGATTTGGAGCAGCAGCGTCTCGTCGTCGCGCTCGACCGCGATCGGAACCTCGACACCGGCTTCGCCGAGTGACCAGATGCGGCGGAAGAGGCCGGCGAGGTCGTCGACCGGGGTGCCCGCGACCGACAGGATGATGTCGCCTGTTTGTACGTCCGCCTGGTCTGCCGGGCCGTCGTCGGAAAGGCCGGCGACGATCACCTTACCGCCGAGCTCGGTCGCGAACAGGCCGAGCCAGGGCCGCGGCGGGCGGTTCACCCGGCCGATTGTCAAAAGGTCGTCGAGGATCGGCTTCAGGAGGTCGATCGGCACGACCATGTTGAGATGCTGGCCCTGGCCGCCGCCCTCATGCGCCTGCTCGAGCTGTAGCGAGCCGATGCCGAGAAGCTCGCCCGACGAGCCGATCAGGCCGGTGCCGCCCCAGAAGGGATGCGCTGGCGCCGTGAAGATCGCCTCGTCCAGCACATATTCCCAATAGCCGGCGAATTCCTGCTTGGCGATGATCTGCGCGGCAAGCGAATGCGCCTGGCCGCCGGCGCCGCCCAGCACCACCCGGTCGCCGACCTGCGCCTTGCCGGAATTGCCGAGCGGCAGGCTCGGCAGATCGAGCCGGGCGAGCGCCTGGACGAGCCCGAAGCCTGTCACCTGGTCATAGGCCAGCGCGTGGCCCGGCACGGTGCGCCCGTCGACCAGCTTGAGCCAGATCGTTTCGGCCTCCGTGATCAGATAGCCGATCGTCAGGACCAGCCCGTCCGGGCGGATGAGCACCCCATTGCCAGAGCGCTCGGTGCCGAGCGAGCTCGCGGTGAAGGCGTCGTCCGGGATCGTTGCCCTGAGGCCGACGACCGCCGCAAGAGCGTCGCCGAGATCGAAATCGTAATTACCCGCTTGCGGCTGCA
Organism: uncultured Alphaproteobacteria bacterium; assembly: GCA_963812285.1. GTDB lineage: Bacteria > Pseudomonadota > Alphaproteobacteria > Rhizobiales > Kaistiaceae > CAVSRC01. Next base: position 97,478 of record CAWEUR010000038.1, on the reverse strand, counting down.
ACGCCGCGGGCATCTGCCAGTCGCCAAGGGAAGGCATCGCAAATCTCCTTGCCACCAGACGTAACACTCCCGCGAGGAGAGACCAAGGCTGCGGCGTCGGATGGTCGCGGAGCCGTCCGCTTCAACCGCGCCTGTGTCATCTATCGCGGCCGCATCCGCTTCCAGGGGCCGGTGGCCGAGCTGAAGGCCAATCCGAACGTGCTTCATGAAGCCTGTCTCGCCGCCGGAGCAGGGCCCGATGATCAATTCGGTTTAGCCTGGAATCGTGTGCTCCGGCGACCGTCTGAGGGTAGGCTCGTACCGGTTTTGTCCGATTTATCATACGAATTCGGGCGGTTGGCGTTGTCTTTGGGACGCTTGGCTTGCCAAATGGCGGCCCATGGGGAATTGTGCGGCAGCATTTCGCCTGTGGCGAAAAAGGCGGGGCGGCGATCATTCTCCTGGGCAGGTCTCGCCGCGAAAGTTGTGGCTGAGAGACGATGTCGGAGCCGAGTTCCCCGAAGACGCCGGTCGCACGGGTTGCCCGTGGATCTTCCGGGCAGGCGGCGGCGCCTCGCAACGGCCGTCAGGCAGAACGCAATCCCGCTCGCACGGCAGCCACCATTCTTGAAGCGGCAACCAAGGAATTCACCGACCACGGCTATGGCGGGGCGCGGATCAACGAGATCGCCGCCAAGGCCCGCATCAACAAGCGCATGCTCTACCACTACTACGGTGGCAAGGAAGCGCTCTACCTGGCCGTGCTCGAAGCGGCCTATGCCGGCATCCGGTCGGCCGAGGCGGCGCTCGACATGGAGCATCTCGACCCGGCCGAGGCCATGCGCGAACTGACGCTTTTCACCTGGCGCTATTTCGTTGACCATCCCGAGTTCCTGAGCCTTCTCAACACCGAGAACCTGCTGAGGGCGAAGCACCTCAGGAAATCGACGAAGATGGTGCAACTCCACTCGCCGCTCGTCACCCTCCTTGCCGATACGCTCGCGCGCGGCGTCAAGGCCGGTGAGTTCCGCCCGGGCGTCGATCCGGTCGATCTCTACATCAGCATCGCCGCGCTCGGCTTCTTCTTCCTCTCCAATCGCTGGACCCTGTCGACGATCTTCCGGCGCGATCTGACCACCAGGGAAGCCCTCCTCAAGCGGGAGGCGCATATCGTCGATTTCGTCATGTCCTCGCTTCGGCCGGACAAATAGCCGCCAACACCAGAGCCTTAGCCCGTTCGTCTTGACCGAGTCGCGCCTTTCTGGTTCTGTGTAACCACATGGTTACAATGAGCTGCGGATTGCGCGGCCTCGGGGAAACGCGACGGAGCGGCAACTGATGAAGAACGCGGGATTCGGGCTGACGGCCGTTGATGGCTGGAAGGCGGTGTTTTCGTGAGCGCGGTGAGACTTCCCGCCGCCGGCGGCGGCATCGAGGACTACACGATCCGCAATGAGCCGCTGCCGCCGCCGAACGGATCGATGCCGCCGTTCAATCGCATCGCCTATGCCGCCGCGCATGTTGTCGTCGATCCGCTGGCTGACAACGATCCCTGGCTCGACCTTGCCGTCGATTGGGACCGGACGATCGCCTTTCGTCACTATCTCTGGGATCTGGGTCTCGGCGTTGCCGAGGCGATGGATACCGCGCAAAGGGGCGGCGGCCTCGACTGGGACGGCGCGCAGGCGCTGATCGCACGCGCGCTCGCGGCGGCGAAGGAGCGCCCGGGCGCCCTGATCGCCTGCGGTGCCGGCACCGACCATCTGGCGCCGGGAGCGGACGTGACGGTCGACGATGTCATCCGCGCCTATGAGGAGCAGATCGAGGCGATCGAGGCTCTCGGCGGCCGCGTCATCCTCATGGCGAGCCGGGCGCTCGCCAGGGCGGCGCGCGGCCCGCAAGACTATGCGCGCGTCTATGACAGGATTCTCGACCAGGTGAAGGAGCCGGTGATCATCCACTGGCTCGGCGAGATGTTCGATCCCGCTCTTGCCGGCTATTGGGGCGCGGCCGACCACACCGTCGCCATGGAGACCTGCCTCGACATCATCGCCAGCCATGCCGAAAAGGTAGATGGCATCAAGATATCGCTCCTGTCGAAAGAGAAGGAGATCGCTATGCGCCGCCGCATCGCCCAGGGCGTGCGCATGTATACCGGCGACGACTTCAACTACGCCGAACTGATCGCCGGCGACGACAAGGGCTATTCCGACGCTCTGCTCGGCATTTTCGACGCCATCGCGCCGGCCGCGTCCGCCGCCCTCGGCCATCTCGCCAAGGGTGAACGCGAAGCCTTCGACACCATTCTCGAGCCGACCGTCCCGCTGTCGCGCCACATCTTCAAGGCGCCGACGCGCTTCTACAAGACCGGCGTCGTCTTCCTCGCCTATCTCAACGGCTTCCAGGATCACTTCCTGATGGCTGGCGGTCAGCAGAGCGCCCGCTCGCTCCTCCATTTCGCCGAGCTCTTCAGGCTTGCCGATGCGGCTCGCGTCCTGCGCGATCCCGATGAGGCGGCCGAGCGCATGCGCCGGGTCATGGCCGTCGGCGGCGTTCAGTAGCGCCGGGCCGATGGCGGGCCCCCCCCACATACGCCTGGTCGAGGCCGAGTGCTTCACGCGGCCGGTCCCCTTTCGCTTCGCCTTTCGGTTTGGCGCCGCGGAGGTGAGTTCCGCCGACCAGGCGTTTCTGCGTGCACGCATCACCGATACGTCGGGGCGCGAGGCGACCGGCTGGTCCGCCGAAATGATGATGCCGAAGTGGTTCGACAAGAACCCCGACCTGACGCCGGGCGAGAATGTCGAGCAACTGGCAACCGCGCTCCGGCTTGCTATCGCGGCGATGCGGACCGCCGGTCCCGACACCGCCTTCGGCCTCCATGCGGCGGTCGAGGCAGCCCATCGCCGCGCCTGTGCCGCGGCCGGGCTCAACGGCCTGATCGCCTCCTACGGCCTGGCGCTGGTCGACCGTGCCATCATCGACGCGCTCGGCCGCATGGAAGGATGTCCTGCGTCCGGGCTGGTGGCGGCGAACAGGCTCGGCATTGACGCACGCACCACCGCGGACCTCGACGGCTTCGATCTCGATGGGTTTCTGAAGACGCTTGCCGTTCCGGCGAGCATTGAGGTCCGGCACACGGTCGGGCTGGGCGATGCGCTTGAGGCCGGCGATCTGGCCGCGCCGCTCGGCGACGGCCTGCCTGAGACGCTGGATCAGGTGATCGCCGCCTATGGCCACCGCTATTTCAAGCTGAAGGTGTCCGGCGACGTGGCCGCCGACACGGCGCGTCTCGTGCGCATCGCCGCCGTGCTCGACCGGCTTCAGCCCGACTATCGGGCAACGCTCGACGGCAACGAGCAGTTCGCCGACGCAACCCACGCCCTGGCGCTGCTCGATGCGATCGAGGCCGAGTCGCGTCTTGCCCGGTTGCGTGAGCGTATCCTGTTCTTCGAGCAGCCGATCGCCCGAGCCAAGGCACTCTCGGCGCCGGTCGACCGCCTGTCCGCGCGCATCGCTCTCGAGGTCGACGAATCGGACGCGGACATGGACGCCTTCGTCACGGCAATCGGGCTCGGCTACACCGGTATTTCCTCAAAATCCTGCAAGGGCTTCTACCGCGCTCTCCTCAATCGCGCGCGGGTGGCGAAGTGGAACGGCGAGGCAGGGGCCGAGCGCTATTTCATGTCGGCGGAGGACCTGACGACCCAGGCCGGCATCGCGGTTCAGCAGGATCTCGTCCTCGCCGGCCTCGTCGGTGCCAGACACATCGAACGCAACGGTCACCATTTCGTCGATGGCATGGCGGCCGCACCGGCGGCCGAAGCCGCGGCATTCCTTTCCGCTCATGGCGACCTCTACCGCGCGGCGGAGGGCAGGACGCGACTGAATATCAGGGACGGTCGCTTGGCATTGGCCAGCATCGCTGCCGCGACCGGCCTCGGCGCGGCCGTCGAGCCGGACTGGAGTGCGATGCAGCCGCTCGCCTGACGACACGGCGCTTGGGCGCAGCGACGAACTTAAAAGAACTGGGAGGAAGCCTCGCCATGAGCCTGGAAGGCCTGTCGATCAATCTCGCCACTGTCCGCCAGCAATGGGACATGCGCCAGGCGGTGGACGCCTGCCTGCGCCACGGCATCACCGCCATCGCGCCCTGGCGCGACCAGGTCGAGGCGATCGGGCTCGGCGAGGCAAGCCGGTTGGTCGAGGCCAACGGCCTGCGCGTCACCGGTCTCTGCCGGGGCGGCATGTTTCCCGCCGCCGATGCCGCCGGTCGCCGGGCCGCGATCGAGGAGAACAAGCGGGCGATCGACGAGGCCGCGGCGCTGCACGCCGATTGCCTGGTCCTTGTCGTCGGCGGGCTGCCGGAAGGCTCCCGCGACATCACTGCCGCCCGCGAGATGGTCGCCGAGGGCATCGCCGCAATCCTGCCCCATGCGAAGGCCAACGGCATCCCGCTCGCCATCGAGCCGCTCCATCCGATGTACGCCGCCGACCGCTCCTGCGTGAACATGCTCGGCCAGGCGCTCGACATGTGCGACCGCATCGGCGATCCAATGGTCGGTGTCGCCATCGATGCCTACCACGTCTGGTGGGATCCGGATCTCGAGGCGCAGATCGCGAGGGCCGGCGTGGGCAAGCGCATCTTCGCCCATCACATCTGCGACTGGCTGGTGCCGACCCGCGACCTCCTTCTCGACCGCGGCATGATGGGCGATGGCGTCGTCGACCTCCACGCCTTCCGCCGCTCGATCGAGGCGGCCGGCTACACCAACCCGCAGGAAGTCGAGATCTTCTCCGCCGAGCATTGGTGGAAGGAGGACGGCGATGTCGTGCTGGAAACCTGCAAGGAACGCTATCTCGCCCATTGCCAGGTCGAAATGGCCTGACGATCCCCGGCGGGAAGCCAGAGGGAGGACGTGCCACGATGAGCCTCTATTCGAGCCTCGCCCGCCCGATCGCCTTCCGGCTCGAGGCCGAGCGCGCCCACAATCTGGCGCTCGCCACCGCCTCTCGCCTCGGCTGGGCGGCATTGCCGCTCCGTCGGCTCCTCTCCTCCCATGATCCGCGCCTTGCCACGGAAGTCGCCGGCATCCGCTTTCCGACGCCGCTAGGCCTTGCCGCCGGCTTCGACAAGAGCGGCACGGCGCTACCCTTCCTCGCCGGCCTCGGCTTCGGCTTCGTCGAGACGGGCTCGGTCTCGCTCGATCCCTCCGACGGCAACCCGCGGCCGCGCCTCTTCCGCCTTCCCGACGACCGCGCCATCGTTGTCCATTACGGCCTGCCCAACGAGGGCGCTCGTGCCGTTGGCAAGCGGCTTGCCGGTCAGCATCTGCCGGTGCCGGTCGGCGTCAATCTGGTCAAGACCAATCGCGGCCCGTCCGCCGTGACGGAGACGGCCGATGATATCATCGGCGAATATGTCGAGGCCGCCCGCGCCCTTGCCGGCGTCGCCGATTATCTGATGCTCAATCTGAGCTGCCCGAATACCGCCGACGGGCGCGACTTCTTCGCCGACCGTGCCCACCTCGATGCCTGCCTCTCGGCACTCGGGGAACACGATCTCGGCGTCCCGGTCTTTCTCAAGGTCTCGCCGCTCGGCGGTGTCGAGACCATCGAGCGTGTGCTTGCCGCGGCCGATCCGCACCGCTTCGTCTCCGGCTTCATGTTCAACCTGCCGCCGGGCAAGCCGGACGGGCTCGTCTCGCCGCGCGAAGTCTGGCACAACATGCCGGGCGCGGTCTCCGGCCGTCCCGCCGCTACGCTTGCCGATCGCTGTATCCGCGAGACCTTTCGCCGGATGGACCGTGAGCGCTACGCTATCGTCGGCGCCGGGGGGATCTTCACCGCCGCGGACGCCTACGCCAAGATCCGCCTCGGTGCCTCACTGGTCCAGATCCTCACCGCGCTCGTCTACGAAGGCCCCGGAATCGTCCGCCGCATCACGGACGGCCTCGCCCGCCTGCTCGAGCGCGACGGCTTCGCCCATGTCGCCGAGGCCGTCGGCTCGGATGCGCTCATCGCCGGCTGAGCCCCCGCCTGATCCGGGCCGATCGGCGCACATTGGCGAAATTATCTGCTAATTCATTGAAAATAAACCACTCACCGACTCTCGGTCTTTACCTTTCCAAGCGCAGTGTTGAGCTTGGCATGGGCACGAAAGCGACCCGGCAGGTGCGGCCTCCAACCCGTGCACAGCCAGGCGGAAAACACGGCCGAACCAGGGCGGAGTGGCAGATGACAGAGAGCACGCACCTCGAACTCGGTTTCATTATCTCCGTCTCTGGCGCGCGTGCGACGGCCCGTCTCTACAAGACCATCGAGGCACGGAACGTCGAAGGCGGCCGCATCACCATCGGCAAGATGATCGCCATTCGCGGCACCCAGTCCTGGGTCATCGGCGTCATCGCCCGCATGTCGGTCTCCATGCCCACGCCGGGCGACGACCTTGGTGGCACGCTGACCGCCGACATCGACCTCCTCGGCGAGATCAAGGATCACGGTACGGATGAGGCCCTGTTCCAGCGCGGCGTCTCTGAATATCCGACGATCGGCGACCGGGTTGCCTTTCTCGACACCAACGACATCAGCATGATCCATTCGGTCGGTCACGGCGAAACGGTCGATGTCGGACGCCTGCAACTCGACAAATCCGTACCCGCCTACATCAATTTCGACGAGTTGCTGCGCAAGCACTTCGCCATCCTTGGCACGACTGGCGTCGGCAAGTCGTCGGCCGTCGCCCTCGTCCTGCAGCAGATCCTCAAGAAGAAGGGCAATCTGCGCATCTTCCTGATCGATCCGCACAACGAATACGGCCATTGCTTCGGTGACCTCGCCTATGTGATGAGCCCGAAGAATCTGAAGCTGCCCTTCTGGCTGTTCAATTTCGAGGAGATCGTCGACGTCTTCTTCCGTGGTCGGCCCGGCGTTGAGGAGGAGACGGAGATCCTTTCCGACCTCATTCCGCTCGCCAAGGCGAAATACGCCGCTGCCGCTCGGGGCGACCGGGTTCTGCTGAAGAGGATGCCTGGTGTCGGCTTCACCGCCGATACGCCAGTGCCCTATCGGATTGCCGATCTGGTCCAACTCATCAACGACCGCATGGGCAAGCTCGAGAACCGCTCGTCCTGGACCAAATACCATCGCCTGATCAGCCGCATCGAGACCCTCGGCAACGATTCGCGCTACACCTTCATGTTCGACAATGTCCTCATCGAGGACATGATGGTCGAGGTCCTGTCCGAGCTGTTTCGCCTGCCGGTCGACGGCAAGCCGATCACGGTCATGCAGCTCGCCGGCTTCCCGGCCGAGGTCGTCGATTCGGTGGTGTCGGTGCTCTGCCGCATGGCTTTCGAACTCGGCGTCTGGAGCGAGGCGACGATCCCGACCCTGGTCGCCTGCGAAGAGGCGCACCGCTACGCCCCCGCTGACCGCAAGCTCGGCTTCGGCCCGACCCGCAAGGCCCTGTCGCGGATCGCCAAGGAAGGCCGCAAATACAGCGTCTTCCTCGGTGTCATCACCCAGCGCCCCGCCGATCTTGACGCCACCATCCTGTCGCAATGCTCGACCATCTTCGCCATGCGCATGGCGAACGACCGCGACCAGGGAATCGTCAAATCGGCGATTTCCGATGCCGGCTCGAGCCTGCTTGAATTCCTTTCCGCGCTCGGCACCCGTGAGGCGATCGCCTTCGGTGAGGGCGTCGCCCTGCCGACCCGGCTACGCTTCGCCGACGTGCCCAAGCAATACCTGCCGCACAGTCAGACCGGCCAGCTGGCCAAATACCTTCAGACCGAGACGGTCACGCCCGAATTCATCCACGCCATTGTCGACCGCTGGCGCGAATCCTCGACGACAGGCGGCAAGGGTCGGGCCGGCAGCTCGCATCTCGATGACAGTGCCGACGATCCCGTCGATCTCGAGGGTGGCCTCGGCTCGCTTCAGGCCTTCATGAAGGACCAGCCGCGCGCCGCCCCCGAGTCCGACCGGCCTGCGGAGATGCCGGCGCGCTCGCCTCGTCCAACATGGCGATGAAGCCTGTCGGGCATTCGCGCGCGCAGTCCACAGCCCTTGCAGAAGTCGTCGTCGAAGACCTAGTCAGAGCCCGCACGGGTCTTCAGAACCGCCGGCTCCGGACAGAACGTCCTGCAATTGCCGCAGGAGAGGCTGCGCCACACATCCTTGTCCAGTCGCGCAACTCCCGAGATCCGTTGGCGTGCCTCAACAGATGCGCGGCAATTGCTCGCCCGACAGCATGTCGATGATCCGCGTGCCGCCGATCGGACCGCGGCAGGCGACCCGACCCGCCGTCCCCGCGCCGACCGTGCCGATCACCGCCGCTGCTTCCGAGACCGGATGGCGCCTCAGAACCTCTAGCGTCCGCTCCACCGCCTCGCCCGGCACGAAGGCGACGAAGCGGCCCTCATTGGCGACGTGGAACGGGTCGAGCCCGAGCAGTTCGCAGGCCGAGCCGACGTCCTCGCGCACCGGCACCGCCTGTTCCTCGATGGTGAACGACAGCCCGGCCGTCTCGGCGATCTCGACCAGCCCGCTCGCCAGCCCGCCGCGAGTCAGGTCGCGCAGGCAATGGACCGCGATGCCGGCCTCGATCAGCGCCAGCACCGGCGCGCTCAACGGCGCGCAATCGCTGGCGATCTCCGATTCGAAGCCGAGGCCCTCGCGCGCCGCCATCACCGCGATACCGTGACGTCCGAGGTCGCCCGAGACGATGATCGCGTCGCCCGGCTGCACCGCCTGCGGTCCGATCGGCGCCGGCGCGACGATCGTGCCGATGCCGCTGGTGTTGATGTAAAGCCCGTCCGCCTTGCCGCGATCGACCACCTTGGTGTCGCCGGTGACGAGCGGATGCCCGCTGCGCGCCGCCGCCTCGCGCATGGAGGCGACGACGCGCTGCAGAAGGTCGATGCTCAGCCCTTCTTCGAGGATGAACCCGGCGCTGACGAATTCCGGCCGGGCGCCGCACATGGCGAGGTCGTTGACCGTGCCGTTGATGGCGAGCGTGCCGATGTCGCCGCCGGGAAAGAAAGCGGCCGTACGACGTAGGAGTCGGTGGTGAAGGCGAGCGGGCCGGAAAGCTCCAGCGCGCGCCCCGTCATGGCGGGAGCCGAGCATGGATTGTCGAAGGCGGGGCGGAAGACGCTCTCGAGCAGCCGCTCGGTCATGCGCGCCCGCCGCCGCCATGGGCGATGCTGCACCGTGTCGGAGGCATTGCGGCCGGCACCGGGCAGGTGAGGGCGAAGTCGTCCATCGCCGCGCTGATCCTATTCCGCCGCCACCGGCACGCCGCGATAGCGGTAATAGGCGGCGCAGGCCCCTTCCGAGGAAACCATGGTGACGCCGAGCGGGTGCTCCGGCGTGCAGCGCGTGCCGAAGGCGGGGCAGTCGGAGGGCTTCTTCTCGCCGCACAGCACCAGCCCGGCGATGCACTCGCCCGCCTCCTCCTCGCGCGCGCCGACCGCGCCGAAGCGCGCCTCGGCGTCGAAATCGCGATAGGCGTCCGACGAGTGCCGAGCCCGCTCTCGGCGATCTCGCCGATGCCGCGCCAGCGCCGCTGCACCACGGTATAGACCTCGCGCATCAGCGCCTGCGCCGGACCGTTGCCGGCCGCGGCTTGACCGAGCGGCTGTACTGGTTCTCGACCTCGGCGCGCCCCTCTTCGAGCTGGCGCACGCGTCATGTAGACGCCTTCCAGGATGTCGAGCGGCTCGAAGCCGGTCACGACGATCGGCACGTGGTAGCGCTCGGCGATCGGCTCGTATTCCTCGAAGCCCATGATGGTGCAGACATGGCCGGCGGCGAGGAAGCCCTGAACGCGGTTGACTGGCGCGTCGAGGATCGCGCGCATCGCCGGCGGCACCAGCACGTGCGAGGCGAGCATGCGAGAAATTGCGTGAGGCCTTCGCGCTTCGCCCGGTAGGCGGCCATGGCGTTCGCCGGCGCCGTCGTCTCGAAGCCGACGGCGAAGAAGACGACCTCGCGGTCCGGGTTGGCGCGGGCGATGGTGAGCGCGTCGAGCGGCGAATAGACGACGCGCACGTCGGCGCCGCGCGCCTTGGCGGCGAAGAGATCGCCGCTCGCTGCCGGGCACGCGCAGCATGTCGCCGAAGGAGCAGAGGATCGCGCCCGGCCGGTCGGCGATCTCGATCGCCTTGTCGACATAGTCGACCGGCGTGACGCAGACCGGACAGCCCGGCCCGTGGATCAGCGTCACGCCGTTCGGGCAGCAGCTGGTCGATGCCGTAGCGCACGATCGAATGGGTCTGTCCGCCGCAGACTTCCATGATCGTCCACGGGCGCGTCGTGATGCGGGCGATCGCGTCGGCGAAGCGCTTGGCCGCGGCCGGGATCGCGATATTCGTCGCGGAACTTCATGAGCGCCCGCCTCGGCGCCAAGCTCGCGTCTTCGAGCTCGCCGATCCGCTCAAGTGCTCGAAGACCTGTCGCGCCTCGGCCTCGTCGATGACGGTGATGGCGAAGCCGACATGGACCAGCACGTAGTCGCCGACCTCGGCCTCGGGCGTGTAGGCGAGATTGATCTCCTTGACGATGCCGCCGAAATCGACCCGCGCCGACGCGCATCAGCGGGTCGTCGCCGCGATGCTCAGGATCCTTCCCGGGACGGCGAGGCACATCGCGCCTCTCCCTTGTCGATCATCCGCGCCGCCCACGATCGCCTGGCCGAGCGCCAGTCCGCCGTCGTTCGGCGGCACGCGCTCGTGCCAGTAGGGCGACAGCCCGGCGGTCGCGCAGCGCTGCGATCGCGGCCTCGGTCAGCGCGCGCATTCTGGAAGCAGCCGCCGGTCAGCACAATCGTTTTCCATGCCGATCCGCCGCGCGACCGCGACGATCGCGTCGACCAGTCCGGCGTGAAAGCGGCGCGAAACCGCCGCGGATTGGCACCTTGTCGCCGAGATCCGCGAGGATCGTCGCAGCGCCGGTTCCCAGTCGACGAGCGGCGCCGAGTGTCGCTGATATCAGCCGGCCCGCGTCATCGCGGCGTCAGCGTGACACATCGGTCGTAGCGGGTCCGTCGCCGACGACGGTCGCCGCAGCCGCCCATTCCAGCTCGGCCGCCGCCTGGCCCTCGTAGCTGGCGCGCTGGCGCAGCCCGCAGAGCGCGGCGACCGCGTCGAACAGCCGCCCGGCGCTGGATCGTCAGCGGCGCGTTGAGCCCGCGCTGCGATCATCGCGGCAGAGCGTCTCGCGTCGGTCTGCGACGAAGGCGGCGATCGGCGCCAGATCGCGTCATCGCCAAGGCGTCCGCGCCGAAGGCTTCGTGCAGCAGGCCGAACGCGGCGCGGCGCGGCTCGCGGACGGCCGCCTCGCCGCCCGGCAGGCGGAACGGGCGCAGATGGGCCACGCGCCGCCAGCCGTCGTCCGTCGACCAGCAGGAACTCGCCGCCCCAGATCGTGCCGTCGCGGCCGTAGCCGGTGCCGTCCCAGGCGACGCCGAGCACCGGGCGGCGCGAGGCCGTGCTCGGCCATGCAGGCGGCGACATGGGCGAGATGATGCTGGACCGCGACGACCGGCAGGCCGCTCGCCTCCGCCGCGCGGCGTCGACGCGTAGTCCGGATGGAGGTCGCGGACGCGATGAGCCGGACGGGCGTGCCGTAGAGCCGGTCGATGTCGGCGACGGCGCGCGATGCGCGTCGCGCGCCGCCGGCGTGTCGAGGTCGCCGATATGCTGGCTCGAGCACGACGCCGGCTGCGGTCGTCAGCGCGACCGTGCGTCTTCAGGTGCCCGCCGACGGCCAGGATGCCCGGCGGCACGTCCGCTTCACGGCAGGGGCGCGGCGCGTAGCCGCGCGCGCGGCGCAGGATCTGCGGCCGCCCGGCGACGACCTGCGCGACCGAATCGTCGACCGGCCGGACGATCGGCCGGTCGTGGACGAGAAACAGGTCGGCGATGCCGGCAAGCCGGTCGAGCGCCTCGTGCTCGTCGGTGACGATCGGCTCGTCGCGACAGGTTGCCGCTGGTCGCGACGACCGGAAAGCCCAGTTCGTCGAGCAGCAGATGATGCAGCGGCGTGTAGGGCAGCATTGCGCCGAGCAGCGGGTTGCCCGGCGCGACCGATGCGGCAAGTCGCGCTCGTCGCGGCGGCGCAGCAGCACGATCGGTCGCTGCTGGCGAGGTCAGCAAGCCTGGCGCCATCTGCGCCGACAGTCGCGCCGGCCGCCGCGATCGCGGCGAGCGCTCGGAAACATCACGGCGAACGGCTTCTCCTCGCGGTGCTTGCGCTCGCGCAGCCGGGCGACGGCCGTCTCGTTCCGCGCGTCGACCAGCAGATGGAAGCCGCCGAGACCCTTCACGGCGACGATCCGCGCCGGCGCGGAGCGCCTCGGCCGCCGCGAGCAGGGCGTCATCGTCGCGCGCGCGCAGTCCGCTCCGTCCGGCGTCCCACAGCGCGAGCTGCGGCCCGCAGTCCGGGCAGGCGTTCGGCTCGGCGTGGAAGCGGCGGTCGCGCCGGATCCTCGTATTCCGCCCGGCAAGCGGCGCACATCGGGAAACCGCGCGCATGGTCGTGCGCGCGCGGTCGTAGGGCAGGTCGTCGACGATGGCGAAGCGCGGCCCGCAGTGCGTGCAATTGGTGAAGGGATAGCGGTAGCGGCGGTTCGGCCGGATCGAGGATTTCGGCGAGGCAGTCCTCGCAGGTCGCGAGGTCGGGCAGGATCGCTCGCGCGCGCGCGCGCCGGCCAGTCGCTATCGCGGATTTCGAAGGTCGCGCTCGCCCGTGCGGCGCGAGCGGCTCCAGCGCGACGATCGCGACCACCGCATTCGGCGGCGCGCGGCCGGATTCGCCGGTCGACCAGGCGTCGATCGCCTGCCGGGTCCCTTCGGCCTCGATGGTCACGCCCTCCGGCGTGTTGGTGACCCAGCCGGTCAGCGCCAGGTCGCGGCGCGCTGCGGTAGACGAACGGCCGGAAGCCGACGCCCTGCACCGCACCGCGCACCGTGATGCGCATGCGCATCCGGGCGATGTCGCTGACGCCGGCTGGTTTCGACGACGGCGCCCATCGCGCCTCGGTCTCGACTTCGATCCCCTTCGATCAGCACATCCTGCGCGTGCGGATCGTTGATATCGTCGGAGATCGTGATGTCGACTCCGCGTCCGTCGGCGAGCGTGCCGGCGGCGACCTCGATAATGCTCGGCGGAAATGCTCCGTCGACATGTGGCTGAGCGCGCCGCAGCCACACCGAGACGCTGGTGACGCGGCGCGCCTTTTCGGTCGCGGCGACGTTTCGACCTGCGCATCAGGTCCTTCATCAATCCGTGTTCATGCATCGCTTACGCGCCTCTTCGGCAAGCAGGCCGGCGACTTCCCCGACCACGACATCCACCGCGCGCGCCACCTCCGCGCGACAGCGGTGCGCCGTGATTCGAAGCATCGTGCCTCGATGGCAAAGACGACGCAGCGCTTCGGCAATTGCCCGAGCGCGCGGGCGAGTTCGATCGCCTCGGCGAGGCCGAAGCCATGGGTCGACATGCCGGGCTTAGCGCGGCAGCGTGACCCCGGCTCAGCGTCGAATGCGGTGGATCGTGCCCGGCGCCGCGCCCGAGAGCGCGGCGTCGATCAGGATCGCCGACGCGGCATCGCCGAGCGCGTCGATCAGCGCCGTCGCCTCGCCGTCCAGCTCGAGCACCCGGCCAGTGTCCGGCACGCGCTCGCGCAGGCGGCCGGCCACGAGCGCGACCGGCCGCATCGTCGCCCCGGTCGGGGTTGCCGATGCCGATGACCGCAGACGCGCGGGTCTCGCTCATGGCCGTGCTCAGCCGCGGTCGACCCTGAGGTCGAGGAAGTGCGTGGAGCAGGAGATGCACGGGTCGTAGTTGCGCACCGTCTGCTCGCAGCGGTGGCGCAGCGCGTCGTCGGGCATGTCCAGCCACTTGTTCATGAAGACCGTCAGGTCCTCCTCGATCGTCGCCTGGTTCTGCGAGGTCGGCGGGACGATGCGCGCTTCCTGGATCGTGCCGTCCTCGTCGACGCGGTAGCGGTGATAGAGAAGCCCGCGCGGCGCCTCGGTGGCGGCGAAGCCGACGCCGGCGCGCACTTCACCTCGACGGAGGGCCGTCTCCGGCTCCTCGTAGTCCTCGATGATGCGCATCGCCTCCTCGCAGGCATAGAGCATCTCGACGGCGCGCACGATGATGCTGCGATAGGGGTTGGTGCAGGGGGGCTTCAACCCGACGTCCTTGGCAACGGCCTTGGCCGCGCTCGGCGAAGCCGGTCGAAGTTGAGGGCGAAGCGGGCGAGCGGCCCGACGAAGTAGGTGCCGCCGGCCTTGGCGCGCGACTGCAGCGCGTTGGAATGGGCGACGTGGATCTCCTCGAAATGGTCGTCGTAGTCGTGCGCGGTGATGTCCAGGCCGCTGTTCGAGACGATCTGGCCCTCGTTCAGTCCGTATTCATCCGGGGTGTTTGAGCGCGACGAACTCGTAGTCGCGATTGGCGTCCGGGAAATCGAATTCAGCGACCCAGCGGACGGTTTCCTTCGCCATGTCGCGCGCCCGCTTCAACTCGTCGGCCATGGCGCCGTAATTCAGCGCTCCGCGGCGTTTGTAGAACCCGCCGACCCGGACGTTTATTGGATGGATTTCGCGGCCGGCGAGGAGTGTCATTACGGCATTGCCGATCTTCTTCAAATCCAGGCCCCGCTTGACGATTTCGCCGTGGTCGCGGGCCATCTCGATGGCGCCCTCGTAGCCGAGGAAGTCGGGGGCGTGGAGCATGTAGACATGCAAAGTATGGCTTTCGATCCATTCGCCGCAATAGAGAAGTCGGCGCAACTCTCTGATCGGATCTGGAGATTTTGACGCCGAGCGCGTCCTCCATCGCGTGCACGGAGCTCATCTGGTAGGCGACCGGGCAGATGCCGCAGATCCGCGCGGTGATGTCCGGCGCCTCGGTGAAAGCCCGCGCCGCGCATGAACGCCTCGAAGAAGCGCGGCGGCTCGAAAATCCGCAATTCCGCGCTTTTCACCTGCCCGTCGCGGACCGTCACCGTTAGCGCCCCCTCGCCCTCCACCCGGGCGAGATACTCGACCTTGATCGTCTTAACCGGCATGGCGCTTGGCCTCCTTCTGGAACGCCTCGGACGCCGCGTTGAACGTCGGTAGACGCGCTTCAAATCGCCGTTCCATCCATGCCCAGCGTCTGAAGTTGCCCGGCGAGGCTTTTCGCGTTCGGGCTCTCCTTCGGTCCGAAGCAGCCGTAGCAGCCGCGGTCGTATGAGGGGCACAGCGCCCCGCAGCCGGCATGCGTCACTGGCCCGAGGCACGGCGTGCCGTGGGCGACCATGACGCAGACATTGCCCTTCAGCTTGCACTCGATGCAGGTCGAATGTTCCGGCGTCACCGGCTTGCGGCCGGCGAGCGTCGCCGAGATCAGCTCGACGAGCTGGTGCTTGTTGATCGGGCAGCCGCGCAGTTCGAAATCGACCGGCACATGGGCGGCGATCGGTGTCGATGTGCCGAGCGTCGAGATGTAGTCGGGCCGGGCATAGACGATGCGGGTAAAGTCGGCGACATCGGCGAAGTTGCGCAGCGCCTGGATGCCGCCCGCGGTCGCGCAGGCGCCGATCGTGATCAGCACCTTCGACTGGCGGCGGACCTCCTTGATGCGCTCGGCATCGTGCGGCGTCGTGATCGAGCCCTCGACCAGCGACACGTCGTAGGGGCCCTTCGTCACCGCCCGGGTCGCTTCGGGGAAATAGGCGATGTCGATGGCGCCGGCAATCGCCAGCAGTTCATCCTCGCAATCGAGCAGGGTGAGCTGGCAGCCGTCGCAGGAGGAGAACTTCCAGACCGCAAGCTTGGGCTTGTTGGCATGCGTCATGTCAGATCTCCCTGCGGTCCATCAGGTACCTCAGATGGGCGTAGGTCGCCACCGGACCATCCTTGCAGACGAAGTCTCCGCCGAACTGGCAATGGCCGCAATGACCGATGGCGCATTTCATGTTGCGCTCCATGGAGAGATAGATCGATTCCGGCGCGACACCGGCATTCTCCAGCTCGCTCGCCGAGAAGCGCATCATGATTTCCGGCCCGCAGACCATCGCCACCGTATGCGCCGGATCGAAGCTCGCCCGCTTGATGAGCGTCGTCACCACGCCGACATTGCCGCGCCAGTCGCGCATCGGCGTGATCGACCGTGACCTCGATGTCGAGATCAAGGCGGCGCCGCCAGCGCTCCAGCTCGAGGCGGAAGAGCAGATCATGCGGGCTGCGCGCGCCACTCAGCAGAATCACCCGGCCATAGCGCTTGCGCTGGGCAAAGAGCCGGTAGAGCGCCGGCCGCAGCGGGGCCAGGCCGAGACCGCCGGCGATTACCACCACGTCGGCGCCTTCGGCTTCTTCCACCGGCCAGCCCGCTCCGAAGGGCCCGCGCACGCCGATTGGATCGCCGACCTTCAGGCCGGCGAGGGCGCTCGACACCTTGCCGACGGCGCGGATCGTGTGGACCAGCTTGTCCGGCTCAGCCGGGTCGCCACTGATCGAGATCGCGGCCTCGCCGACGCCGAACGCATAGAGCATGTTGAACTGGCCGGGCTCGAACTCGAATCCGCTGACCCCCGGCTCGATCTCCAGCGTCCACACATCGGCCAGTTCGCGGCGCACGCTGGTCACCCGCGACATGGCGGGGATCATCGGATCGCTCACGGCGGCGGTCGCTGTCTCAGGCATGGGTCCCATACACGTCCAGAAGCTGCAACCGGGTGGCCTGCAGCCGTCCGACAAGGAGCGGCACGAAGCGCATCATCATCTCGTAGCCGACACTATGGTCGGCGTCGCATTTCTGCCGCAGGCACTTGGCGTCCATGCCGATGGCGCGCACGAGCTCGACAGCCCGCGCATCGTGGATCCATCGATAGGGCGGAAGCAGCCACGACACGCCGATAATCTCGCCCTCGCCGACGGTCTGGAAGGTGAGAGCCTTGTGGCCAGGCGCCACCACGTCGAGCGCCACCCGGCCGTGGCGGACAAGATAGAACTCGTCGGCGGCCTCGCCCGTACGGAAGAGATATTCGTCGGCCTTGAAGACCACGTTGCGGGCGCAGCCGGCGAGCAGTTCGATCGTGTCGTCGTCGAGATCCGCGAAGAACCTGTGCTCGCGGAGGATCTTTTCCATTCCTTCGATCATGGCGTCGTCTCGCGCGCCGGTTCCTCGCGGATGGCGCGTGCCTCCTCGGTGATGTCGATGCCGACCGGGCACCAGGTGATGCAGCGGCCGCAACCGACGCAGCCGGATGTGCCGAACTGGTCGAACCAGTTGGCGAGCTTATGGGTCATCCATTGACGGTAGCGCGACTTCGGCGACGAGCGGACGCTGCCGCCATGGATGTAGGAGAAGTCCATGGTGAAGCAGGAATCCCAGCGCCGCTCGCGGCTTGCCTGGGTGCCGGTCAGGTCGCTCGAATCCTCGACCGAGGTGCAGAAGCAGGTTGGGCAGACCATGGTGCAGTTGCCGCAGGTGAGACAGCGCTCGGCGACATCGTCCCAGCGCGGGTGCTCAAGATTGCCAAGAAGCAGGTCACGGATGCCCTCGGTTTCCATGGTCCGGCCCATGCTGGCCGTCGTCTTGGCAACAATCGCCCGGGCCGCCTCGAGATCGGCGTCGGTTGCCGGTCGGGCGGAGAGGGGGGCGAGGATCTCGGCGCCGATCGCCGATCCGGCCTCGGCCAGATAGGCCAGGCCATCGCCGTCGGTCAGTTCGGTCAGCGCGATATCGAAACCGGACTTGGCCTCGGGGCCGGTTCCCATCGATACGCAGAAGCAGGTATTGCCGGCCTTGCCGCAATTGACCGCGACGATGAAGGCATCCTTGCGCCGTGCCGCGTAGTGGGAATCGACATGCGGCCCTTCCAGAAAGACACGGTCCTGGACGGCGATCGCCTGGATCTCGCAGGCGCGCACGCCGATGAAGGCGAAGGGCCTGATCGCTTCGGGCTCGCTCTTGACGGTAATCCCGTCCGCGTCGCGCTCTGCGCTCCACAGGGTCAGGCGCGAAGGGTGCAGGAACCGCTTCCAGGAGTGCGGGCCGACCGTATAGCCGAACAGCGCCTCATCGTCGCGCCGGTCGAGGCGGTAATGCCCGCCCTCCTGATCGTCGGTCCAGCCGGCCGGCAGGTCCGCGACGCCGGCGACGTCGTCATAGATGATTGCCTGATCACGCATGGTCGGGCCAACGACGTGATAGTCGCGCCCGGCCAAGGCCGAGATGAGCGAATCGAGACCGTCCGTCGTCAGGATCGCCGTGTCGCCGACTTGCATCGCGTCCGCCTCCGTCTTTCCGGCACCTTGCCTCGCCCATCGTGGCGCAATGTTGACCTGCGTCAAGGCGGGCCTGTCACGATCCGGTTCCTCTTGAGGAGAATCTTGATCCGGTCAACGGTCGAAGGCGACCGAAGAGAGTGCGGCGCAGCGTCCCTTTCCCTCGCGCTGTTGCGAATCCTTGGATAGTCGGGGCACAGTCATCGCCGATGACGGATCAGCCAGACCATGCCGTTACCGCAACCGGTTGCTGAAAGGGGCGTAGACGTGACGAGCATCATCACCCTCACACCGAATCCGGCAATCGATCTCTGGTGCGAGGCCGAAACGGTCCGGCCGATCCACAAGGTCCGCACCTTCAACGAGAACTACGATCCGGGCGGAGGCGGCATCAATGTCGCCCGCGTGGTCTCCGCACTCGGCGGCGACGTCGAGGCCATCTGCATGGCCGGCGGCGTCACCGGTGCCATGCTCGGCGAGCTGCTCGATGGAATCGGGCTGTCCCACCAGCTCATTCACGTTGCCGGTCGCACCCGGATCAGCCACACGGTCCACGAGCACAAGAGCGGCCTGGAATACCGGTTCACGCCGAGTGGGCCGCACCTCGAGCCGAGCGAGCTCGAGACCTGCCTCGATGCGGTTCGGGAGTGCATCTGCGACTATTTCGTGGCGAGCGGCAGCCTGCCGGACGGCGCGCCCCAGGACTTTTTCGGAGAGGTGGCCGCGATCGTCGCCGCCAAGGGCGCCAGATTCGTTCTCGACAGTTCGGGCAAGGGGCTGACCGAGGCGCTCGGAGCCGCTCCCATCTACCTGATCAAGCCGAGCCTCAGCGAGATCGAACACATCGCGGGCCGCAACCTGCCGACGCCGGCCGATCAGGAGGCCGCGGCGCTGGACGTTGTGCGACAGGGTCTGGCCGAAATGGTTGCCGTCACGCTCGGCCACGAGGGCGCGCTGCTGGCGACCGCCGAAGGCGTCGTGCGTATGCCGACCCCCAAGGTCGAGGCGCGCTCGACGGTCGGCGCCGGCGACAGTTTTCTCGGTGCAATGACCCTCGCCCTTTCACGTGGCTGGAAGGCGCGCGATGCGCTGGCTTTCGGCATCGCCGGCGGCGCGGCGGCGGTCCTGCGGCCCGGCACCAAGCTTTGTGCCGAGGCCGATGTCGAGCGGCTTTTCCGTGACATGAAGGACCTCGTCTGACCCTCGGCGGTTGTTGTCGCTGCCGTTTGATCGGCATCAAGGCCACGCCGTGCCAGAGTGACAATGTGGCGGGGACCAACAAGGATTCCCGTCATGTCCAAGGACTTTCAGCTTCTCTCCAACGAAGTCTCGCAGTCGAACGCGGCGCTGCGTGAAGGCGCCGCCGAGATGATGCGGGGCTTCAATCAGATGGGCCGCGGCACCTATGTCGACGGTGCTCTCAGCACCAAGATGAAGGAGATGTTGGCACTTGCAATCAGCACGACGCTGCGCTGCGACGGCTGCGTTGCCTATCATGCCATGCGCGTCGCCAAGCTCGGCGTGACCCGCCAGGAGATGCTCGAAATGCTCTCCGTCGTGGTTCAGATGGGTGGCGGTCCCGGCATGGTCTATGCGGGCGAGGCGCTGCGCGCCTACGATTCCTTCCGCGATGAGCAGGACGTCACGGCCGCCGAATAGCGGTCTCAGTCTGTCTGCCACCTACGCCGGACGGCCGGCAGCCCCATCATGGCGAGCCCTGAAAAGACGGCGCCGGCGAGAAAGGTGCCGTCCGGTCCGATGACGTCCCACAGGCCGCCGGCGATGATGCTGGCGGCGAGCATGACGATGCCGGTCACGAGGTTGAACATGCCGTAGGCGGTACCTCGCAGGCGCTCCGGCGCGGTATCGGCGACGACTGCCGCGAGCAGGCCCTGGGTCAGGCCCATATGCAGGCCCCACAGCGCCACGCCCACGATCGCAACCGCGATATTGCTGGCGAAGGCGAGGATGAGATCGGCGACGAACAGCAGGCCGAAACCGGAGACGAGCACGCCGAAGCGGCCGATCCGGTCTGACAGCGCCCCAGCCGGCCAGGCCGAAAGGGCGTAGACGATGTTCATCACCACCATGACGATCGGCACCAGGGCGATCGGCAGGCCAACCGACTGGGCCCGCAACAGCAGGAAGGCTTCGCTGAACCGCGCCAGCGTGAAGACCGCCGCTACCGCAATGACCAGCCAGTAATTCGTGCCGAGGCGGGCGATTTCGGCCCGCGAGAGCGGCGCGCGCACCGGTGGGCGGTCGTGTTGCGGCTCCTTCACGCCCCAGACGATGAAGCCGACGGCAATGACGGCGGGGATCACGGCGATCCAGAAGACGAAGGTGAAGTTGTCGTTGCTGGCGAGCATCAGCAGGATCGCCATCAGCGGGCCGAGGAAGGCGCCGATCGTATCGAGCGACTGCCTGAGGCCGAAGCTGGCGCCACGCACTTCCGGCGGCGACAGGTCGGCGATCAGGGCGTCGCGCGGGGCACCGCGAATGCCCTTGCCCACCCGGTCGACGAAACGCGCACCGACCAGCCAGCCGACGCTGTTGGCCAGGGGAAAGACGGGCTTGGTGAGGGCTGCAAGGCCGTAGCCGAGGGCGGCGAGCAGCTTGCGCTTGCCCAACCAGTCGCTGAGGGCGCCCGAGAAAACCTTGGTGATCGCCGCGGTTGCCTCGGCGATGCCTTCGATAATGCCGACCGTCAGCGTCGAGGTTCCGAGCACGGAGACCAGATAGAGCGGCAGGAGCGCGTGGATCGTCTCCGAAGAGGCATCCATGAACAGGGACACGAAACCGAGGGCCCATACGCCCTTCGGGATCTCGCGCCAACGGAGGAGGGAAGTTTTGTCGGAGGCCAAAATCTTCTCACTGGTCGGGGCGCCTGATCAGGCGCCCGAAATGGGCCGGAACTCGCGGCCGCAGATTCCTCGCGGCCTTTGATCAGCATCAAAGCGATCGTGTATCGCACAGCCCATATACAACAATAGAGACACCCCCAAGGAAACGGTGGTACGCGCCATGGATACGACAGTGACAGCCAAGACCGTAAGCAACGCTCATGTGATCTGGTTCGAAGACCTTGGGCGTTCCGATGTCGCCAAGGTCGGCGGCAAGAACTCATCCCTCGGCGAAATGGTGCGCACGCTCGGCGAAAAGGGCGTCAAGGTGCCGGCCGGCTTCGCCACGACGGCCGATGCCTATTGGGGCTTCATCAAGGCCAACGGCTTGAAGGAGCTGATGGACGAGAAGCTTGCCGAGTTCACGGCAGGCCATGCCACCCTGGCCGAAACCGGTACCGCGATTCGTCAGGCGGTTGTCCGCGGTGAGTTCCCCGAGGACACGGCCGAGGCGATCCGCGCCGCCTATGCCATTCTGTGTGAGCGCATCGGCAAGCCGAACGCCGACGTTGCCGTCCGCTCGAGCGCCACCGCGGAAGACCTGCCGGACGCCAGCTTTGCCGGCCAGCAGGAGACCTATCTGAACGTGCGCGGCAACGACGCGCTGCTCGACTATTGTCGCCGCTGCTATGCCTCGCTGTTCACGGATCGCGCCATCAGCTACCGCATCGCCAAGGGCTTCGACCACATGAAGGTCGCCCTGTCGATCGGCGTTCAGCGCATGGTGCGCGCCGATATCGGCGGCTCTGGCGTGATGTTCTCGATCGATACGGAGACCGGTTTCGACAAGGTCATCATCATCAACGCGGCCTGGGGCCTTGGCGAAAACGTCGTCCAGGGCGCCGTCGACCCGGATGAATATGTCGTCTTCAAGCCGTTGCTCTCGGATCTTTCGCTGAGCCCGATCGTCGAAAAGCGGCGTGGCGACAAGGCGATCAAGATGATCTACAGCAAGGAGGCCGGCGCGCCGACGAAGAACGTCCCGACCTCCAAGGCCGAGCGCGCCGCTTTCGTCCTTTCCGATCCGGAAATCCTCACTCTCGGCCGCTGGGCCGTGACCATCGAGAACCATTATGGCTGTCCGATGGACATGGAATGGGCCAAGGACGGCGACACCGGCGAGATGTTCATCGTCCAGGCGCGGCCCGAGACGGTTCAGTCGCGCCGCGAGGCAGGTGTCTTCCGGCGCTATGTGATCTCCGACAAGGGCCGCAAGCTCGTCACTGGTCTTTCGATCGGCGACGCCGTGGTTGCGGGCCGCGTTTGCCTGATCAACAGCCCGAAGGAGATCGACCGCTTCGTCGATGGCTCGATCCTGGTCACCGAGATTACCGACCCGGACTGGGTGCCGATCATGAAGCGGGCCGCGGCCATCGTAACAGATCACGGCGGCCGCACTTCGCACGCGGCGATCGTCAGCCGCGAGCTCGGCCTGCCGGCAATCGTCGGTGCGGGCGATGCCACGCATCTCCTTCACGACGAACAGGAGGTGACTGTCTCCTGCGCGGAGGGCGACCAGGGCTTCATCTATGAAGGCACCGCCAAGTTCTCGGTCGAGACGCTCGACCTGTCGACCGTCCCGTCGACGGGCACCGACGTGATGCTCAATCTCGGCAATCCGGCGGCGGCCTTCCGTTGGTGGCGGATCCCGGCCGACGGTGTTGGCTTGGCGCGCATGGAGTTCGTCGTCGCCAACGCCATCCGCGTCCATCCGATGGCGCTGGTGCGCTACGACACCCTGAAGGACGAGGCGGCCAAGGCCACGATCGCCGAGTTGACCAAGGGCTACGACGACAAGACGGAGTATTTCGTCGACCACCTGTCGCGTGGGCTCTCCCGTGTCGCGGCCGCGCTCTACCCCAAGCCAGTCATCGTCCGCATGAGCGACTTCAAGACCAACGAATATGCCGGGCTGATCGGCGGCGCCGAGTTCGAGCCGAAGGAAGAGAACCCGATGATCGGCTTCCGCGGCGCCTCGCGCTACTACTCGCCGCGCTACAAGGAGGGCTTCGCCCTCGAATGCAAGGCGATCAAGCGGCTGCGCGAGGAGATGGGCTTTACGAACGTGATCGTCATGATCCCGTTCTGCCGCTCGACCAAGGAAGCCGATCTGGTGCTCGCCACCATGGCCGAAAGCGGCCTGAAGCGCGGCGAGAACGACCTGAAGGTCTATGTGATGTGCGAGATTCCCTCGAACGTGATCCTGGCCGAGGACTTCGCCAAGCGCTTTGACGGCTTCTCGATCGGCTCGAACGACCTGACCCAGCTCACCCTTGGCGTCGACCGCGACTTCGGCGAGCTTGCCGGCCTGTTCGACGAGCAGGACCGCGCGGTCGAGTGGATGATCGAGAACGTCATCACCGCCGCCCACAAGGCGGGCGCCAAGGTCGGCCTCTGCGGCCAGGCGCCGAGCGACCATCCTGAATTCGCCGAATTCCTGGTGGCCTGCGGCATCGACTCGATCTCGGTGAGCCCGGACTCCTTCATCGCCGTGAAGCACCGGGTCGCGGCGGCCGAGGCGCCGCAGCGCAAGCGCGCCTGAGCCTTCGGGCGGGGCATCAGGCCTCGCTCAGTTCACATTTCCGGTTATCGTCGCGGGCGCCGCAAGACCTGAAGCGCCCGCGACGACGGAGTTCTGAATGTCGATTGAATCCCAGGCCGAGACGATAGCCTTCCTCAGCGACCCGGCGAGCCATGGCATGGCCGGCGAAGAGGTGGCGGTGATCGAAACCCACATCTCGGTCATCGTCCTTGTCGGCCCGCGTGCCTTCAAGCTCAAGCAGGCGCTCAAGCTGCCCTATGTCGACTTCTCGACGATCGAGAAGCGGCGCGCCGCCTGCCGCAAGGAGCTGGTCCTCAACCGCCGCACCGCCCCGACGCTCTATCGTACCGTCCGGCGTATCACCCGGACTGGCGACGGCGGCCTCTGCTTCGACGGTGAGGGCGAATTAGTCGACACCGTCGTCGAGATGGAGCGCTTCGACGAGGAGACGCTGTTCGACCGCATGGCGGTCCGCGGCGCCCTCGACACCGGGCTGATAACCGATCTCGCCACCGCTATCGCCCGCTTTCACGACGTCGCCGCCATCGACGGCGACAGGAGCGGCGGCGACAACATGTCAGCCGTGCTCGACATCAACGAGGGCGGCCTCGCCGCCTCGGACCTTTTCGCCTCCGGCGATGTCGCGGCCTTCAATTCGGCGTTCCGCGAGGCGCTCGAGACCCATCGTCCGCTTCTCGATGCCCGCCAGGCGGCGGGAAAGGTGCGCCGCTGCCATGGCGACCTTCATCTGCGCAACATCTGCCTGTTCGAGGGCGCGCCGATCCTGTTCGACTGCATCGAGTTCGACGACGCGCTGGCGACCATCGACGTCCTCTACGATCTCGCCTTCCTGCTGATGGATCTGTGGCACCGGAACCTGCGCGGCCTCGCCAACTGGGTCTTCAACCGCTATTTCGAGATGCGCGACGAGAGTGACGGGCTGCCGCTGCTGCCCTTCTTCATGGCGGTCCGCGCCGCCGTGCGCGCCCATGTGACCGCCACATCCGCCCAGTCCCATGAGGGCGAGGAGGCGGAGATGCTGTCGCGGGAAGCGCGGGCCTATTTCGATCTCGCCCTCGATCTGCTGAAGCCCGTTCCGGCCCGTCTCGTCGCCATCGGTGGCCTCAGCGGGTCGGGCAAGTCGAGCATCGCGGCGCGGATCGCCGAGCGGATTGGTCCGCCGCCGGGCGCCCGGGTGCTGTCGAGCGATCGCACGCGCAAGCGGCTCTTCGGCGTCGCACCGGAGACGCGGCTGCCCCCTTCGGCCTACCGGCCGAGCGTCTCGGCGGAGGTCTATGAGCGGATCTTCGTTGGTGCCGGGCAGGCCCTGGTCCGCGATCACGGCGTTATCGCCGACGCGGTCTTCGACCGTCCGCGCGACCGCGAGCGCATCGAGCTGACGGGGCAGCAAGCCGACGTGCCTTTCGCCGGCATCTGGCTCGAGGCCGATCCGGAGGTGCTCTTCTCCCGGGTCGATAGCCGCGCCGGTGGCCCCTCGGACGCCACGCGCGACGTTGTCCGCCAGCAGCTCGATCACGATCGCGGCGTCATGACCTGGACCGAGGTCGACGCCACCGGCGATCAGGCCGCGACCGTGAGCGACGTGTTGAAAGCGATAGGGCTCGATCCGACGCCGCCCCCGGCGCAGCCGGGCGGGCCGGACCTGAAGCGGATTATCCGGCGGGGAGGGTCTTCGCCGCGTAAGCGGCCATGAAGACGTCGACTGCCGCTTCGACCACTTCCGCGATCCTTTCCGGTGTCGGCGCGTCAGACGCTCCGAAGAGCATGGCCCGCATGATCGTCGACTGGCACATGTCGAGGAACTGGGCGGCGGCAAGCTCGGTGTCGGCGATGTCGAGGACGCCCGCCTCGACCTGCGCGCCGAAATAGGCGCTGACCTTGCCCATGCACTGCTTCGGGCCGGCGTCGTAGAATTCCTTGCCGAGCGCCGGCATCCGGTCGCCGATGGAGACGATGATGCGCGTGCCCCTGACGATATGCGGCTGGGTCAGGAAACCGAGGAACTGGCGGCCGAGTTGGGCCAATACGGCGCGCACGTCGTGATTGTTCGGATCGAGGTTGTTGAGGATCGTGTCGGCCTGTCGGGTCTTCTCGATCCTGACCAGTTCCGCGAACAAGTCTTCCTTGCTGTCGAAATAGACGTAAAGCGTGCCCTTCGAGACGCCAGCCGCGCGGGCGATATCGCCCATGCTCGAACCGTCGAAGCCGCGTTCGAGAAAAAGCTGTCGCGCACCACTGATAATCTGTTCCCGCTTGCGCGGGTCATGACCCGCGGCGCGTTCAACCGTTGTCGTTCCGGCACGCTGGGTGTCCAGCGCCGTATCGCTCATCGTTCAGTCCCCTTTGCCGCAGCACTCTGCGGTCGAATCAATCTAGTTCATTCTCGCCAGCCGGTCTGATCTTTCCTTGATGCACCGCAACATCTTGTGGCCCGCCGCAACAGACTTGCTATGCGCTGACGGCTCTGCTGCGTTGCAACAAAAAAGTTGACCGAACCGTTCGGTTCGATCTTGATTTAGGTCGGCCGTTGGATTATGTCAACGCACAATTGACCGAACGGTTCGGTCAGACACGAGCCGATCTGGTGCTCGCCGCATGATCGAATCAGTTCGCGTCCGACCATCTAACCCTTTGTGAAACCGCGCGTTTCAACTGAATTACCGAAGAACGGGATCCAATCATGGCCAAGATAATGTCAATGGATGGAGGCGTTGGAACGCCCACCGAGGACAAGGCGACCGATGCCGAGGTTCTGACGCCAGCGCGCGACGAAGCCCGACCGGAGACGCCGGCCGAAGAGGCGCCGGTCGCGATCGTGCCGGTGAACACCGACGAGCCGTCGGAGTCGAGAGGCGCCGAGAAAGCGGGTTATCCGAGGCAAGCTGATCCTCGCCGTCGTGCTGGCGCTGGTCCTCGGCATCGGCGGCTATTACGGCCACCAGTGGTGGACCGTCGGCCGTTTCATGGTGTCGACCGATGACGCCTATGTCGGTGCCAACACCGCCACCATCGCGCCGAAGGTTGCCGGCTACATCAAGTCCGTCCCAGTCAAGGACAACGAGCATGTGACCGCCGGCACGCCGCTGGTCGTCCTTGACGATTCGGATTATCGCGTCGCCCTCAGCCAGGCGGAGGCGCAGATCGCCACCCAGAAGGCGACGATCGTTCGGATCGGCCAGCAGCTCGTCGCCTCCAACGCTGCCGTTGCCTCGGCCGACGCTGAGCTCGACTTCTGCCAAGGCAGCCGCCGCCAATGCCAAGACCAGTTACGACCGGGTCGCGGCTCTTGCCGCCAAGTCCTTCGCATCGAAGCAGGCCGCCGACGCGGCGCGGACGGCGCTGACCCAGGCCAATGCGGCCGTTGCCGCGGCGGAAGCGGCGGCAAGCGCCGCCCGCGCCAACGTCGCCGTCGTCGCCGCCCAGAAGACCGAGGCCGAGCGCGTGCTCGACCAGTACAACTTCGCCCGCGATGCAGCGCAGCTCAATCTCGACCATACAATCATCCGCGCGCCCTTCGACGGTGTCGTTGGCAATCGGGCCGCCGAGCCCGGCGAGTTCGTCGCCACCGGTACCCGGCTGATGGCGTTGGTGCCCCTCAAGAACGTCTATGTCGATGCGAACTTCAAGGAGACTCAGCTCGCCGAGCTGAAGCCCGGCCAGACCGTCAACATCAGCGTCGACGCTTATCCGGATCAGGCCGTCAAGGGCGTCGTCGAAAGCGTCGCGCCGGCCTCCGGATCGGTCTTCAGTCTGCTGCCGGCCGACAACGCCACCGGCAACTTCACCAAGATCGTTCAGCGCGTCGCCGTCCGCATCCGTCTGCTTCCCGATGCGGTCGATAGCGGCCTGATCCGGCCTGGCATGTCGGTTGTCGCCGATATCGACACCCGCACCGGTCCGGCCAACCACGTCGCCGCGCGCTAGCCGGGCGGACAGGGGACCTTCGCCATGGAAACCGAGCCGCAAGTCACGCCGAAGCGTGTCGCCGCTTTCGCGGTGCTCGCGCTCGGCATGTTCATGGCGATCCTCGACATCCAGATCGTCGCCTCCTCGCTGACCGAGATCCAGGCCGGCCTGTCGGCGAGTACGACGGAAATCTCCTGGGTCCAGACCGCCTATCTCGTCGCCGAGATCGTCGCCATCCCGCTCTCCGGCTTCTTCGGCCGGGCGCTGTCGACGCGCTATCTCTTCGCCATCGCCGCCGGCGGCTTCACGCTGGCGAGCGCCGGCTGCGCGACCGCCACGACGATCGGCGAGATGATCGTCTGGCGTGCCTTCCAGGGCTTCATCGGTGGCGCCATGATCCCGACAGTGTTCTCGGCCGCCTTCACCGCCTTTCCGCGCGAACGCCAGGGCATGCTGTCGGCGATGGTCGGCCTCATCGCGACACTCGCCCCGACCGTCGGCCCGACCATCGGCGGCTACCTCACCAATGCCTTCTCCTGGCACTGGCTGTTCCTGATCAACGTCGTTCCCGGCACCTTCGTCACCATCATGGTCCTCGTCCTGGTCGACTTCGACGAGCCGGATTTCGGGCTGCTGAAGCACTTCGACTATATCGGCCTCGGCACGCTCGCCGTCTTCCTCGGCGGCCTCGAATATGTGCTGGAGGAGGGGCCGGGCGACGATTGGTTCCAGGACGGTACGATCGCCCTGGTGGCGGTCGTCACGGTCATGGCCGCCATCGCCTTCTTCATGCGGGCGCTGACGGCCAGGGAGCCGATCGTCGATCTGCGCGCCTTCGCCGACCGCAACTTCGCCACCGGCTCGCTCTTCTCCTTCGCGCTCGGCGTCGGGCTCTATGGTCTGGTCTATCTGTTCCCGCTCTTCCTCGCCCGGGTGCGCGGCTATGATTTGCTCGAGACCGGCACGACCATGTTCGTCACCGGCATCTTTATGATGATCACCGCGCCGATCGCCGGGATGATGGCGCAGAAGGTTGATCCGCGCCTGATGATGGCGGTGGGGCTCGCCCTCTTCGCGGTCTCCTGCTTCGAACTCGTGCCAATTACCCAGGACTGGGCCTTCTGGGAGCTGTTCGTGCCGCAGGCCGTCCGTGGCGTCGCCCTGATGATCTGCATGATTCCGGTCTCGATCCTGGCGCTCGGCACCCTGCCGCCGGAGCGCGTGAAGAACGCGTCCGGCCTCTTCAACCTCACCCGCAATCTCGGCGGCGCGGTCGGTCTGGCACTCATTACCACCATCCTCAACCATCGCTGGGACCTGCACATCGCCCGTCTGCACGAAGCGGTCACCTGGAGTTGCGATGCCGCGCTCGAGCGCCTCAGCGCGCTGACCTACGGCTTCACCAGCGCGCTTGGCTCCGATGCCCCGTCGGCGGCACTCAAGACCCTGTCCAACATCGTTCGTCGGGACGCGCTGGTGATGGCCTTCTCCGACGTCTTCCTCATCCTCGCGGTCATCTTCCTGATCGTGACCGCATTGGTGCCCCTCGCCCGGCGTCCTCAGACCTCCGGCGCCGGCGCGGGCGGACACTGAAAGCCCCGGGCCGGCTGTCCCCGCCGGCCCGGGACTGAATTCGCGTTGGATATCCAGGGCCCTGCGACAGGAATGCCTGGGCGAAGCGCGGGAATTGAGCGTAGAGTGGCGATGCTCTCCGATCGGTTCCCATGCTTCAAGGCGTTGCAGTCGGCTTCCTGGCCTATGGCCTGTTCTCGTGTTCGGACGCCTCGATCAAGGCGGTCGGCGGCGACCTTCCCGTCTTCGAGATCATCTTCTTCGTCACCCTGTTCTCGATGCTGACCTTCACGGTCGGCAAGCCGCCGACGGAACGCTGGCGGGATATCTGGCGCATGAACCGGCCCTGGCTCATCGTCCTGCGCACGGTCTGTGGTCTCTTCGCCGGCTTCTGCGGTGTCTATGCCTTCACCACGGTGCCGCTCGCCGACGCCTACAGCCTGCTCTTCCTCATGCCGGCGATCGCGACGATGCTGTCGATCCCGATCCTCAAGGAGCGGATTGGCTGGCGCCGCTGGATGGCCGTGGGGATTGGCTTCGTCGGCGTCATGCTCGTCGTCCGGCCGGGCTTCCGCGAGCTGCATCTCGGTCATCTGACCGCGGCGATGGCGGCCTGTCTCTCGGCGCTGTCGATGATTGTGCTGCGCATTCTCGGACGCACCGAGCGGCGCATCACGCTTCTGGGATTTGTCTTCTTCACCGTCACCGCGATCAACGGCGTGCTGATGATCCCGACCTTCAAGATGCCGAGCGCCTGGGAATTCGCGATTCTGCTCTTTGCCGGGCTCGTCGGCGGGGTCGGCCAGATCGCCATGCTGGCGGCGACGCGCATGGCGCCGCCCAACCAGATCGCGCCCGCCCAGTACAGCCAGATCATCTGGGCGGTGATCCTCGGCGCGACATTCTTCCATGAATATCCCGACCACTTCGCCTATGTCGGCATGGCGCTGGTCGCCTTTTCCGGCCTCTTCACCTTCATCCGCGAGGAGCAGCTTCGCGGCTGGTCGCGCCGTACCCTGCTGATGCGTAACCGCCCGTGAGGCGCTGGCGTTAGCGCGCGGCCTTGCGCATCCCAAGGAGTTCTAGGACCATCGCCGCGGTCCAGGTGAAGGTGCCACCACCGAGGCCGCCGCCGTCGAGCGGGTCGTAATATTCGGCAAAGCCGCTTTGGGCGATGAGGCCGAGGCTGTCGGCGATCACCCGGTCCGCCAGTTCCTCCTCGCCATTGCGCCTCAACCCGTCGGCGAGCATGTAGTTCATGATCAGCCAGCAGGGCCCGCGCCAGTAGCGCCGGCTCTCGAAGCGCGGGTCGGAAGGGTCATGCGAGGGCACGCCGAAGGCGATCTTCTCCCGCCAGGCCCGGATCGTGGCGGCCATGCGCGCCGGCCTGTCGCCATTGTCGAGCTCGGCGAAAAGCGGCAGCAAGCCACCGCAGGAGCGGCTGTCGACGAGGCGGCCGCCGGCGCGATCGTAGCAGAGATATTGGCCGGCCTCCTCGCTCCACAGGCTGTCGAAAGCGGCCCGCGCCCGCGACAGGCGCTGATGCGCTTCCGCCGCGAGGTCGTCCATACCGAGCTCCTCCGCCAACGCGGCGACGGTCTCGTCCGCCCGGATGAGGATGGCGTTGAACCCCGGATCGACCACCCGGAAGGGCGAGGCGTCGTGCAGTTTCGCCTGGTCCCAGCCGAGGGAGCGGAAATGCTCGACCAGCCAGAGATAGCGGTCGTATTCCGCCTTGGTCGGCCGCTGCGCCGCGTTGACGTGCTCCGTGTCGCGCCGCTGATAGGGGTGGATGCCTTCGGTCGGAACGCGTGCCAGCGCCTCGTCCCAATCGACCGAATTGTCGCGGCCCGATTCCCAGGGGTGAAGGATTGCCACCAGGCCGGTCCGCCTGGGGTCGCGATTCTCGTGAAACCAGCGATGCCAGGCCGCCGCCTTCGGGACCAGCTTCATCGCTTTCTCCCGCGCCAGTGCCGGATCTCTGGCCTCCGAATAGAGGCGGCCGATGGTGAAGGCGAGCACCGGCGGCTGGGTGATCCCGGAGGTCGGTGTCGGCCGGCCGCAGTGCCACACATCCGGCCCCGGGAAATAGCCGTCGTCCTTCGCATGGAAGACGATGTGCGGGATCATGCCGTCCGGCCACTGATGGTCGGTCAGCGTCTCCATTTCCCGCCAGGCGCGCGCCTCGTCGAAATGCCGCTGGCCGAGCGGCGCGAAACACGAATCCCAGTTCCACTGGAAGGGATAGAGCCCGCTGGTCGGCACCGTGTAGGTGCCGCGGTCGTTGCGCCTGAGGATGTCCACGGCCGTGTCGAACAGCGTCTGGTTGTCGGTATCGGTCATATCGTCCATTCGTTGGTCTGCGACACTCGCTTAGGCGATGTCTCGCCTGTCAGGCGTCCGTGTCGAGATAGTGTCGTTGCGGCAGCGCCCTCAGCCGCTCGGCCGCCGCTTCCGGCGTGATGTCGCGCTGGGGCATGCCGAGCAGCTCGAAGCCGACCATGAACTTGCGCACGGTCGCCGAGCGCAGGAGCGGCGGATAGAAATGCGCGTGGAGGTGCCATCCGGGATGGTCGCCGCCGTCGCTCGGCCGCTGGTGAAAGCCCATGGAATAGGGGAACGACGTCTCGAACAGATTGTCGTAGCGGATCGTGAGGGCGCTCAGCGCCTCTGCCAGGCCGCGGGCTTCCTCGGCGGTCAGGTCCCCGATCGCGCCGACCGCGCGCCGTGTGACGATCATCGTCT
The DNA here is from genome assembly GCA_963812285.1 of uncultured Alphaproteobacteria bacterium. GTDB lineage: Bacteria > Pseudomonadota > Alphaproteobacteria > Rhizobiales > Kaistiaceae > CAVSRC01. Next base: position 65,520 of record CAWEUR010000038.1, on the reverse strand, counting down.
CGAAGGGCCAGATCGCCCAGAACGGCACGAGCACGGTCACGTGATCATTCTCGTAGACGATCCGCTCGCCGCTCTCCCGCTCGAGGGTCAGATAGTCGCCTAGCAGCGTCGTGCCATGCGCTTGCCAATAATCGGTCTGCGCGCGCAGTTCCTTGGCGATCTCATTGGGAAGATGCTCGCTTGCCCAGATCTGGCAATGGGGATGCGGGTTGCTCGCCCCCATCATCGCCCCGCGATTCTCGAAGATCTGGACCGACCGGATGTCGTCCCGCGCCCCGAGCGCGCGCGTCTCCTCGGCCCACACCGTGATCACCTGCTCGATCTCCTCGACCGACATGCGCGCCAGCGTCAGGTCGTGTCGCGGCGAGAAGCAGATGACGCGGCAGACGCCGGTCTCCGGCTCGGCGACCAGCAGGCCGGCGCGGTCGACCGCCGAGCTGCCGGCATCCTGCATGAGCGCCGGAAAATCATTGTCGAAGACGAAGGTGTGGGCGTAGTGCGGATTGACGTCGCCGTGAGCGCGTTTGTTGCCGGGACAAAGATAGCAGTTCGGATCGTAGGTCGGGGCGGCAGGGCCGGCGGCGCGTTCGGTCTGTCCCTGCCACGGGCGCTGGGCGCGATGCGGCGAGACCATCACCCACTCGCCGGTGAGCGGGTTGAAGCGGCGGTGAGACGCGGTGGGGAGGGTGAGGGGCATCGCGGCTTCAGCCGATCGGGCCGACGCCGGCGCCAGGCGAGCAGGCGAAGATTGCCGGCGTGAGGCCCGTCGCCTTCTCGTAGTCGCGCGCGACGGTCTCGGTGAAGCGCTCGCACGGCATCGGCCGCGACCAGGCTGATCGTGCATCCGCCGAAGCCGCCGCCGGTCATGCGCGCGCCGTAGACGCCGGGGACCGAGGCATTGATCTCGACCATCACGTCGACCTCCTTGCAGGAGATCTCGAAATCGTCGCGCATGCTCGCATGCGACTGGGCCATCAGCCGGCCGGTCTCCTCGAGATCGCCCGCCTCCAGCGCGTTGGCGGCGCGCACCGTACGGTCGTTCTCGGTCACCACATGGCGGCAGCGGCGATGAATGACCGGCGTCAGCAGATCGGCGTGGCGTTCCAGATCTTCCGGACTGACATCGCGCAGCGCCTTGATGCCGGGCAGGGCCTGTGACAGGCGCGCGACACCGTCCTCGCAATCCTGCCGGCGCAGATTGTATTCGCCGGCCGCGTGTTCGTGATGGACCATGGTGTTGCAGATCATCAGCCGAGCCCCGGCATCGATCGGCACCAGCCGCCAGTCGAGGCTGCGGCAGTCGAGAAGCAGGGCGCGGCCGGCGGCGCCATGGCAGGCGATGAACTGGTCCATGATACCGCAGCGCATGCCGACGAATTCGTTCTCGGCGCGCTGGCAGGCGAGCGCCAGCCGGCTGAGGTCGATCGTCTCGCCGGCGCTCGACAGGAGCGCGTAGCCGGTCGCGACCTCGATCGCGGCGGACGAGCTCAGCCCGGCGCCGAGCGGCACGTCGCTGCCGATCATCAGATCGGCCCCGCCGAAGGCGAATCCCTCGTCGCGGAGGATGACGGCGACACCGCGCACATAATCGCTCCAGTCCTTGCGCGGGCTCGGCGCGTCTTCGTCGAGATCGAATTCGGCGGTCGACATCCATCAGAGTCGAGTGAACCCGCAGGCGCCGATCATCGCGCGGCGCGATCGCCGCGACCGTGGTCAGTTCCAGCGCAGCCGGCAGCACGAAGCCGTCATTGTAGTCGGTGTGCTCGCCGATCAGATTGACCCGGCCGGGCGCGCTGTAGAGCTTCGGCGTCCCGCCGAATTTGTCAGTGAATGCCGCCGCCAGGGCGCGCGTGTCGATCATCGCAGCTTTCCTCCCATCGCCATGCGGGCGACACGCCAGGCGCGGATCAGTGTTTGATGGAAACCCTGATCCGTTCCAATTCTTTTCTTGCCGCAATCTCGGACGGAAAAGTGGTCACCACTTTTCCTGCAACTGCTTCTAGCCACGCGCAACCTTGATCAGTGTCGGCAGGACGTCGCCGAAGACCGAGCCGTCGCCCGGCCTGCCGAAATCGAAATAGAGCCGGCGGAAGAGCCCGTAGAGCGTCTCGTAGGTTTCCTTCGTTTCCGGCTGCGGCGTGAAGATTGTGTAGTCGGGACAGACGCGCGCCTGCGCCTCCTCGATCGAGGGGACCGCGCCGGCGGCGAGCATGGCGAAGATCGCCGAGCCGATGCCGGTCACGCTGGTCTTCGGCACCAGCACCGGCCGGCCGAGAATGTTGGCGTAGACCTGGTTGAGGACCGGATTGTTCTGCGGCACGCCGCCGCCATTGATGACGCGCTCGGTCACCGCGCCATATTCGCTCATCCGGTCGAGGATGACGCGGGTGTGGAAGGCGGTGCCCTCGATCGCCGCGAACAATTCGTCCTGGGCCGTGTGCTGCAGGTTCCAGCCGATGGTGATGCCGCCGACATTGGCATTGACCAGCACCGTGCGGTCGCCGTTGTCCCAGGGAAAGCGCAGCAGGCCGGTCTGGCCGGGACGATAGGCCTCGAGCCCCTTCGCCAGTTCCGCGACATTGGTCTGGGCGCGCCGGGCGATGGCGCTGAAGATGTCGCCGACGGCCGAAAGCCCGGCCTCGATGCCGGTGATATTGCGGATGGACGCTGCCGCGCACGACGCCGCAGACGCCCGGCACCAGCTCGGCCTTGCCGGCATAGGCGATGATGCAGGTCGAGGTGCCGACGACATTGACGACGTCGCCTTCCTTGGCCCCGGCGCCGATCGCGTCCCAATGCGCGTCGAACGCGCCGACCGGGATCGGAATGCCCGCCTTGAGCCCGAGCTTCTCCGCCCATTCCGGCGAGAGATGTCCGGCGATCTGGTCGGAGGTGGCGTATTCGCCGTCGAGCTTGGCGCGCACGCCCTTCATCAGCGGGTCGAGCTTGACCAGGAATTCCTCCGGCGGCAGCCCGCCGAGATCGGCATGCCACAGCCATTTGTGGCCGGCGGCGCAGACGCTGCGCTTGACCTTCTTCGGCATCGGTGATGCCGGCGAGCGTCGCCGCCACCATGTCGCAATGTTCGAGCGCCGTGACCAGCTTGTCGCGCTTGTCGGGATTGTGCCTGCAGCCAGTGGAGGAGCTTGGCGAAGCCCCATTCGGCCGAATAGACCCCGCCGCACCACTCGATCGCTTCCAGCTTCTCGGCATGGGCGAGCGCGGTGATCTCGGCCGCTTCATTCTTGGCGCGGTGGTCGCACCACAGATAATAGTCGTCGAGCGGCTGCAGGCCCTCGCCGATCGGGCACGACGCTCGAGCCGGTCGTATCGAGGGCGATCGCCGCGACGTCGTCGCCAGACACGCCGGCCGCTTTCACCGCGCCATGGGTCGCCTCGGCCAGCGCCCGCATGTGGTCGGCGTGCGACTGGGTCGCGAAATCGGGGTCCTCGTGCTTGCGGTGCAGGGATATTCGCGCGACCGCCGAGCCGAGGAGACCCTTCTCGCTGTCGACGATGGACACGCGGACGCTCAGCGTGCCGAAATCGACGCCTGCGACGATAGCCATCCCTGTCCCATCCCCTCGGGCGAAGACGGTCCGGCGGGAGAAGGGCGCCCGCGGCCGGCCTCGCGTCTCGTTGACACCAAGCTACGCGACCAGGGCCGTTTCTGTCAGCCCTTCGGTTGGCCGTAATAGGCGCCGGGCCCGTGCTTGCGCAGGAAATGCTTGTCGTGCAGGGTCTTCGAGCAGCGGCTCCGCCTTCGGGTTGATGCCGAAGGTCCATGTCGCCATGCGCGCGATATATTCGAGGCTGACCGCATTGTGCACGGCGTCGGCCGCGTCCTTGCCCCAACAGAACGGCGCATGGCCGGCGACCAGCACGGCCGGAATCGCGTCCGGATCGAGGTCCTGGAAGGTGCGCACGATTACCTCGCCGGTCGCCTTCTCGTATTCGCCGGCGATCTCCTCCGGCGTCAGGTCCGGCGTCACCGGCACCGGCCCGTGGAAATAGTCGGCATGGGTGGTGCCGAGGCAGGGGATCGGCCGCTTCGCCTGCGCCCAGGCGGTGCCGTGCTCGGAATGGGTATGGGCGACGCCGCCGATATTGGGAAACGCCTTGTACAGCTCGATATGGGTGGCAAGGTCGGAGGAGGGGCGCAGATTGCTCTCGACGACCCGCCCGTCGAGGTCGGTGACGACGATCTGCTCCGGCGTCAATTCCTCGTAGGGCACGCCGCTCGGCTTGATCGCGACCAGCCCGTCCTCGCGCGAAATGCCGCTGACATTGCCGAAGGTGAAGATCACCACGCCATGTCGGACCAGGGCCTGATTGGCGGCGACGACCGCCTCGCGAAGCTTGGGGAGCAGCATCTGTCTCATCGCGCCGGCACGGTGAGGCGCGGGCCGGCGGCTTCCTCCTCTGATTTCGGCGGATCTCGGGTGACCGTCAATCGTCCGACGAATGAGGGCCGCTGCGGCGCCCATCCGTCACGGATTTCAGCACGCAAGCTCACCCGGACCGCCATAGGTTCTTGCCACTTTCGCGTGGTCAAGGCAAACTGGCGCGGCTTGGATCGGCACGGCAAATCCGCGCAGCCGATCGGCGAAAGGTACGACCAAAAGAGCAAAGACCCTCTTCACCAACGAGGGCGTCAAGGGAGCGAACCGCTGCCCGGGTCACCGTCCTTTCGGGCCGGTCTTGCCTGCGCAACGCTTCCCCGTCCTCATCCTTGCAACACGCCCGGCCCAGAGACCGTCCATGATCGATTTTTCCCCCCTCGAAGTGTGGTTCCTCACCGGCAGCCAGCATCTTTACGGTCCCGAGACGCTTGCCCAGGTGGAGGCGGATTCGCGCCAGGTCGTCGAGGCCCTGAACGGCGAGGCGGGGCTGCCGGTGAAGCTGGTCTTCAAGCCGGTCCTGAAGACGCCCGAGGAGATCGCCGGACGCTGCGCGACGCCGACGCCGCACCGAATTGCATCGGCATCATCGCCTGGATGCATACCTTCAGCCCGTCCAAGATGTGGATCGCCGGGCTGACGCGGCTGACCAAGCCGCTGCTGCCATCTCCACACCCAGTTCAACCGCGATATCCCCTGGGATTCCATCGACATGGATTTCATGAACCTGAACCAGTCCGCCCATGGCGGGCGCGAGTTCGGGTTCATCTGCTCGCGGCTGCGGATCAACCGCAAAGTCGTCGTCGGCCACTGGCGGGAGCCGCGGGTCCACGCACAGGCTCGGCACCTGGATGCGCGCCGCCGCCGCCTGGCACGATTCGCAGGCCATGAAGATCGCCCGCCTTGGCGACAATATGCGCGAGGTCGCCGTCACCGAGGGCGACAAGGTCGAGGCGCAGATCCGCTTCGGCGTCGCCGTCAACGGCTACGGGCTCGGCGATCTGGTCGCCTTCCAGGACCAGGTCACCGACGCCGAGGTCGACCAGCTCTGCCAGGAATACGCCGACAGCTACACGCTGATGGCGGGCCTCGAGAAGGGCGGCGCCCGGCACGAATCGCTGCGCGATGCCGCGCGGATCGAGCTGGCGCTGCGCGCCTTCCTGGCCGACGGCGGCTTCCACGGCTACACCGACACCTTCGAGAACCTCCACGGCCTCAAGCAGTTGCCCGGCATCCCCTCGCAGCGGCTGATGGCCGACGGCTACGGCTTCGGCGCCGAGGGCGACTGGAAGCACGCCGCTCTGGTGCGCTCCATGAAGGTCATGGCCCATGGGCTCGAAGGGCGGCACCTCCTTCATGGAGGACTACACCTATCACTTCGATCCCGACGGCCCGGCGGTGCTCGGCGCCCACATGCTGGAGATCTGCCCCTCGATCGCCGGCCGGAAAGCCCTCCTGCGAGGTCCATCCGCTCGGCATCGGCGGCAAGGAGGACCCGGTCCGCCTGGTTTTCGATTCGGCGACCGGGCGACGCGGTCAACGCCTCGATCGTCGATATGGGCAACCGATTCCGTATGATCGTCAATACGTTAGAGGTCATCCCGCCGCACGAGAAGCTGCCCAAGCTGCCGGTGGCGCGGGCCCTGTGGGTGCCGCAGCCCAATCTCGCCACGGCCGCCGCCGCCTGGATCCATGCCGGCGGCGCCCACCACACCGGCTTCTCGCTGGCGCTAAGTCCCGAACATCTCGAGGATTTCGCCGCCATGGCGAAGATCGAGTACCTGCTCATCGACAGCGAGACCAAGCTGCGCGAGTTCCGCAACGAGCTGCGCTGGAACGAGGCGGCCTATGTCGCCGCGCCCGGTCTTCATTGAATGCACGGCTTCGTGAACGTGTGGACGGACGGCGCTGGACAGGAAGTGACCGGCCCGGGCCTTGCTTGTTGAACGCCGCCGGCCAAAAGATGGGGCCGGGGCGGTTTCACCCAGTCAGGAGCAGGGTCCGATCATGCTGACTACACGCGGTTTCTTGGGCCGGCGGCCGCCGAGCGAATATGCGGACCGGCTGCCGCCGGGCCAGTATGTCGAGAAGGGCTTTCCGGTCCTCTCCGCCGGCCCGACGCCCCATGTCGACATGGCGAACTGGTCCTTCGCCCTCAAGGTCGGGCCGAAGCCGGTCGCCTCGTGGAGCTGGGACGAATTCAACGCCCTGCCGCAGACCAAATGGTCGGGCGATATCCACTGCGTCACCAAATGGTCGAAGTTCGATACCGAGTGGGAAGGGGTCACCTTCGACGACCTTCTCGCCGCCGCCGGTGTCACGCCGCCGACCGACTTCGTGCTCGCGCACTCCTATGACGGCTATTCGACCAATATCCCGGTCAAGGACCTCACCGGCGGCCAGGCGATGGTCGCCCACCGCTTCGCCGGCTACCCGCTGACCGGCGACCATGGCGGCCCGGCCCGCCTGCTGGTGCCGCATCTCTATTTCTGGAAGTCGGCCAAATGGGTCAACGCGCTCCAGTTCACGACCCGCGACGAGGCCGGCTTCTGGGAACTGCGCGGCTATCACATGTATGGCGACCCATGGCGCGAGCAGCGCTTCTCGGGTGATTGAGATGGAAATGGAAGCGCCGGGGGCGCATGCGCGGCTCGTCTGGCAGCAGGCGACCATCACCGATATCGTCGTCCAGACCCCGCGGGTGAAGAGCTTCTTTCTCAAGCCGGAAGGCTGGGGGAGGTTCACCGCCGGCCAGCATGTCGACGTCCGCCTGACCGCGCCGGACGGCTATCAGGCCGAGCGCTCCTATTCGATCGCTTCGACGCCGGGAGACGAGACGCTCGAACTGGTCGTCGAAAGGCTGGAGGAGGGCGAGGTTTCGCCTTTCTTCCACGAAGTCGCCGCGGTCGGCGACGCGATCGAATTGCGCGGGCCGATCGGCGGCCACTTCGTCTGGGCGGCCGCCGATGGCGGGCCGATCCTGCTCGCCGGTGGCGGCTCGGGTGTCGTCCCGCTCCTCTCGATCCTGCGCTACCGCGCAGCGGCCGCGCCCGAGACGCCAGCGGTACTCATCTATTCGGCGCGCAACGAGGCCGAGATCATCTTCCACGAGGAGCTCATCTGGCGCCGCGTCGAGGATCCGAACTTCACCCTGTTCGTCACCCTGTCGCGCCAGTCGGCCGTCGCCGACGGCTATCGCAAGGGCCGAATCGACGCCGGGCTGATCGCTGAGGCTCTGGCGAAGCTTGGCGCGCCGCCGCGCCTGTCCTTCGTCTGCGGCTCCAATGCCTTCGTCAACGCGGCGAGCGGACACCTGCTCGATTCGGGTATCGCCGCCGCCACCGTCCGCACGGAACGCTACGGCGGCGCGCCGTGAGCTGACGAAACTGCGTTCGCCACCTGTTTTTGGCCACAATCCGACAGCGCCGCCGGCGCCAGGTGGGCAGGCGGTTCGAATTTGCTCGACGCGAAATCATGCGTTGTGCGGTGGCTTGCCCGCGTCCTCCACCGCTGTCGTCCGTATAGGGCTTCGGCGCGAAAGTTGAGCGAAAAGTATGGCCGCACCAATAGGTCGGAGTTGGCCGGCTGTCTTTCCCGAGAACTGCAGAAAGACGCGAGATCGTATCGATAAGATAGTTAAAAACTTAATAAATCAGCGGTAGTACAGGTAGAGCAGAGAATCTGATCTGCAATTAACGATATCCGTGGATTAGCCGCCACAAGCATTCCGAATTCCGCGCCGGGGCTTCAATCGGCGGTGGTTTCCAGTATATGTTCCCGCGCTCAGCCGGCGCGGGCACGCCGGCACCCACAAAAAAGAAGAGAATTGAGATGTCCGGTGAAATCCACCCCGTTGACCGTCTGGTTGGCCAGCGTGTCCGTCTTGCGAGACTGTCACGCGGCTATTCGCAAACCAAGCTCGCCTCGGCGCTTGGTGTCACGTTCCAGCAGCTTCAGAAGTACGAGAAGGGCACCAACCGTATCAGTGCCAGCAAGCTGTTCGAGATCGCGCGCACCCTCGAGGTCGAGATCGGCTCCTTCTTCCGCGACTCCGCCGAGCCCGACGTAATCACGCGCACGGCCGAGGAAGCGGATTCGGGCCTGCTTGGACGGATCGACTCGCAGATCGTCCGCAAGCTCTCGAAGCTCCAGGACAAGGAAGTGAAGCGTCGGCTCTACGGCGTCATCGACGCCCTCGTCGAGCAAAGCCAGACGTCGGGCGGCGCCGAGTAGTAGCCCCACCCGAGGGAGGCTGCCGCGCCGACCGCAGTCGCGGGCATCTGTCCGCGGCACGGGAACGCGCGCCCGTCAGGGCCCTCTTCGCATCGCCCGTCATTCGCACCATCCGCACCGGATCGGCGCTGCTTTGCTGCGCCTGCCTGTCGGACCGCGACGTGGCGGCCGGCGTCCGCCTTGAACGCGCGCCGGTGATCGCCTCGAAGCCAAGATCGCGCCTTCCGTCGGCGATGGGCTATGATGCGGCGGGGCAGGCGATGGGGCCTGCGATCCCGTCATTGGGGTCTGTCATGCCGAATGAGGCCGGGCTGCCTTCTGATCGATCGCCGACAGCCGCAGAGGGAACCGTGTTTCGGGTTGGCCCGGTGGCTCTGGCGCGGCGAACGATTCTGCGCCCCTATTACATGCGCGCCCACGTCGCGGAGATCATCGAGACGATTGACGTGATCGCGCAGGGCGCCGAAACCCTCCAGGCGCGACTGGCCAATCCCGCATGGCCGCGGGGCGCAGGCGGCGGCAATTCGACCCGGATGATGATCGTGCTCGAAGCGATCTTCGAAGCGGCGCGCCGTGCCATCTGTCCCGACCTGCCCACCCGCCTCGACTGTGTCTTTGCCTGGCCGGCCCTGACGCTCGCCGAACGCTTTCGCGATCAATATGTGCCGGGCGGCGTCATCAATGCCTGCCGAATTGCCGAAGGCAGGGCTGTTGCACGAGACGGCGGCCTGTTGCCGCCGGGGATCGATCTCGGGGCGGCTTCCGTCACCGAGTTCGCGGCAAGACTCTCCGCGGCGAGGACCCGTGCCGACGACTATTGGCGGGCGCGGACGCCGCCGGATTTCCCTGAACTAATGATCTGCGGCACCGTCGAAGTGCTTTCGACGGTCGCGGTCTAGACCCGATCGGAGTGACCGAGGCAAGGTTCATTCGCGTGCCCGGCACATGGGCGCGCTCTCGTCGCAGGGTCGGCCCGCTGGCGGAGCCGGGGCAAAAGAAGCTAGTGTCGCGCCGCTAGTGAGGGTTGAGAGCGTGACGGAGCGGGTTTGAGCATCGGAATCTGGAGCGACGGCGGTGGGCCAGTGGGGGCGGCCCCATGACCACGGTTGGCATTGTCGGGGGCGGGATCATCGGGTCGGCGATCGGCGCGTGGCTCGCCGCCGACGGATATGACGTCACCATCTTCGAGCGCGATCCCGCCGCCAGGCCCGCCTCGGCCGGCAATGCCGGCCTGTTGGCGCTTCCGGAGATTTCTCCGCTCGCCCGGCCGGGCACGCTCGCCTCGGTCCCCGCCTGGCTGATGGACCCGCTCGGGCCGCTCACCCTGCGCTGGCGCGATCTGCCGAGCCTGACGCCGTGGATGGCCGCCTTTCTCGCCGCTGCCCGTCCGAGCAAGGTGCGCGCGAGCACGGCGGCGCTCGGCGCCCTGATGAAGACGGCGCTTGCCGACCATCAGGAACTGGCGCGGCGGGCGGGCCTGTCCGGCCACATCCGCCGCACCGGCGCCTTTCACATCTACGAGAGCGAAGCCTCTTTCAATGCCGGCATGACCGAGTGGCACGAGCGCGCCCGCCATGGTGTCGACTATCAGGAAGTGACGCCAACGGAACTGCGCGAGATCGTGCCGGTGCTGCGTGGCGCGTTTTCCCGCGCTCTCTTCGCGCCGGACTACTGGACCGTCTCCAGCCCCGCCGCCATCCTCGAGGCGCTTCGCGAGCGCGTCTCGGCCAGCGGCCGCATCGCGGCCAAGACCGTGGTCGAGATCGTTCCCGACGCGAACAGCGTGGCGGTGATCACCTCGGACGGCGGCGACCTTCCGTTCGACCGGGTGGTCATCGCCGGCGGGGTCTGGTCGCGCGACCTCGTCCGGCGCCTCGGCCTCAAGGTGCGGCTCGAGACCGAGCGCGGCTACAACACCACCTACGCCCTGCCGCCCTTCGACTGGCCGGTGCCGATCTTCTTCGCCGATCACGGCTTCATCGCCAGCTCGCTTGCCGATGGGCTGAGGGTGGGGGGCGCGGTCGAGCTCGCCGAGCCGGAAGCACCGCCGAACTTCGCGCGGGCCGCCGCCATGCGCGCCAAGATGCGCCGCCTGGTGCCGGAACTGCCCGAGGCGGGGGGCGCGGAATGGATGGGCTGCCGCCCCTCGACGCCGGAACTCGATCCCCGTCATCGGCGCCTGTCCGGCCGACCGGCGCATCCTCATGGCATTCGGCCACGGCCATATCGGCCTGACGCTCTCGGCCGCCACCGCCCGCCTTGTCGCCGGGCTCGTCGCCGGCCGCACTGGCGATCCGGCCCTGCGTGCCACCGGGATCGAGCGCTTCCAGTAGGGCGCTCGCCGGAAAGGCAGGCGCCGCGTCTCCGTCGGAAAGTGCAGCCCGAGTTATGGCTGAGGGCAGGTAGGCGATTCGGCCGAACGGCGATCCGCAACGAAAAACGCCGACGACTGGACGTCGCCGGCGTCGAATTCGGGAAGTCCGGTCGGGCGGTCAGATCACCCGCGTGTCGGCGCCGAAGACGTGGCAGCGCGTCGCGTCGAAGATGACGCCGACATCGTCGCCCGCCTTGGCCTTGGCATCGCCGTCGTCCTGGACGACGATCTGGCCGGCGGCCGTGTCGACATACATGATCGTCGCGTTGCCGAGGCGCTCGAGGATCTGCACCTTGCCGGCGAGGTTGACGCCCGGATCGTTCGGCGCGCTGAGCCGGACATGCTCCGGCCGGATGCCGACCTCAATCTCGCTGCGCCGGGCCGTATCGAGCCCGTTACGCGTCGTCACCTTCAAAGCGCCGCCGCCCGGCAGGCCGAGATCGGCGTCGAGGCCGGAGGAACCCTTGGCCTCGGCGTTGAAGAAATTCATCGTCGGCGAGCCGATGAAGGAAGCGACGAACTTGTTCGCCGGCGACTGATAGAGCTCCATCGGCGTACCGACCTGGGAGATGACGCCATGGTCGAGCACCACGATCTTGTCGGCGAGCGTCATCGCCTCGACCTGATCGTGGGTGACGTAGATCATCGTCGCCGACAGATCCTTGTGCAGCTTGGCGATCTCGACGCGCATCTGCACGCGCAGCATGGCGTCGAGGTTCGACAGCGGCTCGTCGAAGAGGAACACCTCGGGCTCGCGCACCAGCGCGCGGCCGATGGCGACACGCTGGCGCTGACCGCCGGAGAGCTGCGCCGGGCGCCGCTCGAGCAGCTCCTCGAGCTGCAGCATCGTCGCGACTTCCCTTGTGCGCCGCTGGATGAGCTCCTTCGGCGCCTTGGCGACGCGCAGCGAGAACGAGATGTTCTGCGCCACGGTCATGTGCGGATAGAGCGCGTAGGACTGAAACACCATGGCGATCTGGCGCTTGGCCGGCGGCACCTCGGTGACATCATTGCCGTTGATATAGATCGACCCCTGCGTGACGACTTCGAGGCCGGCGATCATGCGCAAAAGCGTCGACTTTCCACAGCCCGAGGGACCCAGCAGGGCGCAGAACTGGCCCTTCTCGACACTGAGGTCGAGGTTCTTGATCGCCTCGACCTGGCCGTAACGCTTCTTCACGCTCTTGAGTTCGACCGCTACCGTCATCCTTCCCCTGCTCCAACCTTTGCCTTGCGGCGTTTCCCCTCGGGCGGGACCTTTCGCCCAGCCAACACGGCCGCTAGTCATAGCAGCATTCAGCCAGCTTCGCGATTCAATATACCAACGAGTTGCGCGCCGTTACCAGTCGCCAATCGGCGCCCGCCCCGGGCTCGCCGGACAGGGATTCTGGCTCGCGACAACCGATGGGAAGGCGGTGCCCTGGCGGCAAGCGCTCCGGTTGTTGTCACGTCCCGGTTGATGCGCTCCGACCCCGTGATACCTAGATATCTGTCAGGGGGCGTCTGCCGTCAAAGTGCGAGAAGAGAATCCATCATGAGCAAGCTGAAGGTCGCATCGGGTGCCTGGGTCGTCGTCTGCGACGGTCGCAAGGCGCTGATCCTGGAGAACCACGGTGACGAGGCCTATCCCGATCTGCGTCTGCGCAATGTCTATGAGCACGAGGACGCGCCGACCCGCGCTCTCGGCGTCGACGCGCCGACCAGCGTCGCCAATTCGGTCGGCAGTGCGCGCAGCACGGTCGCGGTGACCGACTGGCACGATCAGGCCGAGCAGCAGTTTCTCACCACACTCGCCGGGCGGCTCGACGCGGCCGTGCAGGGCGGCATGGTCACCTCGCTCGCCGTCGTCGCCCCGCCGCGGGCGCTCGGTATGCTGCGCGCCGCCTATTCCAACGGCCTGCGCGGCGCCATCGCGGCCGAACTCGACAAGGACCTCACCAATATTCCGGTCGATCAGATCGAGCGGCAGCTCGTCGGCATTCCCGGGCGCGGCTGAGCCGCGGGTCGCTCACTTGCCGGCGAGGCTGTCGAAATAGGCGACGATCGCGTCGATCTCGTCTGGTTCGAAGACGAATTCCGGCATGTCCGGATGGCCGGTGACGATGCCCTCGGCGAGCGCCTCCTCGAGGTCCTCCGCCGGATAGCGCTTGGCGACCTCGGCGAAGGTCGGCGCCTCGGGCAGGGGGCTCGTCTCGCCCGGCGCCACCGCGTGGCAGCGGCTGCAATTCTCCTGGAGCAGGGCGGCGCCGCGCTCCGGCAGCGTTTCCGCCGCAGCGGCCCCGCCGGCAAGGAATGAGAGACACCGCTAAGAAGGGCAGCAGGCGCAGTGGCGAGCATCTAATCTTCTCCGTGTTGAAACCTGAGGGGGTGGGCCGGCGGAACCCCGCGTGCCGGATCGCGTGACCCGCCGCGCGGTCCGCCGAGCGCCCGAAGCGCATTGAGGATGACCGCGACGTCGATCGCTTCCTGAAGCAGGGCGCCCTCGACCGGCTGCAGGTAGCCGAAGGCGGCGACCGCCATGGCGGCGAAGGACAGCCCGATACCGGCGAAGACGCTCTCGAGCGCGATACGCCGCGCCCGGCGGGCGATGGCGAGGGTCTCGGCGAGCCGGTCGAGTCGGTCGACCAGCAGCACCGCGTCGGCCGCTTCCGCCGAGGCCGCCGTGCCATGGGCGCCCATGGCGACGCCGATATCGGCGGCGGCCAGCGCCGGCGCGTCGTTGACCCCGTCGCCGACCATCATCACCGGCCCGTTTTCGCGTTCGGCCGCGATCACCAGCACCTTGCCCTCGGGCGTGACCTCGCCGCGCGCTTCCTCGATCGAAAGGCGCGCCGCGATCGCCTCGGTGACGTCCTTGCGGTCGCCCGAGGCAAGCACGATGCGGCGGATGCCGTTGGCCCGGAAGGCGGCGAGGGCCGCCGGCACATCCGGCCGGATCTTGTCGGCGAGCGTGATGACGCCGACGAGCTTGCCGTCGACCGCGACGGCGACGCTCACCTCGCCCTCGGTCCCCAGGCTGGTGAAGCGCGCACCGTCGCTCGCCCGTTCCTCGACATAGGCCATGCCGCCGACCGCGACGGCACGGTGATCGACCCAGCCCTCGACGCCGCTGCCCGGTGTCTCGTGAACATTGCTCGGCACGGCAAGATGCAAGCCGCGCTCGTGGGCCGCCGTCACCAGCGCCTGCGCGACGACATGATTGGACGCCTGGTCGAGCGAAGCCGCCAGCCGCAGGATGTCGTCGCAGGAGAAGCCGGCAAGCGCGTGGCAGTTGACCATCTCGGCATGGCCGCGGGTCAGCGTGCCGGTCTTGTCGATGACCAGCGTGCGCACGCTGCCGAGCGCCTCGAGCGCGCCGCCGCCCTTGACCAGCACGCCGCGCTTGGCCGCGCGCGACACGCCGCTGATGATCGCTACCGGTACCGCCAGGATGAGCGGGCAGGGCGTGGCGACGACCATGACCGCGAGCCAGCGCCGCGGATCGCCCGTCGCCAGCCAGGCCGCGCCGGCGATCGCCAGGGTCGCCAGGAGGAAGACGAGCGAGAAACGGTCCGCCAGCCGCACCATCGGCGCCTTTGCCCGGGCGGCCGCCTCGACCAGGCGCACGATCCCCGCATAGGTGCTTTCCGCCGCCGGCCGCGTTGCGCGCAAATCGAAGGCCTCGCCGGCATTGACCGTGCCGCTCTGCACCGCCGCGCCGGCCAGGTGAGTTACGGGGATCGGCTCGCCGGTCAGCGCCGACTGGTCGAGCACCGCCGGCCCGGTCTCCACCGTGCCGTCGACCGGCACCGTCTCGCCGCGGCGCACCAGGATGCGGTCGCGCGGAACGATCGTGTCGATGGCCACCTCGGCCAGCCCGACCGCGCCGTAGCGCATGGCCGATTTGGGAACGTGCCGGAGCAGCGCCGACATTTCGCGCCGTGCCCGGTGGGTCGCATAATGTTCGAGATACTGGCCGCCGGCATACATCAGCGCCACGACCACCGCCGCCAGCGTCTCGCCGAGGGCGAGCGCGCCGCTCATCGACAGGAAGGCGACGATATCGAGCCCGACCTGGCGCCGGCGAAGGCTGACGACGATCTCGACGCCGAGGGCGGCAATCACGGGAAGCGTCGCGGCGCCCCAGATCCACGGCGCCCATTGCGGCACGCCGCCGGCGCGGGCGAGGAGCCCGGCAAGCAGCGCCGCCGCCGGCACGCCGACAAGCGCGCGCTGCAGGATCTCGGTGCTCGGCCGTGCCTGTGTGCCTGTCGCCATCGCGTCCGCGTCACATCCCGAGTGGGGCACCAGCCGTACCGGCACCCGCATGCCTGTCTTCATGAATTGGGGTGAGTCTTACAACGACTGGCGATGCGGACGTTGATACCGGTCAAACCTGGTCGGTCAGCGGGCGGGGCGCAGATAGGTGAGAATCAGCAGGATCGGCCCGATCGTCAGCGCCACATCGGCGAGATTGAAGATGAACAGCGTCCACGTGCCGAAATGGAGAAAGAGGAAGTCGACGACGTGACCGTGGAGCACGCGGTCGACGAGATTGCCCAGCGCCCCGCCGACGATGAGGGCGAAGGCAAGCGCGGCGAGACGGCCGCCTTCGCGCGCCCGCCACCACATGGCGAGCACGACCAGCGTGATGGCGAAAGTGACCAGCGTCAACACCAGGCTGCGCGAGCCGGTGAACATGGAAAAGGCCATGCCCTGATTGTTCACCCGCAGGAGTGCCAGGATCGGCACGATATCGACCGGCTGCCCGGCGGTCAGCCACGCCTTTGCCGCCGCCTTCGACGCCTGGTCGAGGACCAGCACGGCGACGACGACCGAAAGGCCGACGGCCGACAGCGGGCCGTCCGGCCGGTCGTGCGACGGGGGCGAACTATCGGTCATCGAGGCTGAGCCTGTCGCGGCGGATCTCGAACAGCATGATTCCGGTCGCGATCGCCAGGTTGAGGGAATCGGCGCGCCCGGCCATGGGGATCTTGACCAGGCTCGTGCACAGCGCGCCCGCCTCGTCGGTCAGGCCCGCCTGCTCGTTGCCCATGACCAGCATGACCGGAAAGCGGTACTCAGCCTTGCGATAGTCCACCGTGCCGGAGAGATGGGTGCCGACGATGGTGCCCGGCCAGCGGCGGGCGAGGGCGGCGAACTCGGCCCGGCTCGCCCGAGCCAGCGCCACATTGAAGATCGAGCCCATCGTCGCGCGCACCGCTTCCACCGAGAATGGGTCGACGGTTTCGCCGACAAGGATCGCGCCGGCGGCGCCGACGGCGTCGATCGTGCGCATGATCGTGCCGAGATTGCCCGGGTCGCGCACGGTCTCCAGCGCCACCCAGAGCGAGTCCTTGTCGGGCCGGATGGCGGAGAGCGGCGTCAGCCGCTGCTCGAACACGCCGACGACCATCTGCGGGTTGTCGCGCCGGGTGATCTTGGACAGCACCGCCTCGCTGACAGTGATGACCTGACCGCCGCGCGCACGGGCGGTGGCGGAAAGCCGGCGTACCATCGGCTGCTCGGCGACGGCGGCGGCATGGACCAGCGAGCGGATGGTCCAGCCCGCCTCGACCGCGTCGGCGACGAGCTTGACCCCTTCGGCGAGGAACAGCCCGCTCGCCCGGCGGTTCTTGGCCATTGCGAGGCCGCGGATCTCCTTGACCAGCGGGTTGGCGAGGCTGGTGATCGACTTGACCGGGCCCGGCGCGGCCGGTCCGTGCCGTGCCTCAGCCATGGCGCGACCAGCGGCTGAACAGCGAGGTCGACAGGGCCCGGCCGCCGCCTTCCTCGCGCAGCACCAGTTCGCCCGATTCGAGCACGCCGCCGAGGCCGTCGAGGCATTCGGCGGACAGTTCGTGGATCGCGTAGAACGAGGCGCGGATCGAATAGGCGGTCAGGATCAGGAAGAGCGGATCGTCGGAGAGCAGACTTCGACACATGCGGATCATGTTGGGCAGTGCCGGAAACAGATCCCACACCTCGCCCTTCGGCCCGCGGCCGAATTTCGGCGGGTCGAGGATGATTCCGTCATAGCGGTTGCCGCGGCGCAGCTCGCGCTCGACGAATTTGGTCGCGTCCTCGCAGATCCAGCGGATCGGCAATTCGCCGCGCTCGGACAACGTCTGATTCGCCCGTGCCCAGCCGATTGCCTTCTTCGAGCCGTCGATATGGGTGACCTCGGCGCCGGCTTCGGCCGCGACCAGCGAGGCAACGCCGGTATAGCCGAAGAGGTTGAGGACCTTGGGTCTGCGCCCGGCGCCGGCGATGAGGCCCTTGAACCAGTCCCAGTGGGTCGCCTGTTCGGGGAAGACGCCGACATGGCGGAAGGCGGTGAACCGGCCGAGGAAACGGATGTCGCCATAAGTCAGCGGCCAGGTCTCGCCGAGCGGTTTGGCGAACCGCCAACGCCCGTCTGCCTCATCTTCGCCTATGCCCACGAAATGGGCATCGGCCGAATCCCATTCGCTTTGCGGCCGGTGCGGGGTCCACAGCGCCTGCGCTTCGGGACGCACGACCCGGTAGGGGCCGTAGCGTTCCAGCTTCTGGCCGTGGCCACTGTCGATGAGCGCATAATCGCTCCAACCCTCGGTTTCGAGCATGACCGGCGTGCGCGAGACCGGCGCGCCGCCGCCGGCGGATTTCTGGTTGGGAGGGGCGCTCATGGCCGTGCCGGTGAATCGGTGGTTCTCATGGATGCCGGTTCTATCCGTACGGCCCGGCAATGCCAACGCGCCTCCCACATCGCCGCATAAGCGATTGCCCACTTGCCCGCAAATGCCTGCCATGCCAGCATGGATTGGAACCTGTCTAATTGCGGCGCGTTGGCGCCCAACACCGGCAGCCGAAGCGGCGTTCGGCCCGGACGATGTCCAAACTCATGAAGCCTGCAATCGCCGCCGCGGCTATGGGAGATCGCGTCATCCATGGAAATGTCCGGCGAGTATCGTATTCCCGCCAAACGCGAAGATGTCTGGGCCGCGCTGAACGACCCGGAAGTGCTCAAGGCGTGCATTCCCGGATGCCAGGAGCTTGAGAAGCTTTCGGACACCGAGATGACCGCCAAGGTCGTCAGCAAGATCGGCCCCGTCCGGGCGACCTTCAACGGCCACGTCACCCTCACCAACATCAACCCGCCCGCAGGCTACACCATCTCGGGCGAGGGCAAGGGCGGTGTCGCCGGCTTCGCCAAGGGCGGCGCCGACGTGGCGCTGGCCGAGGAAGGCGCCGAGACGGTCCTGACCTATACCGCCAAGGCCCAGGTCGGCGGCAAGCTGGCCCAGCTCGGCGCGCGCCTGATCGATGCCACGGCCAAGCAGATGGCCGACCAGTTCTTCGGCGCCTTCGCCGAGAAGGTCGGCGGAGCGGCCGCGCCCGCTGAAGCCGCCGCCCCAGCCGGTGGGGAGGGGCTTGTCGAGCGCGCCGAACATGCCGTCGAGGAAGTCGAGGAGGAGGCCGAGAAGGCCGCCATCCGGGGCTTCCTGGGCGGACCGCAGATGTGGGCGCTGCTGGCGCTCGTCGTTGTTGTCGTGATCCTCTACGTCCTCAGCCGGGGACAGTGAGGGATCACCGCATTCGTCTCAAGGAACAGGAACGCTAGGAAGGAGTAGGCCATGGCCACCGTTTCAATGACCGTCAACGGAAAATCCGTGTCGGCTGACGTCGAGGACCGGACGCTGCTCGTGCAGTTCCTGCGCGAGAATCTCGGGTTGACCGGCACCCATGTCGGCTGCGACACCTCTCAGTGTGGCGCCTGCGTCGTCCATGTCGACGGCGTGGCGATGAAGTCTTGCACCATGCTCGCCGCCCAGGCCGACGGCGCCGAGGTCAAGACCATCGAGGGTCTGGCCACCAATGGCGCGCTGCATCCCATGCAGGAGGCCTTCCACGAGAACCACGGCCTGCAGTGCGGCTTTTGCACGCCCGGCATGATCATGACGGCGGTCGACATGGTCCGCCGGCTCGGCAAGCAGCTCGACGAGGCGACCATCCGCCACGAGTTGGAAGGCAATATCTGCCGGTGCACCGGCTACCACAACATCGTCAAGTCCATTCAGGCCGGCGCCGCCAATATGTGAGCGGCGCTCAGGGGGCCACATAAAGACAAGAAATCACACGAGGAAACGTCCCAGGGAAGGATAAGCGCCATGGCTAACGACGGCATCGGCGCCCGCGTTCTCCGCAAGGAGGACCAGCGGTTCATCACCGGCAGCGGGCACTATACCGACGACATCAGCATGCGGGACACGACCCATGCGGTCTTTGTCCGTTCGCCTCATGCCCATGCCAGGATCAAGTCGGTCAATACCAGCGAGGCGAAAGCCGCGCCCGGCGTCGTCGCCGTGCTCACCGGTGCCGACCTCGCCGACGACAAGATCGGCAACCTGATCTGCGGCTGGATGATCCATTCCAAGGACGGCTCGCCGATGAACATGGGCGCCCATCCGGCCCTGGCCAGCGACGTGGTGCGCTATGTCGGCGACCCGGTGGCGCTGGTCGTCGCCGAGACCCGCAACCAGGCGCGCGACGCCGCCGAGCGGGTGATGGTCGACTACGAGGAGCTGCCGGCGGTGGTCGATCCGGCCAAGGCACAGGATGCCGGCGTGCCGCAGCTCCACCCTGAGGCGCCCAACAACCGGGTCTACAATTGGGGCCTCGGCGACGAGGCGGAAACCGACGCGGCGATGTCGAAGGCGGCCAAGGTCGTCAGCCTCGACCTCATCAACCAGCGCGTCGTGCCGAACGCGATCGAGCCGCGCTCGGCGGTCGGCACTTACGATCCGGCCGAGCAGCATTTCACGCTCTATTATTCGACCCAGAACCCGCATGTGCACCGGCTGGTGCTCTCGGCCTTCGTCGGCATCGCGCCGGAGAACAAGCTGCGGGTGGTGGCGCCGGATGTCGGCGGCGGCTTCGGCTCCAAGATCTTCATCTACCCGGAAGAGACGGTGTGCCTGTGGGCCTCGAAGAAGGTCGGCGGCCGGCCGGTCAAATGGACCGCCGATCGTTCCGAGTCCTTCCTCTCCGACGCCCATGGCCGCGACCACGTCACCAGGGCCGAGATGGGCTTCGACGCCGACAACAGGATCGTCGGACTGCGGGTCCATACCATCGCCAATCTCGGCGCCTATATGTCGACCTTCTCCTCCTCGATCCCGACCTATCTCTATGCGACGCTTCTGTCGGGGCAATACGCCATCCCGGCGATCTATTGCGAGGTCGACACGGTCTATACCAACACCGTGCCGGTCGATGCCGTGCGCGGCGCCGGGCGGCCGGAAGCGGCCTTCGTGCTCGAGCGGCTGATGGAGACGGCGGCGCGCGAGTTCGGCGAGGATCCGGCCGAATTGCGCCGCAAGAACTTCATCAAGACCTTCCCGCACCAGACGCCGGTGGCGTTCAACTATGATGCCGGCGATTACGAGGCCTCGCTCGATGCGGCCCTGAAGGCGTCCGACTATGCCGGCTTCCCGGCCCGCAAGGCGGAAGCGGCCAAGCGCGGCAAGTTGCGTGGCATCGGCTTCTCGTCCTGGATCGAGGCCTGCGGCCTTGCCCCCTCGGCGGTCGTCGGCTCCCTTGGCGCCGGCGTCGGCCTGTGGGAATCGGCGGAGGTGCGCGTCAATTTCGTCGGCACGGTCGAGGTTCTGACCGGCGCCCACAGTCACGGCCAGAGCCACGAGACGACCTTCGCCCAACTCGTCAACGACCGTCTCGGCATCGGCGTCGAGAACATCTCGATCGTCCATGGCGATACCGACAAGGTGCAGTTCGGCATGGGCACCTACGGCTCGCGCACCTCGACCGGAATGAGCGCCATCTACAAGGCGCTCGACAAGGTCGAGGCCAAGGCCAAGAGAATAGCCGCCCATCTCCTCGAAGCCTCCGAATCCGACATCGAGCTGGAAAACGGGGTGTTCAAGGTCGCCGGCACCGACAAGCAGAAGACGTTCAGCGAGGTCGCGATGGCCGCCTATACCGGCCACAGCCTGCCGGAAGGCATGGAGCCTGGCCTCAAGGAAGGCGCCTTCTACGATCCGACCAACTTCACCTTCCCGGCCGGCACCTATATCTGCGAGGTCGAGGTTGACCCGGAGACCGGTTCGACCGAAATCGTGCAGTTCGTCGCCGCCGACGATTTCGGCACCATCATCAATCCGACCGTCGTCGAGGGCCAGATCCATGGCGGCATCGCCCACGGCATCGGCCAGGCGATGCTCGAGGGCGTCGCCTATGATCCGGAGTCCGGGCAGCTCATGACCGGCTCCTACATGGACTACACCATGCCGCGGGCCGACAACCTGCCCTCGTTCAATGTGTCGAACACGGTGACCCTGTGCCCGAGCAACCCGATCGGCATGAAGGGCTGCGGCGAGGCGGGCGCCATCGGTTCGCCGCCGGCGGTCATCAACGCTATCACCGACGCGATCGGAAACAACGACCTGACGATGCCGGCGACGCCGGAACGGGTCTGGAACGCACTCGCCCATGCTTCCATGAAGCAGGCGGCTGAGTAGGACGAAAGGAGACGGAAATGTACGAGACCAATTATCATCGTCCGGCCAGCCTCGCCGACGCGGCGAAGGCCTTCGGCTCGGCCTCGGACGGGCGCTACCTGGCGGGCGGCATGACGCTGATCCCGACCATGAAGCAGCGGCTGGCGGCGCCCTCCGACCTCATCGACCTGTCCAAGCTCTCCGAGCTGAAGGGCATCGCGGTGAGCGGCGACAGCGTCTCCATCGGCGCCGGCACGACCCATCACGAGGTCGCCACCTCCGCCGACGTGAAGAAGGCGATTCCGGCCCTCTCGGCACTCGCGGCCAAGATCGGCGACCCGGCCGTGCGCCATCGCGGCACGATTGGCGGCTCGCTCGCCAACAACGATCCGGCGGCCGACTATCCGGCGGCCGTGCTCGCCCTCGGTGCCACCATCCATACCGACAAGCGCACCATCTCGGCGGAGGATTTCTTCACCGGCATGTTCGCCACCGCGCTCGAGGACGGCGAGGTCATCACCAGGATCGACTTCCCGATCCCGGAAAAGGCCGCCTATGCCAAGTTCGCCAACCCGGCCTCGCGCTACGCCATGGCCGGCGTCTTCGTCGCCAGGATGAAGGACGGCGCGGTCCGCGTCGGCGTCACCGGAGCGGGCGAGGGCGGTGTCTTCCGCGCCGGCAATATCGAACAGGCCCTGTCGTCCAACTGGTCGGCCGACGCGGTCAATGGCGTCACCATCGAGTCCGGCAACATGCTCTCGGACATCCACGGCTCGGCCGCCTATCGCGCCAACCTCGTCAAGGTGATGGCGAAGCGCGCGGTCGCTGCCGCCGGCTGATCGCGGGCCCGCCTGTCGCGGGATGATTCTCGACCCGCATCGCGGCACGTGTCGCGGTGCGGGTCTTTCATTCGTCAGGGCGTGCCTTTCCGGGGACGGGCACCCATGCGCCGTTGCGCGATGCAGACCCATGCCATGACCGCAGAAGACGCCATCCTGATCCGCGCCTGCCGGCCGGAGGACATTCCGGCGATCACCGCCATCTATCGTGAGGCGGTGCTTCACGGCTCGGCTTCCTTCGAGCTCGAGCCGCCGGACGAGGCCGAGATGACCCGCCGTCGCGAGGCGCTGGTTGCCGGCGGCCACGCCTATCTGGTCGCCGAGCGCGCCGGCGGCCTTGTCGGCTATGCCTATGAGGGCCCCTATCGCCCCCGTCCCGCCTATCGCTTCACGGTCGAGAATTCGGTCTATGTCGATGAGGCCGCGCGCGGGGCCGGCATCGGCCGGCGCCTGCTCGACGCACTGATCGCGGCCGCCACCGCAGCGGGCTTCCGCCAGATGATCGCCGTCATCGGCGATTCCGCCAATCTCGCCTCGGTGCGCCTGCACGAGACGGCCGGTTTCGTGCCCGTCGGCACCTATCGCTCGGTCGGCTGGAAGCACGGCCGCTGGCTCGACACCGTGCTGATGCAGCGTCCACTCGGGAAAAGCGATTCAACCGCGCCGGAGAGCTGAGCCGCGGCCGGTCATTGCCACGCCGCCGGGCCGTTGCACCGCGCGGCGAGGGATGCCATGTGATGGCCCATGATCATCTGTTCCTGCAACGTGCTGACCAAGGCGCGGATCATCGAGACGGCGGAAACGCTGGCGCGCGAGGCACCCGGCCGGGTGGTGACGCCGGCGCGGGTCTTCCGGGCGCTTCGCGTCCGGCCGCAATGCATGGTCTGCTTCTCGGAGGTGCGCGCGATCCTCGCCGAGGCCGGTCTTGCCGTCACCTGTCCCGAACCGCTCGCCAGCGTCGCGGAAGAAAGCGAAGACCGGGACATCGCCGCATTTTGACCGCCACCGACGTTTGACGGGCGCCGGCCTGGACGCCATAAGGTGGAATTAGTCGAATTCGGGAGCAGGCCATGAAGGGCGACGCGAAAGTCATCGATCACCTCAACCTGGCGCTTCGCCTCGAGCTGACGGCGGTGAACCAGTACTGGCTGCATTTCCGCCTTCTCGAGGACTGGGGCTACACCAAGCTCGCCAAGAAGGAGCGCGCCAAGTCGATCGAGGAAATGCATCACGCCGATCGGCTGGCCGACCGCATCATCTTCCTCGACGGCTTCCCCAACATGCAGCAGCTCAACCCGCTGAAGATCGGCCAGAACATCAAGGAAGTGCTGGAATCCGATCTCGCCGGTGAATACGAGGCGCGCACCGCCTATAGCGAGGCGCGCGAGATCTGCCGCGTCGCCGGCGATCTCGTGTCGATGAAGCTCTTCGAAGTCGCTTCTCCAGGACGAGGAAGGCCACATCGACTTCATCGAGACCCAACTCGCCCTCCTCGCCGATATCGGACCGGAGCGCTACGGCCAGCTCCAGGCGGACTCGACCGACGAACTCGACTGATCCTCGGGACAGAATCGGTTTCACGAGCGGCGCCCGTAAGGGCGCCGCTTTCGTTTGCGCGTGCCCGTCCGGTCGTTTGACCTAACAGAGGTTTGCGCCCATCATTCCGCTCCCTCCTGATCCCGCCCGACGCGGACGATCGCTTTTTCTCGACCGGAGATCCGCGGATCCGCCGCGGCTCTCTCGCCGGCCCCATGCCGGGGAGGGCATGGCGCGCGGCGTTCTTCCAGGAGTGAATCCATGAAATACCGCTATCTCGGCCGCTCCGGCCTGCTCGTCTCGCGCCTGTGCCTGGGCACCATGACCTTCGGCAACAAGGAATGGGGCTGCGACCAGGAGACTTCCAGCGCCATCGTCCGCCGCTTCATCGAGGGCGGCGGCAACTTCATCGACACCGCCAACGGCTACAGCGACGGCGCCTCGGAGGAGATGCTCGGCAACGCGCTGAAGGAGCACAAGCGCGACACGCTGGTCATCGCCACCAAGTGCTGGTTCCCTCGCGGCCCGGCCGTCACCGCGCGCGGTCTGTCGCGCAAGCACATCGTCGAATCCTGCGAGGCCAGCCTCAAGCGCCTGGATCTCGACTATATTGACCTCTACCAGTTCCACGGCCCCGATCCCTACACGCCGATCGAGGAGAGCCTGCGTGCCGCCGACGACCTGATCAGCGCCGGCAAGATCCGCTATCTCGGCTGCTCGAACTTCTATGCCTGGCAGATCGCCAAGACCAACGGCGCCGCCGCGCTGAAGGACTACGAGCCGCTGGTCTCCGCCCAGCACCTCTACAACCTGCTGCGCCGCGACATCGAGCGCGAGATCCTGCCGGCCTGCGAGGACCAGGGGCTTGCCATGATCTGCTGGAGCCCGCTCGCCGCCGGCATGCTGACCGGCAAGTATCGCAACCAGGATAAGCCCGACGCCCAGTCACGCATGGGCATCCAGGCGGCGATCAACATGCCGCGCTACTGGTTCGAGGATGCGCTGAAGATGATCGACCTCGTCGTCGAAATCGCGGAGAAGCTCGACGCTACGCCGAGCCAGGTGGCGCTGAGCTGGCTCTTCGGCGACCCGCGCGTCACCGCGGCCATCGTCGGCGCGCGGCGCGAAGACCAGATCGCGGAGAACCTCGGGGCCGGCGACCTCGACCTGCCTGAGGACGTGCGCCAGCAGCTCACCGATGCCATGCCGCTCAATCTCGGATACCCCTACGAGTGGATGGCGAGCAATCTGGTGCGCAGCTTCACCCACCACGAGTTCGATCCGCGGCACACCACGAAGGTGCCGCTGTAGGCGCGGCCTCCGCCGCAAACGCAACGATGCGGACATCCGCCGGTTGACGGGTGTCCGCACATCGATAAATCTGTTCGCGTAACCTTCTCCGGCGGCACGGGCCGTCCATTTCGTCGCGATCTGGCTGAAGCTGCTCAGGACCATGGCGGCAGACCTTGAAGTCGATGCCTCGCCGGCCGCTGACAGCGAGCAGACGGATTTCGACAAACTCCGCCGCATCCCCTTCCTGTACGCCTTCAACGTCCTCAACAATGCCGGTCTGCTGTGCACCGTCGGCGCGCCGCTTACCCTTTATGCGACCGAGCTCGGTGTCGCCAAGGACGGCATCGGCCTGATCGGCGGCATCATGCCCTTCGCCCAGGTCCTGTGCATGATCTTCCTGCCGCTGGTCATGCATTTCGGCCACCGCAGGATCGCCGCCGCCGGCTACGGGCTGCGCTATCTCTTCGTGCTGCCCTTCCTCGCCGCGCCGCTGGTGGCGGGCTCGCCCGATCTGGTGTTCTGGATCCTGTTCGCCTCGATGACGATGTTCGCCATCGGCCGCACGATTGCCGAGACCGCCTTCTGGCCGTGGTCGCAGGAATACACGCCGCGTTTTCTGAGGGGTCGGGTCAGCGGCACCACGGCAATCATAACCCTGCCAGCGGTGGTCGGCGTCTCCTATCTCGTCAAGCTCTGGCTCGACAACCACACCGGCATCGAGCGCTTCTTTCCGGTCTTCCTCGTCGGCACCGTCGTCGGGCTGGCCGGCGGCAGCCTGCTTCTCGGCCTCGGCGGCGGCCGGCCGCGCCCCGGTGCCGCGCGCGGTCTCGCCTCCATCCGCGCCATCGTCGCCCCGGCCCGCGATCGCAACTTCCTCACCTATCTCTATTCCTCGGGAAGCCAGTACGTCGCCTTCGCCGCGCTCAACCTCTTCATCCTCCTCTTCTTCCGCGAAAGGCTCGGCATCAGCTCCGGCAAGCTCGTCCTGATGTCGGCGCTGACACCCGTCGGCGGCGCCATCGGCAGCGTCGTCGCCGGATGGTTCGTCGACCGCTACGGCACCCGCGCCATCCGCATCGTCCTCCAGGGCCTGCAGGTCGTCCTGCTTCTCGCCCTGCTCGGCGTCGGTCCGGGCATGGCCGCGCCCGATCTCGTCGCCAGCGTGGTCTTCTTCCTCATCGGCCTGCTCTTCCAGAGCGCCACCTCGATCGGCTCGATCTACATGCTCAACTATGTGCCGCCGGCGCAGAAGGAGAGCTACATGGCGCTCGCCTATACCAGCGACGGCTTCGTCGGCGGCATGGCGACCTTCCTCGCCGGCGGCCTGCTCGAATATCTGCAGTTCCATCCGGCCTCGGTCTTCGGCTTCGTCGTTGGCAACTACGAGGTCCTCTTTCTTCTCAGCGCGCTGTTCATCGTCACCTCGGCGGTGGCCTTCGCCATGCTGCGCGAGGAAGGTGCGACCGGCGTGCGCGACTTCTTCGGCCATTTCCGCCGGGGCAATCCGCTCAGCGCCTTCTGGAACCTGAGGCGCTACGATCACCTGTCCTCGGAGGAGAGGCGGCGTGATCTCGCCTACGGCTTCGGCGGCACGCGCAGCGCGCTCGTCAAGGAGGAACTCATCGCTGCGCTCGACGAGCCGAGCTTCGACGTCCGCCACGAGGCGATCCAGTCCCTCGGCCATCTGCCCAACAATCCGGTCGTCGTCCGCGCCATAGAGAGCGTGCTGCGCGAAACCGACCTTGCCGAGCTTCAGAACACCGCGCTCGTCTCGCTCGGCCGCATCAGGGCGACCGGCAGCGGCGACCTGATCGCCGGATTCCTCGACGATGAAAATCCGCTCCTGCGTGCCCGCGCCATCCGTACGCTCGGCGACATTCGCGACGAACGATTCCTGCCGCGCATTCGCGGCCTGCTGACGGAGGATGCCGAGATCGACAGCCGGCTGGCGGCGGTCTCGGCGCTGGGCAAATACCGGGACCGCGACAGCGCCGCCGGCCTGATCGCCATCTATCGGCACTATGCCGACGACCGGTCGACGCCGGCGGCCGAGGCCCATGGCAAGGTCGTCCTCCTGGCTCTGTCAAAGATCCTCGGCTGCGAGGAGCTGTTCTCGCGCGAATGGCGACGCGAGGAACGGCTGGTCGGCAGCCGGCTGCCCGGCCTCGTCCGGCGCCTGATCGGCAAACGTCGCCGGCGGGCCGCGATGGCGTCAGGCCGGAGCGCGGGCGTTGCCGCGATCGTCTCGGATCTCGGCGGCGGCCACACCGAGGCGGCCTTCCGGGCGCTGCAGGCCCTGCGGCCCGCGGTTGCCGCCAGCGCGCATCCCGATGCCGGCATCGTTCTCGCGATCCTCGACGACACAAACGACCTCTCCGAGCCCCATCGCACCCTGCTGATCCTGCTCAGCCTGGTCCTGCGCCGGGTGCTCGATCCGTCCTGAGGTGCGGGCGCCGGCGGTGGGAAACCCGCGTGGGTCTCGTGGCGCGAAAGAGGCCGCGCGCACTTCTCTCTGGCGGGGAGAGGGGACGTCATTGCCAGATCGGCATGCCTTGCCGAGGGAGAACAGAGGTCGGCCCTGGCATGGCCCTGGGTGGGATCAGCCGCGCCAGTGCCGTCCGCCGAGATCGACGCCGAAGCGCGCGGGCGCGCGTACGAAGGCCGCGATGCCGGCGAGCGCCGCGTCGGGCTTGATGACGATCGCCGTCAGCATGGTTTCCAGGATATCCCGGTGCGGCTCCTTGGCGACGAAGGCGTCGCGGAACTCGCCGCCGTGGAGGGCTGGGGCGATGCGCGCCGGAATGCCACCGGCGAGATAGACGCCGCCGCGTGCCATGAAGACCAGCGCCAGGTCGCCGGCGAGCCGGCCGAGATAGGTCGCGAACAGCGAAAGCGTCTCGCGGGCGCTGCGATCCTCGCCGGCGAGCCCGGCCTTGGTCACCTGCGCCGGAGTCTTAAGGCAGGCGCATCGCCATTGAGCGAGGCGACGCCGCGATAAAGCCGCAGCATGCCGGCGCCGCTGAGCAGCGCCTCGCCGGTGATGCGCCCATGCAGGCGCTCCAGATGCGGCCACAGGGCCATGTCGCGCGCGCTCGAAGGCCCGAGGTCGATGTGGCCGCCCTCACCGGGTACCGGGATCCAGCTTCCCCGCGCATGGACCAGCGCCCCGGCGCCGAGCCCGGTTCCGGGGCCGACCACCAGCCGCGTGCCGAACGGCGTCGCCGAGCCGGGACCGATCGGATCGAGATCGTCGGTCGAAAGTCCCGGCAGGGCGAGCGACTGCGCCTCGAAGTCGTTGAGGAGGATCGCGTCCGACAGGCCGAAGCGCTCGATCAGCCGTTTCGGCTCGACCACCCAGGGGCAATTGGTCAGCGGCACCTTGTCGCCGGTGATCGGGCCGGCCAGCGCCAGCGTCGCCGATTTCGGCCGCTCGTGCGAGCCCTGCAGCACGCTGCCGATGGCGTCGTCGATGGTGGTGAAGTCGGCGGTATGGGCGTCCGCGAAGCGGATCGCCTCCTCCTCCGGCCCGGTCACCAGCGAGAAGCGGGCATTGGTGCCGCCGATATCGCCGATGAGCGCGGGAAAGGGCAGGTGGTCGAGGCTGTCGGCGCCGTTGGTCATCGCGGTCTCGGTGGTCATTGTTTCCTGGCGTGGCTGGTGAGCCGTTCGGGTTCGGCGATCAGCAGTTCGGCCGTCCGCCGGTTGAGCGCCATTGGGATGTCATAGACGGTGGCGAGCCGGGTCAGCGCCTTGACGTCGACGTCATGGGGCAGCGGCGTCAGTGGGTCGATGAAGAAGAAGAGGGCGCAGACCCGTTCCTCGGCGATCAGCGCACCGATCTGCTGGTCGCCGCCGACCGGCCCGCTCTTCAGCCGGGTGACGGCGAGCTCCGGGCAGGCCTCCACGATCCGCCCGCCGGTGGTGCCGGTGGCGAAGAGCGTGAAACCGGCAAGCTGGGCGCGATGATCGCGCGCGAAGGCGACCATCTCGTCCTTCTTCTCGTCATGGGCGACCAGAGCGATCGCCGCCTTTTCCGCCATGTCCTCCCCCGTGCCGCCCGTTTCGCGGCGTTTATTCCTTGATATAGGGCTTGCCGTCGGCTGCCGGCGGACGCGCCCGGCCGATCAGGCCGGCAACCAGCACGATCGTCGCGATATAGGGCGCCATCGCCAGGAACTCCGACGGGATCGGCGTCTGCAGGAGGGCGAGTTTCTGCTGCAGGGAATTGGCGAAGCCGAAGACCAGCGCCGCCATCAGCGCGCCGACCGGGTGCCAGCGGCCGAAGATCATGGCGGCGAGGCCAATGAAACCCCGCCCGTTGGTCATGTTGATGTCGAAGCGGCCGACCGAACCGAGGGTGAACCAGGCACCGGCGAAGCCGGCGACCATGCCGCCGATGGTGACGTTGATGTAGCGGACGCGATAGACGTTGATGCCGAGCGTGTCGGCCGCCTCCGGATGCTCGCCGACGGCGCGCGCCCTCAGGCCCGCCCGCGTGTGGAACAGGTAATAGGTGGCGACCGCGATGATGATCGCCGCGCCATAGACGAAAAGGTTCTGCTGGAAGAAGACGCGGCCGATGATCGGAATGTGGCTGAGCACCGGAATGTTTATGCCGTGGAAGATCGGCGCGTTGTTGAGCTCGCGATGGACCGTAAGCACCTGGCTGGTGACATAGGATGTGAGGCCGAGCGCGAACAGGTTGACGGCGACGCCGGCGATGATCTGGTCGACGCGGAAGGTGATGACCAGCGCGCCGAGGGCAAGGCCCATCAGACCGCCGACGATGATCGCCGCGATGAGGCCGATCCAGCCGCCGGCGAGCGAGCCGACGATGGCGCCGGTGAAGGCGCCGGAGAGCAGCATGCCCTCGATGCCGATATTGACGACGGCGACGCGTTCCGAAAGCGTGCCGACCAGCCCGCCGAGGGCGATGGGCACGGCGCGGACGACGGTCGCCTCGAGCATGCCGGTCAGCGAGAACTGCTTGCCGGTCGTCGCCCAGACCAGGAATGCCGTCACCGCCAGGAACAGGCCGAGCCCGAGAAAGAGGCTCGATCGCCGCGCCGCGCCGCGCATGAACTGGCGCGCGCCAAGAAAGGCGAGCACCGCGGCAACCGCGTAATTGTAAGGTGCCGACGGCACCACCAGGCTCGGCAGGGCGATGAGGTCGCCGGGCAGCGCCAGGCGGAAGGTCGCGTTGCCGGAGGATTCGAACCCGAAGGCCCCGGCGACGAAGACCGCCAGCGCCAGAAGCAGCCAGCCGGTGATCAGCGTCTGGCGCCGCTTGGAGACTTCGATATTGGCCCGGCTCGAGGCTTCGCTCATCGCCATGACGTCAGGCTCCCGCGGATCTGCGCTTGCGGAACGCCCAGGGGAAGGCGGTACGCATGAGAAGCGGCGCCGCGACGAACACGATGATCAGCGACTGGATGATCGCGATCAGGTCGATGCGCACGCCGGCGGCGACCTGCATCTGCCGGCCGCCGGCGTCGAGGGCGCCGAAGAGGATGCCGGCAAGGAGCACGCCGACCGGATGGGAGCGGCCGAGCAGGGCGACCGCGATGGCGTTGAAGCCGGCGCCGCCGGTGAAGCCTGGCGAGGCGCGGCCGAGCACGCCGAGCACCTGGTTGGCGCCGGCCAGGCCCGCCAGCGCGCCGCCGATCGCCATCACCGCCACGATGATCAGCTTCGAGCGCATGCCGGCGTAATTCGCGGCCGAAGGGTTGAGGCCGCTGGCGCGGAACTCGAAGCCGAGGGTCGTGCGAAAGAGCAGCCAGTAGACCAGGATCACCATCAGGACGACGATGATGATGCCGGCATTGAGCCTCAGTCCCGGATCAAGCCAGGTGAGCAGCTTCGGCAATTCGGCGCTCGACAGGACCGACTGCGAGATCGGGTCGTGCCGTCCCGGCTTTTGCAGCGGCGGATTGCGCAGCAGGAAATTGGTGAGCTGCACGGCGATCAGGTTGAGCATGATCGTCGTGATGACCTCATGCGCGCCGGTGCTCGCCTTCAGCCAGCCGGGGATCGCGCCCCAGATGGCGCCGGCGACGACACCGGCAAGCAGCGCGATCGGCAGGTGAATGAAGATCGGCAGGCCGGGAAACGAAAACCCTGCCGCGACCGAGGCGAGCCCGCCGATGATCATCTGGCCTTCGGCACCGATATTGAAGAGCCCTGCACGGAAACCGAGGGCGACGCCGAGCGCGGCGAGCGTCACCGGCGCGGCCGCCGTCAGGGTTTCCGACAGCGCCGAGAGCGAGCCGACGGATCCGACGAAGAGGGCCGCGAAGGCCTTGCCGATCATCGGCACACTGACACCGGTGAGAAGCATGGTGATGCCGCCGAGCACCATCGCCAGCACGACCGCCAGCACCGGCACGACGACGAGCTGCTCGAAATCGAAGCGCGAGGCCGTGGCGCGCCGCAGGGCGGCCTCCGACAGGGCCTCGTCTTTGGCGGATTCGCTCACGCGGTCGCTCCCGCCATTGCCAGCCCGATTTCGCTGAGATTGACCTTGCCGGCGGAGAATTCGCCGACGATGCGGCCGCGGAACATCACCAGGATACGGTCCGACAGGGCGAAGATCTCGTCGAGCTCGGTCGACACGATGAGCACGCCGGTGCCGGCGTCGCGCTCCTCGATGATGCGCTTGTGGATATATTCGATCGAGCCAACGTCGATGCCGCGGGTCGGCTGCGAAGCGATGACCAGGCGGACGTCGCGGCTGAGCTCGCGGGCGACGATCAGCTTCTGCTGGTTGCCGCCCGAGAGGTGGCTCGCGAGCGTGTGGATGGAGGGCGTGCGCACGTCATAGTCAATGACGTTCTTGACGCATGCGCTGTCGACCGCCGGCCAGTGGATGGTGATGCCGGAAGAGAACGGCTCGTCGTAATAACTGTCGAGAACCATGTTCTCGGCGATTGTGAACTCGCCGATCATGCCGGCGCGCTGGCGGTCTTCGGGAATATGGGCGATGCCGAGGCGGTGACGCTCGCGCGTCGAGGTCCTGGTGATGTCCTGGCCAAGGAAGGACACCGTGCCGCGGGCGATCGGCGTCAGCCCGGTCAGCGCCTCGACCAGTTCGGTCTGGCCGTTGCCCTGGACGCCGGCGATGCCGACGACCTCGCCTTCGCGCACTGCGAGGTCGACATCGTTGACGGCGATCTCGTCGCGCTCGTCGAGGACGGTGAGGCCGCGCACCTCGAGCAGCGCCGGGCCGGGCTTGGCCGGCTGCCTGTCGACCTCGAAATGGACCGAGCGGCCGACCATCATCTCGGCGAGCTCGGCCTCGGTCGCCGATTTCGGGTCGCTCTCGCCGACGACCTTGCCGGCGCGCAACACGTCGATGCGGTCGGCGACCTCCAGCACTTCGTGCAGCTTGTGGGTGATGAAGACCAGCGCCTTGCCGGCGTCGCGCAGCGAGCGGACGATGCCAAAGAACTCGGTCACCTCCTGCGGGGTGAGCACCGCCGTCGGCTCGTCGAAGATCAGCACGTCGGCCGAGCGGAACAGCACCTTGATGATCTCGACCCGCTGCTGGATGCCGACCGGGATCTCCTCGATGATGCCGTCCGGATCGACATGCAGGCCGTGCTCGGCGCTGATCGCGGTGACCTGCCGGCGGGCGGTCTCGAGGTCGAGATGGTCGAAGCGGCCCGTTGGCTCGACGCCGAGGACGACATTCTCCGCCACGGTGAAGACCGGAACCAGCATGAAGTGCTGGTGGACCATGCCGATGCCGGCGCGGATGGCGTCGCCCGCGCCCTCGAAACGGGTCGGCTTGCCGTCGATGAGGATTTCGCCCTCGTCAGGCCGGTAGAGCCCGGACAGGATGTTCATCAGGGTCGTCTTGCCGGCGCCGTTCTCGCCGAGCAGTCCGAGGACTTCCCCCGCCCGGATGCGCAGGTTGATGCTGTCATTGGCAACCAGCGCGCCGAACCGCTTGGTGATCCCGCGAAGTTCGATGTCCAACAGTCAGCGCCCCCGCATCCCGGTCGGCTCTCCGCGCACGCTCGAGCCATTGGTCCCTGATGGTTCTTCGGATCACCCGCCGCGTCCGGCAAGAACGCGGCGGGTGAAAGCGCTCTCAGGCCGTATCGGCCTACATCGTCGGGCCGACCTTGATCGAGCCGTCGATGATGCCGGCCTTGATCTTGGCGATCTCGGCCTTCAGCTCATCCGGCACGGCGGAATCGAAGTCGTGGAACGGGGCGAGGTCGACGCCGCCGCTCTTCAGGTCGCCGACGATGACGCCGCCCTTGAAGGTCCCCTTGAATGCCTCGGTGACGGCTTCCTTGGTGGTGCTGTCGACCTTCTTGAGGACCGACGACAGGAAGACGCCCTTGTGGTCGGGGTCGGTGTTGTACTGGTCGGTGTCGACGCCGATGATCTTCAGCTTGTCGGCACCCATCTCCTGGGCGAGCGCCGCCGGGCCCTGTCCGACCTTGCCGGCCACCGGCAGGATGATGTCGGCACCCTCGTCAGTCATGCTCTTGGCGATTTCCTTGCCCTTGTCGATCGAGCTGAAGTCGCCGACGAACACGCCGTCCTTCTTGGCCGGATCCCAGCCGAGCACCTGCACCGAGGCGCCCTTCTGCTTGTTGTAGTACTGGGCGCCCCAGACGAAGCCGTCCATGAAATCGGTCACCGGCGCGCCGATATTGATGCCGCCGAAGGTGCCGATGACGCCGCTCTTGCTCATGCCGGCGGCGAGATAGCCGGCAAGGAAGGCCGCCTGGTTGGTGGCGTAGACCTGGCCGAGCACGTTCGGGATCGTCGGGTCATAGGCATAATCGACGATCGTGTAGTCGATGCCGGGATTGGCCTCGGCCGAAGCCTTGGTCGCATCGCCGAGCAGGAAGCCGACGGTGACGATCACGTTGCACTTGGCCTGCGCGAATGACTGCAGGTTGGGCACGTAGTCGGTCTCGGCCTTGGATTCGAGCAGCTTGGTCTCGAAGCCGCCTTCCTTGGCCGCGTCCTGGACGCCTTGCCACGTGTACTGATTGAATCCCTTGTCATCGACGCCGCCGGTATCGGTGACAGCGCATGCCAGGAACGCGAAGGCCGGTGCGTTCATGGCGCCGAGCCAGGCCGTGGTGGCGAGCACGGCGAGGGAAGTGGTGATGATCCTGCGGTTCAACTGACCCTCCTTCAGGTTGAGTACGATCGATCGCCGGCGGTCCATTGCCGGATCCCATCGGGCCGCGCCGGCCGGAACGCCGGAGCCCTTCCCCGCACGGGCTTAGCCTAACTCTCGCATTTTCGCCCGTCACCGCCAAGCCGCTTCGATGGGCGCGGTCCGGCGTGACGCAGCGCAACAAAGCGGCTACAAATCCCTGCCAGATCCCGGATTCGGCGGGCCCCTGATGGATGCTGATCTCTTCGATGCCGCGAGGACCGTGCGCCAGCGCGCCCACGCGCCCTATTCGCGTTTCCCGGTTGGAGCGGCGCTGCGCACCGAGGCCGGCACGGTCTCGGTTGGCGCCAATGTCGAGAACGCGGCCTTCCCGGAAGGGTGGTGCGCCGAGACCTCGGCCATCGGCCAGATGATCGCCTCGGCCGCGGAGCCGGCCGGTCGCCGCATCGCCATGGCCTGCGTCGTCGCCGAGCGCATCAACGGCAACGTGACAACGCCCTGCGGCGGCTGCCGCCAGCGGCTTGCCGAGTTCTCGGGACCCGATACAATCATAGTTTGTTCCGATCCGTCCGGCGCGAGCGAGACCTTTCTGATGCGCGATCTGCTGCCGGGCGCTTTCTCGCTGGGGGGTGAGAGCAAATGAGCGAAGGCGAGGACGCCGCCGCTGTCGTTCGCGCGGCCAAGGATCTGCCCTTTTCGGTTGGCCTGATCCTCGGCACCGGCCTCGGCCAGATCGCCGATGCGGTCGAGGACGCCGCGCGTATCCCTTACGCGGATCTGCCGGGCTTTCCCGTCTCCGCCGTCTCGTCCCATCGCGGCGAACTGGTCGCCGGCAGGCTGGAAGGCGTGCCCGTCGTCATCCTCGGCGGGCGCATTCACTATTATGAGAGCGGCGACGCGGCGGTCATGCGCCAGCCCATCGCGTGCCTGAAGGCGCTCGGCATCGAGACGCTGATCCTGACCAATTCCGCCGGCTCGCTGCGCGGCGATGTCGGCCCCGGCGAGGTCATGGTCATCACCGACCACATCGCCTTTTCGGGCCGCAATCCCCTCATCGGCGAGACCACCGACGCCCGTTTCGTCGGCATGACCAGCGCCTATGACCGGGCGCTGCATGACGAACTGATCACCGCGGCGGCGCGCACCAACGTGGCCTTCGCCAGCGGCGTCTATATGTGGTTTTCCGGCCCCTCCTTCGAGACGCCGGCCGAGATCCGCATGGCCAAGCTCCTCGGCGCCGACGCCGTCGGCATGTCGACCGTGCCGGAGGTGATCCTGGCGCGCTTCTTCGGGTTCAAGGTGGCGGCGATCTCGACCATCACCAATTACGCCGCCGGCATGACCGGCAACGAACTCTCGCACGAGGAGACCAAGGCCATGGCCCCGCGCGGCGCCGAAAAGCTGGAGCGGGTGCTCCGTCGGTTCCTGCGGGACAGGACGGCCGCCTGATGCTGCCCCAGGAAATCATCCGCAAGAAACGCGACCGCCAGCCGCTCGAGCCGGCCGAGATCGCCGACATCATCAGCGGCCTGACCGACGGCCGGGTGACGGACGCCCAGGGCGCCGCCTTCGCCATGGCCATTTTCCTCAACGGCATGAGCCGCGACGAATCGGTCGCGCTGACCCTGGCCATGCGCGATTCCGGAACGGTGCTCTCCTGGGACGACCTCGATGGCCCGGTGCTCGACAAGCATTCGACCGGCGGCATCGGCGACAATGTCTCGCTGATGCTGGCGCCGGCGCTCGCCGCCTGCGGCGCCTATGTGCCGATGATCTCCGGCCGCGGCCTCGGTCATACTGGCGGCACGCTCGACAAGCTCGATTCGATCCCCGGCTATGTCAGCCAGCCCGACCTTGCCCTGTTCCGGCGCGCCGTGCATGACGCCCGTGCTGCGATCATCGGCCAGACCGCCGACCTCGCCCCCGCCGACAAGCAGCTCTATGCCATCCGCGACGTCACCGCGACGGTCGAATCGACGCCGCTGATCACCGCCTCCATCCTGTCGAAGAAGCTCGCCGCCGGCCTCTCCGCCCTGGTGCTCGACGTCAAGACCGGCAGCGGCGCCTTCATGCGCGAACTGGCCGATTCAAGGCGGCTTGCGGAGAGCCTCGTCGGCGTCGCCAATGGCGCCGGCCTCACCACCAGCGCGCTCATCACAGATATGAACGAGCCGCTCGCCTCGGCTGCCGGCAATGCGGTCGAGGTGAAGAATGCCGTCGACTTCCTGACCGGCAGGCATCGCGACGCGCGGCTTTTCGAGGTGACGGTGGCGCTCGCCGCCGAGGCGCTGGTGCTCGGCGGCCTCGCCGAGGACGGCGCCGACGGCGCGGCCAAGGCGCGCGAGGCGTTCGCGTCCGGCAAGGCGGCCGCTGCCTTCGGGCGCATGGTGGCGGCGCTCGGCGGGCCAGCCGATTTCGTCGAGCATGTCGATGCGCATCTGGAGACGGCGCCGATCGTCCGTCCCGTCTATCCGGAAGGTGCCGGCACCGTGTCGGCGATCGACACCCGCTCCATCGGCATCGCCGTCGTCGAACTGGGCGGTGGGCGGGCGCGGGCCAGCGATCCCATCGACCACAGCGTCGGCTTCACCGCGCTCGCCGGCCTCGGCGCCATCGTCGGCCCCGACGCGCCGCTCGCCATGGTCCATGCCCGCACGGAGGACGCGGCCGAGCGTGCCACCGCGCGCCTGCGCGCCGCCTACGCGCTGGCGGATGGCCCGGCACCGGTGCGCCACGCCGTCTACGAGCGCGTCGCGGTGTGAAGGATCGGGGTTGCGATGCTGTTAATTGCGAGGAACCCCGCGGCAATTAACATGCCCGTCGCGCTTTGGTAACAACAACAGTGCTTCCCCGGCTAAAATTCGGCAGATCACAAGATTTGCCGCAGGATTGCCGGGATGACCCGCCGCAAACTCATCGCACTCTACCAAAAGTGCCTGGATCAGCGTGGAACTTTAGGCTTCCGTGATTTTGAAGCTCTGCTGAGCGACCTCGGATTTGAGCTGGTGCGTCAGTCTGGGAGCCATCGAACATACATTCATCCGGATATCGAGAGACCGTTTCCAGTGCAGGTCGATGGGAAAGACGCAAAGCGGTATCAGGTCAGGCAACTTCGCGATATGATCCTCCGATACGGGCTAAAGCTCCAAGCGGACGAATGAACCGATACGCAATCGTAGTCTCCTGGTCGGATGAGGATCAGATCTGGATCGCGGAAGCTCCGGATCTCCAGCCATGCGCGGCGCATGGAGATTCACCCGAGGCAGCGGTCGCCGAGTTGCGGATCGTCATCGAGGCTTGGCTGGATGCGGCGCGCGAGCGAAACATGCCGATCCCCGAGCCGCGCTTTCAGGTCCATTCGGACGCCGCCGAGTAGCGACCTGCCCCCTCCGTTTCACAGTCGTGGCTTGCCGTCCCACGGCCAGCGGGCCGCCTCGCGTTCAACCTCGGCGCGGGTGAGGCCGATGTCGCGCAGGCCCTCTTCGCTCATTTCCTGAAGCAGGCACCGTTCGCGGCCGCGGCTGATGCACAGCGTGATCCAGGCGCCGAGGCGCCGGATCGCCGAGCCGAGGAACAGGGCGCGCGCCGCGTCATTGCCGATCGTCGTCATGGCTCGTCTCCCTTGGTCGGGCCGGACGCTAGGCCGAAGCGGGGGCGTCATGGCGGGCAATCGCTTCGCCCGCGAGCGAAGCGATTTGTGCTGCGGGAGGCGGCTGTCTCGCCTAGTCTCAAGCCATGAGCACCGACGCCAGACTGGCCAATGTCGCCCACCTTCTCGGCGATCCCGCCCGCGCCGCCATGATGATGGCGCTGATGGACGGGCGCGCCCATACGGCCAAGGAGCTCGCCTACCGGGCCCGCATCGCCGCCTCGACCGCCAGCGCTCACCTCGCCAAGCTGTCCGATGCGCGCCTGGTCGCCGTGGCGCGGCAGGGACGCCATCGCTATTTCCGGATCGAGTCCGCCCTTGTCGCCGAGATGATCGAGACCTTGTCGAACGTCGCCGCCGATCTCGAGCCGCCGCGCCCCTTGCATCGCCGTGGCGACCAGACGCTCCTGGCGGCACGCACCTGCTATGACCATATCGCCGGCCGTCTCGGCGTCGCGCTCGCCGATACATTGCAGGAAAACGGCGCGGTGGTCCTCGGCGAGGGCGTCGCCGAGGTGACGGAGCGGGGAGACGCGTTCTTCTCCGGCCTCGGCATGGACCTCGCGCCCCTGCGCGGTGGGCACCGCATCTTCTGTCGGGCCTGCCTCGACTGGACCGAGCGCCGTCCGCACCTCGCCGGCGCGCTCGGTGCCGCGCTCTGCAGCCATTGCCTGGAGAAGGGCTGGATCGTGAAGGTGCGCGACAGCCGCGCGCTGACGATCACCGAGACCGGCAGGCACGTCTTCGCCGAGGACTTCGGCGTCGATCTCGCGGCACCGGATGGCGGTGCGCTCAGCGACGCCGCCTGATTTCCCCCTATACCAGCTTCGCCAGGAGCCTTGCCCGCGTCGCTTCGTCGACGAAGGCCGCCTCGATCGCCGTCCGCGTCGCTTCGGTCAGCGCCTCATGGTCGAGGCCCTGGGCGGTGCCGAGCAGGTCATATTCGCGGCCGAGCGAGGTGTGGAAGTAGGGCGGATCGTCGGAATTGATCGTCACCCGGCAGCCGGCATGCATGAGCGTGCGGAACGGGTGGTGGGCGACGTCCGGATAGAGGCCGAGGGCGACATTGGAGCTCGGACAGAGCTCCAGCACGATGCCCTCGCGCGCGATCCGGTCGACCAGCGCCGGATCCTCGATCGCCCTGACGCCATGGCCGATCCGCCCGACGCGGAGATGGTCGAGCGCCTCGGTCACGCTTTGCGCGCCGGCAAGTTCCCCAGCATGGGCCGTGGTGCCGAGCCCGGCATCGGCAGCGACGCGGAACGCCGGCGCGAAGTCGGACGGATGATAGCGCGTCTCGTCGCCGGCGAGGCCGAAGCCGGTGATCAGCGGATGCGGATTGGCGGCCACGATTTCCGCCATCTGCGTCACCCGCTGGGGGCCGAGATGGCGGATGCCGACGACGATCATGCGCCCGACGATGCCGTGCACCGCCTCGGCCTGCGTGATTCCCTCGGCGAGTCCGCCGGCATAGTCCTCATAGGAGAGCCCGCCCTCGGCGGCGATGTCCGGCGCGATGAAGATCTCGCCATAGATCGCGCCTTCGGCTGCGATCGAGGAGAAATAGTCGAAGGCGAGCGCCCGAAAATCGTCGCGCGTCCGGAAGACCGACGAGGCGCGGCCATAGGCCTCGAGAAAGCTTGAAAAGTCGTGCCAGCGATAGGTGCCGGCCTCGTCGAAGAGGCCGGTGAGATCGGTGCCGTAGCGGGCCGCGAATTCGCGCACCAGCGCCGGCGAGGCCGCCCCTTCGATATGACAGTGGAGCTCGGCCTTGGCCACGCGCTGCGTCACAGAAAGTTCCTTCCATGGGGGCCCGGGGCGAGGCCGAGATGGGCGGCGACCGTCTCGCCGATATCGGCGAAGGTGTCGCGACGCCCGATCGGCCCACCCGTCATGCCGACCCGGTAGCCGAGGATCGGCACGTGCTCGCGGGTATGGTCGGTTCCCGTCCAGGTCGGGTCGTTGCCGTGATCGGCGGTGAAGATGACGAGCTCGTCCTCGCGCAGATGCGGCGCCAGCTCCGGAATACGCCGGTCGAAGGCTTCCAGCGCCGCCGCATAGCCGGCAACGTCGCGGCGGTGGCCGTAGAGGGAGTCGAAATCGACGAAATTGGCGAAGACCAGATCGCCGTCGCCGGCCGCATCGAGCGCTTGCAGCGTCCGGTCGAAAAGCGCCATGTCGTCCGGCGCCTTGAGGTTCGTGCCGGTGCCGCGATGGGCGAAGATATCGCCGATCTTGCCGATCGAAAAGACCTGGCGGCCGGCCTCGGTGAGCCGGTCGAGGAGCGTCGGTTCGGGCGGCGGCACCGCGTAGTCGTGGCGGTTCGCGGTGCGCTTGAAGGTCGCGGCGGTCTCGCCGACGAAGGGCCGGGCGATCACCCGGCCGACATTGAGCGGATCGCAGAGCCTGCGCGCGGTCTCGCAGATCCGGTAGAGCCGCTCGAGCCCGAAATGGGTCTCGTGGGCGGCGATCTGGAAGACCGAATCGGCGGAGGTGTAGCAGATCGGCTTGCCGGTGCGGATATGCTCCTCGCCGAGCGCCTGGATGATCGGCACGCCCGAAGCATGCCGGTTGCCGAGGATGCCCGGCAGGTCCGCCTCGGCGATCAGCGCGTCGGTCAGCGCCTTGGGAAAGGCCGGCTCGGTATCGGGAAAATAGGTCCAGGCGAAGGTCACCGGCACGCCGGCGATCTCCCAGTGGCCGGAGGGCGTGTCCTTGCCGGTCGATGTCTCGACGCCATAGCCCCAGAAGGCCTCCGGTGCGAGGTCGCCGCCGCCGAGCGTGGCCAGCGCGCGGCCGGTCGAAGCCTGTGCCGCCCGTGCGAGCCCGAGACGGTCGAGGTGGGGAAGGTGCAAGGGACCCGAGCGCAGGCCCTCCCGGTCGCCCTTGCCCGCCGCGCAGGCGGCCGCGATATGGCCGAGCGTGTCGGCGCCCGCATCGCCGAAGGCGGCGGCGTCCTCGGCACCGCCGATTCCGAAGGAATCGAGCACAAGAATGACGGCACGGCCCATTGTTGCGGCATTCGCTCCCGGATTCGCTTTGGTTTCGGCCACAATAGGGGGCGCCGGCACCGCTGAACAGGCCCGGGCGCCGCCGGGCGATTGGGTGGGGACAAGTTGCCTCTTTTCGCGGTCGGGAGGCTGTCTTTACCGCCTAGCCGGAGTAACCTGTGGCCTACCCGCAACAGCAACCGGATCTGTCCCCATGGAAGGCGTCACCGTCGTCGATCATCCGCTTGTCCAGCACAAACTCACCCTGATGCGCGACAAGGGCACCTCGACGGCGAGCTTTCGCCAGTTGCTGCGCGAGATCGCGCTGCTGCTGACCTATGAGGTCACCCGCGACCTGAAACTCACCCAGACCACCATCGAAACGCCGCTGGCGAAGATGGAATCGCCGATTCTGGCGGGCAAGAAGCCTGTCTTTGCTTCGATTCTGCGCGCCGGCAATGGGCTTCTTGAAGGGATGCTGGAGCTGGTTCCCTCCGCCCGCGTCGCCCATATCGGCATCTTTCGTGATCCAAAGACGCTGGAGCCCAACGAATATTACTTCAAGGCGCCGGACGACATCGCCGAGCGCGTGGTGATCGTCGTCGATCCGATGCTCGCTACTTCGAATTCTGCCTCCGCCGCCATCGAGCGGCTGAAGGCGCGCGGTGCCAAGGATATCCGCTTCATGTGCCTGCTGGCCGCGCCGGAAGGCATCGAGCGCTTCCAGAAGGCTCAGCCCGGCATTCCGATCTTCACCGCGGCGATCGACGAATATCTCAACGACCACGGCTACATCGTCCCCGGCCTCGGCGATGCCGGCGACCGGCTCTACGGGACGAAATAGCCGAGGGCGCGCGCCCCGGAACTTCCCGAGCACGAGCCTTTGCGCTAAAGCAATTGCAGGAAAAGTGGGCACCACTTTTCCGTCCGAAATTGCGGTGAGAACAAAGAGTTAGAGCGGATCAGCGATTCCATCGAACGTTGATCCGCTCTAAACGGCGGCCGATGGAACGACAATCGGCCGAGCGGAGGAATTCCATGCCCAGGAAAGAAAAATACGGCGCCACCTATCCGAGCCTCAAGGGCCGCACGGTGCTCATTACCGGCGGCGGGTCGGGTATCGGCGCATCGGTGGTCGCCCATTTCGCCGCGCAGGGCGCCAAGGTCGGCTTCCTTGACATCAAGGAGGACGAGTCGAAGGCGCTCGTCACCAAGCTCCGGCGCAAGCGCCAGACGGTACACTTCGAGCATTGCGACCTGACCGACATCGATGCCCTCAAGGCGGCGATCAAGGCGGTTCGTAAGGAACTCGGGCCGATCACGCTTCTGGTCAACAACGCCGCCCATGACGAGCGCCACACCCTCGAGGCGGTGACGCCGGAGTATTTCGACGACCGCATCGCGGTGAACCTCAAGCACCAGTTCTTCTGCATCCAGCAGGTCGTGCCCGACATGAAGAAGGCAGGCAGCGGGTCGATCGTCGTCATGACCTCCGGCTCATGGATGGTCGGTTTCGGTGGCATGCCGGTCTATGTGGCGGCCAAGGCCGGCACCTTCGGGCTGGTCCGCGGCCTCGCTCGCACTCTCGGGCCGTTCAATATCCGCATCAATTCGATCGCGCCGGGCTGGATCATGACCAAGCGCCAGCTTGAATTGTGGTGGAGCGAAGAAGCCGAGGCGGAGCTGATGAAGAGCCAGTGCCTGCAGCGCCGCCTCAACGCCGACGATATCGCCCGCGCCGCCCTGTTCCTCGCCTCGGACGAATCCTCGGCCGCGACCAACCAGAACTTCGTCTTCGACGGCGGCTGGGTCTGAGCCCTTAACCTTTCGTTGACGAAACGCGCCAAAAGCCGCCGCCGTTGGCTCCGCTTTAGTCACTCAGCCGCAAGCTTGTGCCATCGCTGGTTTTTCAAAGGCGCGGGCGGATGTCTTTCGGGCGGCTGATTGTCTTCGGGGTTGCGGCGGCGGCGCTCGCCGTGAGCGCCCCCCGTCTTGCGCCCGGCCTCATCGCATACTTCACCGTCCCGGCGCCGAAAGCCTCGGCCGGACACCCCCCGCCCGCGCATCCGCGTCAGGTGGCCTTGCGGGCGGACGACAAGGGTCACTTCACCGTCGAGGCGATGGTCAACGGCCGCACGGTCCCGATGATGGTCGATACCGGCGCGACGGTCGTCGTCATCAGCGCCGAGACCGCGGACCGCCTCGCCATCCATCCGGCGCGGAGCGACTACACGGCGACGCTCTCGACCGCCAACGGCTCGGTCAACGCCGCCCCGGTCACCCTCGACGAGATCGATGTCGGCGGGATCAGCGTCCGCAACGTACCCGCCGTCGTCATGCCGCCGGGCGCCGTGCCGATCGACCTCCTCGGCATGACCTATCTGAAGCGCCTCAGCCGCTTCGAGGTCGGCGGCGGCCAATTGCTGCTGGTCCGCTGAAGCAGTTGAGGGAAAGGCGGAGCCCACTTGTCCGTCCGGAATCGCGGCCGCAAGGATGGGCTGCCGCGGATCGGCGACGTCATCGGGCGACAACCCGCTGCAGCCATACCTTTGCCGAAAGCGCCCGCGCTGATATGAGACCCGGAGGCAAAGGATTTGCCTTTCATGTTCCCCAAGCCCGTCGCCGATCTCGCACCCAACAGTCTCGCCTTCGAGACCGTCCCGCTCGTCAAGCCGACCGGCTTTCGCGAGTATGACGCGCGCTGGTGGTTCGGCCGTCCCGGTGCCGCCAAGCAGCCGGAGCTGAACCTGATGGGCGTCACCGCCCTCGGTCTCGGCATCGGTACGCTGCTGCATGAGCGCGGTATCCGGCCGGACGTAGTCGTCGGCCACGATTTCCGCGCCTATTCCTCGGCGATCAAGATGGCGTTGACGACCGGCCTGATGGCCGCTGGCTGTCGTGTCCACGACATCGGCATGGCGGTCACGCCGATGGCCTATTTCGCCCAGTTCGCCCTCGACGTGCCGGCGGTCGCCATGGTCACCGCCTCGCATAACGAGAATGGCTGGACCGGCGTCAAGATGGGCTGCGAGCGGCCGATCACCTTTGGCCCGGACGAAATGGGCCGGCTGAAGGAGATCGTCCTGACCGCCGCCTTCGAGATGCGCGCCGGCGGCGCCTACGACGTTCCACGAGGACATCGCCGACCGCTACATGGCCGATCTCGCCGGACGGAAGAAGTTCACCCGTCCGATCAAGGCGGTCGTCGCCTGCGGCAACGGCACCGCCGGCGCCTTCGCGCCCAAGGTGCTGGAGGCGCTGGGGGTCGAGGTCGTGCCGCTCGATACCGAGCTCGACCACACCTTCCCGCGCTACAATCCCAATCCGGAAGACCTGGAGATGCTGCACGCCATCAGCCGGGCCGTGCTGGAATCCCAGGCCGATATCGGCCTCGGCTTCGACGGTGACGGCGACCGCTGCGGCGTCATCGACAATCAGCGGCGAGGAGATCTTCGCCGACAAGGTCGGCGTCATGCTGGCCCGCGACCTGTCCGCCCTCAACGACAAGGCGAC
The DNA here is from genome assembly GCA_963812285.1 of uncultured Alphaproteobacteria bacterium. Classification (GTDB taxonomy): domain Bacteria; phylum Pseudomonadota; class Alphaproteobacteria; order Rhizobiales; family Kaistiaceae; genus CAVSRC01. The sequence continues at coordinate 21,073 of CAWEUR010000038.1, read as the reverse complement.
CTTCGTCGTCGACGTCAAATCGACCGGGCTTTTCGAGACCGATCCGGTGCTGAAGGCGAACGGTGCCACGACCGACTACTGGAAGACCGGCCATTCCTACATCAAGCGCCGCGTCAACGAGCTCGGCGCCGTCGCCGGCTTCGAGAAGTCGGGCCACTATTTCTTCAACCCGCCGATCGGCCGCGGCTATGACGACGGCCTCGTCTCGGCGATCGCCATCCTCGACATGCTCGACCGCAATCCGGACAGGTCGATGGCCGATCTGCGCGAGGCGCTGCCGCGCACCTGGGGCTCGCCCACCATGTCGGCGGAATGCCCGGACGAGGATAAATACGCCGTCGCCGACGCGGTCACCGCCCGGCTGGAAGGCGATGCGCACCGGCGGCGAAAGGGTCGCCGGCCATGCCATCGCCGAGCTCGTCACCGTCAACGGCGTGCGTTGCGTCACCGATGACGGCACCTGGGGGCTGGTGCGCGCCTCGTCCAACAAGCCCGAACTGGTCGTCGTCGTCGAAAGCCCGGTCTCGGAAGCGCGCATGCGCGAAATGTTCGCCGCGATCGACGGCATGATGCGGGAAGGCGGCGGCGTCGGCGCCTATAATCAGACGATCTGAAACAATCGATGGCAGCCGCGCTCGCGCGGGTAGCCGGACAAGCCAGGAGGAGGCACGCATGGCTGCCAGCACATTCGGGACCCTTGAGGACGGGACGGAGATCGAGGAAGTCACCATCGCCGATGGCGACCTCAGCCTCCGGATCATCACCTATGGCGCGATCATCCGCGATGTCCGCCTCGCCGGCATCGATCATCCACTGGTCCTCGGCTTCGACAGCCTCGACGACTATGTCCGCCATTCACCCCATTGCGGCGCCGTTGCCGGCCGCTCGGCCAACCGTATCGGCGGCGGCAGGCTGACCATCGACGGCATCCCCTATCAGCTCACCCGCAATGAGGGCGGCCTCAACCACCTCCATGGCGGCAACAACGGCTTCGGCAAGCGCCCCTGGCGGCTGGTCGAGCACACGCCGGCGAGCGTCACCCTGGCGCTGTCCGCCAAGGATGGCGAGGACGGCTATCCCGGCAATGTCGAGACGCGGCTGCGCTATATCGTCGAGGCGCCCGGCACGTTGCGCATGGAAGCCGAGGCCGTCACCGACGCCCCGACCGTCGTCAACCTGGCGCAGCACACCTATTTCAACCTCGACAATTCCCCCGACATCCTCGACCACGAGGCCCAGATCTTCGCCGACGCCTATACCCCGACCGATGCCGGCAAGATCCCGACCGGCGAGATCCGCCCGGTCGACGGCAGCGACTACGATTTCCGCGAGATGCGGGCGATCCGGCGCATGAGCGACGGCAAGCGCGTCGAATACGACCTGAACTTCGTCGTCGGCATGGAGAAGGCCAAGGCGCCGCGTCCCGCCGCCCGTCTGGAATCGAAGAAGAGCGGCGTGCGTCTCGACGTGTCCTCGACCGAGCCCGGCGTCCAGTTCTATGACGGCTGCATGATGAATGTCACCGTGCCGGGCCTTGGCGGCAAGACCTATCCGCTCAACGGCGGCTGCTGCTTCGAGCCGGGCTTCTTTCCCGACGCCCCCAATCATCCCAACTTCGCCTCCTCGGTGCTGAGACCCGGCGACACCTATCGCCAGACGACCCTCTTCGCCTTCTCGCGGCGAACGTGACCCCGGCTTCGCGGCGAATCGCGACTCTGGCAGGATGGGCAGCGATGGAACACGCGTGGAAATGGGGGCGGCAATGATCGCGGGCATGGTCGGCCGCATCCGGCGGGGCGCCGCCTTCGCCATGGTCGGGCTCGCGGTCCTAGCGGCCTTCGCCGCGCCGGCAGCCGCTGACTGGCATGACGATTTCAAGGTCCTGCGCGTCGGCGTGCTTGCCGGTTCCGATGCCGGTTACCGGCTGGCCGAGCTCGAGCCTTTCCGCGCCTATCTGCAGGACAAGCTCGGCGTTCCGGTCGAACTGGTCCCGGCCGGCAATTATGCCGCGCTCATCGACGCCGAGGTCAGCGCCCGGGTCCAATATGCCATCAACAGTGCCTCGAGCTTCGCCGCCGCCAATGCAAGCTGCCACTGCCTCGAGCCAATCGCCCTGCCGACCGCGGCCGATGGCGCGAAGGGCTTCTATTCGCTGGTCGTCGTCAAGGCGGACAGCCCCGTCCATGCCCTTTCCGATGCGCGCGGTCTGCGCCTCGCGGTCGCCGGTCCCGATTCGGTTGCCGGCCGGCTCGTGCCGATGAAGGCCTTCGCCCGCGAAGGCATCAACGCCGGAACGTTCTTCTCCAGGATCGTCGACACGCCCGACCCGGCCGCGGCGATGGGCGCGCTGCTGTCCGGCGATGCCGACGCGGCAACCGCCTGGTCGAGCCTCACCGGCGATCCTGCCAATGGCTACGATTTCGGCCTGCTGACCGATCTCGTTGCGAACGGAACGCTGTCGATGGATCAGGTGCGCGTCGTCTGGCAGTCGCGGCTCATCCCCTTCGGCCCGCATGTCGTGCTGGCGAGCCTGCCGGAAGCGCTCAGGAACGCCATCAAGGATGCATTGCTGGCAATGGCGGAGGAGGCGCCGGACGCGCTCGATGCCGTCGACCGCATGAGCGAGGGCGGCGGCGGCATGGTCGCCGCCGATGCGTCACTCTACGCGGTGATGGACGATCTGGTCTCGAAGGATTCCGGGCCGGCCGGCGACAAGCTGCGGCGCTGAACAGCCGGAACTAGCTGCAGCAGGACACGCTCGCGGACTTGCGCGGCTTCAGGTAGAAGGTGTCGTGCAGGTCAAGCGAGCCGGTCAGCACATAACCGATGGCCGGCGTATAACTGTAATGGACCTCGGTCATGACGAGGTAGGAATCGTCCTGGATGACCGCGCTCGGCAGGGTCACGGCGGCGCCCTTGGTGAGCTGCGTGGTGTTCTGCGCCCTGCTCCAGTCGACCGTCGCGTTGCCGCTCGAATCGATCTTGATCTGCGAGATCACCATCGTCAGCTTGCTCGTAGAGTACGGAGTGATCACCGACGCGGCGGCATCGAAGATGTTCGACATGTCGGTGCTTTTGAGGCTCGTCGACTGAGTGACGAGGTCCGCCAGCGTGCTGGTCACATGCGTCACCTTGCGGTCGATGGTCAGGGCGTCGCTCAACTCCACGCCGCCGAAGAACAGCGTCAGCATGATCGGCAGGATGAGCGCGAACTCGACCGCCGACACGCCGGAATCGTCGGCCAGCCCGCGCCAGCGCCGAACGAAGCGGGGCAGGCGCCCAAGACGCCGCAGGCGGGTGAAGGCTCCGCGCGACCTCACCATGGGAAAGGCTCGTTCTTGAAGGCGGCCGTGGCGGCGAGCAGATAGGCGCCGCTCGCGGTGTTGCCGAGATTGAGGCCCAGCATGGATACGTTGATCGGCCACTCATAGAAGGCGCGGACCACGACGATGTCGCCGGCATCGCCCAGCGAATAGGTGAACTTGTTGGTCTCCAGATTGCCGTCGCTGTCGAGCGGCTTGCTCAAGTCGACGTCGCCGAAGGTCTTGTAGGTGCGCACGTCGACATAGAGCTTCGACGGGCAGTCGAAGACGGCGATGACCTGATTGCAGATGTCCTGCTTGAACTGGGTCGCGGTGATCCCGGTGCTCTTGGCCTCGCCGGTACGGATCAGTCGCGCCGAGCGGGAGACCGCCGTCTCCAGCGTCTGGCCGGCGAAGAAGACAAGCGCGGTTTCGAGGATCGCGAAAAGGAGAGCGAAGAAGGGGAGGGCGACCAGACCGAACTCGATGGCGGTCGCGCCTTTGTCGTCACGGTAGAACCGTGCCACGCCGAGGCGGAGGGCGGCGTTGCCCAGCATCGTCTCCGTGACTGACCGTATCGACATGTTCCAGGTACTCATCGCTGCCGAAGCTCGCTCCGCAGCTATCGCCAACGTATACCCGACAGGGATTGAGGAAGAGTTGCCGCGTTTGTTGAAAATCGGGCCAGCGCGATCAACCCTTCGCTAACCCTCTTGGGGCCTATTTGGTGCTGGCAGAACTCGAGAGGGAATTGTGAGCCTGAACCTGCGACGTGACCTGATTGAAGGCGTCCGCCCGATCGCCGACGGCCAGCGTCGGCGAACACTCGGGCGTGCAGCTCAACGTCACGCGCTGGCTGCCGCTATAGACGGTCACCTTGTCCTCGTCGGCGGCACCGACATTGAGGATCTCGTCGGCGATCGCCTTGCCCTGCGAATCGAGGATGATGAGATTGGTGGTTCCGTAGCTGCGACCGGTGATGATCAGCGTCTGGCTGTCCTGGATGGTCGCGTCGGCGATGGCCGGATTGCCTATGATGACGATATCGGCCGGCCGGGAGATGTGCATGACCTTTGCACGGTCGACGAAGACTTTGATCGGCTCGCCATCGGCGAAGGCCGGTGTCACCCTGGCCAGAGTCGCCAGCATCAGCCCCGAAAGGGTGATGGCGACCAGCCGACCGTGTCGTGAACCCTGGGATGCGCCAGACATAGAGACCTCCGCTGGGCGGCAAACTACTTTACGAAAGGTGACAAAGAATGGTGAACGAAGGTTTAAGACGCGCCGTGCCGCCGGTCGCGGGCCGTTTCAGCCCTCGCGTTCCATTGACTGGCAAGGTGGCGCTTTTCGTTGCGTCGTAAAGGGAAGCTTGCCGCCCATGGTAAAAAAACGATAAACCAAAAACATAAGTTCGAAAATGACTTTGTTTCCAGTACTGTAGAAAGATAACAGAAGATTTACTATTAACAAATTTCCTCAAACCATGTCTTTTGACTGCGCCGTTGTTAACTAACCCTCAGGACTTTGGCGGTAGTGTTGCGCATGGTTACGGCCGCAAGAGAATAAAAGCGGACCCCGGACCACAGCTGTTCAAACACGTGGAGTGAGGAGTTGTCATCCATGAATACCCTGTTTAAGCGTTTCGCGAAGGACGAGTCGGGCGCCACCGCCATTGAATATGGCCTGATCGCGTCCCTGATCGGTGTTGCCATCATCGTCGGCGCCACCGCTCTCGGCACCAAGCTGAACACGACCTTCCAGAAGATCTCGAGCCAGATGAAGACGCCGTAACGTTCGGCGTTCGTCTTCTTCGGCCCGCTTCCGCGGGCCGCCGACTTACGGCCACGCGATCTCCGGATGGCGTGGCCGCAATTTCGTCCGGGCGTGCCGCGACAACATGGACACGGCCTTCCGGTGGGTTTGAGCGGTCCGGTTTAGAAGCCCTTAACGATCCACCTCTACCAATTTCCTCGAATGGAGCAGTTCGGGAGCCCTCCCGTCGTGGAGACCTTTGTCCACTCATTGCTGTTCGCTGTCTTTCCGGTGCTGTTGGCCTATAGCGCCGCGTGCGATCTGCTGACCATGACCATCTCCAATAAGCTGACGATGGCAATCGTCGCCGGCTTCGTCGTCATGGCGCCACTGGCCGGCATGGACTGGCACACCTTCGTCATGCATTGGGCCGCCGGCGGCATCGTGTTGGTCGTCGGCTTCGTCTGCTTCGCTTTCGGCTGGATCGGTGGCGGCGATGCCAAGCTCGCCGCCGGCATCACCTTATGGATCGGCTGGACCCACGCGCTCGAGTTTGTCGGCATCGCCTCGGTCTTCGGCGGCGGGCTGACCTTGCTCATTCTTTCGTTTCGGCAATCGGTGCTGCCCGGTTTCGTCATTCGCCAGCCCTGGGTGCGGCGTCTTCACGACGAGACCGCGGGCGTGCCGTATGGGGTCGCGCTCGCAGCAGCCGGGCTCGTCATGTATCCGGAAACGATCTGGATGCACGTGGCTCTTGCCTGAGCTGCACCGGCGCGAGGCGCCCGGATACGTTTGACGGCCTGCGTATTGGCCGATGTACCCCAGTTTTCCACGCGTCCCGGCCGAATTTGCCGTGGTTACTATCCGTTAAGCAAGTTTTCACACGTTTGGTTAACCATAATTACACGATTGGCGGATGAAATTGTTCGCTAGTTGGTTCGACCGACCTTTGCTGAGGTGATGCGTCATGAAAGTAGCCCGTCTAGCCGTCCTGGGAATCGCCCTCGGCGCCGGCATCATTGCAGCGGTGCTCGCCGTTCGCCTGACGACAGCTCCGGCGGAACCAGCCGCCCAGCCCGTGGCGGCATCGCAACTCGACGCGACGAAGGTGCTGGTCGCTTCCAAGGACATCCCCATGGGCACGACCGTCACCGACGGCGACGTGACCTGGCAGGACTGGCCGAAGAACGGCGCCCGCGACAACTTCCTCACCAGGGATCAGCATCCCGACGCTATGAAGAGTGTCGTCGGCGCCATCGCCCGGGCGACCTTCTATTCGGGTGAGCCGATCACCGAGGGCAAGCTCGTCCGCTCCAACCAGGGCTTCATGTCGGCGATCCTGCCGGCCGGCAAGCTGGCGGTCGCCACTAAGATCTCGGCCGACACTAGCGCCGGCGGTTTCATCCTGCCGAACGACCGTGTCGACGTGATCATGAGCCGACACTCCAAGGACACCAACGACACCGCCAGCGGCTTCAACACCGAAACGATCCTGCACAACATCCGGGTCCTCGCCATCGATCAGACGATCGAGGACAAGAACGGCGAAAAGGTCGTCGTCGGCCAGACGGCGACGCTCGAGCTCTCGCCCGAGCAGGCGAAAATCCTGACCGTCGCGCAGCAGATGAGTGACCGTTTGACCTTGGCCCTGAGAAGCATTGCCGACTCGCACATGAACGCCAGCGACACCGCCAAGGATGCCTACTACCTGATCGGTGGAACCAAGAACAACGGCACCGTGACCGTGGTCAGAAACGGCGTCGCCACCGAAGTCAGCGGATTGAGATGAGGCCCAAGGTGTCGAGGCTGGTAAACCAAAGGATTTCCAAGATGTGCCACCGGATCTCGCGGAAGCTCTTTGTCGCGGCGGCGACGGCGATGTTGCTCCTTGCGCCCAGTGTCGGGCCCGCGCTTGCCAACGGCGCGACGCCGCGGACGATGCCGGCGAGCCTCGGCTCCGCGCCTTACGTCCGCACGATCAAGCTTGGCCTGAACAAGTCGATCGTCGTCGACCTGCCGCGTGACGCCCGCGACGTTCTGGTCTCCAATCCGGAAATCGCCGACGCCGTCATGCGCACCTCGCGGCGCATCTACCTGACGGGCAACAAGGGCGGCCAGACGAACATTATCGTCTTCGACCGCGCGGGCTCGCAGATCGCCAATCTCGACATCCTGGTCCAGGAAGACGTGGCCAATCTGACCACCGTCATCAACCGGCTCATCCCGGGCGCCACTGTCAGCGCCGAATTCATGAGCGGCAACATTGTCCTTTCCGGTGGCGTCAAGAACGCGAATGATGCCAAGAAGGCCGAGGAGATCGCCAACGCCTTCCTCGGTGTGAACCCGCCGCCAGGCTCCACCGTCACGACCACGTCCGGCTCGACCACCGCAACCAATTCCGGCGGCGGCGGCACGCCACAGTCAGCCGGCAATTCCAGCTCGTCGCAGAGCTCGAGCACGGCGACCGCGGGCGTGCCGAAGGTCATCAACCTCCTGTCGATCTCCGGTGACGACCAGGTGCACCTCAGGGTCATGGTCGCAGAGGTCCAGCGCAACGCCCTGAAGCAACTCGGCATCAACTGGTCGCTCGAGAATGTCCAGGGCTCGGGCGGACTCGTCGTCTCCGGTGCCACCGACAATCCGTTCGGCATCTCCGGATCCCCGGCAAGCTCGATCGCCGCCTCGATTATCAAGAACATCGTCGTTCCCAACTACGGCAGCGACCCAGGCGCGTCGATAAGTGCCAAGAATTCGGTTGGCGCGACCATCAAGGCCCTGGAATCGACCGGCATGCTGAAGACGCTGGCCGAACCGACTCTGACAGCCATATCGGGCGAATCGGCGAGCTTCCTGGCCGGTGGCGAGTTCCCGGTCCCGACCGGCATGGATCAGAACGGCAATATCACCATCCAGTTCAAGCAGTTCGGCGTGTCGCTCTCCTTCACCCCGGTGGTCCTGTCGGCTGGCCGCATCAGCCTGCACGTCAAGACCGAGGTCTCGGAGCTGAGCAACGAAGGCGCGATCGCGCTCGGCAGCGTGAGCATACCCTCGCTCAAGGTGCGCCGCGCCGATACCACCATGGAGCTGCCCTCGGGCGGGTCGATGATCATGGGTGGCCTGCTGCAGGAGAACATCAACCAGTCGATCGCTGGCTTGCCCGGGCTCAAGAACCTGCCGATCCTCGGCGCGCTCTTCCGCAGCCGCGACTTCCAGCACAACGAGACCGAATTGGTCATCGTCGCCACGCCCTACCTGGTGAACGCGGTTCCGCTCACCGCTCTGGCGCGGCCGGACGAGGGGCTGGCGCCGGCCGACGACTTCAACGGCACGCTCTTCGGCAAGATCAACCGCATCTATGGAACCCAGGGCAAGAATGCGGCGCCGGCCGGATCCTACCAGGGTCACCCGGGATTCATCTTCGAATGACCAGCAGCCGGCACCCACGGAGTCACAGGACAATGACCACTCTCTTGTCGTCCCGAATTGAAGATCGGCGCCCCGGCGGCCTCCGCCTGCGGTCGATCCTCCTGGCCGGCGGCGTAGCCCTGATGCTCGCCGGCTGCGCCTCGGTCGACCAGCGCACCGTCGGCTCGACGGTGCCGGCGCCGGGTGATTACCACCAGCGCCATCCGATCACCTTTGGCGAGATGATCGAGACCTTCGATGTTCCGGTCAGCGTCGATACCGCTATCCTGACCGAGCCCGTGCGCGGTAATATTCGCGGCTTCGCGCAGAAGTTCCTGGCCAGCGACGGCAACGTGATCGCCCTCGTCACGCCGAAGGGCTCGCCCAACGCCCGTACAGCCCTGGCCCGCGCCCGCGACATCCGGCGGGTGCTGATTGCCAGCGGCGTCAATCCGCGCGCCATCCAGCATCGCGTCTACGATGCGGCGCCGGGCGAGTTTAGCCCGCCGATCCGCCTGGCTTATGCCCATATCGGGGCCCACACCGCGCCGTGCGGCCAATGGCCGAACGATGTCACCGTCAACGAAGAAAACTCGAGCTATTTCAACTTCGGTTGTGCCACCCAGCAGAACCTCGCGGCCATCGTCAGCAATCCGCTGGATCTCCTCTATCCGCGCGCCACCACGCCGCCCGACACCGAGCGCCGGTCGACCGTTCTCGACAATTACGCCAAGGGCGGGCCCACCCAGGGCGACTACAGCAAGGAGAAGGGCGGAACGATCGCTCAGGGAGTTGGCAACTAATGTCCGATCTAGCCTTCAATACCAGCCAGCCACCGGAAGCCGATCAGCCGGAGTTTGCGGAAGCGCCCGTGCGCGACGTCCGCCCGGTGCCGAGGATCTCGATCCAGGCCTTCTGCGAATCGCCAGATCTGGCGGCGGCCGTCGAGGCCGCCGCCGCTGACCGCCGCATGGCGCGTGCCCATGTCAAGGTTCACATGGGCGGCATCGGCGCTGCCGTCGAGTTCTATCAGGCGGCGGCGACGCCGAACCTGATCATGGTGGAATCCAAGCTCGCTCCCGAGGCGCTCGAGAGCGGGCTCGACCGCCTCGCCGAAGTCTGCGATCCCGGCACCCGTGTCGTGGTGGTCGGCCAGACCAACGACGTCAGCCTCTATCGTGGCCTCATGCAGCGCGGCGTCAGCGAATATCTGGTGATGCCGGTTGAATTGATGACCGTCATCGCCACGGTCTCCGACCTTTTCGTGGAGCGCAATTCCGAGCCTCTCGGCCGGACCATCGCCTTCGTCGGCGGCAAGGGCGGCGTCGGCTCCTCGATGATGGCCCACAATGTTGCCTGGTCGATCACGCGCAGCTTCGACAGCGATGTCGTCATAGCCGATCTCGACCTTGCCTTCGGGACCGCCGGGCTGGATTTCAACCAGGATCCGACCCAGGGCATCGCGGATGCGGTCAATTCGCCCGATCGTGTCGACGACACCTTCCTCGACCGCCTGCTGGCTCGCTGTTCCGATAAGCTCAGCCTGCTCGCGGCCCCGGCGACCCTCGACCACACCTACGATCTCAGCGAGGACGCCTTCGAGCAGGTGATCGACGTCACCCAGGGCGGCGTGCCGGCGCTCATTCTCGACCTGCCGCATCAGTGGACCGGATGGCTCAAGCACACGCTCATCGCCGCGGACGAGATCGTGCTCACCGTCGAGCCGGACCTCGCCAATCTGCGCAACGCCAAGAATCTGGTCGATCTGCTGCGCGCCTCGCGTACCAATGACGCACCGCCACGCCTTGTCATCAACAAGGTCGGCATGCCCAAGCGGCCGGAAATCAAGGTCGAAGACTTCGCCAAGGCGCTGGATCTGACGCCGACCGCGGTCATCCCCTTCGAGCCCCAGCTCTTCGGCACGGCCGCCAATAACGGCCAGATGATCGCGGAAACCGGCACCAAGAGCCCGGTTTCAGATTCCTTTGACGAAGTTGCGCGCATTGTTACGGGCCGCGCCGAGTCGCGCCGTCAGAAACGTGGCGCCCTCGCGCCTCTGATTGCCATGCTCCGCGGAAAGAAAAGCGCCTGACGGGAGACGAATATGTTCGGCAAGCGTGGATCATCGGACGGCCCCGGCAGCAGGCCGCCACGGCCGTCGCCGTCGCCGAAAGCCGAGTCGGAAGTCGACGACGCGGACTTCGACTCAGCAGCAGGCCCAGCCTGAGCCGCCCCCTCCATCGACGCCGCCCACCCGGCCGCCGGCCGCGCCCGTCGGGCGGAGCGAGGGCTCGGGCGATCGCCCCGTGCGCCGGTCGGAGAACTTCTATGACATCAAGACCTCCGTCTTCTCGGCGCTGATCGACACGATCGACATCTCGCAGCTCGCGCGCCTGGACACCGAGTCCGCCCGCGAGGAAATCCGCGATATCGTCAATGACATCATCGCGCTCAAGAACATCGTCATGTCGATCGCCGAGCAGGAGGACCTGCTCGAGGACATCTGCAACGACGTTCTCGGCCTCGGGCCCCTCGAGCCGCTGCTGGCGCGCGACGACATCGCCGACATCATGGTCAACGGCGCGCACAAGACCTACATCGAAGTCGACGGCAAGGTTCAGCACACCACCATCCGCTTCCGCGACAATTCGCAGCTGATGAATATCTGTCAGCGCATCGTCAGCCAGGTGGGCCGCCGTGTCGATGAATCGAGCCCGATCTGCGATGCGCGCTTGCCCGACGGCAGTCGTGTCAACGTCATCGCCCCGCCGCTCGCGATCGACGGGCCAGCCCTCACCATTCGTAAGTTCCGCCGGGACAAGCTGACTCTCGATCAGCTCGTCAAATACGGCACCATCACGCCCGAGGGCGCCACGATCCTCCAGATCATGGCGCGCTCGCGCTGTAACATCCTGGTTTCCGGCGGCACCGGCTCGGGCAAGACGACGCTGCTCAATTGCCTGACGCGCTACATCGATGAGACCGAACGCATCATCACCTGCGAGGACGCGGCCGAACTGCAGCTCCAGCAGCCGCACGTGGTCCGTCTCGAGACCCGCCCGCCCAATATCGAGGGTGAGGGCGAGATCACCATGCGCGACCTGGTCCGCAACTGTCTGCGTATGCGGCCCGAGCGGATCATCGTCGGCGAGGTTCGCGGACCGGAGGCCTTCGACCTGCTGCAGGCGATGAATACCGGTCACGACGGTTCGATGGGCACGCTCCACGCCAACAGCCCGCGCGAGGCGCTATCCCGTCTGGAATCCATGATTACCATGGGTGGCTTCACACTGCCGTCCAAGACGATCCGAGACATGATCTCCAATTCGATCGACGTCGTCGTCCAGGTCGCCCGCCTGCGCGACGGCTCGCGCCGCATCACCCACCTCACCGAGGTGGTCGGCACCGAAGGCGAGGTCATCATTACGCAAGACATCTTCCTGTTCGACATTCAGGGCGAGGATCAGAGTGGGCGCATTCTCGGCCACCATCGCTCGACCGGCATCGGCCGCCCGCAGTTCTGGGATCGCGCCCGCTACTACAACGAAGAGGTGCGCCTGGCGGCTGCGCTCGACGCTGCCAATCGCGAGGATCTGGCGGCACATGCAGGGTAAGGTGTGAAATGTTCGGCTCGCTGACGGTTCTGATCGCCATTGTCATCCTGGCCATGCTGAGTGCCGGTGGTCTTGCCTATGCGCTGCTCTATGGCCGCATCGAGACCGAGCGGAATACCGAAAGACGGCTTGATCACGTCCAGACCCGCAGTGGCGGCCCCGACGGCGGCGCCCGCGCGGCGCGGCCGGCGGTCGATCCCACCCGGCGACGCAAGTCGATCCAGGAGACCCTTCGGGACGTCGACGAGCGTCAGACGGCGCGCTCCAAGCGATCGAAGTCGCCGCCCCTGTCGCTACGCATCGAGCAGGCCGGCCTCAGCTGGTCGCGCCGCAAGTTCATTCTGATCAGCATCTTCTGCGGCCTCGCCGGCGCCGCCATATCCCATTTCCTCGGCCTGCCGCTCTACGCCGTGGGCGCCTTCGGTATCGCCGCGCTCCTCGGCGTGCCACGCTGGGGCATCAACTTCTTGCGCAAGCGGCGCATGAACAAGTTCCTCGACGAGTTCGCCAACGCCGTCGACGTCATCGTGCGTGGCGTCAAGGCCGGCCTGCCGCTCAACGATTGCCTTAAGATCATCGGCTCGGAGGCGCAGGAGCCGGTGCGCACCGAGTTCCGCATGATCACCGAGACCCAGGGCCTCGGCGTGCCGCTCTACGAGGCGATCAGCCGGCTGCCCGAGCGCATGCCGGTGCCCGAGGCCAATTTCTTCGCCATCGTCATCACCATCCAGCAGAGCGCCGGTGGCAACCTTTCCGAGGCGCTCGGCAACCTGTCCAAGGTGCTGCGCGACCGTCGCAAGATGAAGGGCAAGATCCAGGCGATGTCGATGGAAGCGAAGGCATCCGCCTCGATCATCGGCGCCCTGCCGATCATCGTCATGGGACTGGTCTACCTCACCAGTCCCGCCTACATCTCGTTGCTGTTCACCGATCCGGTCGGCAACGTGATTCTCGGCGCATCGGCGCTCTGGATGCTTCTCGGCATCCTCGTCATGCGCAATATGATCCGCTTCGATTTCTGAGTGGGTGGCCGATGTTCAACCTCTTCATAAATACCGTCACCAACCCCCAGGTCCTGGTCGCGTCCTTTGCCGCGATCGCCGTATTCGCCACCGTCGTGACCGTGGCAATGCCGATGTTCGAGCGCGACAAGCTCTCGGCGCGCATCAAGACCGTGGCGCTGGAGCGCGAGAGGATCCGCGCCCGTGAGCGCGCCAGGCTCGCCGCCGATACGGCGCGCTCGAGCCTGCGCAAGGAAGCCAAGCCGTTCATGCGTGACATCGTCGACCGGTTCAACTTGCGCAAGGCGCTGGCCGACGACGGCACCGTCAACAAGCTACGCATGGCGGGCTTCCGCGGCCAGGCGCCGATGGTCGTCTTTCTCTTCGCCCGGGTGACCCTGCCGCTCATCGTCTTCGCGGCGGCCTTCGTCTATCTGATGTGGATCGCCAATTACGACCAGCCGGTCTCGATCAAGCTGCTGCTGTCGCTCGCGATCTCCTATGCCGGCTTCTACGCGCCCAATCTCTACGTCTCGAACATCGTCTCCAAGCGCCAACTGTCGATTCGGCGCGCCTGGCCGGATGCGCTCGACCTGCTGCTGATCTGCGTCGAATCGGGCATGTCGGCCGAGGCCGCCTTCCGTAAGGTCTCCGAGGAGATCGGCGTCCAGTCGATTCCGCTCGCCGAAGAGCTGACCCTGACCACCGCAGAGCTCTCCTACCTGCAGGAACGCCGCCAGGCCTTTGAGAACCTGGCCCTGCGCACGGGGCTCGAAAGCGTCAAGTCGGTCATGACCAGCCTTATCCAGGCGGAACGCTACGGCACGCCGCTCGGCACCTCCCTGCGCGTCCTTGCCCAGGAAAGCCGCGACCAGCGCATGACCCTTGCCGAGAAGAAGGCCGCCGCCCTGCCGCCGAAGCTGACCGTCCCGATGATCGTCTTCTTCCTGCCGGTCCTCTTCGGCGTCATCATCGGCCCGGCCGCGATCCAGGTCTCCCGCGCCATGCACTGAGGCGCGGATACGCGCCCCGCTCGAGGGCGCCGCGACTGCCTCGGTCAAGTCAAACGAGCGAACACGAAAAAGCAGCGCGTCCCGGAAGGGGCGCGCTGCTTTCGTCTTGTCCGTGGGGGTCGAAAGAGGGGGAGTGCTTGCGCCGGGTCAGCCGGTATTGCCGCCGCCGCTGCCACTCGCGGCCTTCAGCTTTTGCCAGGAATTCTGCTGGCTCAGCATCGACTTGAGATAGGCGATGTTGGCGGCCGCCTGCTCGGGCGAGAGGTCGGTTCTGGCGATGCTGCTCGGCCTCGTCGAAGCGGCCCTGCAGGCCGATGACCAGCGCCAGGTTCTGGCGGATGCGGCTGTCGGCGCCGGGCTGGGCGATCGCCTGGCGCAGAAGCTTCTCCGCCTTCGGGAGTTCGCCGGTCAGCACATAGGACATGCCGAGTTGGAAAGCGTCGAGGGCTCGTTCGGCGCGATCTGCAGCGCCTGTGCGTAGAGCTTGCGCGCCGCGGCATGCTGTCCGAGCTGGTCGCGGATGGCGGCCTCGGCGGACATGAGCCGCCAGTCCGGCTGCTCGGGCGTCTGTGCCCGGCTGCACGACGTCGAGGGCGCGCTGCAGGTCGCCGTCGGCGGCGAGCGCCTTGCCGTAGGCGGCGAGGACTCGCGGTCCTTGGGGATAGTTGAGCGCGCCTTCTGCAGCACGGCGACGGCCTGGTCGTTGCGGCCGATCGGCGAAGCGCCGCGGCGTAGTTGAGCGCCGTCGTCGCGTCTTTTCGGGTTCTTCTGGTAGCGGTCGCCCCAATAGGCGACGGCCTTGTTAGAGGTCGTCCGGCGTGAGCGGTCTGGCGATCGAGCCGGTCGTCTCCATCGAGACCGTTTCTTCGGGCTGGCGCAGCCGGTAAGGGCGAGGCCGATCGCAGACCGGCATGATAACGAGCTCGCCGCAGCGCGAACGGATCACGGCTCAGGGCAGTCATGGCGGCGGCGGGAAGGCATGTTCATGGGCGCTCGCCGAAACTGCGGCCGGACTCGGCCGAGCAATATTCCGTTAACCCTAATGGATGGTTAAAACCGTCGCGCGCCGTCGCCGATTGCGCCCGTCCCGGCCATGATCCGCTCGCCCGCACCCTGGAGGTTCCCGTGCCCGATTGCCTGCTTTCCGCCGCCGATTGCGCTGCCGTGCCGATTCATGCCCGTTGCGCCCGACGATCTGCCCGATATCGGCGCAAGGCTGGGCGAGCGGGCCGCCGGCTGGGCGAGCGCGACCGGCTTCAAGGCGGCGTCCGGCGCGATTTCGCTGGTGCCCGGCCCGGATGGCGGGCTCGCCGGCCGTCCTTTTCGGTCTCGGCGAGGCGGACGGTCGCCCGCCGCTGCTTGCCGGCCTGCTGCCGACCCGGCTGCCGGCCGGCATCTACCGGCTCGAATCGCGGCTTCGACGACCCGGCGCTCGCCGCGCTCGCCTTCGCGCTCGGCGCCTATCGCTTCACCCGCTACCGCGAGGCTGGCGAGGCCGGGCCGCAACTCGTCGTCGCCGGCAAGGATGACCGCGCGACCGTCGCGCCGTATCGCCGACGGCGTCACCCTTGCACGCGATCTCATCAACACCGCCGCCCAACGATCTCGGCCCGGCCGAGCTGGCCGCCGCCGTGCGCGACGCTCGCCGCCCGCCACGGCGCCGAGATCTCGACGATCGTCGGCGAAGACCTGCTCGCCGAGAACTTTCCGCTGATCCATGCCGTCGGCGCGGCGGCGACCGAGGCGAGGCGCGCCGCGGCTGGTCGATCTCGCCTGGGGCGATCCTGACGCGCCCAAGGTCACGCTGGTCGGCAAGGGCGTCTGCTTCGACACCGGCGGCCTCGACATCAAGCCGGCCTCCGGCATGCTGCTGATGAAGAAGGACATGGGCGGCGCCGCCAATGCGCTCGGCGCTGGCCTCACATGATCATGGACGCCAGGCCTGCCGGTGCGCCTGCGCGTGCTGGTTCCGGCGGTCGAGAATGCCATCGCCGGCGCCGCCTTCCGCCCCGGCGACGTCTTCAAGAGCCGCAAGGGCATCAGCGTCGAGATCGGCAACACCGACGCCGAAGGGCGGCTGGTGCTCGCCGACGCGCTGGCGCTCGCCGGCGAGGAGGCGCCCGACCTGCTCGTCGACTTCGCCACGCTGACCGGCGCCGCCCGCGTCGCGCTCGGCCCGGACGTCGTGCCGGTCTACACCGACGACGACGCGCTCGCCGCCGATCTCGCCGATCATGCCGCGCGCCGTCGCCGATCCGGTCTGGCGCATGCCGCTCTGGGGCCCCTACATGGCGATGCTCGAATCCAAGGTCGCCGACATCAACAATGCCGGCACGGACGGCTTCGCCGGCTCGATCACGGCCGCGCTCTTCCTGTCGCGCTTCGTGGCGCCGGAAGTCCGCTGGCTCCACGCCGACATCTATGGCTGGACCCCGGCCGCCAAGCCGGCCAGGCCGCGAAGGCGGCGAGGCGCAGGCGATCCGCGCGCTCTTCGCTCGCTGATCGGCACGCGTTATGGCGCTTGAAGTGGCGGCAATCGACCGGCTTAAATAGTTCGGGGCCGAAACGAGTTTGGAGAGCGGCTCCGGGGAGCCGCGTATGCCCGCCGAGCTTCGGCCGAGCCAGGCGCTTCGTCTGTGGCACGATGTCACTTTCGACCTCGTGCGCGACGGCGAGCGGGATCTGTCGGCCCGGCAGATGGCGATCCTCCTCACCGTCTATCTCGAGCCGCCGCCCCACACCGTGCGCGGGCTGGCGAAGAAGCTCGGCGTCACCAAGCCGGCGATCACCCGCGCCCTCGACACCATGGGCCGCGCTCGGCCTGCTGACCCGCCAGCGCGACGAGGCCGACCGTCGCAACGTTCTCGTCCAGCGCACGCTGGAAGGCGCGCTCGCCGTCGAGCGCCTCGGCGACATGGTCGTCGCCCGCCACAAGGAACTGCCACCCTGAGCGCCGCCCCGCCATCGCTCGACCCGCGCCTTCACGCCTTTCGTCCGGACCTTGCCGACATGCGTCTGGAGGGGAGGGTGGAGGCGGCCCGCTTCGTCGAGGGCACGCGCCGCCGCGTCACGGCGTTTTCGGCTCCGCTGAAACGCCATCCGCGTGCCGATGCCTCGTGGGAGAGCGAGGTTCTTCGCGGCGAGGTGTTTCGCGTCTTCGAGGAAACGGCGGAGGGCTGGTCCTGGGGCCAGCTCGAAACGCGATTCCTATGTCGGCTATGTACCGGGCGAGGCGCTGGGCGATCTCGCGCCCGAGCCGACCCACCGCATCGCGGCCCTGCGGACCTTCGTCTATCCCGGCCCGGACCTGAAATTCCCCGCTCTCGGCACCCTGTCGCTCGGCGCGCGCCTGGCGCTCGGCAGCGCGGCCGAGACACGCGGCACGCCCTATCGCCTGCTCGCCGACGGCGCGGGCGCGATCGTCGCCGTCCACGTAATGCCGCTCGACGCACCGCCGGCACCCGACTTCGTCGCCGTCGCCGAGCGCTTCCTCGGCACGCCCTATCTCTGGGGCGGGCGCTCGGGGGACGGGGTCGACTGCTCGTCGCTGGTTCAATTGTCGCTGATGGCCGCCGGTCAGGCCGCGCCGCGCGATACCGACATGCAGGAGGCGATGCTCGGCGCGGCGGTGGACGGTGGTGTCGAGGCGCCGCTCCGTCGTGGCGACCTCGTCTTCTGGAAGGGCCATGTCGGCATCATGGTCGATGCGGCCCGCCTGATCCATGCGAGCGGCTGGCACATGACGGTGATCGTCGAGCCGCTCGCCGAGGCCGTCGCCCGCATCCGGCCGCGCGGCGGCCCGGTCACGTCAGTCAGGCGTCTCTGACACGCGTGTCCGTCAAAGGATGTGGAAGACGTATAGAAGAATGATCACCGAGATGGGCACGCCGCAGATCCACAGGATGATGGCACGCATGACGGTCTCCTTCGTGTCGATTGGGCAAGTGCGAGCCGTTAACCCGCAGGTGCGGCGAAGGGTTCCCGCGCCTGTGACCGAGGTCACAGGCGTGCGTCAGTAATGCGTGTCGCGATCGACGAGGTTGAGGAGCGGTCGGCCGGCTTCGAAAGCGGCGATCTGCGCCATGATCGAGGGCACGATCGCCTCCGGCTGGCTCGCCGCCGCCGCGTGCGGCGTGATCACCACATCCGGATGCGCCCAGAGCGGGCTTGACGCGGCGAGCGGCTCCGGCTCGAAGACGTCGAGGCTGGCGCCCTTCAGCGTGCCGGATTGAAGCGCGGCGACGATATCCGCCTCGACCTGCAATCCGCCTCGGCCCGCATTGATGAGGATCGGCCCGCCAAGTGCGCCGTCGCGGGCAAGCCGATCGAAGAGCGGCAGCGAAAGAATGCCGCGCGTCTCCGGCGTCAGCGGCAGCAGGCAGACGAGGATGTCGGTGCGCTTGAGGAAGGCTGCGAGCCCGTCGGCGCCATGGAAGGTCTCGGCGCCCTCGAGCACTTTGGGGCGCCGGCTCCATCCCGCGACCTGGAAGCCGAGCCGCGCCAGCACCTCCGCCGCGTCGCGGCCGAGCACGCCGAGCCCCATGATGCCGACCCGCACCCCGCCCGCCACCGGCTGCCGACGCTCATGCCAGCGCCGCGCGGCCTGCTGCCGGTCATAGGCGCGCTGCTGGCGGTGATGGATCAGCACCTGCAGCACCACCCATTCGGTCATGCGCCGGGTCAGGTCCGGTACGACGACGCGCACGATCGGCACGTCCGGCAGGGCCGGAGCATCGACCAGGAAGTCGACGCCGGCGCCGAGCGAGAAGATTGCCTCCAGACTGGGAAAGGCCATGAACACTTCGGCCGGCGGCTTCCAGGCGAGCAGGTAGCCGGATTGCCGTCCGGTCCGGCACATCGGGCCAGATGAAGACCGGCCGTCCGGGATCGACTGGCCCGAACCGAAGCAGCCCAGGGCTCGGCCGGCCACGGGCCGGAGGCGATCACGATCGGCTTCTTGTTCATCGGCACTCGCGGGCGTGGCGGGCGGGCCGCGCCTACTCGCTGACGACGCCTTCCGGCGCGGTCTTGATCTCGAAGGCGGCGGCCATCAGCGCCTTCGTATAGTCGGTCTTTGGTGCCTCGAACACCGTCTCGGATGTGCCTTCTTCGACCACCTTGCCAGCGCGCATGACGATGATGTCGTTGGCCAGCGCCCTGCACAACCTTGAGGTCGTGGCTGATGAACAGATAGGCGAGGTCGTGCCGCTTCTGCAGGTCGCGCAGGAGGTCGACGACCTGCGCCTGAACACTCATGTCGAGCGCCGAGGTCGGCTCGTCGAGCATGACGAATTGCGGCTCCAGCACCATGGCGCGGGCGACGGCGATGCGCTGGCGCTGGCCGCCGGAAAACTCGTGCGGATAGCGGTGGCGGGTGGCGGCGTCGAGCCCGACCTCCTCGAGCGCGCGGGCGACCCGCATGTCGCGCTCGGAGGCCGAGAGGTTAGGGGCGTGGATCTTCAGCCCCTCGCCGACGATGTCGCTGATCGACATGCGCGGGCTGAGCGAGCCGAAAGGGTCCTGGAAGACGATCTGCATGTGGCTTCGCAGCGGCCGCATCGCCTTGAAGCGCCGGTTCTCGATCGCTTCGCCGAGAAAGATGATCTTCCCTTCCGACGAAATCAGCCGCATCAGGGCCAGGCCGAGCGTCGTCTTGCCGGAGCCGGATTCGCCGACGACGCCGAGCGTCTGGCCGCGGCGGACCGTGATGTCGATCCCGTCGACGGCCTTCACATAGCCGACCGTGCGGCGCAGCAGGCCGCGGCTGATCGGGAACCAGACCTTGAGGTCGTCGGCGGCCATCACCACCGGCGCGCGCAGGTCGGCCTTGGGCGGGTCGCCCTTCGGCTCGGCGGCGAGCAGGTGCTTGGTGTAGGCGTGCTGCGGCCGGGCGAAGATATCCTCGGTCGCCCCCTGCTCGACGATATGCCCGCCGGTCATGACGCAGACGCGGTTGGCGACCCGGCGAACGATGCCGAGATCGTGGGTGATGAACAGCATCGCCATGCCGGTCTCGCGCTGCAGATCGGCGAGAAGCTGGAGAATCTGCGCCTGCACGGTGACGTCGAGCGCCGTCGTCGGCTCGTCGGCGATGAACAGGTCCGGCTCGTTGGCGAGCGCCATGGCGATCATCACCCGCTGGCGCTGGCCGCCGGAAAGCTGGTGCGGATAGGCGCCGAGCCGGCTTTCCGCCTCGCGGATGCCGACCTTGGCGAGGAGTTCGAGCACCCGCGCCCGCGCCGCCCGGTCGCCCATGCCGCGATGCACCTTCAGGATCTCGCCGACCTGGCGCTCGATCGTGTGCAGCGGGTTGAGCGAGGTCATCGGCTCCTGGAAGACGATGGAGATGTCGGCGCCGCGCACCGCGCGCAATTCCTTGTCGTTCGCCTTCAGCAGGTCCTTGCCCTTGAACAGGATCTCGCCGGCCGGGATCTCGGCCGACGGCGGCAGAAGCCGCATGACCGAAAGCGCCGTCACCGACTTGCCCGAGCCGGATTTGCCGACCAGAGCCATCGTCTCGCCGCGCGCGATATCGAAGCTCGCGCCCTCGACCGCCATCGTCAGCTCACCGCCTTGGCGGAAGGCGACGCCGAGATTGCGGACGGAGAGGAGAGGGGGGGCGGTCATTGCAGTGAGTCCACCATCTGGACGAATGCGTCCGTTCCCTGGGACACGCGAACCATGGACGTCGGCAAATTGCGGAACGCCTGATCTCGGGTCACCAAGTATCGGCACTCGGCTAGCACCGCGGTCGCCAGATGGATAGCGTCCGGCAGCCTGAGCGGTGCATGTGGCCTCAGTTCCGCCGTCTCGTAGATCACCTGCCTGCTGACCGGGCGCAAGTCGATCACGCCGTTCCATACGATGAGGTCGAGATAGAGGCGCTTCAGATCAGCGGGCCTCTTCCTGCCGCCGCTCGGGGCAAGCACTTCCGCGAGGGTCAACTCGCTGGTGACGAGGGCGCCCGGCTTGTTGCGCGCCGCTTC
>CAWEUR010000037.1:0-32645 GCA_963812285.1 uncultured Alphaproteobacteria bacterium | reverse complement strand
ATGCCCTCTACTTCGGCGGATTACGTACTGCTACACGCCGAAGACGCCGCATTCCTCATGCAGCGTGTCGTCGTCGAATGGGAGGCCTTTCAGGTCGTTCATCTTGCCGTCCGTCCAATGGCCCGGGACCGTTCAGTTGCCGTTCCCGTCCCCGCTATTCTGGATGAGCTGGTCGAGACGCTGGCGCTCGCCATTCCCGTATTTGGCATCGGGCGATGCAGCATCCGTGCCGCTCGGCGCCGGCGTAGTGGTGGTCGTGTCGGTCGTCGGGCTGGTATCGCCGCTGGCCGCTCCGCCGCGGCGGAAACGCTTGATGACGCTTGCTTCCAGGTCCTGCGGCAGGGCCGCCTGCAGCTTCGAGCCGAGGCTCTCAAGCATAGGGCGCGTGCGCGCTTCCGCCACCCAGGACGGCGGCTTCGCCACCAGCCATTCGAAGAAAAGCAGCGCGATCACCACCAGCAGCAATCCCCGCGCCGCCCCGAAAACGAAACCCAGCGCCCGGTCCAGCGCCCCGACCTTGCTGTCGATGACGAAGTCCGAGATCCGCATGGTGATGTAGCTTGCGACGATCAGCGCGACGAAGAAGATCGCCGCCGCCGCCACGATGACCGCCACCGTGTCGTTCTGGATATAGGGTTTCACCACTGGAACCAGTGGCTTGTAGAGAAGGTATGCCGCGCCGGCCGCCACCACCCAGGATGCGACCGACAGCACTTCGCGCACGAACCCGCGCACCATCGCCAGGACGGCGGAGATCAGAACGACGACAATGACGATGATATCGAGGACCGCGAGCGGCATGGATTCATCCGATTTCGGGCGGCTGGGCGGGCGGGGCCACGTGTCGCGCCTTGCCTAGCACGATTCTCGCCCGAACGTCGCCGCATCGAAACGCCACCACCCCAAGAAATCCCGGAAAACAGCCGATTTTTCCACATTGCAGCGGGGAGGAGCGGCGCCTTCTAGCATGGCGGAGCCGGGAAACGGAATCGAATTGTCACGGCTCCGCGCGAAGGCTTTGATTCGCATGGCTTATTCGGCTGCCTTCGGGGCCTTCGCGGCGATCTCGGCGACGAGGTCGGCAAGCTGCTCGATGCCCCGCAGCGGGAAAGCCGCCGGATTCCTTGGCCACCGAGGCCGCCGGCAGTGCCGCGCCCATGAAGCCGAGCTTCTGCGCCTCCTTCAAACGGGCCGGGGCATGGACGACCGGCCGGACGGCGCCGGACAGGCTGATCTCGCCGAAATAGACGGTGTTTGAAGGGAGCACGACCGACAGCCGCGAGGAGACCAGCGCCGCCGCCACGGCAAGGTCGGCCGCCGGCTCGGAGATGCGCAACCCGCCGGCAACATTGAGATAGACGTCGCAATCGCCGAGCCGCACCCCGCAATGGGCCTCGAGCACCGCCAGCACCATCGCCAGCCGGTTCGAATCCCAGCCGATGACCGCCCGCCGCGGCGTGCCGAGCGCGCTCGGGGCGACCAGCGCCTGGATCTCGACCAGCAGCGGCCGGGTCCCCTCCATGCCGGCGAAGACGGCGGCGCCCGGCGTCGTGGCATTGCGCTCGCCGAGAAAAAGCTCGGACGGATTGGCGACCTCGCTGAGGCCGGCGCCGGTCATCTCGAAGACGCCGATCTCGTCGGTCGGCCCGAAGCGGTTCTTGACCGCCCGCAGGATGCGGAAATGGTGGCCGCCTTCGCCCTCGAAATAGAGCACGCCGTCGACCATATGCTCGACGACGCGCGGGCCCGCGATCTGGCCGTCCTTGGTGACATGGCCGACGAAGACCACCGCCGCGCCGGTCTGCTTGGCATAGCGGATCAGCGCCTGCGACGACGCGCGCACCTGGGTGACCGTTCCTGGCGCGGAATCGGCAAGGTCGGTCCACAGCGTCTGAATGGAATCGATGATCACCAGGACCGGCGGCTTGCTCTCGCCAAGCGTTGCCAGGATGTCCTCGACGCTGGTCTCGGCGGCAAGCTGCACCGGCGCCCGGGCGAGGCCCGAGCCGCTCGGCGCGAAGGCGAATCTGGGCGACCGCTTCCTCGCCCGAGACATAGACGACCGGCTGGCCGCTCGTTGCGAGCGCGCCGGCGACCTGGAGAAGCAGGGTCGACTTGCCGATGCCGGGATCGCCGCCGACGAGCAGGGTGGAGCCGCGCACGAAGCCGCCGCCGGTGACGCGGTCGAACTCGCCGATGCCGGTCTCGGTCCGTGGCGCATGGTCGTCTCCGCCGGCAAGGGAGGTGAGGGCGACGACGCGCCCCTTCTTCAGCGCCCGCGCCGACGGCCCCGAGGCGATGCCACCGCCCGACCCCGATTCCTCGACCAGCGTGTTCCACTCACCACAGGAATCGCACCGCCCCTGCCAGCGGCTCGTCACCGCCCCGCAGTTCTGGCAGATGAATTGGGTTTTCGGGCGAGGGGGCATGCGTGTCCTTCTAGCCGGCGCCGTTCACGTAGGTCCTGGCATAGCGCCGCCCAAGGCCGGTGAGCAATTCGTAGCCGATCGTGTCGGCGAAGCGGGCGACGTCGTCGAGGGCGACATGGGCCCCGAAGAGTTCGGCCCAGTCTCCGCGCGAGACCGCCTGGATGTCGGTGACGTCGATCGCGATCAGGTCCATCGAGACGCGCCCGACCAGCGGCGCGGCGCGGCCACGGATGATGACATAGGCGCCGTTGCGGTCGTCGTTCGACCCCGCGAGCCGGTGATAGCCATCGGCATAGCCGACGCCGAGGATGGCGATGCGGCTTGTCCGCTTCAGCGTCTCGGTCGCGCCATAGCCGACGCTCTCGCCGGCGTCCGCCTCGCGCACAGAGAGGACCTGACCTTCCAACGTTACCACCGGGCGCATCGGGTTCGGCGCCCCGGTCACCGCCGACCCGCCATAGAGGGCGATGCCGGGCCGGGTCAGGTCGAAATGATAGTTGGAGCCGAGGAAGATCCCGGCCGAATTGGCGAGCGAGGCCGGCACGTCCGGGAACTCGGCGCGGATCTCGCTGAAAAGGGCGAGCTGGCGCGCGTTCATCGGATGGTCCGGCGTGTCGGCGCAGGCGAGGTGGCTCATCAGAAGGTCCGGCGCCACCGCCTCCATCATCGCCTTGTGGAGGCGGAACTCGAGGGCGTCGTGCAGTGACAGGCCGAGCCGGTTCATGCCGGTGTCGACATGGATTGCCGCGCCGGTCATGCCGCCCGATCGCCTGAAGGCGGCCCATTCCTCGATTTCCGGCCATGAGCCGAGAACCGGCCTAAGATCGGCCGCCGCGTAGGCCTCCGCCGCCCCGGGCAACAGCCCGTCGAGAACGTAGATGACCGCATTGGGAAGAGCGGCGCGCAACTGCCGGCCTTCTTCCGGCACCGCGACAAAGAAGGTCCGGCAGCCGGCCCCGTTCAGGGCCTTGCCAGCGGCCTCGAGCCCGATGCCATAGCCATCGCCCTTGACCACCGCGGCCGTCCCGGCGCCGGGGGCCCGCGCGGCCAGCGTTCGCCAGTTGGCGACGAGCGCGTCGAGATCGATGGTCAGGCGTCCGCCGGCAAGGCTGAGCGTGGAGTTGGACGATTTGGAATTCATGGCTGACAGAGTACTAGATTCTCGCAAGGGATGGGGCGGCAGGCGGAAGGGCCATGCGCATCGCGATTTTGGCGGACATCCACGGCAATCTGAAGGCACTCGAGGCGGTTCTCGACGACCTGTCGCGCCGCGCGATCGACCGCGTGGTCAATCTCGGCGATTGCGTTTCGGGCCCGCTCGAGGCCGCGGCGACGGCCGAACGGCTGATGGCGCTCGGCTGGCCGACCGTGCGCGGCAATCACGACCGTCACCTGATCGACCGGCCGGTCTCCGAAATGATCAGGACCGATTCAGCCGCCCATGCCGAACTGGACAATGGGGCGCTCGACTGGCTCGCGGGCCTGCCGACACGGATCGACATGGAGGACATGACGCTCGTCCACGCGACGCCGTCGAACGACGAAGTCTATCTGACAGAGACCGTCCGCGCCGGCGGCGTGGTGCTGTCCTCGGAGACGGAAATCGCGGAGCGGCTTGGCGGGATGAGCGCGCCACTCCTGCTCTGCGGCCACAGCCACATCCAGCGCCTCGTAAGCGCCGGTGACGTGACGATCTTCAATCCTGGCAGTGTCGGCCTTCAAGCCTATGACGATGTCCTGCCCGAGCCCCACGTCGTCGAAGTCGGCAGCCCGCATGCCCGCTACGCCATCCTTGATGGAGGACCGGGTGCGTGGGTGATCACGTTTCGTGTCGTCACCTATGACTGGGAGGCCGCGGCCCGGCTTGCGGAGAGCCGCGACCGTCCGGACTGGGCGCATGCACTCAGGCGAGGCTTCGCCTTGAAGGCTTAGCGGACGGCGCTAGCCGGACACCGCTCCGGCGAAAGCTTCCATGATCATCGGCCAGCCCTGCTTGGTCGCCATGTCGGCGCGGTATTTCTCCCAGCCTTCGCCATGGCGGAAAAAGTCGCGATGGACGACGAGAACGTCGGTCTTGCCGGGCTCGGGTTCCGAGAAGCGGATATCGAGGCGGCTCGCCTGCGCCTCTGACGGTTCGATCGTGCGGTCGGGGCGGATCTGCCAGGCGATGACGATATGGTTCGGCCGATCGACGGCCAGGACCTGGCCCCAGACGGCCTGATTGCCATCATTGTCGATCTCGACGCAGCGCCCGTTCATGCGCGCATCGATCTTGATCTCCTTCAGCTTGTCCCTTGCCCAAGTGTAGTCGCGCGGCCACCAGCGGGCGAATTCGTCGACGAAGATCTCGAAGGCACGGGCCGGCGCGACATCGACACGGCGGCTGATGCTGATGAGGTCCTTCGTACCGGAAACCTCCGACGAGGCACCGGAATCGCCCTTGTTGCCGAACAGCCACTTGAACATTCATTTCCCTCCACTCGGGCGTGATTTCGCCGACACCTTACAAGAAGCGATCGGCAATGACACATCGACCGGGCTCCCATGCGGTTCTGGTTCGGTGCCAACCGCGATATGAAAGCCATCGTCGAACTTGCGGCAACGGTGTTCGGTGCGGGCTCCCGCGGCAATCGGCTCGCGCAGATTTGGCTGGCTCCACGCGGGGCCACGCGGCAAACTTGACCGGGGCGACACTGTCGATCTGTCTGGAGCGGAGCATGACACGACACGCTCTGATCGTTGCCCTCGGCCTCGCGGCCTTCGCCCAGACGCTGCCGGCGCGGGCGGATGAGGGCCAGGACCGGGCCAACTGGTTCAAGAGCCTGTTGCAGCCCGGGACGCGTGCCTCGTGCTGCGACTTGTCCGACTGCAAACGGACGCAGGCCGATTGGCATGACGGCCAGTGGTGGGCGGTGGTCGTCGGCCAGTGGACGCCGATCCCCGACAACACGATCCTCAACAAACGGTCGATCGACGGCAATGCCTATGTCTGCGCGACGCACTACCGAAAGATCTATTGCTTCGTGAAGCCGGATTTCGGCAGCTAGAGCAATTGCAGGAAAAGTGGGCACCACTTTTCCGTCCGAAATTGCGATAAAGCAATGAGTTAGAGCGGATCGGCGATTCCGTCGAACGATGATCCGCTCCAGCCTGGAAAGGGGGCTATGACGGATACGCCTCGGGCAAGTGGCTGGTGTCGGCGAGATCGGAGAAGCGGGTGACGGCGTCCTCGAATGCGAGCTTGACGGTGCCTGTCGGGCCGTGGCGCTGCTTGCCGATGATCACCTCGGCGATGCCATGCACCTGGTCGATCTCGGCCTGCCACTTGAAGAACTCTTCCGTGCCCTCGCGCGGCATCTTGTTCCTGAGATAATACTCGTCGCGATAGACGAAGAGGACGACGTCGGCGTCCTGCTCGATCGAGCCCGATTCACGCAAGTCGGAGAGCTGCGGCCGCTTGTCGTCGCGGCTTTCCACCTGGCGCGAGAGCTGGGAGAGGGCGAGGATCGGGACGTTGAGCTCCTTGGCGAGCGCCTTGAGGCTGTTGGTGATCTCCGTCACTTCCTGCACGCGGTTTTCCGAGCCGCGCTTGGAGTGGCCCTGCATGAGCTGGATATAGTCGATGATCAGCAGGTCGAGGCCGCGCTGGCGCTTCAGACGGCGGGCACGGGCGGCGAGCTGGGCGATCGACAGGCCGCCGGTCTGGTCGACATAGAGCGGCACGCGCTGCATCTCGCGCGAAGCGATCACGATCTCGTTGAACTGATCCTCGGTGATGCGACCGCGCCGGATATCGGAGGAGGGCACACCCGACTGTTCCGCGACGATACGCGTGGCGAGCTGCTCCGACGACATTTCCAGCGAGAAGAAGCCGACGATGCCGCCGTCGACCGTCTTCATCGATCCGTCCGGCTGCACCTCGCCGCGCCAGGCCTGAGCGATGTTGAAGCCGATATTGGTGGCGAGCGACGTCTTGCCCATGCCGGGACGGCCGGCAAGAATGATCAGATCCGACGCCTGCAGCCCGCCCATCTGCCGGTCGAGGTCGGACAGGCCGGTGGCAAGACCCGAGAGATGTCCGTCCCGCTTATAGGCCGCGCTCGCCATGTCGATGGCTGCGAGCAACGCCGTCTCGAAGGAATGGAAGCCGCCCTCGTACTGGCCCTTCTCGGCGATCTCGAACAGCCGGCGCTCGGCATCCTCGATTTGCGCGTTGGGCGGCATGTCGACGGGCGCGTCATAGGCCGTGTTGACCAGATCCTCGCCGATGCCGATCAGCGCGCGGCGGGTGGCGAGGTCGTGGATCGAACGGCCATAGTCTTCCGCGTTGATGATGGTCGTCGCTTCCGCCGCCAGCCGCGCCAGATATTGCGCGAGCGTGATCTCGCCGAGGTCGAGATCGGCCGGCAGGAAGGTCTTGATGGTGACCGGATTGGCCGTCTTGTTGGCACGGATGAGCTGACTGACGACATCGAAGACGATTCGGTGAGCGGGCTCATGGAAGTGCGACGGCTCGAGGAAATCCGAGACCCTGTAGAAGGCCTCGTTGTTCACAAGGATCGCACCCAGGAGGGCTTGCTCGGCCTCGATGTTGTGGGGGGCGGTGCGGTAGCTCTCCGCCGCCTCTTGGAGTTTTCGCGCTGGAAGGTTCATGCTTGTTCGGTGTTGCCTGGAACGTTTCCTTAACCCTGCGACAGCGACGGAGGAACCGGTAATCGCCGCGACGCGCGCCTGCGCCCGGGTTCCTCGCTATTAACAGGATCACAAGATGCCGACCGCGGGTGTGCGATTTTGACTTGCGCGCGCCCTGGGCGAGACGGCTCGTCGACTCGACCCTGGCGATTATATCGGAATGTGCGTGCGGGTGGGCGTCGGGCGTCCGTCGAAATGAAGAGCGGCCCGGGATCACTCCCGGGCCGCTGTCGCGCTTGGCTCAGCAAAGATCAAAGCATGATGCGGTAATTGTCGAACCCGCCTTCGCCCGCGCCGGCGAATTCGATCCCCTTGACGTCGGCGAGATGGTCCTTCGCCTTCGGACCGGAGGGAAAGATGACGCTCGCGCCCTTGACCGGCGCGAAGGACCAGTTGCCGTCCGCCTTCGGATCGATCGTGCCCTTCTCGACGATGTAGCGCACGATCACGTCGCGATTGGTGTCGGGCCCGACGAAGACGATGACCTTGTCGTTGATGTCGGGGAAGTTGCCGCCGCCGCCGGCGCGGTAATTGTTGGTGGCGACAATGAACTTGGCGCCCATGTCGATCGGTTTGCCATCGAAGGACAGATCGACGATGCGGCTGGCACCGGCGTTGATGACATTGCCCTTGGCGTCGTATTTCGGCGGCTGGCTGAGGTCGATCTTGTAAGTGACCCCGTCGATGACGTCGAAATTGTAGCTCGGGAAGTCGAGGTTGATGAGCGGCTGGTCGGCCTTGCCGGGCTGGACCTGGTTGAAGATGCCGGCCGACATTTCCAGCCATTCCTTGACCTGCGCGCCGGTGATCTCCACCGCCCTGACGGTGTTGGGATAGAGGTAGAGGTCCGAGACGTTCTTGATCGCCACGGCGCCGACCGGCACGTCGGTGTAATAGTCCGGCCCGCCGCGGCCGCCGGCCTTGAAGGGCGCTGCGGCGGAAAGGATCGGCAGGCCCTCCCACTTGGTGCCCTTCATCATCTGGGCGATGTACCAGGTCTGCGCATGACTGACGATCTGCACCGAGGGGTCGTCGGCGACCAGGGCGAAATAGCTGAACAGCGGCGCCGCCGTCTTGCCGACCGGCCGGCGGACATAGGCGAGCGTCGCCTCGTGGTCGGCATGGAGCGCATCGTCGATCTTCTCGACGTCGCCGACCAGGGCGACGATCTTGCCATCCTTGCGCTGGTAGATCGGGCGGGCTTCCGATTCCGCCGAGATCACCTTCCAGGTTTTGCCGTCGCGCTCGATCAGGAGGTCGATGAGGCCCATATGCGAGCCCCAGAAGCCGCCCATCACCGCCGGCTTGCCCATGAGCTTGCCGGCCTTGTTGTCGACGCCGTCGAGATTGTCGAAGGAGGGGCCGCCGGGGAAGACGAGATGCTGGTGGCCGGTGAAGATCGCGTCGAGCCCGTCGATGTCGCCAAGGAACAGCGAGGCATTCTCCATCATGTCGGTCTGGTTGGCATCGATGCCGGAATGGGAGAGGGCGATGACGATGTCGGCGCCGGCTTCCTTGACCTCCGGCACCCAGGCCTTGGCCGCTTCGACGATGTCGCGGGTCATGACATTGCCGACGAGGTTCTTGGAATCCCAGATCATGATCTGCGGCGGCACGAAACCGATGATGCCGATCCTGATCGGTTGCTCGGCGCCACTGCCGTCCTTCACTTTTCTGTCGAGGATGATGTACGGCTTGGCGTAGAGCTTGTCGTCGCGCGGATTGGCGGCGAGCACCGTGCCGCGGATGAGATTGGCGCACACGAACGGGAAGTTGGCGCCGGCGATCACCTTGTCGAAGAACTGCAGGCCGTAGTTGAACTCGTGATTGCCGAACGTCGAGCACTCGTAGCCGAGCAGGTTCATGCCCTTCATGATCGGGTGGACGTCGCCGTCCTTCATGCCCTTCTCATAGGCGATGTAGTCGCCCATCGGGCTGCCCTGGAGCAGGTCGCCATTGTCGATGAGCATCGAATTGGTCGCCTCGTCGCGGATCCCCTGGATCAGGGTCGCGGTGCGCGACAGGCCCATCGTGTCGTTGGGCTTGTCGGCATAGTAGTCGTAGGGCAGCAGGTTCACATGGATGTCGGTCGTTTCCATGATCCTCAGATGGGCCTGGTTGGCGGCGGCCAGGGCCGAGAAGGGATGGAGCATGGTCACCGCACCGAAAGCGGCGCTGCCGAGAAGGAAACGACGGCGATCGAGTTCCAATGGTCTGAATCCGGACATCTGTATGGCCTCCTGAATGGGACGGCGTCGGCCTGCCGGAAGTCCGGAGGGCGCCCCGCGGCCGGCGTCCTTGCACGTATCATGCGCCCCCCGGGCGCCTTCGCAAAGGGGGGATCGGGGTGCGGACCCGCTTCTCGCACCCCTGCATGTCGCGGCCGTGACGCAGGCGCGTCGCGGAGACCATGGAACTGTCGCCGCCCCTTTGGCGCTTCCCCGGCAATGCTCGGGCGGGAGCTGGAGCTGGAGAGAGAAATCGCCCCGAATGGCGCGCGCGCGTGTCCGGCAAGAGACGTCCGATGACGCGGCCGCTCGCGAGCAGTTGCATCACAGTTTATCGAATTGGTAAGGAATTGCGCTCAGCGTGGCTGCACGTTTGGCGTGCTGGAAGTATGCTGGAGTGAGATCCTGTTGAGCCCGGGGAGTGGTTGGATGCCCGAATGGCTCAAAATTCGACCTGAGCGCATACTCGATTCATTCGTAGCGCCGTCCAGACAAGCAAAGATTCTCGCAATTCTCGTTGCCTTGCTGGGCCTGCTGACAAGCGCCTGGTTCGTGTATTGGACCGGTGGCGTGAAATTCGCCACTTTGCACATTCTGTACCTGCCCATAATCTTTGCGGCGCTGGTCTTTGGAACGCCCGGTGGCCTCCTGGCGGGTCTGTCCGCCGGTCTCCTGATCGGCCCCTTCATGCCGCTCGATGCGCTCACAGGCGAATCCCAGGAACTTGGCAATTGGCTCTACCGCACGGCCTTCTTCTGTCTGATCGGCGGCTTCGTCGGCATCGGCGTCAGCACGCTGCGCCGGCAACTCGCGATCCTCGACTGGCTGAATGAACATGACGCGCGCACCGGCCTGCTCGATCGCGCCGGCCTGCTGAATGCTCTGCAGCGGATGATCGAGGAGAGCGGTGGCGCTCAGCCGTTCCTGATCGTCATGCAGCTCAACAATTTCCTCGACATCCAGAACACCTTCGGCTCGGCATTTGCCGACGAGCTCTTGAAGCAGGTCTGCGCCCGCGGCCGATCTCTGCTGCCGGCCGACGTGCCGATGGCGGTTATCCAGCCGGATCGTCTGGCCGCCGCATTCAAAAGCGGCGCGCAATCGCAACAGATGATTGAGGAGATGGAGGCGCGCGTTCGTCCGCCTTACATGATCGACGGCGTGCCGATCCATGTTGATTTTGCCGTTGGCGCGGCGGAGTTCGCGACGCACGCGCAAACGGCTGAGGAGCTGGTGCAAAAGGCCAGCATCGCGATGCATACGGCCGCGACCCGCATGCGCCCCTTCTATCTCTATGAAAGTGCGACAGACCTCACCAGCCGCCAGAACCTCATTCTGCTCGGGCAGATTCCTGCGGCGCTCGCCCACGACGAATTCGTCGTCTGGCACCAGGCCAAGGTGTCGCTGGCGACCGGCCGGATATGCGGTAGCGAGGCGCTGCTGCGCTGGCAGCATCCCGAGCGCGGCCTGGTCATGCCCTGCGATTTCATCCCGCAGGCGGAGGAATCAGTCCTCATCAACAACCTGACGGAGTGGGTCATCAAGGCGGCACTGGCGGACCTGGCGGCGTGGCAGGCGCGCGGTCACAGCTTGAGCGTTGCGATCAACCTGTCGGTCCGCAATCTGCGCGACGGCACGCTGTTCGAGACCCTGGACGAGACGGTATCCCGGCACGCCATCGATCCGCGATTTGTCGAGCTTGAGATAACCGAAAGCGCCATCATGGACGACTTCGAATATTGCGCGCAGCTCGTCTCAAGGCTGCGCGCCCGCGGCTACCAGGTGTTGATCGACGACTTCGGCACCGGGCATTCCTCGCTTGCCTATCTCAAGAACCTGCCGGTCTGCGCCATCAAGATCGACCAGAGCTTCGTCAGGCGGCTCGCACACGACGTCAACGATCAGAAGATCGTGCGCACGATCCTCGCGCTGGCCAAGGCGCTCGACCTGGAAACCGTTGCCGAAGGGATCGAGGACGCCCGGACGCTGGCGCTGCTGCGCGAATGGGGATGCACTTTCGGACAGGGTTTCCACATCCAACGGCCGGCCCCAAACGCCGACTTTGTGGAATGGATCGAGCGACCGCGCTCCCGCATGACCGCCTGAGGCCGGCACGGGTTTCTGGCGCGTCGCCCGCCGACAGCGCCGCATGGCGTCCGCCATCGCAAGCGGCGGTTCGCGAGCCAAGCCGGGAGAGCAGGGGCCTACCGGCCGACCGTCGCGCCATCTTGCAGCATCGCCTCGAAGGCGCGACCGGCCTTGGTGCGGTAGCGCTCCTTGTGCCGCAACAGGCGGAAGGCGCGCCTGGGGATGTCGAAGGGTACGTGCACCAACCGACCGGCCGCGAGATAGGCCGCGACCACGAGTTCCGAGACGACCGTCGCCCGCCCGCCGAGCTCGACCACCGAGCGGACCGCCTCGTTGGAGGGAAGGGTCATGGCGATGTTCAGGGCGGTCGGGTCGATATCCTGTTCCGCCAGCGCCGCCTCGAAGGCCCAGCGCGTCCCGGAACCCGGCTCGCGCATGACCCATGGCATGGCGAGAATGTCCTCGCGCGAAAGCGCGGCGCGCCCTGCCCAGGGATGATCCGGGGCGACGACGACGATCAGCCGGTCCTCGGCGACCGTGCGGGACGAGAGCGCCGGCTCGTCGATGGCACCCTCGATCAATCCGAGTTCGGCGGCACC
Source organism: uncultured Alphaproteobacteria bacterium (assembly GCA_963812285.1). GTDB lineage: Bacteria > Pseudomonadota > Alphaproteobacteria > Rhizobiales > Kaistiaceae > CAVSRC01. The sequence goes on along the minus strand of CAWEUR010000037.1, from coordinate 20,609 downwards.
GTCGACCACCGCGCGCGTGACCGTTTCCGTATTGCCGACGGCGAGATGCAGGTCGATGCCCGGATGGCGATCGTGAAAGGCGACCATGAAGCGTGGCAGCCAGTAGCTGGCGATCGTCTGGCTCGCCTGGATTGTCAGGACGCCGCGCTGAAGGCCACCGAGTTCGGTGAGCACCAGTTCCGCCGCGCGAGCGCGATCGAGCGTCGCCCGCGCTTCGGTGAGGAAGATCCGGCCCGCCTCGGTCAGCTCGATCCGCCGGCCGACGCGATGGAAGAGAGCGGCACCATAGCGCTCCTCGAGCACGCGGATGGCCGAGCTTGCCGCCGATGGCGTCAGGTTAAGCGCCTCGGCCGCCCGCGTCAGGTGCTCGCGTTCGGCAACGGCAACGAAGATCCGGAGCTGCTCGAAGGTCATGGCATATCATTCGATTCGATCGAATGGATCGTAGCAATAATTTCTCTGGATTGAACGAAAAAAGAGAACGAAGCTGCGCCGCGTTCCCAAGAGGCCAGCATGCTCACACATTTTCGCATCCATCTCGCCGATCTCCTGCCGGGTCTTGCCCTGTGCCTCGCCGTAACCCTCGCCGCCATCGGGCTGCAGGGAATGGAAGTGCACCTGTTCGGTCGCCCGTGGATCGAGAGCCTCGTCCTGGCGATTCTGGTCGGGACGGCGGTCCGCACCCTCTGGGCGCCCGGAAGCCGCTTCCTGCGTGGCATCCGGTTCAGCGCCCACACGCTTCTAGAGGTCGCCGTCGTCCTGCTCGGCGCTTCGGTCAGCGCCCGCGCGCTCCTTGCCGCCGGACCGATGCTGCTCTTCGGCATCGTCGCGGTGGTGATGGTGGCGATTGTCTCCAGCTACGGAATCGGCCGTGCCCTCGGCCTGCCGCACAAGCTCGCCACACTCGTTGCCTGTGGAAACTCGATCTGCGGCAACTCGGCGATCGCCGCGACCGCTCCGGTGATCGGCGCCGACAGCCACGACGTCGCCGCCTCGATCGCCTTCACGGCCGTGCTCGGTGTCGCGGTGGTCCTGCTGCTGCCGCTGCTGGTGCCGCTCATGCACCTTTCGCCGACGCAATACGGCGTTCTCGCAGGCCTTACCGTCTACGCCGTGCCGCAGGTCATCGCGGCGACGACGCCGGTCGCGGCCCTCAGCGTCCAGGTCGGCACGCTGGTCAAGCTCATCCGGGTCCTGATGCTCGGGCCGGTCGTTCTGACCCTGGCGCTCGGACGGGGGAAAGGCGGCCAGCGGCCAGCGCTCCATCGCCTCGTGCCATGGTTCATCATCGGCTTTCTCGCCCTGATGGCGCTGCGCTCGTTCGGTGCGATCCCCGATCTGGTCCTCGCACCGGCCGCCTCGGCGGCGACCTGGCTGACCGTCATTTCCATGGCCGCGCTCGGGCTCGGTGTCGACATTCGGGTGGTCAGGCGGGCCGGCGGCCGTGTCACTGCCGCCGTCGTCCTCTCGCTTCTCCTGCTCGGCACGATCAGCCTGGCGCTGATCCGCCTTCTGGCGATCGCCTAGAGCAATTGCAGGAGAAGTGGGCACCACTTTTCCGTCCGAAATTGCGATGAGAATAAAGAGTTGGAGCGGATCAGCGATTCCATCGAACGATGATCCGCTCTGGGCAGGCGGCCTGCCGGTGCTATTCGCCGGCGATCTTCAGGGACGGCCGGCCCGCGGCACGATTGTCCTTGGCGCGCAGGGCCTCTTCCGCTTCCCACATGTAGTTGCGGGTCAGGGGCAGGGCCTCCTGATGGCGGGCAATCTGGATCTGGAAGTTCATCATGTCCTGGTACTGGAAGGAGGTCTCCGACCCGGCCAGGTAGAACTCCCACATGCGGCAGAAGCGCTCGTCGTAGAGCGCCTTGATCTCGTCGCGGTGCGCCAGGAAGCGCTCGCGCCAGACGCGCAGCGTTCGCGCATAGTGGAGGCGCAGGATCTCGATATCGGTCGTCTTCAGGCCGACCTTCTCGACCACTGGCACGACCTCCGACAGCGAGGGAATGTAGCCGCCGGGGAAGATGTATTTCTGGATCCAGGGATTGGTGTCGCCGGGGCCGTCGAACCGGCCGATCGAGTGCAGCACCATCACCCCGTCCGGCGTCAGCAGATCGCGGCAGGTGCGGAAGAATTCGCGATAATGGCCGACGCCGACATGCTCGAACATGCCGACCGATACGATGCGGTCGAACGGCCCCTGGATCTTGCGGTAGTCCTGGAGAAGGAAGCGCACGCGATCCGACAGGCCGCGCTCGCTGGCGCGCGCGGTTGGAAACGCCGTGCTGCTCGTCCGAAAGCGTCACGCCGGTCACGTCGATATCGGCGCGCTCGGCCATGTAGAGCGCCGAGACCGCCCCAGCCCGAGCCGATGTCGAGCACGCGCTGGCCGGGCTCGACCGCGAGCTTGGCCATCGAGTGGCGCTTCTTGGCCAGTTGCGCCACGTCGAGGTCGGAATTGCCGTCCTCGAAATAGGCGCAGGAATATTGCAGGTCGTTGTCGAGGAAGAGCGAATAGAGCCGCCCGTCGAGATCGTAGTGATGATGGATGTTCTTGCGCGCGCGGGCCGGCGGGTTGAGCTGCCGCAGCCGCCGGGTGACGTAGCGCAGGCCCGCCAGCACGCCCATCCACCAGCGCGGATGCACGGACTGAACGTTGGACAGGATCAGTGCCAGGAAATCATAGACCGAGCCCTCTTCGATGACGTAGCCGCCATCGACGAAAGCCTCGCCGATCTTCAGTTCGGGATTGAGGATGACGCCGCGCTCGGCCTCGGCCGAGGTGAAGCGGACCCGCACCTTGTCGCCATTGCCGTCGCCATAGGTATGCGAGCGGCCGTCAGCGCTGATGACTTCGAGAGCGCCCTTGCGGATGGTGCCATTGAGGAAGGATTCGAGGACTCTGTTCATGCATGCCGTCACTTCGCCCGCGTGAGCGGGCCGTCGCCGGGAGAAGGCGTCACGGCGGCCGCCCCCTGGCGAACCGCCGCGACTATGTTAATCCCGAAGACCCGGCCGTCTCAACTCTCGACTTCGGCAGTCGGTTCCTCCGCCTCGATATCGGTCTCGACCGCGGCTTCCTCGCTCGTTTCTTCGCCGTCGGCCTCGGTCCGCCTCTTCTTCCTCTTCCTCATCCTCGAACGCGTCCATCGGGCCGGCGTCAGGTCCTCGCCGGCGGCCTGGCGGGCCGCCTCGTCCTCGCTCCGGGCGACATTGACGGTGATCTTGGATTCGACCTCGGCGTGGAGGGCGACCGAGACCGTGTGCAGGCCGATGGTCTTGATCGGCTGGTTCAGCTCGATCTGGCCGCGCGCGACCGTGAAGCCGCCGGCCTCGAGAATCTCGGCCAGGTCACGCGTCGAAACCGAGCCGTAGAGCTGGCCGGTCTCGCCCGCCTGGCGGACGACGATGAAGCTCTGGCCGTTCGAGCTTCTCCGCGACCATCTCGGCCTCGGACTTGCGCTCGAGGTTGCGGGCCTCGAGCTGTGCGCGTTGCGATTCGAAGCGCTTGCGGTTGGCTTCGGTCGCCCGCAGAGCCTTGCCGGTCGGCAGGAGGAAATTGCGGGCGTAGCCGTCGCGCACGCGCACGACTTCGCCCATCTGGCCGAGCCGGGCGATCCGTTCAAGCAGAATAACGTCCATGGTCAGTCTCCGTTGCGTGTGTCTCGTTGGTCAGGTTGGTGGCGGCGCGCCGCGGAACCGCCGGGCGCGCAGGTGGAAGACCGCCTCGGCAAGGCCGAGCGCGGCAAGGATGAGGATCGGAAAGCCGAAAATCAGAAGCACCGCATAAGTAAAGGTGAGCACCGCTCCGCGGCCGGCGGTGCCGAGCGTGATCGCATGCAGCACCGCGAGGCCGATCAGCGCCACGGCGCAGCCGAACGCCCCGGTCGCGACGCCGGCGATCTCGCCGAGAATGCCCGGCACGAAGGAAAGGGTCAGCGCCACCAGGAAGACGGCGATGGCTTCGTTCGGCAGCGTGGCGCTCCACAACTTCTCCGCTGGTCGCTGCATGCGCCCCGAGGCGCGCGCCACCAGGGTTCCGAGCCACATGTTGAGCACGATCAGGATGACGCCGAAGGCGGCAAGCGCGTAGGGCATCACCGCCACGTTGAGGCGAATCAGCGGCGCCAGCTCCGTGGCGCTCGGCGTCGATCCGGCCTCGGGCATTTCCGCCAGCCAGCGGGCCAGCAGCGTGGCCATTTCCTTGGCGAGCGAATCCGGATCGTAGCCGATCAGGATGCCGGTGAGGACGATGCCGACCGAGACCGCGACGGCGGCATGAAGGAGCAGGCGGCCGAGCGGAAACCATTCCCTCTGCGCTTCGGGATTGTCCGGATCGCCGGGCCGCGAGAGCCAGGCCAGGCGCACGAGCCAGAGGATCGGCCCGGCCGAAAGAAGCACGAAGATCGCCGCGCCGTACCAGTTGAAGACGATGCCGACGGCAAGGGCGGCGAGCGCGGTCGCCAGCGCCGCGGCCGGCACGCCCCAGCCGAGCCCGGCAATGGCAACGGGCAGTCCGGTCAGCGCGAAGAGCGGGAAGGCGAGGGCGGTGCCGCTCGACCGGCGCAGCAAAAAGCAGCGCGGCCGCGAGGCCGGCGCCGATGCCGATGAGGATGAGCTGTGCCATCGTTTCGCTGTCCCGCTTTACAAGCGGTTAGAGGCAGGTCGCGGAGCATCGCTCCGGCCGTACCCCAACCTGGAAAGGCAATCGGCAGTCGTTCGGTGGAATTTCTATACGCCGACTGCCTCTCGGTCTTACTTGATCACGTAGGGCAGGAGGCCGAGGAAGCGCGCGCGCTTGATGGCCCGGGCCAGTTCGCGCTGCTTGGGCGCCGAGACCGCCGTGATGCGCGAAGGAACGATCTTGCCGCGCTCGGAGACGTAGCGCTGGAGGAGGCGTACGTCCTTGTAGTCGATCTTCGGTGCGTTGGCGCCGGAGAAGGGCAGGTCTTGCGGCGGCGGAAGAACGGCCGGCGCGTCGGCAGCTGGTTGATGTCGACCATCAGTTATTGCCTCCGCTGGAGTCTGTCGCTGCTTCGTCGTCGCGGCGCGGCGGGCGATCGCGGACGGTCCCGGATCCGCGCGGCCACGGTCGCCGAAGCGGCCAGTCGCGGCGATCGTCGCGGTCGCGCTTCTGCATCATGGCCGAAGGCACTTCCTCGAGTTCGTCGACCCGCATCGTCAGGACGCGCAGGACGTCCTCGTTGATCCGCTGCTGGCGCTCCATCTCGGCGACCGCGGCCGGCGGCGCGTCGATATTCATCAGCGTGAAATGGGCCTTGCGGTTCTTGCGGATGCGGTAGGTCAGCGACTTCAGGCCCCAGGGCTCGACCTTGCCGACGGTGCCGCCACTCTGCTCGATGACGCCCTTGAACTGCTCGACAAGCGTCTCGACCTGCTGGCCCGAAACGTCCTGTCGCGCCAGAAATATATGTTCGTATAGGGGCATAGACTGCCTTTCCTCTTTGTTCACCGGCGCTAAGCCTCGCCGAAGCCTTTAGGGAAAGGCAGCGGTGCAACTTCGAGAGCGGGAACACCGGGAGACGGGTCTCTCTCGGCCCTGCGGCTTTCGCCGCCTCCCGTTCAGCCCCCGGCCGGGGTCCGATCGGACGGCGCGGTTATAAGCAAAGCCCGCGGGAATGCAAGAGAAACCCCCGCGGGCCACCAACCCCGACTTGACAGCGGCCCGCCGAAAGGCTCAAAGGCGCCCAACGAATCCGAGGCCGGGGACCAGGGACGGCGAGGGATGACGGTCGCATTCACATTTCCGGGGCAGGGCAGCCAGGCGGTCGGCATGGGCAAGGCGCTCGCCGAGGCCTATCCCGAGGCCCGCGCGGTCTTCGACGAGGTCGACGACGCGCTGGGCGAGCTCGCTGTCGAGATCGCCTTCGAAGGGCCGGCCGAGACCCTGACGCTGACCGAGAACGCCCAGCCGGCGCTGATGGCCGTCAGCCTGGCGGCGCTGCGCGTGCTCGAGGCCAAAGGCGTCGATCTGAAGACCAGCGGCCGCCTTTGTCGCCGGCCATTCGCTTGGCGAATATTCCGCGCTCGCCGCTGCCGGCAGCCTGAGCATTGCCGACGCGGCCCGCCTCCTGCGCATCCGCGGCCGCGCCATGCAGGAGGCCGTTCCGGTCGGCGAAGGCGCCATGGCGGCGCTGATCGGCCTTGATTTCGCCGCCGCCAGCGCCGTTGCCGCGGAAGCGGCCGAGGGTGACGGTCTGCGACGTCGCCAATGACAACGGCGCCGGCCAGGTCGTGGTCTCCGGCGCCAGGGCGGCGGTCGAGCGGGCGGTCGAGATCGCCAAGGCGAAAGGCGCCAAGCGCGCGATCCTCCTCCCCGTCAGCGCGCCCTTCCATTGCGCCCTGATGGCACCGGCGGCGAGGGCGATGGAGGAGGCGCTTGCCGGCGTCACGATCAATCCGCCGGCCGTGCCGCTCGTCGCCAATGTCGTCGCCGCGCCGATCACCGATCCGGACGAGATCCGCAGGCGCCTCGTCGAGCAGGTGACCGGCATGGTGCGCTGGCGCGAATCGATCGCCTGGCTCGCCGGTGCCGGCGTGACGCTGTTCGTCGAGATCGGTGCCGGCAAGGTGCTGTCAGGCCTCGCGCGACGCATCGCCGATGGCGCCGAGACGCTCAGTGTCGGCACGCCCGGAGATATCGACGCGGCCGTCGCCAGGCTCGACTGATGCCGTCGCACACCAGTTCACAAGAGAGGCGATGACCATGTTCGATCTGACCGGCAAGCGGGCGCTGGTGACGGGTGCCAGTGGCGGCATCGGCGGAGCGATCGCCACCGCCCTGCACGCGCAGGGCGCGACCGTCGGCCTGTCCGGCACGCGTCGCGAGGCGCTCGAGAGCTCTCGCCGGCGAACTCGGCGAGCGCGCCCATGTCCTGCCCTGCGATCTCAGCGATCCGAACCAGGTCGCGAAGCTGGTCGAGCGATGCCGAGGCGGCCATGGGCGACCTCGACATCCTGGTCAATAATGCCGGCCTCACCCGCGACAGCCTTTTCGTGCGGCATGTCCGACGAGGATTGGGACAAGGTCATCGCGTCAATCTCACGGCTGCCTTCAAGCTTACGCGCGCGGCGCATGCGCGGCATGATGCGGCGCAAGTCGGGACGGATCATTTCGATCTCCTCGGTCGTTGCCGTCTTCGGCAATCCGGGGCAGGGCAACTATTCCGCCTCCAAGGCGGGCCTGATCGGCATGACCCGGTCGCTCGCCGCCGAGGTCGCCAGTCGTGGCATCACCGTCAATTGCATCGCCCCCGGCTTCGTCGAGACCGCGATGACCGATTCGCTCAACGATAAGCAACGCGAGTCGATTCTCGGATACGGTGCCCGCGCGTCGCCTCGGCAGCCCGGCCGAGGTCGCTGCCGCGGTTGTCTATCTCGCCGCCGACGAGGCGGCCTATGTCACTGGCCAGACGCTTCACGTCAATGGCGGCATGGCCATGATTTGAGATGGAAAAACGACGGATTCCCGGGCTTGAAAGGCGATGCTCACGGCCGGCCGGAGCGGCTGGTCAAGGTCAAGAAAGTGTGTTACGACCGGCCGTCATCCGAACGGAAATCGGCCGGATTCCGGGCACCTTCGGCGATCGGACGGCCCGTCGATGTCAGGCAGGTTTCCGAGGATCACGTCACCCGTTCCGTGCACTAGCCGATCGTCGATCGCTCGCGGGGCACGGCTCTTCCGATTGGATCTAAGTAAAAAGGCAATTTGGGATTCTGCACATGAGCGATATCGCTGAGCGGGTAAAGAAGATCGTCGTCGAGCATCTCGGTGTCGACGCGGAAAAGGTGACGGAGGGGGCGAGCTTCATCGACGATCTCGGGGCCGACAGCCTCGACACGGTCGAACTGGTGATGGCCTTCGAGGAGGAGTTCGGAGTCGAGATTCCGGACGACGCGGCCGAGACGATTCTGACGGTCGGCGACGCTATCAGCTTCCTGGAAAAGAACTCCGCCTGACGCGGCTCTCGATGAAGAGGCGCGATCAGCGCCTGGGTAACCTGGCGCGGAGCAGGCGATGAGGCGTGTTGTCGTCACTGGCTTGGGCATGGTGACGCCGCTCGGCTGCGGCGTCGATGTCACGTGGAAGAATCTGCTCGCGGGAAAGAGCGGTGCCAATCGCGTGACCAAGTTCGAGGTCGACGACCTCGCCTGCCAGATCGCCTGCGAGATTCCGCGCGGTTCCAAGGACGAGGGCAAGTTCAATCCCGACGATTGGATGGAGCCCAAGGAGAGCCGCAAGGTCGACGATTTCATCGTCTATGCCATGGCGGCCGCCGACCAGGCGCTCGCCGATGCGGACTGGCATCCCAAGACCCGCGAGGAGGAGACTCTCCACCGGCGTTCTGATCGGATCGGGAATCGGCGGCCTCGAAGGCATCGAGCAGGCGGCCTATACCCTGCGCGACCGCGGTCCGCGCCGCATCAGCCCCTTCTTCATTCCCGGCCGGCTGATCAACCTGGCCTCCGGCCAGGTCTCGATCCGCCACCACCTCAAGGGGCCGAACCACGCGGTCGTGACCGCATGCTCGACCGGCGCCCATGCGATCGGCGACGCCAGCCGGCTGATTGGCCTCGGCGATGCCGACGTCATGGTGGCCGGTGGCGACCGAATCGCCGATCTGCCGCCTTTCGATCGCCGGCTTCGCCGCAGCGCGGGCCCTGTCGACCGCGTTCAACGACCGGCCGGAAGACGGCCTCGCGGCCCTATGACCGCGACCGCGACGGCTTCGTCATGGGCGAGGGGGCCGGCATCGTGGTGCTGGAGGAGCGCGAGCACGCGCTCGCCCGCGGCGCCAGGATCTATGGCGAGGTGGTCGGCTACGGACTGACCGGCGACGCCTATCACATCACCGCCCCGGCCGAGGATGGCGACGGCGCCGAGCGCTGCATGCGCGCCGCGCTCAAGCGGGCCGGAGTCGAGGCGAGCGAACTCGACTACATCAACGCCCACGGCACCTCGACCATGGCCGACGAGATCGAGCTCAAGGCGGTCGAGCGGGTTGTCGGCAATGCGGCCGAGCATATCGCCATGTCCTCGACCAAGTCGGCGACCGGCCATCTTCTCGGCGCGGCCGGCGCGGTCGAGGCGATCTTCTCGCTGCTCGCCATGCGCGACGGCATCGCTGCCGCCGACGCTGAACCTCGACAATCCGTCGGTGACCACCGCCATCGACCTCGTGCCGCATCGTCCGAAGCCGAAGACGATCAACCTCGCTTTGTCGAATTCCTTCGGCTTCGGCGGGACCAACGCATCGCTGGTTTTCAGCCGTCACGCCTGATTGCGTGACGGTCTATCCCTCTTTGGCCATATTCGATGCTACAGTCGCCGGAAACGGCGGGTAACACAGCGGATTCGCGGACAGAGACGGACTCGATGACCGATTTGAGACCGAACGTGCCAGCCGACGATGTCACGGCACTGTCGGCGCGCCTTTCAGCGACCCAGACTGGCCGCGTCACCCCGAAGAGCCCGACGGAGGCGCTGCAGCCGGAGCCGGTGCCGCCGCCACCGCCGCGCTCGCGGGCCGTTCGTCATCCGGTGGTCGTCTTCCTGAATTTCGTCATCACCATGGTGGTCGTCGGCGCCGTCGTCATCGGCGGCGCGCTGTTCATCGGCAAGTGTCAAGTTCGAGCGGCCGAGCAGCCTCGAACAGGCGCGCACCATCACCGTGCCGAAGCGGCGCCGACCTGCGTGCCATCGCCGACCAGCTGCAGAGAGAACGGCGCCATTTCGAGCAAGTGGCTGTTTATCGCCGGCGTCTGGCTGAACAAGCAGCAGGCCAATCTGAAGGCCGGCGAATACCTGATTCCGGCCCATGCCAGCATGGCCGAGCATCATGGACTCCATGGTCGTCGGGCAGGGGCATCCTCTATTCGATCACCATCCCCGAAGGCCTGACCAGCGCAGCAGATCGTCGACCGCCTCAATCGAGGACGACATGCTGTCGGGCGACATTCGCCGAGGTGCCGCCGGAGGGGACGCTGCTGCCGGAGACCTACAAGTTCAGCCGCGGCGACACCCGCAAGAACCTGCTCGCGCGCATGCGGCGCGACCGCGACCGGGTGGTGACCGACATCTGGAGCCGGCGCGCGCCGGATCTGCCGATCAAGTCCATCGATGAATTGGTCATGCTTGCCTCGATCGTCGAGAAGGAGACGGCGCTCGCCGACGAGCGCAGCCGCGTCGCCGCCGTCTTCATCAACCGGCTCAGGCTGCAACATGCGCCTGCAGTCGGACCCGACGGTGATCTATGGCGCTGTTCGGCGGCAAGGGCAAGCCGTCCGGCTACGTGCTGACCCGGGCGACCTCGACACGCAGTCGCCCTACAACACCTATGTGATCGACGGTCTGCCGCCGGGGCCGATCGCCAATCCGGGCGAGGCCTCGCTCGAGGCGGTCGCCAATCCGTCGCGCACCCGCGATCTCTTCTTCGTCGCCGACGGCTCGGGCGGACACGCCTTCGCCGAGACCTATGAGGAGCATCTTGCGCAACGTCGCCCGCTGGCGGGAGGCGAACAGCAACGCGCGTCGGCGACCCGGACGCGGCGAGCGCCAGACGGCGGCACCGGCGGCCGATCCGAACGCAGCCGCTGGCCTTGCCGCCCACCGGAGGCAGGCCGGCTGATCCCAGTGGCCGTGCGTCCGACGCTGACGGCGCGATGCGGCGCCGTGCGCGGCGACTTCAGGGGGCATGATCGAGCATGTCGCTCCATCAGCATGACCGGTTTCGCCCGCGCCGATGGCGGCGGCGAAGGCTTTCGCTGGATCTGGGAACTCCGCAGCGTCAACGGCAAAGGGCTCGATGTCCGTTTTCGGCTGCCGCCGGGATTCGAACGGCTTGAGCAGCCGGCGCGGGAACGTGTGCGCGAGCCACCTGGCGCGCGGCAACGTCCAGGCGACGCTGACGCGTCGCAGCGCGAAACCGGCCGCCAGTCGCCTCACCATCAACGAGGACGCGCTCGCCGCGGTCCTCGCAGCGATGGAGACGCATCGCGCGAACGGATCGATGCCGCAGCCGCCGACGCTCGACGGCATCCTGGCGATCCGCGGCGTCGTCGAGGTCGCCGAGGACGAGACTCGACGAGGCGGCGCGCGCGGCGCTCGACGCGGCGCTACTGGCCGATCTCGACGCTGCGCTTGCCGATCTCGCCGCCATGCGGGCGCGCGAGGGTGACGGCGATCGGCCGCGATCCTGCGTGCCCGGCTGGACGAGATCGCGAGACTGGCCGAGGCCGCCGAGGCATCGCCGGCCCGCACGCCGGAGGCGATCCGCGCGCGGCTTGCCGAGCAGGTCGCGACGCTTCTCGACGCGGCACCGGCGCTCGACCCCGACCGGCTGCACCAGGAGGCTGTGCTGCTCGCCACCAAGGCCGATATCCGCGAGGAGATCGACCGGCTTCGACGCCCATGTCGCCGCCGCCCGCGCCCTGCTCGACGAGGGCGGTCCCGTCGGCCGCCGGCTCGACTTCCTGGCCCAGGAATTCAACCGCGAAGTGAACACGCTTTGCTCAAATCGAACGATCGCGGCTTGACGGCGATCGGTCTCGACCTAAAAGCGGTGGTCGACCAGCTGCGCGAGCAGATCCAGAATCTGGAGTAACCGATGAGCCGAGGCGATCCGTCGGCCCGCGTGGCCTGATGCTGGTGCTGTCGTCGCCATCCGGCGCCGGCAAATCGTCGATCGCCCGCGCCCTTCTCCAGGAGGAGAAGGACAACCTCTTCCTGTCGATCTCGGTGACGACCGCGCCAGCGCCGCGCCAGCGAGATCGAGGGCATCCACTATCACTTCGTCGACGCGACGCGCTTCACCCGCATGCGCGACAATGGCGACCTGCTCGAATGGGCGGAGGTGCACGGCAATCTCTACGCGACGCCGCGCGAGCCGGTCGAGGAGGCGCTGGCCAGGGGACGCGACGTGCTCTTCGACATCGACTGGCAGGGCAGCCAGCAGCTGGTTGCGCGCCATGCCGGACGACGTCGTCTCGATCTTCATCCTGCCGCCGAGCGATGACCGAGCTGCATGCGCGGCTCGAGCGCCGCGCCGAGGACACGAACATCGAAGAGCGCCTGACCAACGCCCGGTCCGAGATCGATCATTGGACCGAGTACGATTATGTCGTGGTCAATGACGATCTTGGCGAATCGCTCGACACTGTTCGCTCGATCCTTCAGGCCGAGCGCCACAAACGTGCGCGGCTCTCCGGTATGCCCGATTTCATCGACCGGCTGCTTCGTAGCGGCTGACGGCGGGACTCAGCCCGATCGCAGGCGCTCGGCGGCATTCGCCAGCGCGACGAAGCCGGCGATGTCGATCTCTTCCGCCCGTCGGGTTGGCTCGATGCCCGTCGCGGCGAGGAGCGCGCCGGCATCGACGCCGAGCGTTTTCAGGCTCTGCCGCAGCATCTTGCGCCGCTGGCCGAAGGCGGCGGCGGTCGTGCGCTCCAGTGCGCTCGTATTGCAGGCAAGCGGCGCGGCACGCGGGGCGAGCTGCACCACCGAGGACGTCACCTTGGGCGGCGGGGTGAAGGCGCGCGGATCGATGTCGAACAGGAGCTGCGCGGCGCAGCGCCACTGCGCCAGCACTGCGAGCCGCCCATAGGTCTTGGAGCCCGGCGCGGCGACGATCCGTTCGGCCACCTCGCGCTGGAACATCAGCGTCAGGGATTCGAAATAGGGTGGCCAGGGTTCGGCCTCGCAGCCAGCCGATCAGGAGCGGCGTCGCGATATTGTAGGGAAGGTTGGCGACGATCCTCGTGGGGCCGTTCGCCAGCGCCGCCATGTCGGTCTTGAGCGCATCGCCCGGGACGATCTCCAGGCGGCCCGGATAATGCGCGGCGATCTCGGCCAGCGCGTCCAGGCAGCGCCGGTCGCGCTCGATGGCGACGACGCGCGAGGCGCCGGCGGCAAGCAGCGCCCGCGTCAGCCCGCCCGGACCGGGCCCCACCTCGATCACGGTCACCCCGGCGAGGTCGCCGGCGGCGCGGGCGATGCGCGCCGTCAGGTTGAGATCGAGCAGGAAATTCTGGCCGAGTGTCTTCAGCGCCGTCAGCCCGTGCCGCGCGATCACCTCGCGAAGCGGCGGGAGATCGTCGATATGGCTCATGCCATGGCTTCGTTGCGGCAGAGTTCGGCGGCCAGGCACAGGGCAGCAGCGAGGCTCGCCGGGTTCGCCTTTCCGGATCCAGCAATGTCTAGCGCCGTTCCGTGATCGGGCGAGGTGCGCACGAAAGCGAGCCCAAGCGTGACGTTGACCGTTTCGGCGAAGGCGAGGGTCTTGGCCGGGATCAGCGCCTGATCGTGATACATGCACAGCGCCGCGTCGCAGAGCTCCAGCGCCGCCGGATGGAACATCGTATCGGCGGAAAGTGGTCCGCGCGCGGCGATTCCTTCTGCCTGAAGCGCCGCCACGGCCGGCCGCACAATCCGCTCGTCCTCGTCGCCGATCGAGCCCTGCTCGCCGGCATGCGGGTTAAGGCCGGCGACGGCCAGCCGCGGCGCCGGGATGGCGAAGCGACGTCGCAGGTCGTTCGCCACCGTGCGTCCGGTCTCGACGATCAGCGTCTCGGTCAATGTTGACGCGATCGCGCGGACGGGAATGTGGATCGTCACCGGCACGGCCTTGAGCCGTGGGCCAGCGAGCATCATGACCGGGCGGCTGGGCTGACCGGTCCAGGCGGCGGAAAGCGTGCCGAGGAATTCCGTGTGGCCCGGATGGGTGAACCCGGCCTCGTAGAGCGCCTTCTTGTGGATCGGATTGGTGACGACCGCGGCCGCCAGGCCGGAGCGGATGTCGCCGACGCCGCGGGCGATGGCCTCGACCACCGCCGGGCTGTTCTCGATGTCGAGGTGGCCGGGTACGGCCTTTACCGGCGCATTGAGGGGGACGACCGGTAGAGCCAGATCGAAACGACCAGCCGCCTCCGGCGGAGCGACTTCCTCGATTGGGCAGTTGACGCCGAGCGATGCTGCGCGTGCCGCAAGCAGCGCCGGGTCGGCAAGGCAGTAGAATGGGGGGAGGGCAAACTCCCTGCGACGCATCCAGGCGGCAATCGCGATGTCCGGACCGATGCCGCTCGGCTCTCCCATCGTCAGAGCCAGCGGAAGGGTCGGGCCGACCTCGCGCGTGTCCACGATTGCCTCAACGTTTCTCGATAATGGCCTTGCTGCGAAGCTCTTTCAGGTAGTCCTTGCCGATGTCCTTGCTCTGCTCGAACGCCAGCTTGTTCTCGACGCTCGCCCGTGCCGCCGCGTCCGACTGGATGTCGCGCGTGCCGCACACGGCGATCAGCTCGTAACCATTGTCGACCTTCGCGGGACCCGTAGTCTTTCCAACGGGGGTCTTCTTGACCTCCTCGCCGCGGGGACCGGTGAGATCGGCGGCGGCGCGCCGGCCGATATTGCGCACCACCACGTCGCGCAGCTTCTTGGCCTCGGCGATGCTGGTGTCACACCCTTTGAAGCGGCCGCGATAGGCCAGGGCCTCGCGCCTGCGCTGGGCGATATAGCCCGCGGACGAGCTCTTCGGTATGACGAAGAGGATCTGTTGCAGCGTATACTCGGTAGTGGTGATCTTGTTCGGGCTGCCTTCCTTGGCGAGCAGGGCGGCCGTCACGTCGGAAGGCTTGACGGCCGCGTCGTGCTGGATCTTCGCCTTGACGAGCTGCTGCCAGGCGATCTGCGCCTTGAGCCGCACCTTGAGTGTGTCCGCGGCGACGCCGCGGCTACGCAGGGCGCCAGCGAACTGCTTGGTGCTCAGCTTCAGCCTCCCGGCGATCGTCTCGAAGGCGCGGTTGACCTGGGCGTCGGAAACGGTGATGCCGTGACGCTTGGCTTCCTGGAGTTCGAGCGCCTCGTTGATCAGCTGTTCGGTTGCCGCACTTGATCCGCCCTTTTCTCCGGCAAGCGCCATCAGCCGCGCGCGCTGGGCAATGTCATAGGTCGTGATCGGGGTGTCGTTGACCAGGACCTTGATCGTGGTCTGCGCCACGGCTATTGCCGGGGCGAGGAACGCCGAAAACCCGCCGATCAAGGCGATGATCAAAAGGGGACGCATCACGCGCGGCATCGTCTTCATTTCCTCTCACGCTGGCCGCTGAGTTCTTATCGACCGATATGAGTTCGTCTCGATCGCCGCCCACTCATGCAAGGCTAACCTAACGCGAACATCAGGTCCATGCAGTCGTGATCAAGCGGGGAATTCGGGCGAAACGATGATGCCGGATCAATTCGACCCGCTCAACAGCGGCGCGACGTCGGCCGTGTACTCGGTACCGCCGAGCGTCCGCAGCGCGAGCTTGAGGGTGACCGTCTGATCCGTCACGTTTTGCGTCGAGGTGTCGCGCTTTTCGGCATAGGTCAGCCCGAGCGTAAGGCAGCTGTTCTGGAAGGCGAAGCCAAAGCTGTCTTCTGCGAGCGCATCCGCCGTCAGATCGTAGGTCATACTGCCCACGGCCCGCCAGGAATCGGTCAGCGCGTAGGAAGCATTGGTCTTGAGGACGGAGGTGGAATTCTTCAGACCCGTGCTCGGATCGTTGCGCAGATACTGATAGCCGAACGAGCCGGTGAAGGGACCATGGACCATGGACCCGATGATCTCGCCGCGATTGACGTCGCCGGTGTTGTGGTCGAAGCGGCCCCGGGCGGTCAGACGCATGTTCTTGCCATTGTCGAGCGCGATACGCGCAACGACGTCGGAGACGTCGTCCTGTAGGCCCGAGAACATCCCGGTGGCAGCAAGGTCCGGCGCCGCGAAGGAATTTTGGCCAGCGATCAGATAGGACTGGCCGACCAGCGCATCGACCGAGTAGCCATTCGGGAAGAGCCCCAGATAGTGCAGACCGGCATTGACCCGCGTTCCGCCTTCGACCCGGTCGTAACCTGAGAACTTGTCGCGGGCGAAGAGGGTCGAATCGTCGAAGACGAGGCTTTGCGCGTCGTTGTTGGGCAGCGAGCCGGCATAGGTTTCGTTCGGACGGGCGATGAACTGAATCTTCGGTTCGATGATGTGCGACGTCGCGCCGATACGGGCGAGGATCGGCATGCTCCAGTCGAAGCCGACTGCCGGCATCACGCGATAGGCCGTCGAGTCACCCGTGAGGGCGGCCGCCGTGGCGCTGTTATCCAGCGCGAAGGAATCGCCGCGCACATAGGCGAAGGGCGTAACCACTTGGCCGTTGGGGCCGATGAAGCGCTTCTGCCACTCGACGTCGGTCGTCGCGCGGGCATAGGTCCCGGCGACACCACGATAGAACGTCGACGAGTTGCCCGGAATGGTGAAGGTGTCGTCATTGTTGCGCGTCAGAAGCGCGAAGTTCTGGTTCATCGACAACTGACCGCCGAGAACCGGCTGGTCGAAGATGATGTTGCGGTCGATGACCGGTAGAGCGGCAAGCTGGAAGCCTTTGCTGGACGAAGGGGAGTCCGACAGCTTCTCGAAATGGTAAAGCCGCGCATCGAAATAGTTGCGGTCACGCAGGCCTGTCAGATGAACGAATGACGTCGTGATCGAAATCGTCACTGTTCAGGACCTTGTAGTTCTTTGTGAACGCGTTGTCGGTCGAGGCCGTGATGTCCCAGCCGTATGTCCAGTAAGGGCTGAGATTGAATTCGCCCGCGGTCCGCACGCCGCCGCGCCAGTCGCTCGTGTAGTCACTGGACGAATCGAGGAACGCTGCGCTGTCGCCCTGGTGGATGCCGGCAATCTTGACTGTGTACTGCCCGTTGGACAGCCGATGGCGCCACTCGACCTCGCCGAGGACACCCTGGCGGGTCAGCGGCGTCGCCGTGAAGGTCAGGTCATAATTCGGTGCGAGAGCCCAGAAATAGGGGATCGAGACGCCCCAGCCGAGCTTCTTCGAATAGCTGTAGCCCGGCTGCAGGAAGCCGCTCTTGCGCTTGACCGACGGATCGGGCGTCGAGAAATAGGGGAAATAGGCAACCGGCTTGCCGAAGAACTCCAGCCTGGCGTTGTGGAAATAGATCATCTTCTTCTTGTGGTTCATGATGATCTTGGCGGCTTTCACCTGCCATAGCGCCGGCTTTTCGGGGTGCTCCTTACAGGGTTCGCAGGCCGTGTAGACGCTCTGATAGAAAGTCGTGATCTCGCCGTTCGACCGTTCCGCGTGGGCGGCGGCGAAGCGCGTCTTCTGGGGGGTCTCGACGCGCAGCGTGCCGATGAAGCCGTCACGGAAGTTGTCGGTGGCGTCGAACTGCTCAGTGTAGAAGGCGGTGCCCGTCGGGTCGACGACCTTGACGTGGCCGGAGGCGATCAGGCGGCCGTTTTGCTTGAAGTAGGTGACCTTTTCAGCCTGGAGCGTATAGCCCTGCTGATAGATCACGACATTGCCGACAGCCGAGACCTGATTGTGGTCGTAGTCGTAGACGATCTGATCGGCTTCAACGAGCATTTGCCCGCCGGGAGCGAGGCTGCTGTCAGCCGACGCCTGCGCGGTCTCCTGCGCCCGGCCGGAGCCGTTCGCAAGCAGGACGAAGCCCAATACGCCAAACGCCAGCGCACAGCTGCGGAAAAGCAACGAATTTCGGTAGATAGGGCGCAAGATGGCGTCCATATTCAACCGTCCTCCAAATGCAGGAGGACTGTTCCCCCGATCAAAATTGCCACAACAGCCGGCAACCACGCTGCGATCACCGGCGGCACAATTCCGCCGCTCCCCAAGTCTCGAGCAACCTTCGTCAGCACATAAAGCACGAAGCCAATGGCCACGCCAGCCAAAATCATACGGCTAAGATCCTGAGAACGCGAGAATCGTAAGGACACGATGGCCGCTATGAGCACCATTGCCAACAACAAAATCGGACGCGCCAACAACCAATTGTAGCGAAGTTGGTAGGCGATCGGAGAAACGCCAGCCCGTTTGGCCGCGCTGATCAGCGAGGGTAGCGACCAGAACGGAATTGTATCAATGGCTTCAAAGCCTTGGCGAACCTGAGCCGGCGTCAGTGTTGTCGGGAGAACATAGGTCGCCAGATTTCGCGGTGTCTGGTTCCGTGCCGTCACTGTCGCGTCAGTCAGGCGCCACTCGAACTTGGCGTATTGGCCGCGCGATGCGTCAACT
Organism: uncultured Alphaproteobacteria bacterium; assembly: GCA_963812285.1. GTDB lineage: Bacteria > Pseudomonadota > Alphaproteobacteria > Rhizobiales > Kaistiaceae > CAVSRC01. Next base: position 2,507 of record CAWEUR010000037.1, on the reverse strand, counting down.
CGTTCGATGAAGCGGCCGGTCTTGTCGAAGACGAAGGCCGTGACACCGGCGAGCCGTGTGCCTTGGGCGAAGGACTGGGCCGCCCCGATGATGGAATCGCGGCCGTCGCCGGTCGTCTGGCGCAGCCAGACCGGGCCGCTGCCGGCATCCGCCTGCAGCGTCGGATTGTCCTGCGCCGTCGCCCTGAGGATGGTCGCCTCCGCCAGGAGCGAGGAGGCGATCGGATTATAGACGAAGGTCGCCAGCGCGCCGCAAAGCACGCCGACGAGACAGGCCGGCAGCAGGAATTGCCAGGCGGACACGCCCGCGGCACGGGCGATGACCACCTCGAGCCGCCGATTGGCGCTAACAAAGGCGGCCATGGCGGCGAACAGCACCGCGAAGGGGAGGGTCTCCTCGGCGACGCTCGGCGCTCGCAGCAGAAGGGCAGCCGCCAGCCGCCAGGGGTGGAAACCGGGTCCCGACGGCGCGCGCGAGAAGACGTCAATGAAGGAGATTGCCCCGACCAGGCCCAGATTGAACAGGAACAGGCCAATGACCATCTTGGTGAACCGGCCGGCGAAATAGAGCGCGAGGGTGCGTCCGATCATCGGCGCCCTCCCGCCGACGAGCCGGCTGTCGCCATGTTGGGGCCGGCCTTGCGGCGCGGACGGAAGATCTTCTCGCTTATGCCGACGAGCCATTCCGGCGGCCGCGGCTGGACGGCCAGCAGGATCAGTCCGACGCAGAGGATCGCCGTCAGCAAGGGCACGCCCAGCATGACCGGAACATAGCCGGCGCTTTCCTCCACCTTTCCCGGCATGAAGAAGCCGATCGCCCGCAGGCCGATCGTGATCCACAGGGCGGCGGAGATGCTGACCGCGCGGCTCTGGCGGGTCGTCCCGGCCTGCGCGAGGAAAACGAGAGGCACCAGCGCGAAGACGAGCGCGTAGAGCGGCGTCGTCAGCCGGTCCACCAACTCGGCGCGGAACTTGCCCGGATATTGCTGGAAATAGCGGTCCTGCGGATCGGGGTGAATGACGTAGGAGGTGGTACGCTCGTTCGGCCGCACATCCGGCGTCTGGGCCGGGCTCGAGAAGTTCGACAGGTCGATCGCATAGGAGGTGAAGTCGACGATCGAGATGGTGTTGTCCTTCTTGCTGCGCCGCTGGATGGTGCCATTGTTCATGGTCAGGAACTGGCCGAGCGGACCGTCGACGATGTTGCCCTTCTGGGCGAGATAGGTCAGCGAGGCATCCGGCTCGCGATCGTCGAACATGAAGATGCCTTCGAGCGTGCCGTCCGCCGACCGGTCACGGATGTGGAAGGTCAGCCCGTCGGTGATCGTCATGAAGGTGCCGGAGCGCAGCACGCTGGAAATGATGCTGCTGCGCATGTCGGTGACGATGTGGTCCCATGTGCGCAGCGCCAGGGGCGAGAAATAGAGTGTCGCCGAGGCCATCGCCGCCGTCACCAGCAACCCAACCGCCAAAATCGGCCTGAGGATCGTCCATTGCGAGGCGCCGCTTGCATTGATGACGACGAGTTCGGAATCGTTGTTGAGCGTGTTGAGCCCGTAGACGACGCCGACCATCAGCGCGACGGGGCAGATCACCACAACCAGCGCCGGCAGCAGGAGCAGCGTCACGCTGAGAAACAGCGCAATGCTCTGCCCCTTTTCGGTGACCAGGTTGAACTGATCGAGTGCCGTCGCCAACCAGACCATCACCGACAGAGCGATGAAGCTCAATAGAAAGCCGGCAAGGACCCTGCGGAAGATGTAGCGCTCTATCAGCTTCATGCGGTCTCGTCTGGGGCTGCGGCGTGGCCGGATTATGGACGGAACTGATGATCACGCAATATGTCAGGCTGGCGCATTGCGCGAAGGAGGGCAGTCCGCCAGAATTCCGACGACAGCCAATGCGGCGGATTCAGCCAATTCGGGGACAATCGTTGCTTGCCAAGAACCTTCCTCTTGTGAACAGTGGCGGCCGCCCATCCGGTTCTCACCCGCTCCATTCCGGCTCACCAACAGGACGTATCCCTTCCCATGACCGATTTCGCAACCATCACCTTCGCCAAGGCCGGCAGGAAGCCGCGCGGATCTGTGGTCGTTTTCGCGGCGGAAATCGACACCATCGGCAGCCAGGCGGAGGCTCTTGGCATCGCCGATGTTCTCGCCCGTGCGGCCGCGGCGACCGAGTTCAAGGGCAAGACCGCGGCAACGCTCGATCTGCTGGCGCCGGCCGGCACCGACGTCGATCGCGTCGTGGTAATCGGTATGGGCAGGCCGGGCGTGCTCAGCACCTACGATTGGGCGCGTCTTGGCGGCGCGGCAATGGGTGCGTTGACCCGCGGCGCGACGGTGACGGTTCTGCTTGAGCGCCCCGATGGCGAGGCCGTGACGCCAGCCCAGGCGGCCGAGTTCGCGCTTGGCATGACCCTTCGCGCCTATCGCTTCGACAAATACGGTCCGACCAAGAATGGCGGCGGGTCTGACAAGAAGGGGCCGGCCAAGGTCACGATCC
>CAWEUR010000036.1:0-28717 GCA_963812285.1 uncultured Alphaproteobacteria bacterium | reverse complement strand
CGGCTCAGGCCCCTCGAAGAGGATTTTGGCCTTGCCTTCATAGATGCGCCGACGACGATTTATGGGCACATACCGTGGTTTGAGGAAGTCCATAAGGTCGGGTTCCGACTGTAAAAACAAGTCGTATCAAAGGACTAAGCCCGAACTCATAGGGCAGACAGCTGCCCGTGCCGAGACCATATTCGATCGTCCTCGGATGCACAATGACGGTTCCGGTCATACATCCTGTGTAGTGACGGATTGTCAGGGGACACGGTCGTTGATTTAGTTGATATCGCGGGATATGCAAGGGCCGCTTGCGGTCGCCCCCAAGGGCGGCAGAAGGAGCTTCCGCATGACCACATTCGATAAACGCAAAGACGCTTTCGAGAACAAGTTCGCGCATGACGCCGAACTGCGGTTCAAGGCGGAAGCGCGGCGCAACAAGCTGCTTGGGCTCTGGGCGGCGGGATTGCTCGGCAAATCGGGTGCCGAGGCCGAGGAATATGCCCGGAGCGTGGTGGCCGCTGATTTTGAGCAGGCAGGCGACGAGGACGTGTTCCGCAAGGTCCGCGGCGATTTCGACGCCGGCGGTGTCCAGCAGTCGGACCACCAGATCCGCCGCACCATGGAAGAGCTGATGGCCCAGGCCATCGCGCAGATCGGCAGCGACGGCTGAACGCGAACCGGATGAACCGTCTTGCCTAGGCCCTCGCTGGCAGACCGGTTACGCGCCGGAGACTGCGTCTACACGGCATGGAGCACCCTGCCTGAGCCGCTGGTTGCGGAATTGTGCGCGCGCGGCGGATTCGACTGTGTGACCATGGACATGCAGCACGGCCTGCACGATCCGGTCTCGACGATGCGGGCCATCGGCGGCGTGGCGCTTTCCGGCAAGCCCTCGGCGGTGCGGGTCATGGTCGGCGATAATGGCATGGTCAGTCGGGCGCTCGACATGGGCGCCGAGGCGATCATCGCGCCGATGATCAATACGGTCGAGGAGGCGCGGGCCTTCGTTGCGGCGGCGAAATATCCGCCGATCGGCGAGCGGAGCTGGGGACCGCTGAGGGCGCAGACAATCTTCGAGATCGACGCCGCCGAGCAGCTCAAGATCGCCAACGGCGCGACGCTGACCTTCGCCATGATCGAGACCAAGCAGGCGCTCGATTCGCTCGATGCGATCCTCGCGGTGGAAGGCATCGACGGCATTTTCGTTGGGCCCTCCGACCTGTCGCTAACTCTGTCGGACGGGGCCAAGGTCGCCCCGGGCGATGCCCTGGTCGATCAGCCGATCCGCCTGATCGCCGAGCGTACGCTGGCGGCGGGCAAGATTGTCGGTGCCTTTGCCTGGGGCGGCGGCCGCGCCGCCGAGTTTCGTGAGCTTGGCTATCGCTTCATCGCGATCGCGACCGATCAGGCCTATCTCGGCCAGGGCGTCAAGACGATGCTCACCGAGCGCGGCGCCGAGATCCAGCGCTAGTCGGGCGTCTTCATCAGATCGTCAGCGTGACGGCGACGCGCGACAGGCCGTCGCGGCCTTGTTGCGGCGAGCGTAGACTGGCGCGGCGCTGATTCGCGCTTGGGAGGCGACCCGTGAACAAGGCATTTGCGGAATTCATCGGAACGTTCGTGCTTGTCTTTTTCGGTTGCGGTGCGGCGGTCATCGCCGGCCCGTCCGTCGGAATGACGACGGTGGGGGTGCTCGGCATCGCTTTCGCCTTTGGCCTGGCGATCGTTGCCATGGCCTACGCGATCGGGCCCATCTCGGGATGCCACGTCAATCCGGCGGTCAGCTTCGGAGTGCTCGTCGCCGGTGCGATGAGCGTCGGGGATTTCGTCCGATATGTCATCGCCCAGTGTCTCGGCGCGATCGCCGGGGCGGCGGTGCTGTGGCTGATCATGTCGGGCAAGGCATCGGGCTGGGACGGTGGCCTCGGCGCCAATGGCTGGGGGCAGGGCTATCTCGGTGAGTACAATCTCACCTCGGCGGCGGTGTTCGAGGTCGTGGCGACCTTCGTCTTCCTGGTCACCATCCTCGGCGTAACCCGCAAGAGCACGCCGACGCATCTGGCTGGCTTTGCCGGGCTCGCGATCGGCCTGACGCTGGTCCTGATCCACATCGTCGGCATCAACGTGACGGGCGTGTCGGTCAATCCGGCGCGCAGCCTGGGCCCGGCTCTTCTTGTCGGCGGCAAGGCGCTGGCGCAACTCTGGCTGTTCATTGTCGCGCCGCTGGTCGGCGCCGCTGTTGCCGGCCTTCTGTTCCGTTCGGGCGCCTTGTCTCCCGCCGCATGACCGGGCCAGCCGGGTTCGGCGAGCGGGCTTGTCGGCTTGTGCGCCGATCGAGCTGTCGATGACGGCGCAGACGCCGCTCGTCGCTTGCTTCACCTGCCTAACGTTATAGTCGCGTTACAGGCAGGAATATAACCTTAGGTTGAGATTTCTCGGGACGACGCCTAATCTGATCCTCGGGCGCGCCATCGGCGCTGCCCGCTTTCTTCACGGAGGATCGGATCCATGCGGACGCAGCCTTCAAAATTCACTCTAGCGCTGGCCTTCGTGGCTGGCATCGTAGCCGGTATCCTGACGGCGACCCCCGCTGCCGTGGCGCAAGACAATGCGCTGGCGACGGCATCGTCCTGGGTGAACCAGAACGGCTCGGTCATGTCGTTCTCGTTGATGGCCAACGGCACGATCAGCGGCACCTATGTCAACAACGCGCCTGGCTTCCAGTGCCAGGGGACGCCTTATCCGCTCACCGGCTTCATCAACGGCAATACGATTGCCTGGTCGGTGCAATGGAACAACGCCAACCAGAACTGCAACTCGGTGACCGCCTGGGGCGGCTACTACGACGCCAACGCGATGATGATCGTCACCAACTGGGTGTTGGCCTACCAGCAGGCGAGCGGCGGCGGAGCGACGCAGCTCGGCAAGGACATGTTCAAGCGGCAGTAGGCAGCACGTCGACCTCCCGAGAGGCCCCGGCCTTCGCACCTTCGTCGGCAGGTGTGCCGGCGCTAGGGCGTTATGACGAAGGTGAAGCTTCCTTGCGCCGTCACGCCGTCGGCCGTTGACGAATTCAGCCGGCGCGTGATGGTGCGCGAGCTGACCTGGATCTGCTTAAGCCGGCAGTCGCCGGGAAAGACCGTGGTGATGACCGCGCATTCCCCGGCGGCCATGGTGTAGACGGCCTTCTGTGCTGCCTGGTGCAAGGCCGTCTCGGCCTCGGGGGTGTCGGTCGCGCCGTTGAAGACGAGGGTAGTCTGGAGCCGGATATTGACCGGTCCGCCTGGCGCGTTACCGGCGGAGTTCGGCAAGGGCGGCGGCCGGTGCGAGGAGGATCGCGGCGGCAAGGGCCGCGAAAGTGGCGCGCTTCACGGTCATCGGCGTGTCCTTTCCTGTTTGGCGATCCGGAATAGGGACCAAAGCTTATCGAAAGGTTGTTCTCAGGTTGTTGATTTCCCGAAAACACGCCTGAAGATCGTGTCGACGTGCTTGACGTGGTAGCCGAGGTCGAAGAGGGCCTCGAGCTCGGATTCGGGAATCGCCTGAGTCACTTGGCCGTCGGTCTTCAACAGATCCAGGAAGTTGCCTTCGCCCTTCCAGACGCGCATCGCCTGGCGCTGGACGCATGCGTAGGCGTCCTCGCGGCTGACGCCCTTCTGGGTCAGGGCGAGAAGCACGCGCTGGGAATGGACGAGGCCGCCGAGGCGGTCGAGATTGGCCTGCATCGCCTCCGGATAGACGACCAGCTTGTCGATGACGCCCGCAAGGCGGTGCAGGGCGAAATCGAAGGGCGATGGTGGCGTCGGGGCCGATGACCCGCTCGACGGATGAGTGCGAGATGTCGCGCTCGTGCCAGAGCGCGACGTTCTCCATGGCGGGCAGCGGCGTTGGAGCGCACCAGGCGGGCGAGGCCGGTGAGGTTCTCGGTCAGCACCGGGTTGCGCTTGTGCGGCATCGCCGAGGAGCCCTTCTGGCCCGGCGAGAAATATTCCTCGACCTCGCGCACCTCGGTGCGCTGCAGGTGGCGGATCTCGGTCGCCAGGTGCTCGACCGAGGAGGCGACGACCGCCAGGGTGGCGAAATACATGGCGTGGCGGTCGCGCGGGATGACCTGCGTCGAGATCGGCTCGCGATGGAGGCCAAGCGCCTTGGCGACGTGCTCCTCGACCCGCGGATCGATATTGGCGAAGGTGCCGACGGCGCCGGAAAGAGCGGCGGTGACGACCTCCTCGCGGGCGGCATGGAGCCGGCGGCGGGCGCGGGCGAATTCGGCATAGAAGCCGGCGAGCTTGAGACCGAAGGTGGTCGGCTCGGCGTGGATGCCGTGGCTGCGGCCGACCATCACCGTGTTCTTGTGCTCGTGCGCGCGACGCTTCAGCGCCTCGAGCAGGGCGTCGGTCTCGGCCAGCAGCAGGTCGGCGGCGCGCACGAGCTGCAGGTTGAAGCAGGTGTCGAGGATGTCGGAAGAGGTCAGGCCCTGGTGGATGAAGCGCGCTTCCGGCCCGACGATCTCGGCGAGATGGGTGAGGAAGGCGATGACGTCGTGCTTGACCTCGCGCTCGATCTCCTCGATCCGCGCCACGTCGAAGACGGCCTTCTCACCGCGCTCGCGGACCGTGCGGGCGGCTTCCTTCGGCACCATGCCGATCTCGGCCATGGCGTCGAGCGCGTGCGCCTCGATCTCGAACCAGATGCGATAGCGCGTCTCGGGCGACCAGATCGCCGTCATTTCGGGGCGCGAATAGCGCGGAATCATGAGCGTCCTCGTCTGGGAAGGGAGCCGGAACGGGGTCTAGCAGACCGGGTCTCCGGTCACAATCTCTGCCGGTCGCGGGTGGCGACAATCGCGGCGCAGAACAGGACGAGGAGGCCGAAGGGCAGGAACAGCCGCGTGCCGATGACGGCGAAAATGTAGCCCGCCGAGATGGCGGTGTAGACCGTCTGGATGAACCACAGGATGCTCGGAAACGGCGCGTGCCAATGGACCTCGTTCATGTAGAGATTGACGAAAGTGAAGAAGGCGGAGAGCCCGCCGGTGCCGATCATCAGGAGGATCAGCATCAGGGCCAGCCGGGCGGAATTGCGCCGCAGGCGGAGGAGATGGCCGAGGAGGCGGGCAATGAAGCCGGCCAGCACCGCCGCGAGGGTGAAAAGAGCGAGCGCGATGGCGCGCCTGTCGCCGAGGGGGGCGTGGAGGAGGCGGCAGTCGGCGACGAGGGCGAGCGCCCGTCAGCGAGTCCGAAGCCGAGGCCGAAGCCGAACGCCTGCCGCAGGACGCCGCGACTCTTCGGTCGTGAAGCGACCATAGGCGACGGCGCGATCGCGAAGGGGCTGGCCGAGCGGTGTCGTGTCGGTCCCGGTCACGCGACGAGGGTGGTCGCCGAGCGGCGGATCCCGGCGATGTTGCCGGATAGGCGTCGGGTCCGCCGGCGAAGACCGAGGTGCCGGAGACGAGAACATCGACGCCGGCCTTCGACGAGCGTGCCGGCATTGTCGGCGCTGACGCCGCCGTCGACCTCGATGAGGATGTCGCGGCCGGCGACCATCTCGCGGATGGCGGCGATCTTGTCGAGCGCGGAGGGGATGAAGGACTGCCCGCCGAAGCCGGGATTGACGCTCATGACGAGGACGAGGTCGACGAGATCGAGCACATAGGCGAGCACGTCCGGTGGCGTCGAGGGATTGAGCGAGACGCCGGTCTTCTTGCCGAGGGCGCGGATCGCCTGCAGCGAGCGATGGAGATGCGGACCGGCCTCGGCATGGACGGTGATGCGGTCGGCGCCGGCCTCGGCGAAGGCGGCGAGATAGGGATCGGCCGGCGCGATCATCAGATGGACGTCGAGGGGCTTGGCCGTATGCGGGCGGATCGCCTTCACCACGCCCGGTCCGATGGTGATGTTGGGGACGAAATGGCCGTCCATGACGTCGACATGGATCCAGTCCGCCCCGGCGGCGTCGACCGCGCGGACCTCCTCGCCGAGCCTGGCGAAATCGGCGGACAGAATGGACGGGGCGATGAGGACGGGTCGGGTCATGGCGCTGGCGGTAGCATGCGCCCCGGCGCGCGGCAATTGGCGAGCGCGGCGGCGCTATTCGGCGGCGATCGTCGTGTCACCGGAAGCCTCCGGCGCGGCGGTCTCGCCGGCCTCTTCCTTCGCCGCCTCGGCACGCTCCCTGGCGGCCGCGTTCTGGGCCGGCCGCTCGAACTGGAGATGATAGAGCCGTGCATATTGGCCACCGGCGGCGAGAAGCTCGGCGTGGCGGCCCTGCTCGACGATCTCGCCGGCCACCAAAACGCAGATCTTGTCGGCGTGGAGGACGGTCGACAGGCGATGGGCGATGACGATGGTCGTGCGGCCCTGTATCAACCGGTCGAAGGCGACCTGGATCTGGTGCTCGGATTCGGAATCGAGCGAGGAGGTCGCCTCGTCGAGAAGCACGATCGGCGCGTCGCGCAGCATGGCGCGGGCGATGGCGAGGCGCTGCCGCTGGCCACCGGAGAGCCGAATGCCCTGGTCGCCGAGCATGGTGTCGTAGCCTTCCGGCAGGTTCACGATGAAGTCGTGCGCCATCGCGTCGCGTGCGGCCTGCTCGACCTCCTCGAGGCTCGCTTCCGGCCGGCCGAAATGGATGTTCTCGCGGATCGAGGCGTTGAAAAGGGCGGTGTCCTGGCTGACGAAAGCCATCTGCGCCCTGAGCGAGGCGAGGTCGACGGTGGTGATATCCTGCCCATCGATGCGGATCCGGCCGTCGGTGACGTCGTAGAAACGCTCGATCAGCGACATCATCGTGCTCTTGCCGGAACCGGACGGGCCGACGAGGGCGGTCGTCTTGCCGGCCTCGGCGTGGAAGCTGAGATCGCGCAGCACCTGCACGTCGTTATCGTAACCGAAATTGACGTGATCGAAGACGACCTCTCCGCCCCTGATCTCGATCTTCGGACCGCCGCGATTGGCCTTCATGGTCGGCTCGGTGTCGAGAATCTCGTACATGATCCGGACGCCGATCATGCCTTGCTCAAGCTTCACCTGGGTGTTGGCGAGGCGCTTGACGGGCTCGTAGGCGAGAAGCAGCGCCATGATGAAGGCGATGAAGGCGCCGGGCTTCTGGTTCTGGTAGATCGCGGCGTAGCCCGCCCACAGAAGCAGGCCGGCATAGGCGATGCCGCCGAGGGTCTCCATCAGCGGATTGGTGCGGGCGGCGAAGCCGGCGAGCTTGTTGGCGAGGCCGCGGACACGCTCGATCGCTTCGTTCATGCGCTCGCGCATGATCGGCTCGAGAACGAAAGCCTTGATCACGCGGATGCCGATCGCGGTCTCCTGGACGACGGAGATGATCTTGGCGTTGGAACTCACCTCCACCCGGGCGACGTCGCGCACCTGACGGCGCAGCCGCTGGACGCCGATCACCGCCGGCGGGCCGATCAGCAGGGTGGCGAGGAACATGATCGGGCTCTGGATGATCATCACCGCGCACAGGCTGATAATCGACAGGAAGTCCCGCCCGGCGCTGGTCACAAGGGTTTCGAGGACCGTGCGCGCCGAATTGGCGCTGACCGTCACATTGTTGATGATGTGGCTCGACCCGGACTTGTCGTAATAGTCGACGCCGAGATCGAGAAGGTGGTTGTAGACCCGGTCCTGCACACGCGCGACAAGGCGGTTGCCGATGCGGCTGAGGGTGATCGCGCTGCCATAGGCGCCGATGCCCCGGGCGAGGGCGATGGCAATGACCGCGACCGCGATGAACACCAGTTCGTCGGCGCGCTGGTCGACGAAGATCTTGTTGACGATGTCGCGCATCAGCCAGGCCATGAGCGCCGTCGAGCCCGCCACCATCGCCATGAAGAACAGGGCGACCGCATAGCGCGGCGCGTATTGGCGCGCCGTATCGCTCATCAGTCTGCGGATCAGTGGATAGGATCCGCCGAGAGATTTGGTTTTGTCGCCCGTTTTGGCCATAGCGCGGGTGGTACCATCCAATGCACGTGCGTGCCACATCAAAAGCCGAGCCGCCTCGATGCGTCATGCCGCATGCGGAACGTTGCAAAGCCTTGATTTCCAATGATCGCAAGGTGTGGATTTGGGGGTACGCCCGATGCGACCCGCCATGCGTGAAAGGTGCGTTCGATGGCGTCCGGCCGATCGTCCGTCCGACTCAGTGCCGGCGATTGACAGGGTCTCACCCCCCGCCTATGCCGAAGACGCGTTCACGCGGAGGTGGCGAGTGGCGGCATCGGGCGGAGGCTCGGGCCAAGGGCGCTGCAGCCTGTGGGCGTTCCGGTCCCTCGCGCGACATCTTATAGTCGCGGAATCCATTGGTGCTATGCAGGTTACCGAGCTTGAAATCCCCGGCGTCCTGTTGATCGAGCCGCGGCGCTTTGGCGACGATCGCGGTTTCTTCTCCGAGGTCTACAACAAGAAGGCTCTTGCCGAAGCAGGGGTCGATCTTGATTTCATCCAGGACAATCATTCGCTGTCGCGGACCATGGGCACGGTCCGTGGGTTGCACTTTCAGGTGCCGCCACACGCGCAGGCCAAGCTGGTGCGGGTCGTGCGCGGCGCGGTGCTCGACGTGGTTGTCGACATCAGGCGGGGCTCGCCAACCTATGGCAAGCATGCCAAGGCTGTGCTCAGCGCCGAGAACTGGCGCCAGCTCTTCGTTCCGGTGGGATTCGCCCACGGTTTCGCGACGCTCGAACCTGACACCGAAGTCATCTATAAGGTGTCCAGCGGCTACGCGCCGGCGTCCGACAGCGGTGTGCTGTGGAACGATCCGGACCTGGGGATCGACTGGATGATCGAGGAGTTGAGCGCGGTCCTGTCCGACAAGGACAAGCTGTTGCCCCGGATGAAGGACGCGCAGTCCCCCTTCGAGTGGCACGGATAGAGAGGTGTGAGGCGTTGGCGATGAAGGTTCTTGTAACGGGTGGATGCGGCTTCATCGGCTCGGCTGTCTGCCGGCACCTGGTCGGCGAACTCGGCTATGAGGTGATGAACCTCGACAAGCTGACCTATGCTGCCAATCCGAGGTCGCTGGACCCGATCGCCGACAAGCCCGGCTACCGTTTCGTCAAGGCCGATGTCGCCGACCGCGACGCGGTCAGCGAAGTGTTCGCGCGCTTCGAGCCGGACGCAGTGATCCACCTTGCCGCCGAGAGCCATGTCGACCGCTCGATTGAGGATCCGGCCGCCTTCGTGACCAGCAACGTGCTCGGCACCTGCGTCATGCTGCAGGCGGCGACCGCCTATCGCGATCGTCTCAAGGGCGAGGCGGCGGACGGCTTCCGCTTCGTGCATGTCTCGACGGATGAGGTGCACGGCTCGCTCGGTGCGGAAGGCTTCTTCACCGAGGCCTCGCCCTACGATCCGAGTTCGCCTTATTCGGCCTCGAAGGCTGGCGCCGACCATCTCGCCATCGCCTGGAACCGGACCTTCGGCCTGCCGGTGCTGCTGACCAACTGCTCGAACAATTACGGGCCGTACCAGTTCCCCGAGAAGCTCATTCCGCTGATGATCCTCAATGCCCTGGAGCGCATCGATCTTCCGGTCTATGGCGACGGCAGCAATCGCCGCGACTGGCTGTTCGTCGACGACCATGCGCTGGCGCTGATCGACGTCATGCACGAGGGGCGGCCGGGCCAGAAATACATGATCGGCGGCAATTCGGAGCGCACCAATCTCGATGTGGTGGAGAAGGTCTGCGACCTGGTGGACGAGATCGTCGCGGATGGCGGTCGCGGCGCGCCGTGGGCTCATCCGCTTCGTCTCCGATCGTCCCGGCCACGATCATCGCTATGCCATCGACAGCGCCAAGCTGCGTGGCGAGCTCGGCTGGCAGCCGCGCGAGACCTTCGAGGCGGGCCTGGAAAAGACGGTCCGCTGGTATCTCGACCGGCGCGACTGGTGGGAGCCGCTGCGCAAGGCCGTCTATCGCGGCGAGCGGCTCGGCCTGATGCAAAAGGCCGGGTAATGCCGGCAGACCGGGACGCGCCGATCCTCGTCATCGGGCAGAGCGGACAGGTCGCGCGGGCCCTGCAGCGGGCGGCGGCGCGCCGGTCGATGGAAATAATCTGTCTCGGCCGACCGGATGTCGATCTGGCGAAGCCCGATACCGTTCTGGCGGCGCTCGAGCGGACCGCGCCGCGGCTGGTGATCAATGCCGCCGCCTATACCGCGGTCGACAAGGCCGAGAGCGAGGAGCCGCAAGCGCGCGCGATCAACGCGACAGGGCCGGGCGCCCTGGCCCGCGCGAGTGCCGCCGCCGGCATTCCGCTTATCCATCTGTCGACCGACTACGTCTATGACGGCGCCAAGGCCGAGCCTTACGTCGAGACCGATCCGACCCATCCGCTCTCGGCCTATGGCCGTACCAAGCGGGAGGGCGAGGAAGCGATTCTGGCGGCCGGCGGGGAGGCGCTGATCCTGCGCACGGCCTGGGTCTATGGGCCGGTCGGGGGCAATTTCGTGCGCACCATGCTGCGCCTTGCCGGCGATCGCGACGTGATCCGTGTCGTTGCCGACCAGCGCGGCACGCCGAGCGCGGCGACCGCCATCGGCGAGGCGCTGCTCGACCTGGCAAGCGCGATTGACGAGAAGGGTATCGGCCACCGCGGCGGCGTCTACCATCTGGCAGGACGCGGTGAGACGACATGGGCGGGCTTCGCCGAGGCGATCTTCGAAGAGGCGCGCCGCCTCGGCCTGCCGTCGGCAACGGTCGAGCGGATCACGACGGCGGACTATCCGACGCCGGCGCCGCGACCGGCCAATTCGCGGCTCGACACGACCAAGCTCGCCCGCGACTGGGGCATCGCCCTGCCGCCGTGGCGGGAGAGCCTGACGCGCTGCATGGATGAGATAGCCGCCGAGGCGGGAATTTCCGCTGTCGGCGAAGCGGTTCGATAGGATCGGGCCGCTTGTCCGCCGGTCGGCGCCGATCCGATGAGGGCGGAAAGCGGGTCGCGGAGACGCGGATGAGCCGGCCGAGCCTCAGCACTGTGATCGTCGCCTATAACAGCGCCGGGGTCATCGGACAGGCGCTGGACTCGCTTTCGGGCGTCGACGAGATCATCTGCGTCGACAATGCCAGCGAAGACGATCTTGCCGGCGCGGTCTCGCGCTTCGACGTCACCCTGATCCGCAATGACGTCAATCGCGGCTTCGGCACGGCCTGCAATCAGGGCGCGGCGCGGGCGACGTCCGACTTCATCCTTTTCATCAATCCCGACGTGGTGCTTGGCCAAGGGGCGATCGAGGCATTGTTCGCGGCGGTGGACCGCTACCCGGACGCACAGGTCTTGGTGCCACGCACGGTCGATGGCGAGGGGCGCCTGTGGTTCCACGATTCCAGCCGCTTCACGCCGCGCGCGCGCCTGCCGCTCGGGTTGAAGCGCGAGATCGTGGGCGATTGCTGCCTCGACTTCGTCGACGGCGGCGCCTTCATGATCCGCGCCGAGCTCTTCCGCGAGATCGGCGGTTTTGACGAGAACATCTTCCTTTATTACGAGGATGACGACCTGTCGCTGCGGCTGAGGGCGAGGGGCGCTCCGGTGGTCTTCGTCTCCGATGCGCTCGCCACCCATGCGATCGGCCAGTCGACCCGACCGACGGCCGGCGTGCGCATGCGCACTAACTTCCACAAGAAGCGCTCCGAGATCTACATGGCGCGCAAGCTCGGCCGCCGCTACAGCCGGGCCGCCGACCTCGCCGGCCATGTGGCGAAGGTTTTGCTCTACGCGCTCACATTCAACGGCAAGCGTCTGTCGGCGGCTGCCGGACGGCTCGGCGGCATCCTGTCGACGTTTCGCGCTGGCAACCCACAGGTTTGACGGCGGCAGGCCGGTATCCTATGCGGAAGCGGCGCCCGGAATGCCCAGGCGGCGCCGACGGGAGAGATGCATTTGAGCGCTGAATCCGAGGCCGATCTTCGTGCCCGGCTCGCCGAGGCTGAAGCAAGGGCGGAGGCCCTGGAGACGGCCTATGTGGAGGCCAAAGCCGCCACGGCGGAGGCGCGGCGTTCCTTCTTCGATTATGTATCGCGCGACGCGCGCCTGTCGTCCCGCCTTGCCGAACTGGACGCGGCGCTGAAGACGGAAGCGGACGGAGTTCGGCGCAATTCCGTGAACGTTCTCCTTGGATATGTCCGGCTGCACATCGCGGCCCACCGCTGCTTTCGCGCGCTCAGGCGGTCGGAGCGGGGGGACTAGGCCGTGGCGTTGGACAAGGCCGTCCTGCATCTCGACCACGGATGGGGCGGTGGCATCGAGCGCCACGTGGACGAACTCGCCGGCCTGCTCGCGCGCGAGGGCATCCGCAGCTTTCGGGCCCGGCCAGATGGCTCGGGCGAGGCGCTGGCCATCTCAGCCATAGGGGCGCAAGGGCAGGATCGGGAAAGCCGCCGGCTGACCCTCGATACGGTCGCGGATGGCGCGGCTCTACTCGGCGATCTCGGCATCGGTCATGCCCATGTCCATTCGCTGGTCGGCTACGCCGACGGTTGGTTCGAGGCACTGCCGTTGATCTTCGCCGAAGCCGGGATCGCCTATGACTTCACCTTCCACGACTATGTTGCCCTCTGCCCGCGCATCTCGATGATCGACCCTGGCCTCACCTATTGCGACACGCGGTCGGTTGCCTATTGCAATCATTGTGTCTCGGTCGGCGGCACCCGGTTCGGCAAGGTCGAAGTGGGCGCGTGGCGGGCAAAGTACATGCATCTGCTCGGCGGTGCCCGGCGGCTGTTCGCCCCGAGCGCGGACGTTGCCGACCGTATGGCGCACTACCTGATGCCTGGCCTGACCTTCACCGTCAGGCCGCATCCGGAGGTCGGCGAGGCGCCTGCGCCTCCTTCACGGACGCCAACTGACCGGGGTGCACCGCGCAAGATCGTCATCCTCGGCGATCTCGGCGAACACAAGGGGCTCCACGTCGTCCGCGGGCTCCTTTCCGATGCCTACCGGCGCGGACTTCCGTTGCAGTTCTCGATCCACGGCAACGCGAAGCGGCTGAGGGACCTCGCGGCGCTCCCCAATGTTCGCATCGCGGGACCGTACAAGGAAGCCGAGATCGACGGGCTGCTCGGCAGGGAGCGACCGGACATTTTCCTGCTTCCCTCGGTCTATCCAGAGACATACAGCTACACGCTGTCGATCGCGCTCAAGAACGGCCTGTTCCCGGTGTGCTTCGACATCGGCACGCCGCCGCTGAGAATTCGGGAGGCCGGTTTCGGCCATGTCGTGCCCTATGCCTGGGTCTTCGATCCGGCCAAGGTGAACGATCTGCTCCGCGACATCGAGATCGGGCCGGCTCCGCGGCCCGAGGGCGGGGTGGGGGCGATGGCGACTACCTGGCACGGCGTCGAGGCGTTTTATGCGTTTTGAGGGGATCGGGATTGGTGCGGATGGCGAGGGAGCTAGGCTCCGTCCCACCCGGTTTTGTGGTCGCCGCGCCTCAGGAGACGGCCTGCTGACTGAATGCTGTGGACCCATCGGGGAGTGTGATATTCAGGTCGCACTCGTGATTCAGTTGGTACGCGGCTGTGAATACGGGGACTCAAGCGGCATCAGCCATAGTGTGGTTTGCGGAACTCCCGTTCTCGAGCGCAAGCGCGCCGATTTCGGGCTGAAGGATCGTTGGTTTTGAAGCGTCTTATTTCACTCGATTTGACGATATTTGTTTCTCTATTCGTTCTTTTTGCGCTTATTCTTTACTCCAATGAGAACGACGTGCCGATTGCCTTTTTTATTGCCGTTCTGGTGCCTCAATTTCTGTTGAAGATGTTTCGTGGCGGCGAGCCGCCGCGGCTCGAATTCCGTCATCTATCTGGGCGCGCTTGATCTATGTGGCGAGCCTGCTCGTCTCGACCGCACTCTTTGAGAAGACCGGCGTCGCCTCGACCGTTTCCCTGCTTGCGCCCGCGGCCCTGATCGTCTGCTTTTTGCTTCTCACAGACGGCCTTTCCGCCAGCCGCCCCGCTCTCATCGACGAACTCGTCATCCTCGTTGGCGGCATCGCGGCGATCAACGCGGTGACGAACATGGTCGCCTTTGTCGTCCTGACGCCGCCGCCGGCGGCGCTGGAGGCCTATCGCCTCGCGCCGAAACTGGGCTTCGCCAATTATCAGGGCGCCACCACGGTCAGCGTGACCTACACCATCTTCTCGGTCGGACTGCTGGCGCTGGCGGTCTGCGGGGACTTCACCCGACGGCAGAAGATCGCGATGGGCGTGGCTGTTGGCGCGCTGATCCTCGCGGTGCTCATGACACAGTCGCGTGGCTCCCTTCTTGCCGGTGCCGTTGGTACGCTCAGCCTGGCGATGGTGCGCTCGCGCCGGACGGCGATCCTCATCGGCGCCGCTGTGGTGCTGGTGGCGGCGGTCCTGTTGCTGGTGCCAGCCTCCCGCGAGGCCTTGATGCAGCGCGGGCTCAGCTACCGTCCGGAGCTGTGGGGCATGTATCTGTCCATGGCCGCCGACCGACCGGTTCTCGGCTATGGCGATCTCGCCAACATTGTGCGCGTCATGCATGACGGGATGGTCGTTCCCCATCCCCACAACCTTCTGCTGTCGGCGGTGATCCGCGGCGGAGTGATCGGGCTCGTCGGCTTCCTGATGATGTTTGGCGGCGGCCTCTACTGGGCCTACCGCCACATGCGCAGGACCGGCAGCGCGGCTCTGTTCTGCATGCTGGTCACGCTGCTCGCCGGCGGCATGTTCGATTACGAGATCCTGATCACCTATCCCGATTGGCAGTGGATCACGTTCTGGCTGCTGGTCGGGCTCGCCATGGTCGCCGAGCGCGGTGTGAAGGCGGGCCACGCCCCGCGATCCGCCTTCTCGAGGGCTTGAGGCGATGGGAAAGATGGCCTCGCCAAAGCCGGGAGACCGCGCCGACAGGCGATTCCGTCGAACGATGATCCGCTCTAATGGGTCGTCGGCTGGCCGCCGAAATCCGGCACGGCCTCGTGGAGGACACCGTAGATCGCCGCGTGTTCCTCAAGGGAGATGCCCTCTTCCAGCGCCTTCAGCCAGTTGAGCATGGCCTCGATCGATGGGCAGACGGGGGTGGCCGCGACCACGCCCTCGACGCCGATCTCGCTGATCGGCTCGCTGTTGGCGAAGAGTATCTCGTTCAACCTTTCGCCCGGGCGGACGCCGGAGAAGACGATCTCGATGTCGTGGCCGGGTTCGAGGCCGCTCAGCCTGACCATGCGCTCGGCAAGCTCGACGATCTTCACTGGTCGGCCCATGTTGAGCACGAAGACCGAGGTTTCCACCCGGTCGGCGCCGACCGCGTAAGTCGCCGCGGTGATCACCAGGTCGCATGCCTCGCGGATGGTCATGAAGTAGCGGACCATGTCCGGGTGGGTGACCGTCACCGGACCGCCGGCCTCGATCTGCGCCTTGAACTTGGGCACCACCGAGCCGTTCGAGGCGAGGACATTGCCGAAGCGCACCGCGATCAGCCGCATCGGCGAACAGGTGCCATTGGCGCGACGCGAAAGGTCTGCGTCAAGCGCCTGGCAGTACATCTCGGCGAACCGCTTGGTCGCCCCGAGGACGGAGACCGGCTCGACGGCCTTGTCGGTCGAGATCATCACCATGGCTGAGGCACCGGCCGCGACGGCGGCGTCGGCGACATTGATCGAGCCGAAGACATTGGTCTTGATGCCTTCGCTCCAGTCCCTTTCGAGAAGAGGGACGTGCTTGAGCGCGGCAGCGTGGAAGACGATATCCGGCCGGAAGTCCTCGATCAGGCGGAAGATACGGGAACGGTCCCTGATATCGGCGAGACGGCCCTCGATTAGGGCGTCCTTCTTCATCGCGTTGAGCTTTTCCAGCACCGCGTGGAGTGCTGGCTCGGAATTCTCCAGGATCAGGATGCGCGCGGCGCCGAAGGTCACGATGCGGTCGCAGATCTCCGAGCCAATCGAGCCGCCGCCGCCGGTCACCACGATCGCCTTGCCGCTGACGAAATCCTGCAGCCGGCTGTAGTCGATCTTGACGCTCGGCCTCAGCAGCAGGTCCTCGACGTCGATCGGAGCCAGGCGGAGCGCCTCGCCGCCTTCCTCGAGGGAGGGCATGCGGCTGGTGGCGATACCCAGACGGCGGGCCGTCATCAGGGTCTTCTCGGGATGGTTCTGCTGTTCGAGGGCACTTGGCAGAAGAATGGCGCGGGCGATATGCGTGCCGCGCATTTCGAGATCCTTCACCCGGCGCTCGAGGTCATCGGGATAGCCGCGCACCGGTACGCCGCGCAGCGACTGGCCCTGATCGGAGGCCGACGGCGAGAGGATCTCGACCGGCCAGATCTTCTGCACCGCGCCGCTTTCGATGCTCCTGAGGACGACCTCGGCATCGGCCATGCGGCCGAGGAACAGGGTCGGCGTGGCATCGAGGACCTTGACCTTCCGCTGGGTGCGGACGTCGCGATAGAGCCGGTAGGCGATGCGCGGCCCACCGAGATAGGCCATCTGCAGGAACCAGTAGAGAACGATGGTTATCTTGCCGAAGAAGTAGCCGCCATAGACCTTCGGCGACAGCAGGATGTAATCGAGGATCAGCAGCGAGACGGCGAGAACCGTGGCGGCGCGAAAGATGTTCCACAGGTCGGGAAGCGAGGCGAATCGCCACTTGGAGCGGTAGAGGCCGAAGCTCCAGTAGATGAGCGCCGCATAGACGCAGTAGGCCGGCAGAATGCGCACCAGCCACGGCCAGCGGTCCGTCAGCCCCGCTGCCTCGAAGCGAAAGTAGAAACTGGCCAGGACGGCGGCCGCCGTTGCTACGAGATCGTGGGCGATCACCAGTAGCCGGCGGTAGCTGAATCTCAACGATCGAATCATTGGTCTATCGTTGTGGCCACACCATTCTGAGGGAAGCTTGCTGTTCGCCATTCCTATCGGGCTTCGCTCCGCAGCGCCAGCCCGGACAATGCCCTGTGTCTACTGGCATTTGGCGACGAAGCATGTGATGCCGATGCTTGACAAGCGGGCGGCCGCTATCGCTTTTCGCGTCCGGCGGTCAGGAGGGTGAACGAGGTGGGGGCATGATCGACGAGGGGCAGGCGTGGCCGGTTCTCTTCGGGCTCGGCGGGCTGCTGGTGCTGGCCTCGATCGCGGTTAGCGCAATTCTGATCCTTCTCCTGCGGCCGCTGCTCCTGCGCTACGCGCTTGCCCGTCCGAATGCGCGCTCGTCCCATCGCGAGCCGACCGCCCAGGGCGGCGGCATCGCGGTTGTCGCGACGACGCTTCTTCTCTCCGCCCTGGCCGTCTGGCTGTTCGTTCCGGGCGTCAGCGATTCCCTGCGGGGGCTTGCGGTCCTGTTCGGGGCGACGCTGGTGCTCGCCGTCGTCGGCGCGGTCGATGATATCCGTGTGCTGCCGGTGGTGCCGCGCCTTATCGTCCAGGCGGTTGCGGTGGCTTTCGTCATCGTGGCCCTGCCCGATGGCGTGCGCGCGGTGCCGGCCCTGCCGCCGGGGCTCGAACAGGCGCTGCTCGTGGTCGGCGGGCTGTGGTTCGTCAATCTCGTCAACTTCATGGACGGTATCGACCTGATGACCGTCGTCGAGACCGTCACTATCTCGGTCGGCGTCGTCATCGTCGGCTCGATGACCGGCGTCTCGGGGCAGGCGCTCGTCATCGCGCTGGCGCTGATCGGGGCAATGCTCGGCTTCGCGCCCTTCAACCGGCCGGTTGCCCGGCTGTTCCTCGGCGATGTCGGCAGCCTGCCCATCGGTCTTCTGCTCGGCTGGCTCCTGGTGCTGATCGCCGGGCACGGGCATCTCGTCGCGGCGCTGCTCCTGCCGCTCTACTACCTCGCCGACGCGACCGTGACGCTCTTCCGGCGCCTCTTCGCCGGCCGGGCGATCTGGGAGGCGCATCGCGACCACTATTATCAGCACGCCGTCGACCGCGGCCTGCCGGTGTGGACCGTGGTCGGGCGGGTCGCAGCGGTCAATGGTGGGCTGATCGTGCTGGCGATCGTGTCGGTGCGGCCGCCCTTCGCTCACGCAGACCTGCTGATGCTGCTCCTCGGCATGGGCCTCGTCGCCTGGCTGCTCGGCAGCCTGACAAGGACCCGGCGGTGAGGGGGCCGGTTCTCGTCACCGGTGCGACCGGCTTCATTGGGCGCCATTTGGTCGCGGCGCTGGCGGCGCGCGGGGTGGCGGTGCGGGCGGGAGTCCGCAAGGGGGCGCGGGGCGATTTCGGCCCCCCGGTGGAGGACGTGGCGGTTCCGGACCTCGCGGCGCCGGCGGATTGGACGGGGCTTCTCAAGGGCGTTCAGGGCGTCGTCCATCTGGCGGGCATCGCCCATGCGACGACGGCCATCGAGTCGTCCGTTTATGAACGGGTCAACGGGGCTGCGGCGGGTGAATTGGCGGCAGCGGCGGCCGGAGTCGCGCGCTTCGTGCTGATGTCCTCGATCCGCGCACAGAGCGGGCCAGTCTCCAATAAAGTATTGACCGAAAACGACAATCCGGAACCGACGGACGCCTATGGGCGCTCCAAGCTGATGGCGGAAAGGCTGGTTTTGCAAGCGTTTCCGGCGGCGACTGTTCTGAGACCGGTGCTCGTCTATGGGCCCGGCGTCAAGGGCAACATGGCGCGCCTCATCAAGCTTGCGGGCGTTCCGATTCCCGTTGCCATTTCAAAGCTTTGAGGCGAAGCGCTCACTTCTTGGAATCGACAACCTGATCGCCGGAATCATCCTGGCGCTGGAGGGCGAGTCCCTGCTCGGAGAAACCTGCATAATCGCCGATCCGGAGCCCTTGAGCTTCACCGAGCTGATCGCGGAATTGCGCCAGGCGCGGGGACGGAAACCTCAGCTTTTGCCGGTTCCGAAGGGGCTGATTTCGGCGGGATTGCGCGCTTTCGGGCAGGGGGAGGCGCTTGAGCGGCTGACCGGCTCGCTGGTCGCCGACCCGGCCAAATTGCTGGCCGCGGGGTGGGCGCCGCCGGTATCAACGCGGGAGGGCTTGAGGCGCATGCTCGGTTCAACACGGATGGGGGATGGACGTGGTGGCTGAAGGGGCGGGACGCCCGATGAACAATTGGCGGACGGCTTCGTGGACGTCTCCTTGCCAAACGGGTCGGATCCGGTGCCGATGACAGCCCCGCGCCTCATCTATCTGGTCACCGAGGACTGGTACTTCATGGCCCATCGCCTGCCGATGGCGCGGGCGGCGAAGGCGGCCGGCTACGAGGTCCATGTGGCGACCCGGGTCAATCGCCACGGCGCCGCGATCGAGGCGGAGGGCTTCGTTCTCGATCCCGTCGCCTGGCATCGGGGCAGCGTCAATCCGCTTCACCTCGCCACCTCGATCGCGGCGGTGCGCTCGCTCTACAAGCGATTGAAGCCGGCGCTGGTCCATCACATTGCCCTGCAGCCTGCGGTGGTCGGCTCGCTGGCGGGACGGGGGCTCGGCATCCCGCAGCTCAACTCGATCCTCGGCTTCGGCTCGGTCTTCACCTCGAACGGGGCCAAGGCGCGGCTCGCCCGCACGGTGCTGACGCCCTCCCTGTCGCGGCTGATCGGCGGCAGGGACGCGCATATTCTTGTGGAAAACCCGAACGACCGGGACACGCTGGTCGGCCTCGGCCTCAAGCGCGACAGGATCGTCGTCTTTCCCGGCTCCGGCGTTGATGTCGAGCGCTTTACCCCGAGCGAGGAGCCGGAGGGGCCGGTCACCGTCGCGTTTGCCGGACGGATGCTCGAATACAAGGGCGTGCGGACGCTGGTGGCGGCGCATGAACTCCTGGCGAAGCGCGGCAGCGATGTCCGTCTGGTGCTTGCCGGCGATCCCGATCCGGCAAACCCGAATTCGATCACGGCCGAGGAGCTACGCGCCTGGGCCGCGCGGCCGGGGGTCACCTGGGCCGGCCATGTCGAGGACGTCGCCCCGATCTGGCGGCAGGCGCATATCGCGGTGCTGGCTTCGCGCGGGGAGGGGTTGCCGGTGAGCCTGCTCGAAGCCGCGGCCTCGGGGCGGGCGATCGTCGCGAGCGACGTCTCGGGCTGCCGGGAGATCGCGCGGGCCGGACTCAATGCCCTGCTGGTGCCGCCCGATGATGCGGAAGCGCTGGCGGGGGCCATTCAGACGCCTCGCCGAGGACGCGCCATTGCGCCACAGCTTCGGTGCGGCGGGCCGGCGACTGGTCGTCGAAGACTATTCGGCAGAGCGGGTGGGACGTGACGCCGTGGCCCTATACGACCGTCTCAGCGGTCACGGCAGGGCATAGGCCGGACGTTTTTTCCGGTTTTCCACAGGCAAACCGCTCCGGTCGCCTCGCCGCGCGTCCGTCATTGGGAAAATTCTGCTTTTTTGCCCCGGTCAGAGGCCCGCCGTGCGGGTGGCAACGGCAATGGCGAGGGCGCCGACGAAGGGCATGACGACAAGGAGGGCCAACACCGCAGATGCTGCCGCGGGATGTAGCCTCTCGAACTCGAACCAACGATCCATGATCGAATTCTCCTGTCGCACGTTCCAATATCTGGGTATTTATGCTCAGATAGCAATGGCTGCTCATGGTTAAAAAAGGCTGAATTGCGCCATTGAGACTGGGTGCCCCGACCCCGATCGACAGGGCGGCTTGACCGCGACGCATTGGGGATCGTAAGGGAAGCGCTCCTTACCATCCGTGGAGGTGATCGTGAGAGAACTGCTCGTCGACGGCGTGCGTATCGCAGACGACACAGACTGCTATGTGATTGCGGAAGTTGGCCACAACCATCAGGGCAGTGTCGATATCTGCAAGGATCTGTTCCGCGGCGCGAAGGAGTGCGGCGCCAACGCCGTCAAGCTCCAGAAGCGGGACAACCGGAACGTCTTCACGCGGGAGATGTACGACAGCGCCTACAACAGCGAGCACGCCTACGGCGCGACCTACGGCTCCCATCGCGAGGCGCTGGAATTCGGCAAGGACGAATACCAGGAGCTGATCGCCTTCACCAAGGAGATCGGCATCACGTTCTTCTCCACGGCGTTCGACTTCAACAGCGCCGACTTCCTGGCCGAGCTCGACATGCCGGCCTACAAGATCGCCTCGGGCGACATCATCAACACGCCGCTGCTGAAGCACGTTGCCGAAAAAGGCAAGCCGATGATCGTCAGCACCGGCGGCGCGAAGATGGAAGACGTCCAGCGCGCCTACGACACGATCATGCCGATCAACCAGCAGCTCTGCATCATGCAGTGCACGGCCGGCTATCCGCCGCTGTTCGAGGAACTCAATCTCAAGGTCATCGAGACCTATCGCGACCGCTTCCCGGAGGCGGTGATCGGCTTTTCCTCGCATGACAACGGCATCGCGATGGCGCTGATCTCCTACATGCTCGGTTCGCGCATGGTGGAGAAGCACTTCACGCTGAACCGCGCCTGGAAGGGCAGCGATCAGGCCTTCTCGCTCGAACCGGCCGGCATGCGCCGCATGGTCCGTGACCTTCATCGCGCGCGCATCTCCATCGGCGATGGCATCAAGCAGGTCTATCCGTCGGAGAAGAAGCCGCTGCAGAAGATGGCGAAGAAGATCGTCGCCGCGCGCAACCTCTCGGCCGGTCACGTCATCACGCGCGAGGACCTCGCCCTGAAGTCGCCGAACGATGGCCTGCCGCCCTTCGAGATGGACAATCTGATCGGCAAGAAGCTCAGCATTCCGCTGCAGGCCGATGCCAATCTGTCGTTCGACATCGTCTCGGACCCGGCGGAAGTGCCGAAGGCCGTTTCGTAAGCTGACATCCCGGCGAACCAAGCCGATTGCCGGGCACTGCTGACAGGCCCGCGAAGAGGGTCTTGAGTGCATGAGTGTGTTCGATCTCGACGGACGCGTGGTCGCGGTGACCGGCGCACTCGGGCAATTAGGCACGCAGTTCTGCAAGGGGCTGCTGGAGAACGGCGCCACGGTGGCCGGGCTGGACCTGGCCGAGGCGTCCAGTGACAAGGCAAAGACTTGGCTCGCCGGGCTGAATGCAGCCGGGCGGGCCATTTACGTTCAGGGCAGCGTCACCGACCGTGACAGCCTTGAAGCCGCCGCCAAGACGATCGAGGCGGACCTCGGTCCGGTCTTCGGGCTGGTCAACAATGCCGGCCTCGATTCACCGCCGGGCGCGCCGCCGGAAGAGAACGGCCCCTTCGAGACCTATCCGCGGGAGTCCTGGAGCCGGGTGATCGAGGTGAACCTCACCGGCCCGATGCTCTGCTGCCAGGTTTTTGGCGCGCGCATGGCCGAGGCGGGCAGGGGCTCGATCGTCAATATCGGCTCGATATACGGCAGCCTGTCGCCGATCCAGGACATCTACGAATACCGGCGCCAACGCGGCGAGACTTTCTTCAAGCCTGTCGCCTATTCGGCCTCGAAATCCGGCATCCTCAATCTCGGCCGGTATCTGGCGACCTATTGGGCGCCGAAGGTGCGGGTCAACACGCTGACGCTGGCCGGCGTCTTCAACAATCAGGACGAGGACTTCCTCGAGGGCTATCTCGAACGGATGCCCATGCGGCGCATGGCCGATCCGGACGAGTATAACGGCGCTCTGGTGTTTCTCATGTCCGACGCGTCGCGCTATATGACGGGCGCCAACATGCTGATGGATGGGGGGTGGTCGGCGTGGTAGCCGGATATCCGGAACGGATCGTCAACTGGATCGGCGGCGCGGAGACGCCGGCGGCGAGCGGGCAGACCTTCGACAAGACCGCGCCCGCATGACGGCAAGGTGATCGCGACTGTCGCGCGCTCCGGCGCTGCCGACGTCGCCGCGGCGGTCGCGGCGGCGCGCGCGGCCTTTCCCGCCTGGGCGGATACGCCGCCCGTGCAACGCGGCGCCATCCTTCACAAGATCTGCAACGCCATCGAAGCGCGCGCCGCGGAGATGGGCGTGGTCGTCGCGCTGGAGACCGGCAAGGCGCCCAAGGAAGGCACTGGCGAGGCCGGTGGCGCGGTGGCCTGCGGCCGCTTCTACGCCGGCGAGGGTCAGCGGCTCTATGGGCGCACGGCGACCAGCGGTGTCGCCAACCGCTTCCCGACCATGGTGCGCGAGCCCTGCGGCGTCGCGGCGCTGATCATCGCGGCGAACACGCCGATCGCCAATGTCGCCTGGAAGGTCTTTCCGGCGCTGATCTGCGGCAACGGCGTGGTGCTCAAGGTGGCCGAGGACACGCCGGGCTCGGCCGATCTCTTCGCCCGCATCGCCCATGAGGCGGGCCTGCCGGCCGGCGTTCTCAACATTATCCAGGGCCTCGGTCAGGAGGCCGGCGTGCCTCTGGTCGAGCATCCCGATATCGACGTGCTGTCCTTCACCGGCTCGACCGGGGTCGGGCGCTGGATCGCCGAGACGGCGGGCAAGCGGCTCCTCAAGGTGTCGCTGGAACTTGGCGGAAAGAACCCCTTCGTCGTCTGCGACGATGCCGATCTCGACAATGCCGTGCGCTGGGCGGCGCTTTCCGCCTACAGCAATGCCGGCCAGCGTTGCGCCGCCGGCAGCCGGCTGATCGTCACCGAAGGCATCTACGACCGATTCCGCGACGCGCTGGTCGAGGCGACCGGCAAGCTCAAGGTCGGTCCGACCGATGACGACGACCTCGGGCCGGTGATCAACGAGCGCCAGCTCGACAACATGCTGGCGGCGGTCGAGAAGGCCAAGGCAGCCGGTGCCAAGGTGCTTGCCGGTGGACATCGGCTGACCGACGCCGCCCATGCTGGCGGCTCCTACATGGCGCCGACCCTGGTCGAGGATCTCGACCCCGAGCAGGACCTGTCGCGGCGCGAGGTGTTCGGGCCGATCACGACGCTCTACCAGCGTGCCGGATTTCGAGGCGGCGCTGGCGCTTGCCAACGATCACGCATTACGGCCTGACGGCGGCGATCCACACCCGCGACCTCAACCGGGCCATGACGTTCCTGCGCCGGGTGCGGGCGGGCGTTGCCTCGGTCAATGGCGGCACCTACGGCAGCGAGCCGCATATGCCGTTCGGCGGCGTGCGCCAGTCCGGCAACGGCACGCGCGAGCCGGGCACCGAGGCGCTCGACATCTATTCCAATCTGAAGAATGTCGTGATCAATTTCGACCCGACGCAGATTTGACACGGTTCCCATGTCCGCCAAGCCGTCGATCATTGGCCTCATCCCGGCGCGCGCCGGCTCGAAGCGCATCAAGGACAAGAACGTGCGCGTGCTCGCCGGGCACCCGGTGCTCGGCCTATACGATCGCCTCGGCGGTCGGCGAGCGGCGTCTTCGACCGGCTCGATCCTCTCGACGGACTTCGGAGCATTACGCGGCGATCGGCACGCCATTACGGCGCCGAGGTGCCGTTCCTGCGGCCGCCGGAATTCGCGTCCGCGACCTCGCCCGATTTCGAGTGGATCGATTACACGCTCGACCGGCGCGGCAAGGAGGCGGCAGCGTATGACTGCTTCGCGATCCTGCGGCCGTCGAGCCCGCTGCGGCAGGCCGAGACGATCCGCCGCGCCTGGGACCTCTTCCGCGCCAGGAGGGCGTCGATTCACTGCGCGCGATCGAGAAATTCCGCCAGCATCCGGGCAAGATGTGGGCGTGCACGACAAGCGCATGGTGCCGCTGATGCCGCTACGCACCGGGCCGCAGCCCTGGCACAGCATGCAGATGGCCTCGCTGCCCGATGTCTATGTCCAGAACGCCAGCCTGGAAATCGCATGGAGCCGGGTGTCTTCGATGAAGACGCATCGCGGGCGACGACGATCGTGCCCTTCATCAGCGAGGGGCTGGAAGGGTTCGACCTCAACGACCCGGAGGACTGGTGGTATCTTCAACATCTGCATCGGAGACCGGCGCGGCGAAACTGCCGCCGGTCTCGGACCCTCCCTATCCAGAAACAGATCATAGAACGGGGAAACGATGGGCGATTTGATAGGCAACGCGGTCGCGGGCACGCTCTACTACGCGCCGCCGGAGGAATTCGCCCGCGTGCAGGCGCTCGACGCCGATCCGGCTCCGCGGGTGCCGCGCTTGCTCGCCGATCTGTGCCGGCTGAACGCGCTCTACATGGTCGCGCGCGCCGGCTCCGGTCACATCGGCTCGAGCTTCTCCAGCCTCGACATCGTCTCCTGGCTCTTGATGCGCGAGATGAAGCACGAGACGGACGACCGCGACGTCTTCTTCTCGTCCAAGGGCCATGACGCGCCGGGCTATTACGTCAGCGCTGATGGCGGCCGGGCGGCTGCCCTTCGAGCTCATCCATTCGCTGCGCCGCCTCCGGGCCTGCCCGGGCATCCGGATGTCGGCACGCCGGGCATCGTCACCAATACCGGCTCGCTCGGCATGGGCATCTCCAAGGCCAAGGGCATGGTCGCCGCCAACCGGCTGGCCGGGCGCGGCGGGCGCGTCTTCGTCATGACCGGCGACGGCGAATTGCAGGAAGGCCAGATCTGGGAATCGCTGATCGGCGCGGTCAACCGCAAGATGGAAGAGATCGTCGTCGTCGTCGACCACAACAAGCTGCAGTCGGACACCTTCGTCGCCGAGACCAGCGACCTCGGCGATCTCGACGCCAAGTTCGCGAGCTTCGGCTGGCATACGCAGCGGGTCGACGGGCATGACCTCGCCGCGCTCGCCGCCGCGCTCGAAGCCTGCGAGAGGTCAAGCGGCCGGCCGCATGTCATCATCGCGACACGATCAAGGGCCGCGGCATCAGCTTCATGGAGCACACGGCGTTCGACAGCGACGTCGACCTCTACAAGTATCACAGCGGCGCGCCGAGCGAGCGCGACTACGTCTCGGGCGTGCAGGAGCTGATCGACCGGATCAACGCGGGCCTCGCGCGCTCGGCAAGACCGAAGCTGTCGCTGGAGACCGACGAGGCGCCGCAGCGCCCGGCGCCGACGACGACGCCGCAGAAGCTGATCCCGGCCTATACGGACGCGCTGCATCGGCGTCGCCAGCGAGAACGCCAAGGTGGTGGCGCTCGACGCCGACCTGGTGCTCGACACCGGGCTGATCGGCTTCCGCGAGAAGTTCCCCGACCGCTTCATCGAATGCGGCATCGCCGAGATGGACATGGTCTCCCAGGCCGGCGGGCTGGCGCTGTCCGGCTGTCTGCCGATCGTCCATTCCTTCGCCTGCTTCCTGTCGGCGCGGCCGAACGAGCAGATCTACAACAACGCCACCGAGCGCACGAAGGTCATCTATGTCGGCTCGCTCGCCGGGCTGCTGCCGGGCGGGCCGGGCCACTCGCACCAGGCGGTGCGCGACATCGCCTCGCTGTCGGGCGTGCCGGGCATGGTCATGGTCGAGCCGAGCTCGCCGGAGGAGGTGGCGCCGCTGCTGCGCTGGTGCGCCTTCGATCACGACAGAAGCGCCTACATGCGCCTCGTCTCGATCCCCTTCGAGCCGGCCTTCAAGCTGCCGGCCGACTACCGGCCGGAGCCGGGCCGCGGCGTCAGTGTCCGCGCCGGCAAGGACGCGATGCTGATCTCCTACGGCCCGCTGATGTTGAACCAGGCGATGCAGGCGGCCGAGCTTCTCGCCGGCATGGGCATCGCGCTCGAGGTGATCAACCTGCCCTGGCTGAACCGGGTCGATGCCGGCTGGCTCGATGAGGCGATCGGCGGACGCAGCCACGTCTTCACCCTCGACAACCACTATGTCGAGGGCGGGCAGGGCCGGATGGTCGCGGCGGCGGTGGCGAGCCTCGGGCGCGGCACCAGGGTGCAGTGCTTCGGCGTCGAGAGCGTGCCGGTGTCCGGCGCCAATGACGAGGTGCTGCGCCATCATGGGCTCGACGCCCAGAGCCTGGCAGAAGCGATGGCCGCCGCGCTGCAGCGCGGATAGGCGGTGTAATGGCGCTCCCGAAGTGGGCCGTAGACTTCCTCAAAAGACAAGTCTGGCTGCGGCCACTTCGGCTGGCGCGGCTGGCGCGTCGTTCGTGGCGTGAGCGGCCGGACTGGTCGCCTCTCTATGGCGATGGCCAGGCGGGCGGGCGCAAGGGGAAGGGCGCGCCGCGAGTCCTGATCGGGACCAGCGTCGGCCTGCATCTCGCCGTCAGCAATGCCGACAGCCTGTTTGCCGCCGCGCTCCTGGCGCGCGGCGCCGAGGTCGAAGTGCTCCTGTGCGATGGCGCGCTGCCGGCCTGCATGGCCTGCGAGGCCAACTGGTATCCCGACCTCGACCGCTTCGTCTCCCATGGCGCCAGCGACCTCTGCCAGGCCTGCTTCCCGCCGGCGGAGAAGATGTTCGCGGCGATGCCGGTGACGCTGCGGCGCTATTCGGATTTCATCACGGCCGAGGACCGGGCCTGGGCGCAAGAGCTTGCCTCCGCCTGCCGCTCGAGGAGGCCGAGGACTACGTCGAGGACGGGCTGCCGGTCGGCCTCCATGCGAGCGCCGGCGCGCTGCGGTTCCTGGCGCGCGGCGACCTGGCGGGCGACCGCCTCGGCGAGCCGGTGATGCGCAAATACCTTGAAGCCTCGCTGCTCACGATGCGTGCGGCGCGGCGGCTGCTCAGGCAAGGGCGCTACGACGCGGTCGTCCTTCATCACGGCATCTACGTGCCGCAGGGCCTGCTGACGGCGGCCGCGACCGCCGAAGGCGCGCGCGTCGTCACCTGGAACATGGCCTATCGCAAGCGCTGCTTCATCTTCAGCCACGACGACACCTACCATCACACGATGATGGACGAGCCGGTCGACACCTGGGCGGCGATGGACTGGCCGGCGGCCAGCGACAAGCGGCTCGGCTCCTATCTCGCCTCGCGCGCTGGCGGGATGGAGGACTGGATCTCCTTCTATCGCGAGCCGGCCGAGGATTTTGCCGCGATCGCCGGCGAACTCGGCATCGACCTGAAGAAGCCGATCGTCCTGATGCTGACCAATGTCATCTGGGACGCCCAGCTTCACTATCCGGGCAACGCCTTCCCGACCATGCTCGACTGGATCGTGACGACGGTGGAGCATTTCGCCGGGCGCCCCGACCTGCAACTCGTCATCCGGGTCCATCCCGCCGAGGTCACCGGCGCCATTCCCTCGCGCCAGCGCGTCGTGGAGGAGCTGGCGAAGCGCTTTCCCGTCTTGCCGCCCAACGTGGTCCTGGTGCCGCCGGAGCATCCGGCGAGCAGCTACGTCATCGCGGCGCACAGCATCGCGGCACTGGTCTATGCCAGCCGCATGGGGGTCGAGCTTGCCGCGCGCGGCCTGCCGGTGATCGTCGCCGGCGAGGCCTGGGTGAAGCACAAGGGATTCACGCGCGATGCCCGCGACCGCGACGACTATCTGCGCGCTTCTCGGCGAACTGCCCGAAGCGGAGACGCCGTCGGCCGACATGGTCGAGCGCGCCCGCCGATATGCCTTCCATTTCTTCTTCCGCCGCATGATCCCGGTCGGCCTCTTCCGCAAGCTTTCCGGCTGGCCGCCCTTCGCGGTCGATGTCGCGAGCCTCGACCAGCTCGCGCCCGGCGCCGATGCCGGTCTCGATGTGATCTGCGACGGCATCCTCAAGGGCACGCCCTTCGTCTATGAGGCGGAGCGGGTGGACGAGACGGCGGCAGCCGGCGGATAGGCCGGCCGGGTCATGGACAGGGGCGGGGTGCCACTCCATCCTGTTCATCTGGACGCGTTCCGGTTTGAGACGCGACGAAAGGAGCGCCCGTGGCCGCAGCCACGCCACCAGCAGGCAAGAAGCGGATCGCGCTCCTCTATTGGGGCCGGCGGGGTGCGCTCGCGCGTCTGACGCTCGACCTTGTGCGGGCGGCCCGCGATGTCGAGGAGGCCGAA
>CAWEUR010000035.1:0-221626 GCA_963812285.1 uncultured Alphaproteobacteria bacterium | reverse complement strand
GGCTCCTTCTGGTTCCGTTGGCGTATTGCTGCAAAGTCGCGGGCGCCACGACGCATCGATCTGGTGCGCGCCCTTAATCGTGCGTCACGCGAGACGGGCGGACTCGGCGCGCTGTTTGCCCAGGGGGTCGCCAACCGCCTCGGCATCAGCCAAGGTGACCTCGAATGCATCGACATTATTTCGCTGCGTGGGCGGATGACGGCCGGCGAATTGGCCGCCGCCTCGGGTCTCACCACGGGCGCGGTGACGGGCGTCATCGATCGGCTCGAGCTCGCCGGCTATGCGCGGCGCGAGCGCGATCCGGCCGACCGCCGAAAGGTCTATGTCACCATCGCGCCGAAGGCGCTGGAAGACGCGATGGTCTATTACGGCCCGTTCGAGAAGGCATTCGGCAAGCTTCTCGATCGATATAGCGACAGGGAAGTTACCCTGCTCGTCGACTACTTCACCCGCTCGCAGGACCTCATTCGCGACCAGATCGAACGCCTCCGGGCCGCACCGCCGAAGCCGGCCAGTGGTCGCCAGCGGTCACGCACCAGAAACTAGATCGCCTCGCCCTTGAGGAGGCGCGGCAACGCGCCGCCCGCCCCGGCCGCTTCACGCATGAAGGCCCGCTTCAAGGGCGGCAGCCGGTCGACGATGCCAAGACCAACGTCGCGCGCGAGCCTTATGGCCGGGTTGTCGTTGGAGAAAAGCCGGTTGAGCACGTCGGTGACAACGCCCATCTCGAAGGTGTCGAAACGGCGCCAGCGCTCGTAGCGTCTCCAGCACCGCGAGCGAGCCGATGTCGAGACCGTTTCGATGTGCCTCGACGATCGTCTCGGCGAGTGCGGCGACATCGCGGAAGCCGAGATTGAGCCCCTGGCCGGCAATCGGATGAATGCCGTGCGCGGCGTCGCCGGCAAGCGCGAAACGCGGCCGCACAAAAGCACGTGCGAGCGTCAGTCCGAGCGGAAAGGCGCGCGGCCGGCTGACCGACCTCGATCGCGCCGAGATGGTGGCCGAAGCGCCGCTCCAGCTCGATCTGGAAGGTGAAGGCATCGCCGCTGACGAGACGGTCGGCATCGGCGGTCCGCTCGGTCCATACCAGCGAGGAGCGATTGCTCCGCCTTGGTGGGCTTCAGCGGCAGAATGGCGAATGGCCCGGCCGGGCAGGAAATGCTCCTCGGCCCGGCCCTCATGCGGCGCGCTCGTGGGCGACCGTCGCCACGATCCCCGATTGGCCATAGGACCAGTGCACCGTGCCGATGCCGGCGAGATCGCGCAGTTGCGAACGCACACCGTCGGCGGCCACCAGCAGCCGCGCCGCGGCGTGCATCGCCGCTGCCGAGAGTTACCTCCACACCGCCACGGCTGCGCGCGAAGCCGGCCACCGTGTCCGGGGCGATGACCTCGACCCCGGCGGCCATAGCCGCATCGCGCAGGGCGCCGACCATCACCGCGTTCATCACCATATGGGCGAAGGGCTGCCCGTCCTCGTGCTGCCCGTCGAAAGTAAGGAAGAGCGGCCGCACGGCATCGCGCGTGCGGCTGTCGGTGACGATCATTTCGTTGATCGGCTGGGCCGACGGTGCGATCGTGGGCCACACATCGAGCCGTTCGAGCATCCGGCGTCCGGCCGCCGCGATCGCCGAGGCGCGCGCGTCGCGCCCGATCTGCTCGGGTGGCGTCGCATCGACCAGAACGAGCCTGAGGTCGGGCGCCGCACGTGCCAGGGCCAAGGCCAGCGCCAACCCGACATGGCCGCCACCGGCAATCAGGACGTCAGCCGTCACCGCATTGTCCATTGCGTCGATCTCTTGTCCTTCAATCCGGCCGCTTGACAGTTTTCGCCCATCCTGATCGATAGGACAGCCGCCGCATCCGGCCTGTTTGCCCGAAGGCTTGCCATGCCCACAGCGATCGAGACGCTGCTTTCCATACTCGACCTCGAACCGCTCGAACACAACCTTTTCCGCGGCCTGAGCCCGCAGGTTGGCTGGCAGCGCGTTTTCGGCGGCCAGGTGATCGGCCAGGCGCTGGTGGCGGCGGCCCGCACCGTCGAGGGGCGCGGCGTCCATTCCCTTCACGGCTACTTCATGCGGCCGGGCGATCCGTCCGTGCCGATCATTTATGAAGTCGATCGTATCCGGGATGGCCACAGCTTCACGACGCGCCGCGTCGTCGCAATCCAGCATGGTCAAGCGATCTTCTCCATGTCGGCATCCTTCCAGGTCGAGGAGCCGGGGCTCGACCACCAGTTTCCCATGCCCGAGGTTCCCGCGCCGGAGGAGCTGCCGAGCGAGGCCGATCTGAAGGGCCTGTTCAAGGCGGCGCCGGAGCCCATCCGCCGCTACTGGGAACGCGAGCGGCCGATCGAGATCCGCCCGGTAGATCTGGCCCATTTCACCAGCCGCACGCCTCTGGAGCCACTGCAGCGGGTCTGGGTACGCGCGACCGGCCCTCTCCCCGATGATCCCGACATCCACCGCTGCGTCCTTGCCTACGCCTCGGACATGACGCTGCTCGACACGGCCCTCTTCGCCCACGGGCGCAATATCTTCGACCGCGACATCCAGGCGGCGAGCCTCGACCACGCCCTGTGGTTCCATCGGCCCTTCCGCGCCGACGACTGGCTTCTTTATGCCGAGGACAGCCCGTCCGCTTCCGGCGCACGAGGCTTCACGCGCGGCGCCCTGTTCAGCCGCGACGGCCGTCTGGTCGCCTCCGTGGCCCAGGAAGGCCTGATCCGGCCGCGTCCTCCGCGGGACTGACTGCCTGAGAATTGGTAATTCTGATCATAAAATATGCAAAATTGCGATTTTGCCGCTTTCTGAGGCGATTGCGCCATGCTGCTTTGCAGCAGAAATAGATAGAATCTGATTCATCCCACAATGTCAGTCGGTTAGCAGCTTCACCAGATTCTGGCACGGAGCTTGATTCCATGGCGGCGGTCAAGGTCGGGGGCGACGCTGCAACCGGCATTACCGACTCACTCGGAATCCGCAGGTCCGACTAGGCGGGCCGCGAACGGACACGGGAACCACGCCATGAAAATCGTTATGGCCATCATCAAGCCATTCAAACTCGACGAGGTGCGCGACGCCCTGACCGCTGTCGGCGTGCAGGGACTGACAGTCACCGAAGTCAAAGGATATGGCCGTCAGAAGGGCCACACGGAAATTTACCGCGGTACGGAATATGCCGTGAGCTTCCTCCCGAAGCTCAAGATCGAAGTCGCGGTTGCCACCGAACAGGTGGACAAGGTCGTTGACGCGATCACCACCGCCGCCAAGACCGGCCAGATCGGCGACGGCAAGATTTTCGTCTTCGCTCTCGATCACGCCGTGCGCATCCGCACCGGCGAGACCGATGCGGACGCGCTCTGACACCGCGACCTCACCGGAGACATCGACGCGATGACCACCGCTTACCCGAACCACCGAGGACCCAGCCGGCGCGCCAGCTTTCCCGGCATTTCTCGGATCATCGGATCCGCTAGGAGGAGTTCAATGAACCACCGGATCACTAAATCACCTCTCCTCGGCGCCGCCGCCATATTGCTCGCCTCGGCGGTACCGGCATTTGCCGAGGACACGCCGAAAATCAGCGCCGGCGACACCGCCTGGATGCTGACCTCGACCGCGCTCGTCCTTCTCATGACGATCCCCGGTCTGGCGCTCTTCTACGGCGGCATGGTCCGCAAGAAGAACGTTCTTGCCACGATCATGCAGAGCTTCGCCATCACCTGTCTGATGACGGTGCTCTGGATGATCATCGGCTACTCGCTCGCCTTCACCGACGGCGGCTCGGTCAACGCCTATGTCGGCGGCTTCTCCCGCGTCTTCCTCGCGGGCATGGGCGTCGACGCGGTTTCGGGCACGATCCCGGAATCGGTCTTCATGATGTTCCAGATGACCTTCGCGATCATCACGCCGGCCCTGATCTGCGGCGGTTTCGCCGACCGCATGAAGTTCTCGGCGCTGATGTGGTTCATGGGCCTGTGGCTGATCTTCGTCTATAGCCCGATCGCCCATTGGGTCTGGGGCGGCGGCTTCCTCGGCACGCTCGGCGTTCTCGACTTCGCCGGCGGCACGGTCGTCCACATCAATGCTGGCGTCGCCGGCCTGGTGACCGCCCTCGTCCTCGGCAAGCGGGTTGGCTACGGCACCGACAACATGGCGCCGCACAACCTCGTCCTGTCGGTGATCGGCGCCTCGCTCCTGTGGGTCGGCTGGTTCGGCTTCAACGCCGGTTCGGAGCTCGCCGCTGACGGCCGCGCCGGCATGGCGATGACCGTTACCCAGATCGCCACCGGCGCAGCCGGCCTTGCCTGGATGTTCGCGGAATGGGTTGTCCGCGGCAAGCCAAGCGTGCTGGGCATCATCTCCGGTGCCGTTGCCGGTCTCGTCGCGATCACCCCGGCATCGGGCTGGGTCGATCCGATGGGGGGCCTGATCATTGGCATTGTCGCCGGTCTGATCTGCGCCTGGGCCGTCATGTGGCTCAAGGAGAAGATGGGCTATGACGACGCGCTCGACTCCTTCGGCGTCCACGCGATCGGCGGTTTCGTCGGAGCCATCCTGACGGGTGTCTTCGCGGTGGCCGCGGTTGGTGGCGAGGGCCATTCCGGCCTGATCGAGGGCAATGCCGGCCAGGTCTGGATCCAGTTCGAAGGTACGGTCGCGACCATCGTGTGGACCGGTGTGGTCACCTTCATCATCCTCAAGGTCGTCGACATGATCGTCGGTCTCAGGGTCTCCAAGGAGGTCGAAGTCGAGGGCCTCGACATCAATCTCCACGGCGAAGTCGTTCAGTAACCGCGTCGCCTTCCTCCCGAGCCCCGGTCGGCGGCCTCCGCCGGCCGGGGTTTTTCGTTGGTTAATGCCGGCTTTACCAACCGGCGCTACGGTCGATCCCGAAACGCGTTCTGTGGGGATCAATCAGATGTGCGGACCGGCATTCCGGCTCTCAGGTTTTGCGATCCGCGACACCTCGGACGAGGCCCGGCACCCGGCCCGGACGAGCAACAGGCACGGCAATCGTGCCACCAGGACACCCACCGGCCGTTTCGCAGTATTCCATCGCCACGCGCCACGCGCGCTGGCGTTCGATTGAGTTCATCGAACAGAGCGGCCTATGCGTTCGACCAGATCGGTCCCCCTTCCCTACGCCGGACACGGTGCGTTTCGGCGCATCGTCAAGCGAAACCTCAGCGCCATCCTCGGTCTCGGCGTTCTCGCGCTCGCGGCAGCGACCGCGGCGAGCCTGGCCACCTGGACGGCCAATGACCCGAGCCTGAGCCACGCGACCGACCACGCGGCCCGCAATGTCCTCGGCTTCCCAGGCGCCGTCGTTTCCGACCTCTTCACCCAGTTCCTCGGTCTGGCTGCCATGCTGGTCCTGCTGGCGCCGGTGACCTGGGCCTGGCGCCTCGTCTTCGCCCAGCCGAGCCGGGCCTCCTGGCCGACGGCGATCACCTGGGTTCTCGGCGTGGCCACCGCCTCCCTCGCGCTCGCGCTGCTACCCGTGCCCCATAGCTGGCCATTGCCCATCGGCCTTGGCGGGGTCGCCGGCGACCTGATGCTCAAGCTTCCCAGCCTGGCCCTCGGTCACCAAGCGACCGGGCTGATGGCGACCGGCCTCCTCATCGTGCTCGCCGCCGCGACCTTGCTCCTCACCATCCACGCCTGCGGCCTGTCGCTATGGCGGTGGTCGGCGCCGGATGAGGTGGAGGCGGAGGAGGACGTGCGACCAGTCCCAACCACTCGCCGCGTCATCGTCGACACGATGGACGACGAGGAAGCCGAGGAGGACGAGGACGACGTCGAGGAACGGCCGAAGCGCCTTGTCGTTGCCCTTGGCGCCGTCACCCACATCGGCCTCAGCGCCGCCGCCACGACGCGTCGCATACTTTTCCGTCGTGCCTCGCGCGCGCCGCTTGCTTTGCGTCGCGTGATGCTGCCGAGCAGCTTCGAGGAAGATGCCTACGACGACCTTTATGAACGCCGTGAGCCATCTCTCGATATGGCCGACGATGCCGCGTTCGACGACGAGGAGGCCTGGGACGAGGACCTCGTCGAGGAAGCGCCACCACCGCCGCCGAAAAAGAAGCGTAAGGTCGAGCCTCCGGCTCCCAAGCCGAAGGTCAGCCGCCGCGCGGCGCGCGAGGCCCAGGCGTCGCTGCTCGAATCGGATGAGTTCGACCTGCCGCCGCTCGATCTGCTTTCAGAGGCTCCCGCCGCCGACAAGAAGGCCGCGGTCAGCCAAGCGACGCTCGAGCAGAATGCCCGCCTGCTGGAAGGCGTGCTCGACGATTTCGGCGTGCGTGGCGAGATCATCAACGTCCGCCCGGGTCCGGTCGTCACCCTCTACGAGCTGGAGCCGGCGCCGGGCATCAAATCTGCCCGTGTCATCGGCCTTGCCGACGACATCGCCCGCTCGATGAGCGCCATCTCCTGCCGTGTCGCGGTCATCCCCGGCAAGAACGCCATCGGTATCGAGCTGCCAAACTCGCGTCGTGAAATGGTCTATCTGCGCGAGCTGCTCGCCTCGGAGGATTTCGAGAAGACCAAGTCGCGCCTGGCGCTCTGCCTCGGCAAGACGATCGGCGGCGAGCCAGTGATCGCCGACCTCTCCCGCATGCCGCATCTGCTGGTCGCCGGCACCACCGGCTCGGGCAAGTCGGTGTCGGTCAATACCATGATCCTGTCACTGCTCTACCGGATGACGCCGGAAGAGTGCCGGATGATCATGATCGATCCGAAGATGCTCGAATTGTCCACCTATGACGGCATCCCGCATCTGATGACGCCGGTCGTCACCGACCCCAAGCAGGCCGTCGTCGCGCTCAAATGGACCGTGCGCGAGATGGAGGATCGATATCGCAAGATGTCGAAGCTCGGCGTCCGCAACATCGATGGCTACAACACCCGCCTCGCCCAGGCCCGCAAGAAGGGCGAGATCCTTACGCGCACGATCCAGACCGGCTTCGATCGCGACACCGGCGAGCCGACCTACGAGCAGGAAGAGCTCTCGCTCGATCCGATGCCCTTCATCGTCGTCATCATCGACGAGATGGCCGACCTGATGATGGTCGCCGGCAAGGATATCGAGGGCGCCGTCCAGCGCCTTGCCCAGATGGCCCGGGCCGCCGGCATCCACGTGGTCATGGCAACCCAGCGTCCCTCGGTCGACGTCATCACCGGCACGATCAAGGCGAATTTCCCGACCCGCATCTCATTCCAGGTGACGTCCAAGATCGACAGCCGCACGATTCTCGGCGAGCAGGGCGCCGAACAGCTCCTCGGTCAGGGCGACATGCTCTTCATGGCGGGCGGCGGTCGCATCCAGCGCGTCCACGGCCCCTTT
Source organism: uncultured Alphaproteobacteria bacterium (assembly GCA_963812285.1). Lineage (GTDB taxonomy): Bacteria > Pseudomonadota > Alphaproteobacteria > Rhizobiales > Kaistiaceae > CAVSRC01. Next base: position 214,276 of record CAWEUR010000035.1, on the reverse strand, counting down.
GTCAGCGACCAGGAGGTCGACGAGGTCGTTGCCCATCTCAAGTCACAGGCCGCGCCGAAGTATCTCGAGGCGATCACCGCCGACGAGGACGCCGACGGCGGTGGTCCCGGCGATGCGCTCGCCGGTGGCGGCGGCGAATCCAACGACCTCTACGATCGCGCGGTCGCCATTGTTCTGCGCGATCGCAAGGTCTCGACCAGCTATATCCAGCGCCGCCTCTCGATCGGCTACAACCGCGCCGCTTCGATCATCGAGCGTATGGAGAACGAGGGCGTTGTCGGCCCGGCGAACCATGCCGGCAAGCGCGACATTCTCGTCCCCGAGGAGGACGAGGGCGGTTTCCGCTAGGCTCACCTCCTCGCCGGAGAAGCGCCAAGGGTGCAGTCTGCGAAGCCGCCCGCTCGCGCCATATTGCGCGCGGTCGCTGTGGCGCGCGCCGCGAATTCGCCATAGAACCTCGGTATCGGGCCGATTCGGGCAGATGAGGGCGTGCGGCCCGCGCGCTGGCCGACAGCGCCAAGGAGATTGTCTTGACTGCCACCACCGGTGCCGCATCACCGATCGGACGTCGCGTCAACAAAAGGCCACTGGCTTGGCTTGCCAGCCTTGCCATGCTCGCCGCGGCGGCAAGTCCGGCAAGCGCTTTTGTGAAGGACCCGGTTCCCCTGCCGCATCTGCGTCCGGGTGTCGCCAGGGCGTCGGCCTCCAGCGCGGCCGCGGCCGCGCCCGCGCCGCGACGCGCCGCCGGTCCGATGACCCAGGCGGAGCTGCTGACCAACGTCAACAATTACTTCAACAGCTTCCGCACCATGGAAGGCCAGTTCGTCCAGTTCGGCCCGCACGGCGAGCAATCCGAGGGCGTCTTCTTCCTCAGTCGCCCGGGCAGCATCCGCTTCCACTACCGCCCGCCGGTCCGCCTCGACGTCATCGCCGACGGAAGCACCGTTGCCGTTCGCGACAACAAGGCGATGACCCAGGATCTCTATCCCCTGTCGAAGACGCCGCTGCGCTATCTGCTGGCCGACGCATATCGACCTGACTTCGACCAATGTCGTCCAGGCGGTCCACCAGGAAGCCGACCTCGTCTCCCTGGTGATCGTCGAGAATTCCGCCTTCGGCTCGGGCAAGCTGACGCTGATCTTCGACAGGCGCGACCTTTGCGCTGAAGCAATGGGTCGTGACCGACGCCCAAGGCCTCGACACCACGGTGGCGATCTACAATGTGCCGCCAACAAGCCGGAGGATCCGGGCCTGTTCCGCATTAATTTGATCACGAAGTCGAGCCGGCGGAGAGCGTCGAAACGGCGGAATTCCGCGTCTTGGCCATGCCCAGCGGCACTACTTGAATCCGCATTGCGGCACCCCATCTCTTTCACAGAGCGGACCAGCCCGATTTCGGTAGCGCCCCCCGTCTCGCCGAGGGGCAGTCCGCTAACGCCGGCGTCCCGGCCGGCGTCGCGCTGATGCGCAGAGCGCCCAGCCTCCCCCGGGGCTGGGCGTTTTCTTGGCGGCCGCTTCCGAAAGTCGCTCGCTTCGTCTCGGCTACGCCATGGTGACGACTGAAGGCCCCGATTGCCGGCGTCCGATGCGTCTTGTCTTCGAGAGAATGCGGCCGGCGGATTGGCCTCCTCATGACGAATGCAAGCTCATCCTCGCGACCTGGAACATCAATTCGGTGCGCCTGCGCATCGAACTCGTCGGCGCCTTTCTCGACGAACATCAGCCGGACGTCCTCTGCCTCCAGGAAATCAAGTGCCCGGAGCAGCAGTTTCCCTACAAGGCGTTCCACGAGCCGCGGCTACCGGCACATCCTCGTCATATGGCCAGAAGGGCTATCACGGCGTCGCCACCGCTCTCGAAGAAGCCGTTCCGCTGCGACCTCGACGCGCGGCCTTCTGCGGCAAGGGCGATGCCCGCCACGCCGCCGTCACGCTCGCCGACAAGAGGCGGCGAGATCGAGCTCCATAATTTCTATGTGCCGGCCGGCGGCGACGAGCCCGATCCGGCGGTCAACGAGAAATTCGCTCACAAGCTCGCCTTTCTCGACGAGATGCGCGGCTGGCTGACCGGCAAGGAAACCGACCGCCAGGCGATCCTCGTCGGCGACCTCAACATCGCGCCGCACGAGAACGACGTCTGGTCGCACAAGCAGCTCCTGAAGGTGGTCAGCCACACGCCGGTCGAGACCGAGGGTCTGGAGACCGTGCGGGCCGCCGGCAATTGGGTCGACGCGGTCCGCCACTTCGTGCCGGTCGAGGAGAAGCTCTACACCTGGTGGAGCTATCGCGCCGCCGAACTGGGAGGCCTCCGATCGCGGCCGCCGGCTCGATCATATCTGGGTGACGCCCCATCTGGCGCCACGCCTGAAGGGCATCGAGGTCTTGCGCGACGCCCGTGGCTGGGAGCGGCCTTCCGACCACGTCCCGGTCATCGTCCGGATCGGATGATCAGCCCTGCCGGCGTGTCGCGCGGCGGTCGATGTCGGTGAGCGCCGAGCGGACCTTGCCGAGCTCGCCGATCGTCGCCGTCAGCCGTTCGGCAAGGGTCGCGCGCAGGCGCACCGCTACATGCGGATATTCATTGAGCATGCGCAGGATCAGCTTGCGCTCGATCTCCAGCACCTCGCTGGCGACCGAAGCCATCGCCGTCGCCGGGCGGCGCGTTTCGACGAAGAGCGCGATCTCGCCGATGAGGCAGCCCGGACCGCACACCGCAACGACCTCGCGCTTCTGCTCCTTGTCCTTGCGCACGGCCAGCTCGATCGAGCCGGAAGCGACGATGTAGCCGGACATGGCCTTGGTGCCCTCGCGGAAGAGCACCTGCGACGGGCTCAACTCCAGCCGCACAGCGCTGAACGCGAGCAGCCTCAACTGCTCGGTGTTGAGGCCGCTGAACAGCGGGACATGCGAGAGGAGGGTGATATCGCGGTCGAGGCTCATCGCTCAGCCTGCAAGAGATGCCGTCATGTCACGGCACCAGCTTGTAGCCGCCGACATCGGTCACCAGCAGCTCCGCCTTGGACGGGTCGCGCTCGATCTTCTGTCGCAGGCGGTAGATATGGGTCTCGAGCGTATGCGTCGTGACCCCCGAATTGTAGCCCCAGACCTCGTGCAGCAGGACCTCGCGGCTGATCACCTTCTCACCGGCGCGATAGAGGAATTTGAGGATGGCCGTTTCCTTCTCGGTGAGCCGGATCTTCTGGCCGCCCTCTTCGACCAGCATCTTGGCGCTCGGCCGGAAGGAATAGTGACCGATGGTGAAGACTGCGTCCTCGCTCTGCTCGTGCTGTCGCAACTGCGCCCGGATACGCGCCAGCAGCACCGCGAAGCGGAACGGCTTGGTCACATAATCGTTCGCCCCCGCCTCGAGGCCGAGGATCGTGTCGGATTCGGAATCCTGGGCCGTGAGCATGATCACCGGCGCCTTGAAGCCGCCCTTGCGCAGCAGCTTGACCGCCTCGCGGCCATCCATGTCCGGCAACCCGACATCCATCACCACCAGGTCGACCGGCGCGCTACGCGCCTTCTGGACGCCCTTGGCGGCGGTTGCTTCCTGCTCGATTTCGAACTCCTCGTAGAGCGACAGCTGCTCCACCAGGCTTTCGCGGAGAACGTCATCGTCGTCGACGACAAGGATCTTGCGCGCGGGCATGGCTGCTTCGCCTTCTCAATCGCCGGTCTGGCGCAATCGCCGGGAATCCCTTTGGAATCAGAACCTGGTTCGGTGTAGACCTCAACCCCCCGCAGGCGCAAGCCGAGCCGGCTATGATGACGATTTCGAGGTGAATCGCACATGCCTCCCGGACAGCCAAGCCGCTTTCTGGTGGCACCCGTTCCCGGGAAGAAACACCGGGGCCTCGTTGTCGCGCCGGGCCTGACGCTCCCCTGCGCGCTTGGGCGCGCGGGGATCACGCGACGCAAACGGGAGGGAGATGGTGCCACGCCGCTCGGCCGGTTCGGCATGGTGGCCCTCTTCTTTCGACCCGATCGCCTGCGGCCGCCGCCGACATTCCTGCCGGTTGCTCAGATCCGACCCGATTCGGGCTGGTGCGACGATCCCGCGGACAGGCGCTACAATCGGCCGGTGCGCCTCCCCTACCCTGCCAGCCATGAGCGGCTTTGGCGCGACGACCACCTCTACGACCTTGTGGTCATCCTCGACTACAACCTCGCGCCGCCCCTGCCCGGCCGCGGCAGTGCCATTTTCCTGCATCTGGCGACGCCGGGCTTGGCGCCGACGGCGGGCTGCGTGGCGGTGACCGAAAGCGGCATGCGCCGCCTCCTCGTCCGGGCGGGACGCGGAAGCACGCTCGACATCCGCGCGGCAGCTTAGGCCGGCGCGACGTGCCGTTCGCCGAAGATCGCGCTGCCGACCCGCACATGAGTGGCGCCAAGGGCGATCGCGGTCTCAAAATCGGCGCTCATGCCCATGGAGAGAAATGGCAGGTCGAGCCGGCTGGCGATCTTGGCCAGAAGCGCGAAATGCGGGGCCGGCGCCTCGTCGACCGGCGGGATGCACATCAGCCCGGAGATCGTCAGGCCATGGAGATTGTGACAGCGCGCCACGAATGCGCCGGCGTCCTCCGGCTGGACACCAGCCTTCTGCGGTTCCGCGCCGGTGTTGACCTGGACGAAGAGCGTGGGATGCCGACCCTGCCGGGCGATCTCCTGCGCCAGCGCACCGGCAAGACTTCTCGCGGTCGAGACTGTGGATCGCCTCGAACAGGGCGACGGCGTCGCGCGCCTTGTTGGATTGCAGCGGGCCGATCAGATGCAGCGCGATGTCCGGCGTCTCGTCTTTCAGGGCGGGCCACTTGCCCTTGGCTTCCTGGACCCGGTTCTCGCCGAAAACCCTCTGGCCGGCCGCGATCGCCGGCCGGATCGCATCGACCTCGAAGGTTTTCGAAACGGCAACGAGCGTCACCGCGTCCGCCGGCCTGCCGGCATTGCGCGCCGCATCGGCGATGCGGCGACGAATCTCATCAAGGCGTTCTTCACTGGTCATCTTGGTACTCGCAGTGGCGGGCCCCATCCGGCTTGTCAATAAGAAGACACCGGCCACAACGCCAATCAGCGGCCAAACAGGCTCCCGACCACGCCCTAGCCAGTTGACCCCACAGTCTATTTCTGGTGAAGGTCGCCCGCTTGGCGGCGTCGGGGGACACCGCCGGTCGCAGACACACGAATGGTCCCATGAGCACCGAGCGATACAATCCGAGTGAGGTCGAGGCACGCTGGCAGGCAGCCTGGGCGGAAAAGCACGTCTTCGAGACGCAAAACGACGATCCGCGCCCGAAATATTACGTGCTCGAGATGTTCCCCTATCCCTCCGGGCGCATCCATATGGGCCACGTCCGCAACTACACGCTTGGCGACGTCGTCGCCCGCTTCATGCGCGCCAGGGGCAACAACGTCCTGTACCCGAAGGGCTGGGATGCGTTCGGCCTGCCGGCCGAAAACGCTGCGATTCAGAACAAGGTCCAGCCGAAGGCCTGGACCTACGACAACATCGCGACCATGCGCGACCAGCTCAAGAGCATGGGCCTGTCGCTCGACTGGACCCGCGAATTCGCCACCTGCGACCCGGACTATTACGCCCAGCAGCAGAAGCTGTTCCTCGACATGCTCGCGGCCGGCCTCGCCTATCGCAAGAAATCGAAGGTCAATTGGGACCCGGTCGACCAGACCGTGCTCGCCAACGAACAGGTGATCGACGGGCGCGGCTGGCGTTCGGGCGCGCCCGTCGAGACGCGCGAGCTGACCCAGTGGTTCTTCAAGATTACCGCATTCAGCGAGGAGCTTCTGACCGCGCTCGACACGCTCGACCGCTGGCCGGACAAGGTGCGCACCATGCAGCGCAACTGGATCGGCAAGTCGACCGGCATGCGCGTCCGCTTCCCCTTCGCCGGCGACACGCCGTCTGGCTTCGACACGATCGAGGTCTTCACCACCCGGCCGGACACGCTGTTCGGGGCGAGTTTCATCGCCCTTTCGCCGGACCATCCGCTGACCACGGCGCTGGCCGACGCCAATGACGATCTGCGGGAATTCGTCGCCGAGTGCCGTCGCACCGGCACCAGCGCCGCCGCGATCGAGACGGCCGAGAAGATGGGCTACGACACCGGCTTCACGGTCGCCCATCCCTTCGTCGCCAGCCACACCTTGCCGGTCTATGTCGCCAATTTCGTGTTGATGGATTACGGCACCGGCGCCATTTTCGGCTGCCCGGCGCATGACCAGCGCGACTACGATTTCGCCACCAAATACGACCTGCCGATCAAGCCGGTCGTGGCGCCGCTCGACATCTTCGACAAGGATGCCGACCTGGTCGCCTGGATCGAGCAGTTCATGACCGGTCAGGAGGCCTATCTCGACGATGGCCGGTTGATTAATTCGGATTTCCTCGACGGCCTGTCGGTCGAGGAAGCGAAGGATGAAGTCGCCCGGCGCCTGAAAGCGGTCGACCTCGGCGGCGCCCCCCAGGGCGTGCGCCAGGTCAATTATCGCCTGCGCGACTGGGGCATCTCGCGCCAGCGCTATTGGGGTTGCCCGATCCCGGTCATCCATTGCGCCGCCTGTGGCGTGGTGCCGGTGCCGGACAGCGACCTGCCGGTCGCCCTGCCCGACGATGTCACCTTCGACCGGCCGGGTAATCCGCTCGACCACCACCCGACCTGGAAGCATGTCGCGTGCCCGAAATGCGGTGGCGAGGCCACGCGCGAGACCGACACCATGGACACCTTCGTCGATTCGTCCTGGTACTTCGTCCGCTTTACCGCGCCCCGCGCCAAGTCTCCGACAGACCGTGCCGCAGCCGATGCGTGGCTGCCCGTCAACCAGTATATCGGCGGCATCGAGCACGCGATCCTGCATCTGCTCTATTCCCGCTTCTTCTCCCGGGCGATGAAAGTCACCGGCCACCTCGGGGTCGAGGAGCCCTTCGACGGCCTGTTCACGCAGGGCATGGTCGTCCACGAGACCTATCGGGCGGGCGGCGACAGCGCCAATGGCCGCTGGCTGGCGCCGACCGAAGTCCGCATCGAGGGCGACGGAATGGATCGCAGGGCGATCGAGATCGCCACCGGCGAAGAAGCCGAGATCGGCCCCATCGAGAAGATGTCGAAGTCTCGGCGCAACACCATCGATCCGACCGACATCATTCAGACCTATGGCGCCGACACCGCCCGCTGGTTCATGCTTTCCGATTCGCCGCCCGATCGCGACGTCATCTGGACGGAGGAGAGCGTGGCCGGAGCCCATCGCTTCGTTCAGCGCATCTGGCGGATGGCGAGCGAGGCGGGCGCGCGGCTGCCGGCGCCTGAAACACCGATGCCCGCGCCCGAGAGCTTCGGCGGGGACGCGATGGCCTTACGCAAAGCGACCCACTCGGCGCTTGCCGCCGTCGAGGACAATATCGCCGCACTTCGCTTCAATGTCGCCGTCGCCAAGATCTACGAGTTGGCCAATGCGGTCGGTGCCGCGCTGGCTAGCCCGAAAGCGGATCCTGCTTTCGCCTGGAGCCTGCGTGAAGCGCTCGAGCGTCTGACCGAAATGATGGCGCCGATGATGCCCCACCTCGCCGAAGAGTGCTGGACCGCCCTTGGCAACAGCGATCTGGTGGCGACGCGCGCCTGGCCGGCCGTCGACCGGGCTCTGTTGGTCGAGGACACGGTCACCCTCCCCGTCCAGGTCAACGGCAAGAAACGTGGCGAGTTGACAATCGCCGTCGACGCCTCCCAAGTTGATGTGGAAGCTGCTACCTTGGCGCTGGAATTTGTCCGTCGGGCCCTCGACGGGAAGAAACCGAAGAAGATCGTCGTTGTGCCGAAGAGGATCGTCAATGTCGTCGTCTGACGGGTATTTTCCGCAAACTCGCCGCACGCCGCGCCGATGGCTTGGCACCTTCGCGATCGTTGCCGGGCTTGGCCTCGCCGGCTGCACGGTGCAGCCGCTGTACGGCCCGACGCCGACCGGCAGCGCCGTGTCCTCCGAACTCAGCCAGATCGTCATCGACCCGGTCTATACGCGCGTCGCCCAGCAGGTCCGCAACGGACTGATCTTCGCCTTCGGCGATGGTGCCGGCGAGCCCGCCAATCCGCTCTACAAGCTGCATCTCACCGTTAGCTCGGACGAGACCGGCCTTGGCGTGACCTCCGAGGATTCGGCATCGGCCTATGCCGTCACCGTCGCGGTCACCTATACCTTGACCCGCATCGGCAGTGACCAGATCATCGCTCGCGGCACCATCCGCGGTCAGTCAACCTACGATTACAATAATCAGGGCTTCTCGAACGCACGGGCCCACCTCGACGCCGAGAACAAAGCGGCCGCTGTCGCGGTTGAGGATGTCCGTATTCGGCTCGCTGCGGTTGCAGCCACCGGGTTTCCCCCACCAAAGCCGGCGGTCGTCACGACGCCGCCACCGGCCGGTGCAGGTTAAGCCGGCCGACGCGGACCGCTTTCTCGCCACTCCGGATCCGGCGATCCGCGTCGTCCTGATTCACGGAAGCGACGAGGGACTGATTTCCGAACGGACGGCCGCCTTCGTCAAGGCGGTGACCGGTGTGGCCGACGATCCTTTCGCGCATGTCCGTCTTGAATCGAACGCGATAGCCGACGATCCGCCACGCCTGGCGGACGAAGCCCATGCCATCGCGATGTTCGGTGGGCGGCGGGCGATTTCCGTTCGCGTGTCAGGCAATCGACCGATCCATTCCGCGGTCGAATCGATTCTTGAAACTCCGCCGGTCGACTCCTGGATCGTGATCGCGGCCGGCGAGCTCAGGAAGACGGCGCCCTTGAGAAAGCTGTGCGAGAGCCGCAAGGGCGCCGCCGCCATCGCCTGCTATGCCGACGCGGCGCGCGATCTCGATCGCATCATCGACGAGGAGACGAAGAGCACCGGCCTCACGATCGACATCGACGCCCGCACGGCCCTCAAGGGATTAATCGGCGCCGACCGCATGGCCAGCCGCTCGGAAATCGGGAAGCTGTGCCTTTACGCCGCCGATGCCGGCACGATCGATCTCGCGGCCGTGCGCGCCGTCATTGGCGATGCCTCGGCCTTTGCCGTCGACGAGACGATCGACGCGATGGCCCTCGGCGACACCGGTGGCTTCGACCGGTCGTTTCGCCGTCTGGTAGCGGCCGGCACGCCCGGCTTTGTCGTCGCCGGCGCGGCGCTGCGGCATTTCGGCTTTCTCCACCGTGCTCGCGCCGCCTTCGATGTCGGCACCTCGACCGACACCATCGTCGCCCGCGCGAGCCCACCAGTCTTCTTCAAGCGCCGCGCCGATGTCGGCCGCCAGATCACGCTTTGGCCGCGGCCGCGTATCGAGAACGCCCTGCAGCGTCTGGAAAAGGCAGTGATCGACAGCCGCCTCAACGGCGCTATGTCCGACGCCGTCATCGCCCAGGCGCTGTCGATGGTCGCGGCAATCGGCTCCGGCCTCCGCCGTCGATAGAGCAATTGCAGGAAAGGTGGGCACCACCCTTCCGTCCGAAATTGCGATGATATCAAGGGGCCAGAGCGGATCAGCGATTCCGTCGAATGATGATCCGCCCTAGCGGTTTCAGGCGACGGGCTGGCCATTCTGCAGGCGCCTGCAGACCTCGTCGAGCTGCTCAAGCGACGTATAGCGCACCCGCACCTCGCCGCCATCGTCCTTGTGCGCGATCGAGACGATAAGGCCGAGCCGGTCCGAGACGTCCTTTTCGAGCTTCAGCGTGTCGGCATCCTTCGGCGTCGCGCTGGCGCGACGCTTCGGCCTCGGCTTGTCGTTGCCGAGCGCCTCCGCCTCGCGCACCGACAGACCGGATTCGACGATCCGCCGCGCCGCCGTTTCCGGATCGGCAAGCGTGATCAGAGCCCGCGCGTGGCCGGCGGTCAGCTTGCCCTCACGCAGATAGTCCTGGACGATCGTCGGAAGCTTCAACAGCCGCAGCGTGTTGGCGATATGTGGCCGGCTCTTGCCGATGACGTCGCCGAGCGCGGATTGCGAATAGGTGAACTCGTCCATCAATTGCTGATAGCCGAGCGCCTCCTCGATCGGATTGAGGTCGGCGCGCTGGACGTTCTCGATGATCGCGAGTTCGAGCGCTTCCTTGTCCGAGACCTCGAGGATGACGACCGGCACGTCGTGCAGGCCGGCCCGCTGCGCCGAGCGCCAGCGGCGCTCGCCGGCGATGATCTCGTAGACATTGGCGGCGCCGGAGACGGGCCGCACCAGGATCGGCTGGACGATCCCCTTTTCGCGGATCGAAGTGGTCAAGTCTTCGAGGTCGGCCGCGTCGTAGCTCTTGCGCGGATTGCGCGGATTCGGCCGCAGATAGCTGATCGGCAGCCGCCGCTGGCCGCGCGAGCGGTCGCCAACGCTCGCCTCGCTGCCGACATCGCTGATCAGCGCCGCCAAGCCGCGGCCGAGCCTGCTGCGGGAACCCTCGTCGCTCATGATCTCGTCCTTGTCATTCCGTTAAGGTTAGCGATTTCCGACACCGTTATGAGTTCGAATCGGTCAAGCCGCCCGCAGGCGCCGCTCGCGCTGGATGATCTCCGCCGCAAGACGCAGATAAGCCTGGCTGCCGCTCGACTTGAAGTCATAGAGCAGCACCGGCTTGCCATGCGATGGCGCTTCGGAAACGCGCACGTTCCGCGGGATGATCGTGTCATAGACCGCATCCCCCATATGCGCCCGCACGTCGGCAACGACCTGGGCCGAGAGATTGTTCCGGCCATCGAACATGGTAAGGACAATGCCGTGGATGCTCAATTCGGGATTGAGCGAGCGCTTGACCTGCTCGACCGTCCGTAAGAGCTGGCTGAGGCCCTCAAGGGCGAAGAACTCGCATTGCAGGGGCACGAGGATCGAATGCGCCGCAGCCATCGCGTTGATGGTCAGCAGATTCAGCGACGGCGGGCAGTCGACGAGGACATAGGTGTAGGCGCGGCCCGCGCCCTGCCCCGGATCGCCAATCGCTTCCAGTGCCTTGCGCAGCCGGAATGTCCGGTCCTGGGCGCTGGCGATCTCGAGTTCGACCCCGAGAAGATCGAGCGTCGACGGCGCGATGGAAACCCGCGGCACGGCGGTCGGCACGGCCACTTCGGCGACGCCCGCCTCGCCGACGAGCAGGTCGTAGGTCGAGCGGTCACGCGACTTGCGATCGATGCCGAGACCGGTCGATGCATTGCCCTGCGGGTCGAGGTCGATGATCAGAACCTCTTCGCCGATGGCGGCGAGCGCCGTGCCAAGATTGATGGCGGTGGTGGTCTTGCCCACCCCGCCCTTCTGATTGGCAAGCGCGATCACGCGTGGCGATTTCGGTAGCGACATCACCGTCGAGCCTGGGCATCCATTTTCGGCATGAGGCGCTCTATCTCGAGAATCACGCCCTTGTCGTCGATGCGACTCACATGTCTTACCAGATCGAAATCCCAAGATTTAGAGGCTTCGTCGATTTCCTTCTCGAAATCTTGCCCCTTGTGGAAGGCGGCACGCACACCTTGGCACATCAGGGGCTCGATCAGCCGGAAAAGCGCCGTCAGCGGCGCCAGGGCTCGCGCGCTGATCATGTCGACGGGCGCCTGCCACGATCCGATCACCGCCTCGGCCCGCGATTCGTGAATTTCTGCACGGGCGCCGGTCGCCCGGACCACCTGGCGCAGGAAGGCGCATTTGCGCCGATTGCTCTCGACCAGATGGACGAAGCCCATCTCCCCGAGCAGGATTGCGGTGACCAGCCCGGGGAAGCCGGCGCCGCTGCCAAGGTCGAGCCAGGTCCTTGCCTCGGGAAAGAGACCGACAAGCTGGGCGCTGTCGGCGACGTGCCGCCGCCAGATCGTCGGTAGCGTGCTCGGCGCGATCAGATTGTCGGCCGCCTGCCATTTCCGCAGCAGGGCGACATAGGCGCCGAGGCGGTCCGCTGTTTCACGTGAAACCGTTACGACGTCGAAAAGAGCGCTGGCATCGTCGACCGCGCCGCCCGTCCCGCTCATGCGGCACGCTGGCCCCGACGCCGCTTCGTCTCGGCCAGGATGAGGTTCAGCGCCGCCGGCGTCATGCCATCGATCCGCGCCGCCTGCCCCAACGTCGCAGGTCGCGTCGCAGCAAGCTTCTCCTGAAGTTCCTTCGACAGGCCCGCCAGTCCCGCATAGTCGAGATCCGCCCACAGACTGACCGATTCGTCACGGCGGAAGCTCTCGATGTCCGCCAACTGCCGCTCCAGATAGACCGCGTATTTGGCGTCGATCCCGATCTGGGTCGCGATCTCCGGCGCCAGACCGCCAAGCGCCGGCCAGATGCGGGCGAGGGTGCTCATGTCGATTTCGGGCCGCGACAGAAGATCGAAGGCCGTTCGCCGCACGCCGTCCTTGTTGAGCCGCAGGCCGTGACGCTCGGCCTCGTTCGGAGTCAGGCTTAACGCCGCGGTCAGCGTCCGCGCCCCCTTCAAGGCAGCTGCCTTTGCCCCATAGGCCGCCGTGCGCTCGCCACCGACAACCCCCCAGCCAACCCCCTTCTCCGTCAGGCGCTGATCGGCATTGTCCGCCCGCAGCGACAGGCGGTATTCGGCCCGCGAGGTGAACATGCGATAAGGCTCGGCGACCCCACGGGTGACAAGGTCGTCGATCATCACCCCGAGATAACCTTCGGACCGGTCGATGACTACGACGCTGCCGCCACCAGCCAGACGTGCCGCATTGAGGCCGGCAATCAGGCCCTGAGCCGCCGCCTCTTCGTAACCGGTCGTCCCATTGATCTGACCGGCCAAGAACAACCCGCCGATCCGGCGCGTCTCCAGACTGGGCGCCAGCTCACGCGGATCGACATGGTCATATTCGATGGCGTAGCCCGGCCGCACGACCCGCGCCCGCTCAAGGCCTGGAATGGTGGCGATCAGAGCAAGCTGAACCGCCTCGGGCAGGGAGGTGGAGATGCCGTTCGGATAGACCGTGTCGTCATCGAGCCCTTCCGGCTCAAGAAAGATCTGATGGCCGTCGCGCTCGCCGAAACGCACCACCTTGTCCTCGATCGAGGGACAATAGCGCGGCCCCCGGCTTTCGATCTGTCCCGAATACATCGGCGAGCGATCGAGATTAGCCATGATGATGGCATGCGTCGCTGGCGTCGTCCGCGTGATCCCGCAGGCGATCTGCGGTCGTGTGATCGCCCGGGTCAGCGTCGAGAACGGTTCCGGCGGCTCGTCACCGGCCTGACGGGGCAGGGCGGCCCAGTCGATGGTCCGGCCATCGAGCCGCGGCGGTGTCCCGGTCTTCAGACGGCCCATGCGGAATCCCGCCGCCGCGATCGACCGCGCCAGCCCGATCGCCGGCGCCTCGCCGTGCCGCCCGGCCGGTATCTTCTTCTCACCGATATGGATGAGCCCGCGCAGGAAGGTCCCCGTCGTGATGACCACGGCGCCTGCTGTCAGACGCCGGCCATCGGCCAGCACCACGCCGACGGCGCGCCCATCCTCGACGCAGAGGTCCTCGACCCCCGCCTCGACAATCGTCAGCCCCTCCGTCTCCCTGATGAGCCGCCTGCATCGCCGCCGCATAGAGCCGGCGATCCGCCTGGGCGCGAGGACCGCGGACCGCGGGACCCTTGCGTCGATTGAGGACCCGGAACTGGATACCGCCCTCATCGGCGGCGCGGCCCATCAGCCCGTCGAGCGCATCGACCTCGCGCACGAGATGCCCCTTGCCGAGGCCGCCGATCGCCGGATTGCACGACATTGCCCCGACCGTGGCAAAGCTGTGGGTCACCAATGCCGTCCTCGCTCCGAAGCGCGCAGCCGCGGCCGCGGCCTCGGCGCCGGCATGGCCACCGCCGACGACAATCACGTCGAATGAGGAATCCACTGGCGCCATGGTCGAACCGGGGAGGGGTGTCCAATCACCTGGACGGGCAAAATCGCGCAATCCCTAGCGCAAGCGGCCGCTTTCGTCAAAGGAATCAGGGCCCGCGACGCGGTTTCACGTGAAACAGGCGTTCATCATGGACGGGCTGGACGCCGCCTCGGCCGAGGCTGTTGAACGCCCTGGACCCCTGATGGCCACCACCGTGAAGCACCGCCGTCCACACCAGCGACCAGAAACCCTTTACCGATCCTTCACCACGTTTCGCAACGGGTCATTTACCAATACAGAACTCGCGAAAGATCACATCCAGCAGATCCTCGACATCCACGCGACCGGTGATGCGGCCGAGGGCATCGCCCGCCCGGCGGAGCTCCTCCGCCCTCAACTCCAGCGGCCCGTCCCGAAGACTGGCGACCAGCGCCTCCCGACAGGCCAGCAACGCGGCCCGATGGCGGCTTCGCGTAATCAGCGCCGTCTCGCCCGGATCGAACGCCTCGGCAACGACCGCCTCCAGCCGTTTCAGCAGAGCGTCAACACCGGCGCCGGTCTTGACCGACAGCAGAAGGTCGAAGCTGGCAGCTAGTCGCGATCGTTCGTCTTCCGAATCGATAAGATCGATCTTCGTTCCGATCCTCAGGACGGGCCCCGAAGCCGGGCCGGGCAATGGGGCAGGGGGCTCGGTGACATCACCGAGCCACAGGACCATGTCGGCCCGCTCCGCCCGCGCCGTCGCCCGCCGCATGCCTTCGCGCTCCACCACACCCTCGGAATTCCGCAGGCCGGCCGTATCCACCAGCGTCACCGGATAGCCGCCGAGATCGAGTCGCACCTCGATCAGATCTCGCGTCGTTCCCGGCTCGGCCGTCACGATTGCCACGTCTCGTCGCGCCAGGGCATTGATGAGGCTCGACTTGCCGGCATTCGGCGGACCGAGCAGCACGATCTCGGCGCCCTCGCGCAGCCGCTCGCCCCTGTGGCCGTCGTCGAGGTGCTTCGAAATCTCCCCGACCAGGGCTTCGACATAGCCCCAGGCAGTATCGGCGACCGACGCCGGCACATCCTCTTCCTCGGCGAAATCCAGTTCCGCCTCGACCAGCGCCCGCGCCCGCACCAATCCTTCGCGCCACCCCTCGGTGCGGCGCGCCAGTTCGCCATCCGCCTGGCGCAGGGCCTGGCGCCGTTGCGCCTCGGTTTCCGCCTCGATCAGATCGGCGAGCCCCTCGACCTGGGTGAGATCCATCCGACGATTGAGGAAGGCCCGCCGGGTGAACTCTCCCGCCTCGGCCGGCCGGAACCCGTCCACTTCCGCCAGAGCCGACAGAAGCGCCGAGATCACCGCCCGGCCGCCATGGACCTGGATTTCCGCCATGTCCTCGCCGGTAAAGCTCGCCGGACCGGGAAAGAGCAGCACGATTCCCCGATCGATCACGGCACCCGCCGCGTCGCGCACAGACCGCAGGCTGGCCCGGCGCGGTTCCGGGAGCGAATCGAGAAGGATTTCGAGTCCGAATCGAGTCCCGCGCACCGCTGATCCGGATCACCGCGACGCCAGCCGGCGGCGGCCCGCTCGACAGGGCGAAAATCGTGTCGTCGTTCCTCACCCGCCGCATCCCCCGCCAGGTGCCTCATCGCGCTCGGCTCGACGACGCCCTACACTATCCCGACAAAGCGCGAGGCCTTCATGAGTGAAAACCTGCTCCGCCACGAGGCGAGCCCCTACCTTCTCCAGCACAAGGACAATCCGGTCCATTGGCGCCCCTGGGGGGCCGCCGCTCTCGCCGAAGCACAGCGCGAGGGCAAGCCCATCCTGCTCTCGGTCGGCTATGCCGCCTGCCATTGGTGTCATGTCATGGCCCATGAGAGCTTCGAGGATCCGGCCACCGCGGCGGTGATGAACCGTCTGTTCGTCAATATCAAGGTCGACCGCGAGGAGCGTCCGGACATCGACCAGATCTACATGGCCGCGCTCCACGCGACCGGCGAACAGGGCGGCTGGCCGCTCACCATGTTCCTGACCCCCGCCGGCGAACCGATCTGGGGCGGTACCTATTTTCCAAAGCGACTCGCGTTACGGCCGTCCGGCTTTCACCGCGCGTCCTCGAAGAAGTCGCCCGCCTCTTCCGCGACGAGCCCGGCACCATCGAGACCAACCGGACGGCGCTCATGGCGCATCTCGCGGCCCCCCGGCAAGGCCAGCCCCTGCCGCTCGGCCCATCCCTTCTCGAGGAAGCCAGCGACCGCCTTCTCTCCCTCATGGACCAAGCCCATGGCGGCACCCGCGGCGCCCCGAAGTTCCCGCAAGCAAGCCTGCTCGAGCTTCTCTGGCGCGCCGGCAAACGCGGCAATGCCGCCGGACGCGACATGGTCCTCCTGACCCTCCGCCATATCGCCCAAGGCGGGATCACCGACCATATCGGCGGCGGAGTCTCCCGCTACTCGGTCGACGACCTCTGGCTCGTCCCACATTTCGAGAAGATGCTTTACGACAACGCCCAGCTCATCGAGCTGATGGCACACGCTTTTCTCGAGACCGGCGATCCGCTGTTCCGCTACCGAATCGAAGACACCATCGCCTGGCTGGTGCGGGAAATGCGGCTGCCCGGCGGTGCCTTCGCCGCCAGCCTCGACGCCGATTCCGAGGGGCATGAGGGCAAGTTCTACGTCTGGACGCCGGCCGAGATCGCGGCGGTCCTCGGGGTGGAAGACGGGACCTTCTTCGCCTCCGCCTACGACATCACGCCCGAAGGCAATTTCGAGGGCCGGTCGATCCCCAATCGCCTGCGCAGCATGGAACCGCTATCCGAGGCCGACGAAGCCCGCCTCGCCAGGGACCGCGTCAGGCTTCTCACCCATCGCAACACCCGCATCCGTCCGGCCACCGACGACAAGATCCTCACCGACTGGAACGGCCTCACCATCGCCGCCCTCGCCTTTGCCGGACAGGCGCTGCATCGCCGCGAATGGATCAACCTCGCCGCTACCGCCTTTCGTTTCATCGCCGAATCGATGACCGATGGTGACCGTCTCGCCCATGCCCACCGCGCCGGCCGCTCGGTCTTCCCCGGCCTCGCGACCGACTATGCCGCCATGACCAAGGCCGCCCTGGCCCTTCACGCCGCCACCCTCGACCCCGCCTATCTGGACAAGGCCGTCTCGCTCGCCGATACCCTCCGCCGCCATCACTGGGATCCCGAAACGCCCGGCTACTTCCTGTCCGCCGACGATGCCGAGGCGCTCATCATTCGCCCACGCTCGACCACCGACGAAGCGACGCCAAGCGCCAATTCCGTGATGGCCGCCAATCTCATCCGCCTCTGGCACCTGACCGGCAACACCGCCTATCGCCGGGACGCCGACGACCTGCTCGAGGCCGCCTCGCCCGCCATCGCCGCCAATCTCTTCGCCACGACGGGGTTGCTGAATGCGCTCGACCTGCGTCTAAACGCTGTCGACCTTGTCCTTGTCCGCCCGGCCGGCACCGACCCATCACCCATGACCGGCGCGGCTCTCCGCCACTGGTCTGCGAATATCATCATCTCCGTCCACGACGATGCGGTCACGCTGCCGCCCGACCATCCCGCATCGGGCAAGACGGCTATCAACGGAAAGCTCACCGCCTATGTCTGCCGCGGCGAGACCTGCTCCCTGCCGGTCACCGACCCGGACGCCCTCGCCGCGCTCCTTGCCGAACCGACTCCACCGCCAACGGAACCATGACCGGTGCCGCTGCGTTCTCCTTGCAACGGAAGGAGAGCACCATGAAGACCGACAAGGAAAAAGCCGAAGAGATCAAAAAGAAGCGCGAGCTCGCCGCCAAGGGCCTGAAGGAGCGCAAGGACGGCAAGCCGATCGACCCGCTCAAGGCGGCCCTCGAGCCGCAGACGCTCGACAACGATCCCGATCAACCCAAAGATCCGGAAGAAAAAGAGCAGGAGCTGGTCAATCGCGGCCTCGCCCTCGGTCTCGGCCTCAATCGCCGATAGCGCCAGGCCGAATCACCCCGCGCCAATCGCGTCCAGGATGAACCGGGTCCGGTCCTCGACCGGACCGCACGGGACCTCGACCAGCTCATAGCCGGCGTCCTCATAAGCCCTGACCATGTGCCAATGGGTCGCCACCGCCTCGGCAAAGTCCTGCACGCGCTCGGTATCCGACCGGTAGATGGCCTCCCAGGGCGGCGCGACAAAGACCCGCGGCGCATACCGATAGAGCCGCGCGGCCTCCAGGAAATGCGCCCCTGTCGTCATCCCGACCAGGCTGCAATAGCCGAGCAGATCCGGCACGCCGCGATCGAATACGACCGGCCCCACCTCGGCCATCGCGTCCTCATAGTCGCGCATGGCCCAGGAGAGCATCAATTCGGCATAAGCCGCCTGCACACCCCAATGGGTCGCGCGCCCGCCAATCCGCGCCTGCTGCCTGAGGATGCGGCGGCCGGATTCGGCGACGGTCGCCACGCCGTGCCGGCGCAAGGCGTCAACGAGCGTCGTCTTCCCCGCGCCCGGCCCGCCGGTGATGACATGGAAATTCGCCTTCATTCCTTCTCCTCGCAACAAACACAGCAAAGCTGGCGCGGCCTCTCACGGGGCCACGCCAGGCACTTTGTCTGCCAAGCATTGTGTCTGATTGGGGAATGCCGAGCGCCGAAGGGCAGCCGGGCCGGCTGCCTCAGGTGTTCATCTGCTCGAAGAAATCGGCGTTGCTCTTCGTCTGCTTCAGCTTGTCGATGAGGAACTCGACGGCGTCGATCGTCCCCATCGGCATGAGGATGCGCCGCAGCACATACATCTTCTTCAACACGTCCGGCGCCACCAGCAGTTCTTCCTTGCGGGTGCCCGAGCGGGTGATGTCGATCGCCGGGAAGACACGCTTGTCGGAAACCTTGCGGTCGAGAATGATCTCGGAATTGCCGGTGCCCTTGAATTCCTCGAAGATCACCTCGTCCATGCGGCTGCCGGTATCGATCAGCGCCGTCGAGATGATGGTCAGCGAGCCGCCTTCCTCGATATTGCGCGCCGCGCCGAAGAAGCGCTTCGGCCGCTGCAGAGCATTGGCATCGACACCGCCGGTCAGCACCTTGCCCGAGGACGGCACGACGGTGTTGTAGGCGCGCCCAAGGCGGGTGATCGAATCGAGGAGGATGACGACGTCACGTCCGTGCTCGACCAGGCGCTTCGCCTTCTCGATGACCATCTCCGCCACCTGAACGTGGCGCGTAGCCGGCTCGTCGAAGGTCGAGGAGATAACCTCGCCCTTCACCGAGCGCTGCATGTCGGTCACTTCCTCCGGGCGCTCGTCGATCAGCAGGACGATCAGATAGCACTCGGGATGATTGGTGGTGATCGAGTGGGCGATGTTCTGCAGGATGACGGTCTTGCCGGTGCGCGGCTGCGCCGTGATCAGGGCGCGCTGGCCCTTGCCAAGCGGTGCGACCAGATCGATGATCCGCGCCGTCAGGTCCTTGCCCGTCGGATTTTCCATCTCCATCTTGAACCGGTCGTTCGGATAGAGCGGCGTCAGATTGTCGAAATGGATCTTGTGGCGCGCCTTTTCCGGCTCCTCGAAATTGATCGAGTTCACCTTGAGCAGCGCGAAATAGCGTTCACCGTCCTTGGGACCGCGAATCTGCCCCTCGACGGTATCACCCGTACGCAGCGAGAATCGACGAATCTGCGACGGCGACACATAGATGTCGTCCGGTCCGGCCAGATAGTTCGCATCGGGCGATCGCAGGAAGCCGAAGCCGTCCTGCAGCACCTCAACGACGCCCTGACCAATAATGTCCGTATCCTGCGCCGCGAGTTGCTTGAGGATAGCAAACATCAACTCCTGCTTGCGCAGTGTGCTTGCGTTTTCAACCTCAAGTTCTTCCGCGAACTCCAAGAGTTCGACAGGCGACTTCGCCTTGAGGTCCTGTAGTTTCATTTCCGGCATATACGCAAATCTCTTGCGGGGGATGGGAGGTCCAAGACTTTGTGAGGAGATTGCAGAACTTCGTACCGCTTCGGCGCAATACCGATGGGACGGCCCAATGGCATCCCAAATGATAACCCGGGCCCGTCTGCTTGCGAGGGTGCCTATAAGATAGTCGTTCGCAATTGGAACAGCAAGTGAAGAAGCGCCGCAGGGGCGCGAAGAATCGCGCGCGCTCCGAACACCCTCAGAACGGCTTCACCACGACCAGGATCACGATCAGGATCATCAGTACCGTCGGCACCTCATTGATGATCCGGTAGAAGCGCTGCGGACGGGCATTGCGGTCCTCGGCAAAGGCTCGCACGCAGCTTACGAAAAAGCCGTGTATCCCAGACATGGCGATGACCAGCAGGACTTTCAACTGCAGCCACAGATCCATGTAGAGGCCGGACTCCCAGGCGAGCCACAGACCCAGCGCCCAGGTAGCGACCATCGCCGGGTTGATGATGGCGCGCAGAAGCCGCCGTTCCATCACCTTGAAGGTCTCCGACTGCTTCGAGCCCGGCTCGGCCTCGGTGTGATAGACGAAGAGCCGCGGCAGATAGAGCATGCCGGCCATCCACGAGATGACCGCGATGACGTGCAGCGCCTTGATCCAGTTGTAGAGCCCGGACGGGTTCCAGATCGCCAGCGCCACCAGGATGATGACGACCATCCCGACGCCGACAAGCGCGCGTATCATCCGGTTCATTGATCCTGTCTCCTGATATTCTCAGCCCTGCCAGGCACGCACGCGCGCCACCAGCCGCGCCACGTGCTCGACCGGCGTTTGCGGTACGATTCCATGGCCAAGATTGAAGATGAACCGTCCTCCACCCAAGCCATCGAGGATGCGGTCGATCATCGCATCCAGCGCCTCGCCACCGGCAAGCAGCACCATCGGATCGAGATTGCCCTGGACGACGACATGTGGCTGCAGGCGCTCGCGGGCGAAGGCAAGCGGCACGGTCCAGTCAATCGAGACCGCATCGACCCCGGTCTCGCGCGCATAGCGCTCCAGCCGCAAACCGGCGCCCTTTGGGAAGCCGATGATGCGCGCTTCCGGCACCGCCTTGCGCACGGCGGCGACGATCCGCGCCGTCGGGGTGATGCACCAGCGCTCGAACCCGGCCTCATCGAGCGTCCCCGACCAGCTATCGAAAATCTGGATGAGATCGGCGCCAGCCGTGAGCTGGGCAATGAGATAGCGCGATGACGCCTCGACCAGAACATCGATGAGGGCTTCGAAAAGCCCCGGATCCCGCGCCGCCATCAACCGCGCCGGCGCCTGATCGGGCGTTCCGCGCCCCGCGACCATATAGGTCGCCACCGTCCATGGCGCCCCGCAGAAGCCGATCAGCGCCTTGTCGTCGGCCAGCCTCTCCCGCACCCGCCGGACCGTCCCGAAGACCGGCGCCAGCGCCTCCACCACATTGTCTGGTGTGAGCGCCGCCACGCCAGCCGCTTCGATCGGATCGAGCCGCGGACCTTCGCCCTCGACAAAGCGGACGCTCCGCCCCAGCGCGTGGGGAATGACCAGGATGTCAGAGAAAAGGATCGCCGCGTCGAAGCCGAAGCGTTCGATCGGCTGCAAGGTAACGGTCGCCGCCAGTTCGGGATTGAAGCAGAGATCGAGGAAACTTCCGGCCCCGGCGCGGACCTGTCGGTATTCCGGCAGATAGCGGCCCGCCTGGCGCATCAGCCAGATCGGTGGGGGGACCGCGTTGCGGCCGCCAAGCACGTTGAGAAGCCTGCCAGTCCTGGCCGGTGGGGAGGGGGAGCCTGACACGGGCTTCCTTCTAGAATCTAAGAGAGAATCTTCTTGTTGTTGTAGTTTGGGTGTGGATTAGACCCATTCCTCGTCATCCACAATCGAGGTGCCAAAATCCGGCCGATGCGGCCGTCGTGGATTCGTAAACAAAGGATTAACGAGGCAAGCGGCGATAAGTCTGCGGGCCCGCTGTTTACCAAGCGTTAACCATAAATCGAAGGCTGACCGATTGTGGACGGCCAGTGGAAAAGCAAGGGACGAATCCGGATCACCGGGTTTCCTCCCCGATTCCGGTCCTCATCCGGGAATTGTCCGCCGGCGATGGACCGCTGTTGAATGAATCCGGGTCTTCGTGGAGAGTGCGGGCCGGGCCGACGATCGGGCCATTTTCCACACAGGCCGTCCACAGCCCTGGGGATGAAAGCGTGAAGACTCGCGAAAGTTTCTTTCATCTCCACATGATATCGGACGCGACCGGCGAGACGCTGATCGCCGTCGCCCGTGCCGCCGCCGCCCAATATGTCCATGTCCGCGCCATCGAGCACGTCCATTCGATGATCCGCACATCGACGCAGATCGAGCGGGTCATCGCCGAGCTCGAGGAGGAGCCCGGCCTCGTCCTCTACACTCTGGTCGACCGTGTGCTCGGCGAGCGGCTGGAAAGTGCCTGTCGCGAACTCGGCATTCCCTGCGCTTCGATCCTCGAACCGGTGCTGCAGCTCCTGCAGAGCTATCTCGGCGCCTCGGGCGAACGCCGGATCGGTGCCCAGCATGTGCTCGATGCCGAATATTTCCGCCGCATCGACGCGCTCAACTTTACCATGGCCCATGACGACGGCCAGTTCGCCGGCGCCCTCAACGATGCCGATGTGCTCTTGGTCGGCATCAGCCGCACCTCGAAGACACCGACCTCGATCTATCTTGCCAATCGCGGCATCAAGACCGCCAATATCCCGGTCGTGCCGGGGATTCCGCTTCCCGCCGAGCTCGAAGAGGTAACCAGACCCCTGGTCGTCGGCCTCGTCGCCAGTGCCGAGCGCATCGTCCAGCTTCGTCAGAATCGCCTTCTCGGCCTGCATCAGTCGCAGCGCAACGACGCCTATGTCGACAAGGCGGCGGTCGCCAACGAGATCGTCTTCACCCGCAAGCTCTGCGCCCGCCATGGCTGGCCGATCATTGACGTCACGCGCCGATCGATCGAGGAGACGGCGGCGGCGATCATGGCCCTGCGCGATGCGGCGAAGGCCCGGCAGAACGCGGAAAGCTGAGGACGGGCGATGGGCGGATTGATTCTCGCTTCGGCGAGCCGGACGCGGGTCGCGATGCTCTCCTCCGCCGGCCTTGCCTTCGAGGCTCGCCCGGCGCCGATCGACGAGCGCGTCGTCGAGGCACCGCTGGTCGAAGCCGGCCGCGCGCCATCCGATATCGCCCTGGCGCTGGCCGAGGCGAAGGCGCTTGCCGTCAGCCGCGAGGCGCCGGAGGCGCTGGTTATCGGCGCCGACCAGGTGCTCGGCCTCGGCCGCGAGCGCCTGACCAAGCCGCCGACCATGGAGGCTGCCCGCGACCAGCTCGCGCGCCTTGCCGGACGGCGCCATGCGCTCCATGACGGCCTCGCCGCGGCACGCGGCGGCGAAATCGTCTGGCGCTGGGAGGAGACGGCGCTCCTCACCATGCGTCCCCTGACGCCGGCGATGATCGATACCTATCTGGGCCAAGTCGGCGCGGTGGCACTGACCTCGGTCGGCGCCTATCAGATCGAGGGGCCGGGCATCCAGCTCTTCGCGCGCATCGAGGGCGACTATTTCGCTATCCTCGGCCTGCCGCTGCTGCCGCTCCTTGCCTTTCTGCGGCGGCAGGGGATGGTCGCGTGAAAGAACAAGAAACGTGAAAGACGAAGAGAAGCGGCGAGGGGAGATGCCAATGCGTGCCGCCGAGTTTCCAACCGCCTGCGTCATCGGCTGGCCGGTCAAGCATTCGCGCTCGCCGGCGATCCACGGCTTCTGGCTGAACACGCTCGGCCTGCCGGGCGCCTATGTCATGCAGCCGGTCGAGCCTGACCGCGTTGCCGGCTTCCTCGCCGACTTCGCCGGCTCCGGCTATGTCGGCGCCAATGTCACCGTGCCCCACAAGGAGGCCGCCTTCGCCGCGGTCGCCGAGATGGACGCGGCGGCGCGCGCCATCGGCGCCGTCAACACGCTGTGGCTCGAGGACGGGCGGCTGCTCGGAGCCAATACCGACGTGCCCGGATTCCTCGCCAATCTCGATGAAGCGGCGCCCGGCTGGGACCGGGACGGTGGCGCCGCGGTGGTCCTCGGCGCCGGCGGCGCGGCCCGTGCCGTCGTCTTCGCGCTGATTTCGCGCGGCCTCGCTCCCGTCCATGTCGTCAACCGTACCCTGACCCGCGCCGAGGCCCTGCGCGACGCGTTCGGTGAGGCGGTCCGCCCGACAACCTGGGAAAAGCTGCCCGAGATCCTCGGCAGCGCGCGCATCGTCGTCAACACGACCTCCCTCGGCATGGAGGGCCAGCCGCCGCTCCTGATCGACCTTGCGCCGCTGAAGGACGACGCGCTCGTCACCGACATTGTCTATGTGCCGCTGGAAACGCCGCTCCTGCAGCGCGCCCGGGCGCGGGGCCTCGCGACCGTCGACGGGCTCGGCATGCTTCTCCACCAGGCCGTGCCCGGTTTCGAGCGCTGGTTCGGCCGGCGGCCCGAAGTGACGCCGGCGCTGCGCCAGGCGGTGCTGGCGACGATGGCCGGCACCTGATGCTGGTTCTCGGCCTCACCGGCTCCGCGGCGATGGGCAAGTCGACCGTCGCGGCGATGTTCGCCGAGGCCGGGGTTGCCGTCTTCGATGCCGACCGCGCGGTCCATGCCCTCTATCGCGGCGCCGCCGCGCCGCTGATCGCGGCCGCCTTCCCAGGCACCGTCGCCGAAGGCGCCGTCGACCGGGAGAAGCTCGGCCGGACCGTGTTCGGAGACAGGCAAGCGCTCGCACGGCTCGAGGCGATCGTCCATCCGCTGGTGCAAGAGCGGGAAGCGGCGTTCCGGGCGAAAGCCGCCACGGCCGGCCACCGCATCGCGCTGCTCGATATCCCGCTTCTCCTCGAAGCCGGAGGCGAGGCCCGCGTCGACGCGGTCATCGTCGTCTCGGCCGATGAAGCGGTCCAGCGCGCCCGCCTGCTCGCAAGGCCCGGCAATGACGAAGCCCGCGTCACCGCGATCCTTGCCCGCCAGATGCCGGACGCGCAGAAGCGCGCCCGCGCCCATTTCGTCATCGACACCAACGGCACCCTCGACGACACGCGGCGTCAGGTCATCGATCTCATGCGCGCCGTCGCCGGCATGGCCTGCGGGCGATAGGCGGGGTTTCAGCCCTGATATTTCTCGACGACGCTCGGCGGGCGCATCTCTGCGTCGTCCGGGTTCTCGTCGAATTCGCGCTTGGCGCGGCGCTGGCGCAAGAGATCCCAATATTGGTCGAGGGCGACGGCGATGCCTTTCAGCCGCTCCTCTTCGGCGGTCGAGAGATTGCCCTTCTCGTAGAGAAGGTGCTCTTCCGCCGCGAGCTCGCGGATGTGGTTGAGGACGGACTGGTCGGTGACGTGGCCTGCCATGACGTGTGCCTTCCGCTGAATGATCGCTTCGCACCAGTGTAGGTCGCGGCACGGACCTGTCGAGAGCCGGACCGCCGTGGCTCAGCCCATGCCGCGGCTCTTGAGCGCTTGCGTGATCTCGTCGAGCGCCATCGGATCGTCGATCGTCGCCGGCATCCTGTAGGTCTCCTGGTCGGCGATCTGGCGCATCGTGCCGCGCAGGATCTTGCCCGAGCGGGTCTTCGGCAGGCGGGCGACGACCATCACCGTCTTCAGCGCCGCCACCGGCCCGATCTGCTCGCGCACCCGCGCCACCAGCTCGCGCTCGATCGTCTCCGGTTCGGCCTCGATGCCGGCCTTGAGGACGACGAAGCCGACCGGCAACTGACCCTTGAGCGGTCGGCGACGCCGATCACCGCGCATTCGGCGACGGCGGCGTGGCCGGCGAGCACCTCCTCCATCGCCCCGGTCGACAGGCGATGGCCGGCGACATTGATGATGTCGTCGGTGCGGCCCATGACGAAGAGATAGCCGTCGGCGTCGATATAGCCGGCGTCGGAGGTCTGGTAGTAGCCGGGGAAGCCGGCGAGGTAGCTCGTCGCGGAAGCGCTCGTCATTGCCCCACAGCGTCGGCAGGCAGGAGGGCGGCAGCGGCAGCTTGATGACGATGTTGCCGA
The DNA here is from genome assembly GCA_963812285.1 of uncultured Alphaproteobacteria bacterium. Lineage (GTDB taxonomy): Bacteria > Pseudomonadota > Alphaproteobacteria > Rhizobiales > Kaistiaceae > CAVSRC01. The sequence goes on along the minus strand of CAWEUR010000035.1, from coordinate 188,424 downwards.
GCTCGCCGGGCTTCACCGCGCGCCCGGCCTCGTCGAGGATGCGCACGTCGTAGCCGGGCATGGCGACGGTCGGCGAGCCCGGCTTGACCGGCAGCGCCTCCGAGCCCCATCGGATTGCCGGCGATCGCCCAGCCGGTTTCGGTCTGCCACCAGTGATCGATCACCGGCACGCCGAGCTTCTCCTCGGCCCAGCGGATCGTGTCCGGGTCGGCGCGCTCGCCGGCAAGGAAGAGCGTGCGCAGGCTCGACAGGTCGTATTGGCCGATCAGCCTGCCGTCCGGGTCTTCCTTCTTGATGGCGCGCAGCGCCGTCGGCGCGGTGAACAGCGCCGTGACCCCGTGTTCCGCGACCACCCGCCAGAAGGCGCCGGCGTCCGGCGTGCCGACCGGCTTGCCCTCGTAGAGCACCGTCGTGCAGCCATGGATGAGCGGCGCGTAGACGATGTAGGAGTGGCCGACGACCCAGCCGATGTCGGAGGCCGCCCAATAGACCTCGCCCGGCTCGACGCCGTAGACATGGGTCATCGACCAGTCGAGGGCGACCATGTGGCCGCCATTGTCGCGGATGATGCCCTTGGGCTGGCCGGTCGTGCCCGGAGGTGTAGAGGATGTAGAGCGGGTCGGTGGCGGCGACCGAGACGCAATCCTCGGCGCGGCCGAGACGCCGCGCCTCCGCCATCAGCGCCGCATAGTCGAAATCGCGCCCCTCTTTCAGCGCGGCGAGGCATCTGTGGGCGCTGGACGACAATGACGGCTTCCGGCTTGTGGCGGGCTTGCGTCGATGGCCGCGTCGACCAGCGGCCCATAGGCGATGACCCGCGCCGGCTCGATGCCGCAGGAGGCGGTGACGATCAGCTTCGGCCGGGCATCCTCGATGCGGCTCGCGAGCTCATGGGCGGCGAAGCCGCCGAAGACGACCGAGTGGATGGCGCCGAGGCGCGCGGCCGCCAGCATTGCGACCAGCGCCTCCGGGATCATCGGCATGTAGATGATGACGCGGTCGCCCTTGCCGACGCCCTGGTCGGCCATCACCGCGGCGAAGGTCGCCACCTCGTCGAGCAGTTCGACATAGGTGATGTGGCGCTTAACGCCGGTGACCGGGCTGTCGTAAAGGATCGCCGTCTGGTCGCCGCGGCCATTGACGACGTGGCGGTCGACGGCGTTGTGGCAGGTGTTGCACCAGGCGCCGGCGAACCAGCGGCCATAGACGCCCATCTCAGGATTGAAGGCGGCGTGCCACGGCTCGTCCCAGTCGATCGCCTTTGCCGCCTCGGCCCAGAAGCCGATCGGATCGTCCTTCCAGCGCGCGTACGTCTCGGCGTATCGGCCCACGGCGAAATCCCTCCCAAAAGTCCGCCCGACCGGAGCTTAACCCGCCACCGGCGGGGGCTCCAGTCGGGCAGTCAGGAGGAAACAATGGCAGAAAAGGCGGGCGCCCGGCCTTGCGCGAGGTCAAAGCCGGCGCGGATTACGCGAACCAGGTCGTGCCCGGATATTGATGCGCCTTGGCGACCTCCTCGTTGAGCTCGAGGCCGATGCCCGGCGTGTCGGGGAGCGCGATATAGCCGTCCTTGATGATGTCGCCGCCATTGGTGATCGTCGACCAGTAGTCGCGATGCAGCCAGTGGAACTCGAGCACCTGGAAGTTCGGCACGGTGCCGCAGACATGGGCCGAGGCCATGGTGCCGATCGGCGAGGAGACGTTGTGCGGCGAGAAGGGGATGTAATAGATCTCGGCCATGTTGGCGATCTTGCGGCATTCGGACAGGCCGCCGCATTTCGGAATGTCCGGCATGATGATGTCGACCGCCTGCTTCTCGAGAAGCTCGCGGTAGCCGTGGCGCAGATAGAGGTTCTCGCCGGCGCAGATCGGCGTCGAGGTCGATTGCTTGACCTCGCGCATGGCATCGACGTTTTCCGGCGGTACCGGCTCTTCCAGCCACATCAGGTGGAACTGTTCGAGATCCTTGGCCAGCCGGATGGCGCTGCCGGTGTCGAGGCGGGTATGCAGGTCGCAGGCGACGTCGACCGAGTTGCCGGCCGCCGTCTTGACCATCTCGGCGAGGCGCACCATGCGCTCGTGCTCCCACTCGCCGGCGGTGTAGTTGAACTTGTCCTTGACGAAGTTGGCGACCTCGCTCTGGTACTTGCCGTAGGCGCCGATATCGAGGTCGATCTTGAGGGCGGTGAAGCCCGCTTCAAGCACCTCGTCGACGACCTTCTTGCATTCGTCGAAGTTCATGCCGGGCGTCACTTCGCAATCGGCATAGACGCGGATCTTGTCGCGGAACTTGCCGCCCATGAGCTCGTAGACCGGCGCCTTCAGCGCCTTGCCCTTGAGGTCCCACAGGGCGATCTCGATGCCGGTCAGCGCCGTGATCAGCGCCCCGGCGAAGCCGCCCTCGAAGACCCGGCTGCGCCGGAACTCCTCGAACAAGGCATCGATCGCGAAGGGATCGCGTCCGACCATCTTCGGCCCGAATTCGTGCTGGATGATGGCGATCGCCTGGTGGCCTCCATGGACACACTCGCCGATGCCAGTGATGCCGGCGTCGGTTTCGATCTTCACCCAGAGGTGCATGCAGTGACCGGTCGAAGCCGCGGTCTTGACGGACGTGATCTTCATGACTTTCCCGTATGGTCGTCTTGGCTGGACGTCTTGTTCTATTTCTTGCGCCCGGCTTTGTCCCAGGCCTCGTATTCGGCCCAACCTTCCTCGCTCAGCGGATAATATCGCCTCAGGTCGCCGCCCTCGGCCAGCCGCATGCGGCTGAATTCCTCCCAGTCCTCGTGCTCTTTGGTATGGGCGAGCACGAATTCGGCGATATTGGCGGGAACCAGCACGGCGCCGTCGTCGTCGGCGATGATGATGTCGCCGGGCAGTGCCAGCACCCGATTGAGCGCCACCGGCACGTTATAGGCCCAGGGGAAGAGTGTCGCCTGCGACGCATAGTTCGGCGTGAAACCGCGGGTCCACAGCGGCACGCCAGTCTCCTGGACGTTCGGCCAGTCGCGGATGCAGCCGTCGACGACGATGCCGGCGCCGCCGCGACCCTTGAAGAAGGTGATCAGCATCTCGCCCATGCAGCCGGTGTAGTCGTCGCCGAACGCCTGGACGGCAAGGACGTCGCCGGGCTGGACGGTCTCGAAGACCGACCACAGGGCGCTGATCTTCTCGACATGCTCCTGAGCCTCGCGGCCGGTGCCGATGCCGGCGACCACGTCCTCGCGCTGGGGCATGAACTGCAGCGTGACGATCGGCCCGACGACCTTCTCGCCGGGGGTCTGCGGCTTCGGCCCCTGGATGAAGGTCTGGCGCACGCCCATGCGGTGCATGAGGGCGCTGGCCGTGGCGCTGCCGACGGCGCGCAGCTTCTCGATGAGGGCCGGATCCGGCCGTTTGAAGGGCGGCCCCTCGATCGGCAGGGTGCCGGCGATCGGCGGCGGAGTCAGGTCGACATCGATGAATCGATCGGGACGAGGCGGCATGGCAATTCCTCCAGCAGGGATTGTTTTCCATCCTCTGCGCTGGTTTGCGGCGTTAGGTCAATACTGAATATATGGCAGTTCAGAAATGAACAGAAAACCGCTTAGCTGCCACGACCGAGATAGCCTTTCCGCCTCAGCCATTTGTCCGTCTCGATCGCCGCGAAGACGACCATCGCAAGCCCCAGGCACAGCATCAATTCGCCGAAAGACAGCGGCGCCGTGGTGAAGATCGGGTTGAGCGCCGGCACATAGATCAGTGCCATCTGCAAGACGAAGGTGATGAGCACGGCGCCAAGCACCGCCTTGTTGGAGAACAGGCCTTGCTGGAAGAGCGAGCGGTGGTCCGAGCGGATCGCCAGCACCTGGGTCATCTGCGACAGGGTCAGCACGGTGAAGACCATGGTCTGCCAGTGGGCCGAGCCGGTCTCGATGGCCCAGGCCTGGGCGAACAGCGTGACCGCCGCCATCAGCACGCCGACCCACATCATGTGCTGCCACAGGCCGCCGGCGAAGATGCTCTCCTTCGGCGGGCGCGGCGGCCGGCGCATGATGCCCTCTTCTTCCGGCTCGGCCGCCAGCGCCAGCGCCGGCAGCGCGTCGGTGACGAGATTCACCCACAGGATCTGGATCGGCAGCAGCGGCGTCGGCAGGCCGAGGAAGGGGGCGAGGAAGATGGTCAGGATCTCGGCCGAATTGCCGGTCATGATGTATTTCACGACCTTGCGCAGATTGTCGTAGATGCGCCGGCCTTCCTGGATTGCGGCGACGATGGTGGCGAAATTGTCGTCGAGCAGAACGAGGCCCGAGGCCTCGCGGGCGACATCGGTGCCGATCTTGCCCATTGCCACGCCGATATCGGCACGGCGCAGCGCCGGTGCGTCATTGACGCCGTCGCCGGTCATGGCGACGAACTCGCCGCGCGCCTGCAGCGCCTCGACGACGCGGATCTTCTGGGCCGGATCGACGCGGGCATAGACATGGATGTCGGCGATCCGCTCGGCGAGCTCCCTGTCGGACATCGCGGCCAGTTCCGGCCCGGTGACGACCGTGCCGCCGCCGTCGACGATGCCGAGCCGCTCGGCGATCGCGCGCGCCGTCGCCGGATGGTCGCCGGTGATCATCACCGGCGTCACGCCCGCCGTCCGGCAGGAGCGCACTGCCTCGATCACTTCCGGCCGCGGCGGGTCGATCAGGCCGACGAGGCCGAGAAGGACGAGGTCCGCTTCGACAGCATCGGGTTCGCCGACATCGGGCAATTCGGGGAAGCGCTTCTCGGCCAGCGCGAGGACGCGCAGGCCCCGAGCCGCCATGCGCTCGGCCTCGGCGAGCCAGTTGTCCCGGTCGATCGGCTCGGGTCCCGAGGCGGTCAGCACCGTGGTACAGCGCACGACCACGGTTTCCGGCGCGCCCTTGGTCAGCGCCACCACACCGCCATCGTCGCGATGCAGGGTCGTCATCCGCTTGCGCGCCGAATCGAATGCGATCTCTGCAACGCGCGGGAAGCTGCGTGCCAGGGCCGAGGGGTCGGCGCCCGTGGCGTCGGTCGCCCGCATCAGCGCCACCTCGGTCGGGTCGCCGAAGAAATCGTCCTCGAGCCGGTGCGCGTCGTTATTGAGGGCGGCGGCGCGGAAAAGCTCGGCCACGGCGCGCCCGCGAAGTTGCCGCCGGCCATCGGCCGCAGGCCCTGTGCCGTCACCGCCTCCTCGACATGCATCTCGTTGAGGGTCAGCGTGCCGGTCTTGTCGGAGCAGATATAGGTGATCGAGCCGAGCGTCTCGGCCGCCGACAGGCGACGGACCAGCGCGTTGCGCTCGGCCATCTTGCGCGCCCCGAAGGCCAGCGCGATAGTCACTGTCGCCGGCAGCGCTTCCGGGATGGCGGCGACCGCGAGGCTGACCGCCGTCAGGAACATCAGCACCGCCGGCTGGCCGCGCATCAGGCCGGTGACGAAGATCACCACGCAGATGGCAAGGATCGCGAGCGCCAGCCGCTTGCCGAAGGCGGCCAGGCGGACCTGCAGCGGCGTGCGCCCCTCGACCGCCCTCCTGGAGGAGGCCGGCGAGCTTGCCGAGTTCGGTCTCCATGGCGGTCGCCACCGCCACGCCGCGCCCGCGGCCATAGGTCACCGCCGTGCCCTTGAAGGCCATGTTGCGCCGGTCGCCGATCGGCAGCTCGGACTCATCCAATGCAGCGACGCTTTTCTCGACCGGCACTGATTCGCCGGTCAACGTCGCCTCGCCGACCCGCATCTGCAGGGCGTCGGTGAGCCTCAGATCGGCCGGCACCTTGTTGCCGGCCTCGAGCACCACCAGGTCGCCAGGCACGATTTCGGCGGCGGGGATCGCATGATGGCTGCCGTCGCGCACGACCACGGCCTGCGCCGGCGCCAGCTTCTTCAGCGCCGACAGCGCCTGCTCGGCGCGGTATTCCTGGACGAAGCCAATCACCGCGTTGACGATGACGATGGCGATGATGACGATCGTGTCCTTGAGGTCGCCGACGACGCCGGAGACGACGGCCGCCGCGATCAGCACGATGATCATGAAGTCGGCGAACTGGCCGAGGATGATGGCGCCGATGCCGCGCTGCGGCTTTTCCCTGATGAGGTTCGGCCCGTGGCGGTCGAGGCGGCGCCCGGCCTCCTCGCTGGTCAGGCCATCCTCGAGCGAGACGCCGAAATGGGTGCCGACCGCCTGCGGCTCGAGCGTATGAAACACCGTCCCGCCGGTGGCCGGCGGGTTGTCGGGGTGCGGTGGCTGATCACCAGTCATTGCGTTCCACCGTAGACCATGTGGCCCTCGCCGGCTTGATATCGCGCAATTCCGAGCGGGCGAAGCGTGACCTGCCTTGCGTCCCCGGTCAAACGCGGCCACGATTGGGCGAGGGACGGCCACATCCATGCGTGAGATCATTTTCGACACCGAGACCACCGGTCTCGATCCGAAGGGCGGCGACCGGCTGGTCGAGATCGGCTGCCTGGAGCTCATCAACCACATCCCGACCGGCCATACCTTCCACACCTATATCAATCCGGAACGGCCGGTACCGGCGGACGCGGTCAAGATCCACGGGCTCGACGACAAGTTCCTCGCCGACAAGCCGGTCTTCGCCGCCATCGTCGACGATTTCCTCGCCTTTGTCGGCGACGGCACGCTGATCGCCCACAACGCCACCTTCGACATGGGCTTCATCAATGCCGAGCTGACCCGCGTCGGCCGCGCGGTCATCACCAATGATCACGTCATCGACACGCTGATCCTCGCCCGGCGCAAGCATCCCGCCGGCCCCAATTCGCTCGACGCGCTGTGCAGCCGCTACCAGATCGACACCAGCCGGCGGACCTTCCATGGCGCGCTGCTCGATTCCGAGCTGCTCGCAGAGGTCTATATCGAGCTGATCGGCGGCCGCCAGGCGGCCCTCGGCCTCGGCGAGCAGGTCGAATCGCAGACCATCGCCGCCCCGCCACGCGCTGCCGTTCCCAGTGAGCGGCCGGTGCCGCGGCGCTTCAAGATCAATGCCGACGAGATCGCCGCCCATGGTTCGGTGGTCGAGGCGATCGGCGAGAAGGCCCTATGGCACCGTTATCTCGACAAGACGTGATCCCCTATTCGCTGCTCGACCTGTCGCCGATCGTCGCCGGCGGCTCGGCCGGCCAGTCGCTGCGCAACACGCTCGATCTGGCGCAACATGCGGAAGGCTGGGGCTTCAACCGCTACTGGCTCGCCGAGCATCACAACATGCCCGGCATCGCCAGCGCAGCCACGCCGGTCGTCATCGCCCATGTCGCCGGTGGCACAAAGACGATCCGCGTCGGCTCGGGCGGGATCATGCTGCCCAACCATTCGCCGCTCATCATCGCCGAGCAGTTCGGCACGCTCGAGAGCCTCTTTCCCGGCCGCATCGATCTCGGTCTCGGCCGCGCGCCTGGCACCGACATGCTGACCGCGCGGGCGCTGCGCCGTGATATCGCCGCCGCCGGCGAGAGCTTTCCGCGGGACGTGCTGGAATTGCGGGCGCTGCTCGATGATCCCGAGCCCGGCCAGCGCATTCGTGCCGTGCCCGGCGCCGGCACCAAGGTACCGGTCTGGCTGCTCGGCTCCAGCCTCTTCGGCGCCGAGCTCGCCGCCATGATCGGCGCGCCCTATGCCTTCGCCTCCCATTTCGCCCCCGACGCGCTACTGCCGGCGCTAAAACTCTATCGCGAGCGCTACAAGGCGTCCGAAGAGCAGCCGACCGCCTATGCCATGCCGGCCCTGCAAGTGGTGGCCGCCGATACTGACGAAGAGGCCCGCCACCTCTTCACCTCGACCCAGCAGGCCTTCGCCAACATGCAGCGCAATGCCCGCGGGCCGCTGCCCCCGCCGATCGACGACATCGAGGCCTATTGGTCGCCGCAAGAAAAGGCCCGCGCCACCCACATGCTCACCTACGCCGTTGTCGGCGGCCCGCAGACGGTGCGCGAAGGGCTGAAGAAGTTCGTCGACCTCACCGACGCCGACGAGATCATGATTGCCGGGCAGGTGTTCGATCATGCCGCTCGGCTGCGGTCCTATGAGATCGTGGCAGAGGTCATGCGGCAAATGGCTAGATAAAACCCGGGTTATAAAGGGCGAAAGGCGCCATCACCGGCGCGATGCATAATTATACCCGGGTCATATTGACATCCTGATTTCACCCGGGTAAATCCAGCGCCGATGTTTCGGCGCGGATGACCATGAACGCCTCCCTTTCTCCCGGATGCACGGCGTTCGATGGGCCGCGACGAATCGCGTCGGGGCCGCTGATCGAGGTCGCATGTGCCGCCAAGCGGGTGGTGGATGCCAATCCGGCGGCAACGCTCCAGATTTTCGACAATGCGACCAGCGAGCCGGTCGAGATCGATCTGCGCGGCACGCAGGACGACGTCCTCGCCCGCCTTGGTGCCGGCGATGCGGCCCGTGACACCCATCCGCAAGGCCGCAAGGGCCCGGGACGGCCGCGGCTCGGCGTCGTCGCGCGCGAGGTGACCCTGCTGCCGCGACACTGGGACTGGCTGCGCGAGCAGCCTGGCGGCGCCTCGGTGGCGCTGCGCAAGCTGGTCGAGGCGGGCATGCGCGAGTCCGGCGAACGGGATCGGACGCGGCGCGCCCGCGAGGCGGCCTATCGCTTCATGACCGCGATGGCGGGCAACGAAGCCGGCTTCGAGGAGGCGATCCGGGCGCTGTTCGCCGGCGACCGCGGGCGCTTCGTCGCATGGGTGGCTGCATGGCCCCCGGATGTTCGCGACCACGCCATCCGCCTTGCCTTTCCCGAGGGCGAAACGGCGAGCCAGAACGACCGCAAATGAGCTATTGGTCCGGCTGACCCCGGCCGGGCCCATCCGACCGATGACGAGACTGAACCGGGTCGTGTCGCGCCAACGGGGCGTGCCGGCCTTGCCGGAGTTGACCATGACGACAGCAATCGATCGCGCGCCCGGCACGCCCCAGGCCGCGCCGCGCCCCCTGTGGAAGGCATTCCTGGTCTTTCTCGTGCCGATGATGGCCGCCAATGTCCTGCAGGGCCTGTCCGGGACGATCAACGGCATCTATCTCGGCCAGATGATTGGCGTGAACGCGGTCGCCGCGGTCTCGGTCTTCTTCCCGATCGTCTTCTTCTTCATCGCCTTCGTTATTGGCCTGGGCTCCGGCTCTTCGGTGCTCATCGGCCAGGCCTATGGTGCCGGCGACATCGACAAGGTGCGTGCGATTGCCGGCACCGCCCTGTCCGTGACCCTCATCATCAGTCTCGCCATCGCCGTCTTCGGCGGCGCCTTCACCGACCGGATGCTGCTCGTCCTCGACACGCCCGCCGACATCCTCCCCGACGCGACCGCCTATGCCCGCGTCATGCTGATCGCTATGCCGGGCCTGTTCACCTTCCTGCTCGCCACCGCGATGATGCGTGGCGTCGGCGATTCGGTGACCCCCTTCCTGACGCTGCTGCTGTCGACCGCCATTGGCCTGGTCGTAACGCCGGCCTTCATCCGCGGCTGGCTCGGCCTGCCGAAGCTCGGCGTGGTCAGTGCCGCCTATGCCTCGGTCATCTCCTTCATCGTGGCGCTGGTCTGGCTCGGCCTTCTATCTGCGCCGCAAACAGCATCCGCTGGCGCCCAATAGGGCGCTGCTGCGGCATATGCGGATCGACCGCAAGATCCTCACGCGGGTCCTCGGTATCGGCGTGCCGACCGGCATCCAGATGGTCACCATCTCGCTCGCCGAGATCGTGCTACTCGGCTTCGTCAACGGCTACGGCTCGGACGCGACCGCCGCCTATGGCGCGGTCAACCAGGTGATGACCTATGTGCAGTTTCCGGCGATCTCGATCGCCATCTCGACCTCGATCCTCGGCGCCCAGGCGATCGGCCGTGGCGACAATGACCAGCTCGGCGCGATCGCCCGCACCGGCCTCATGTACAATCTGGTACTGACCGGCGGGCTGGTGGCGATCGCCTATCTGTTCTCGCGTCTGCTCATCGGTCTCTTCATCACCGCCCCGGCGGTGGTCGACTTGGCGCAGGGCCTCCTCCACATCGTGCTTTGGAGCATGGTTGTCTTCGGCATGGCGAGCGTCGTCTCGAGTATCATGCGCGCCAGTGGCACCGTGCTGATGCCGATGTCGATCACCATCTTCGCGATCCTCGGGGTCGAGGTGCCATCCGCCTGGCTCCTCAGCCATGCCATCGGTATCGACGGCATCTGGATGGCCTATCCGATCGCTTTCACCACCATGCTCGTCCTCCAATCGGCCTATTACCGCCTGGTCTGGCGCAAGAAGACGATTGTCCGCCTGATCTGAGATCTGGATGGCCTATTTGAAGAAATCGCGGATGGCCGCCGTATAGCCGGCCGGGTCCTGCAGCATGGCGAAGTGGCTGACGTCCTTGAGGATGATCTCCCGGGCGCCGGGAATCACCGCCGCCATGTGGTCGGTGTGATCGCGCTTGATCGCCTCGTCGTGGTCGCCGAGGACGATGGCGGTCGGCACCGTGATCCTGGCGAGCATGGCGTCCGACCAGTTGGGCTGGCTTTCCCACATATGCGAGATCTGGTCGACGAAGGCGTCGTATTCGTCCGGCGTCGGCGACAGGCGCTGGTAGTCCTCGCCGGCCCGCGTGATGTAGGCGGCGAAGGTCGGATCGTCCATGACGGTCGGCTTGACGCCGTCGGTGGTCACGTTCGCCGCCTGGGCGAAGAGCCGGCGCAGCCGCTCGGGATGATTCATGGCGATATCGATGCCGATGATGCCGCCATCGCTCCAGCCGACGAGATCGACCTTGTCGATCTTGAGATAATCGAGGAGCGCCAGATAGTCCGACGCCATCAGGTCGTAGCCATAGGGCTGGTCGTTACGGGTCGAGCGGCCATGGCCGCGACTGTCGGCGACGATGACCTCATGGTCCTTCATCAGGTCGATGACCTGGTTGGCCCAGATATCGGCATGGCCGAGGCCGCCGTGGATGAGGAGGATCGGGTCACCCGAGCCGTAGACGGCGTAGTACATTTCGATGCCATTGACCGGTGCCATGCCGGATTGCACCGCCGCGGGCATCGGCGGCGGCTCGGGCAGGGTCAGCCAGCGATCCGCGGCCGTGGCGGATGCGAGCGAAAAGACCAGGGCGGCGACAGCACCGCCGATAACGGCAAGCGTCTTCATTGCGGCATCTCCTCTCGGTTCGTGGCAGGAACCTGAACCGCCCGCCCGCTCTTGATTGTCATTGAGCAATCCGAAGGCGTGATCCGTCAAGTTGGGGCTGTATGGAGCGACGACCGCTTCTCACCCCAGCAACCGGCTCACCAGCTTGGCCGTGTAGTCCACCATCGGCACGATGCGGGCGTAGTTCAGGCGTGTCGGGCCGATGACGCCGAGGACGCCGACGAGGCGGCTTTCCGAATCGCGGTAGGGCGAGACCACCAGCGAGGAGCCGGAGAGCGAGAAGAGCTGGTTCTCCGAGCCGATGAAAATGCGTACGCCGTCGCCGCTCTCGGCCCGGCCGAGCAACCGGACGAGCTCGCGTTGGGTTTCGAGATCGTCGAAGAGGAGGCGGATGCGTTCCAGGTCCTCCGCCGCGGTGATGTCTTCCAGGAGATTGGCGCGGCCGCGCACGATCAGCGTTTCGGGACGGTCCGAGCCGGCCGCGGCCCAGCTTGCCAACCCCTCGTCGACCAGACGTCCGGTCAGCTTGTCGAGTTCGGCGCGTGCCGCCTCTTGGCGCTTCTCCAATTCGGTCCGCGCCTCGGCGACGGTGCGGCCGCGCAGATGGGCGTTGAGGTAGTTCGCCGCCTCGATCAGCGCCGAGGGCGTCGTGCCCGGATCGAGGTCGATCAGCCGGTTCTCGACCGTCCCGTCCTCGCCGACCAGCACGACCAGCGAGCGCGTCGGCTCCAGGCGGATGAATTCGACATGCTTGAGCCGCAGGTCGGTCTTGCCGGCGAGCACCACGCCGGCGCCGTGCGACAGGCCGGAGAGCGCCTGGCTCGCCTCGGAGAGCACGCTGTCGAGCGAGCGGCTCGATTCGCTCGCCCGCACCTGTGCCTCGATCTGCCGGCGTTCGTCCGCCGACAGATCGCCGACCTCGAGCAGGGCGTCGACGAAGAAACGCAGCCCGTATTCGGTCGGCAGGCGCCCGGCCGAGGTATGCGGCGCGTAGATGAGGCCGAGCTGCTCGAGGTCCGCCATGACGTTGCGTACCGAGGCCGGCGACAGGGTCGTCGGCAGCAGCCGGCTGATATTGCGCGAGCCCACGGGCTCGCCGCTGTCGAGATAGGTCTCCACGATCCGCCGGAAGATCTCGCGCGAGCGGCGGTCGAGCCCCTGCAGGGCCGAGGGGGTTGATTCGCCCTGGCCGAGGGAGGTGGGGAAGGGAGGCGGTGTCGGCTTGCTCATCTGACGGTTCCCAGGCCCAATTAAGTGTCGGTTTTTCGCAAGCTTTCAAGCAGGGCTTTACGCGTGCGCGAACCGGCGGCTACAAGCGGGCATGGAGACCAATACCATTGATCGGCCGGCAGTGAGCCGGCCTTCCAGGCGCGGACCGCAGGATTTGCGGGCCGTCAGCCTGGAGCGGGGGGTGTCAAAACATGCCGAAGGCTCGTGCCTGGTGCGTTTCGGAGACACCCATGTCCTGTGCACGGCGAGCGTCGACGAGCGCGTGCCGCCCTGGCTGAGGGGTGGCGGCAAGGGCTGGGTGACGGCCGAATACGGCATGTTGCCGCGCGCCACCAACGAGCGCACGCGCCGCGAGGCGTCCTCCGGCAAGCAGGGCGGCCGCACGCTCGAGATACAACGCCTGATCGGGCGCTCGCTCCGAGCCGTCGTCGACCTGACCGGCCTCGGCGAACGCCAGATTCTCATCGATTGCGACGTCATCCAGGCCGATGGCGGCACGCGCACCGCCTCGATCACCGGCGCCTGGGTGGCGCTGCGCGACGCCATCGAATGGATGCGCGCCCGCGATATCCTCGCCAAGCCGATCCTTACCGACCACGTCGCCGCCGTCTCCGCCGGCATCTATCGCGGCCTGCCGGTGCTCGATCTCGATTATGCCGAGGACAGCGAGGCGGAGACCGACGCCAATTTCGTCATGACCGGCACCGGCGGCATCGTCGAGATTCAGGGCACCGCCGAGGGCAAGCCCTTTTCCGAGGAGGAACTGACCAGCCTTCTCGCGCTCGCCAAGGACGGCATCGCCCGCCTGGTCGAATTGCAGAAGCTCGCCATCCTATGAGCGAGACGCGCGCCGCGCGGCCCCTCGCCCCCGGCGATCGCCTGGTCGTCGCCAGCCACAATCCGGGCAAGGTGCGCGAGATCGAGACGCTCGTGCGCCCCTTCGGCCTGGAAATCGCGACCGCCGCCGCGCTTCGTCTCGACGAGCCGGAAGAGACCGGCACCACCTTCGAGGAGAACGCCGCGCTGAAGGCGCTCGCCGCCGCGCGGGCGGCGGAGCTCCCGGCGCTCGCCGACGATTCGGGACTTGCGGTTGATGCGCTTGGCGGCGATCCCGGCATCTATTCGGCCCGCTGGGCGGGCCCGTCGAAGGATTTCGGCGCGGCCATGAAGACGGTCGAAGACAAGCTTCAGGCGCTCGGCGCGACAACGCCGGACAGGCGCCGGGCGCGTTTCGTCGCCGTCCTCTGCCTCGCCTTTCCCGACGGCGCCACCGAATTTCATCGCGGCGAGGTCGAGGGCACCCTTGTCTGGCCGCCACGCGGCGATCAGGGCTTCGGCTACGATCCGATGTTCCTGCCCGACGGCTACGAGACCACTTTCGGCGAGATGAGCGCCGACACCAAGCATGGCTGGAGCCATGGCGGCGGCGAGGGCCTCTCCCATCGCGCCCGCGCCTTCGCCCTCTTCGCCCGCTCAAGGCTGCGCCTGCCATGAACGACAACCAGCGCAGCCGCGATCCCGGTTTCGGCGTCTATGTGCACTGGCCCTTCTGCGCCGCCAAGTGCCCCTATTGCGACTTCAATTCCCATGTCCGCCACCAGCCGCCGGACCAGGCCCGCTACGCCGCTGCCTTCGTCCGCGAGATCGCCCGCGCCGCCGAGCGCGCACCCGGCCGCACGGTCACCAGCATCTTTCTCGGCGGCGGCACGCCCTCGCTGATGGAGCCGGCGACCGTCGGCGCCATCCTCGATGCCGTCGCCGCTCACTGGGCGATCGACGCGGATGTCGAGGTGACGCTGGAGGCCAATCCGTCGAGCGTCGAGGCCGAGCGTTTCCGCGGCTATCGGGCGGCCGGCGTCAACCGCGTCTCGCTTGGCGTCCAGGCGCTGAACGACACCGACCTGCGCTTCCTCGGCCGCCTGCACAATACCGCCGAGGCGCTGGCCGCGATCGAGATCGCGCGCGCGACCTTCCCGCGCCTGTCCTTCGACCTGATCTATGCGCGGCCCGGCCAGACGCCGGAGGCCTGGGCGGCCGAGCTCAACCGCGCCCTCGGCCTCGCCGCCGACCATCTGTCGCTCTACCAGCTCACCATCGAGCCCGACACGCCCTTCGCCGCCCTTTATCAGGCCGGCAAGCTCGCCGTGCCCGACGAGGACAGGGCCGCCGATCTCTATCAGGCGACGCAGGCGGTGTGCGATGCCGCCGGCATGCCGGCCTACGAGATCTCCAACCACGCCGTGCCCGGCGCCGAATGCCGGCACAATCTGGTCTACTGGCGCTACGGCGAATACGCCGGCATCGGCGCCGGCGCCCATGGCCGGCTGAAGCTCGATGACGGCCGCCATGCGCTGGCCGACGAGCGACGCCCGGAGGCCTGGCTGGAAAAGGTCGAGTGCTGGGGCGACGGCCTCGTCGTCGACGAGGTGCTGAGCCAGGAGGAGGAGGGCGACGAGATGCTCCTCATGGGCCTGCGCCTCGCCGAGGGCATCGACGTCAACCGCTATCGCGCCATCGCCGGCCGGACCCTCGATCCCGCCCGTCTCGCCGATCTCCTCGCCCACGGCATGATCGAGCGCGCCGATGGCGACCGCCTGCGCGCCACCCGCGCCGGCTTCTTCGTCCTCGACGCCGTGGTCGCCGACCTGGCGGCCTGACGACCGGCCAGCCGTGCCCGTCAGGGCGCGCCGTTCCTGACTGCCGACACGATCAGGAACATCGGTCGCTCGCGCTCCTCGGCAAGGTCCGGCCATGCCGCGACCTCGGCCTTGGTCGGCGCCCAGTCCTCGACATGGGCGAGGGTGAAGCCGAGGCGGATCAGCGGATTGAGATAGCTGGCGAGCCTGCGGTGATATTTGACGACGCCCTCGGCGAGCCAGTTCGAGCGCCGCTCGCCTTCCTCCGCATAGGCGGCGACTGGCCAGTAGCGCCGCCCGTCGGTGCCGGTCAGCCAGTTGCCGTAGGATGCCGTATAGATCGGGTTCTCGACCGAGAAGACGAAATGCCCGCCCGGACTGAGCGCCCGCGCCACCTCGCCGTAGAGGCGCTCGAGATCGGCGAGATAGTGGAAGGCGAGCGAGCTGTAGACGAGGTCGTAGGCGCCCTCGGCAAGGGTGATCGCCTCGAGGTCGGCGCGCTCGTAGCCGATCGCCGGGTCCTCGGTCTCGGCGCGGGCGCGCGCCAGCATGCGCTCCGACACGTCGACGCCCCTGACCGAGGCGGCGCCATGGCCGCGCGCCCAGCGGCAGAACCAGCCGAAGCCGCAGCCGAGGTCGAGCACGCGCCGGCCCGTGAGATCGGGCAGGAGCGCGGCGATCGAGGGCCATTCCTGGGCACCATCGAGCCCCTCGCGGGAGCGTCTCAATTCGCTGTAGCCGGCGAAAAAGCTCGGGTCGTCATAGATGTTCTGGGTCATTGTCGTCTCTCTTGTCCTTTTGATCGGGGATCGGGCGGACGGGAACGACGAGCAGACGCCCATCAAAAAGCCCCGTCCGTTGCCGGCGGGGCCTGAAGCGGCGTGCGTGACTGCCAAACGGTTACACTACGCCATAGCTCCGGCCATCCCGGCGTGCGGGAAGCTGGCGGGTCTGACGACGGTCTGGACGCTGGCACGCATGATGTCTCTATCGCCCGGCGCCACCGGTGCCGTCAAGACGCCGGTGGCGGGCAAGCAGATGGGGGAGGGGCTCAGGTGCCGCCGCGGGTAAAGGTCTTCGGCGCCGGATCGATCACCTGCACCTGGCCGCGGTTGATCTGATAGATCGCGAGGCCGCGCTCATTGGTACCGTTGGAAAGGAAGCGGAAGGCGCCGTCGATGCCGATGAAGCCGCTCGGATTGGTCAGCACCCGGTCGGAGAAGGCCTGGGCGCCGAAGCGCGAGGACAGGCCGGCGGCAAGGCTGGTCGCGTCATAGGCGAGGGTCGCGGGCCGCAGGGGCGTTGCGCCGAAGGCCGCCTGGTAGCGTTTGGAGAAGGCATCGAAGCCCGACATGTCGGGCGCCGGATACCAGCCGCCATTGAGGTTCGATTCCTGCGCGATGCGCGGATCGGCCCATTGGCCGCTGCCGAGGAACTTGACCTTGCTCGGACGGACGCCGTTGGCGGCCAATACCTGGGCGAGGAAGGGCGCCGCGTCGCCCGCGTCCGGCATGAAGACGGCGTCGACCGAGCCGCCCTTGATGACCCCGGCGAGCGCCGCGGCCTTGGCCTGCATGTCGGTGCGGTCGAGGCTGTAGCGCTCGATCGCCATGATCCGGCCGCCGGTGCGCGCCACCACGTTCTGCAGCGCCGCTTCGACCACCGTGCCGTAGCCGTTCGCCGGCAGCAGCACGGCATAGGAGCGTTTGCCGTGGGCGGCGGCGTAGCTGATGATCCGCTCGACATCGGTCTGCGGCAGGAAGCTGAGCAGATAGACGCCGCGCGAGGCGCTGGCGGTATCGGTCGAGAAGGCGACGATCGGCACATTGGCCGGCCGCGCCACCGTCGCCGCGGCCGTGACCGACTGGGCGAAGAGCGGCCCCATGATCAGGCGCGCGCCCTGGCTGATCGCCTCGCTGGCGGCAGCGCGGGCGCCGTCCTGCGTGCCGCGGTCGTCCTTGACCAGGATCTGCACGTCGGCCGACTGGAACTCGCGCAGGGCGAGGTCGGCGGCATTCTTGAGGTTCTGGGCGAGCTGGCCGGCATTGCCGGTTGCCGAAAGCGGCAGCAGCAGCGCCACCTTGGTGTTGCCCTGGCCGAGCACCTCGCCGGTGACCGGCAGGTTGGTGGCGGTCGCCGGGCCGGTATTGAATCCTGGGGATGAGGCGGAGGGGCCGAATCCCGTCTGCGTGCACGCAGCAAGCGCGGTCGCGGCAAGCGCCACCGCGCCGGCGATGAAGCCCCGCCGCCCGCGGGGACCAGCCAAGCGGGACACGAATTTCTCCCCTGCTCGCCTCAGAGACGCTAACAATAGATAAATCATAAGGCTAAACCGTGCGCTGTCAAAACGTGCCAGCATTGGATTTCGCTTCGCCAAGACGAATAATTCCCCAAATATGGCGGAAAGGATGACCGCCCCGCCAATGTCCCGCGCCGATTCGTCGCCGAGCTACATGCTCGAGGGTACACGCATTGCCGCCCCACCGCTCGACCCCGGCCTCTATATCGTCGCCACCCCCATCGGAAATCTCGGCGACATCACGCTGAGGGCACTCTCGACGCTCGCCGCCTGCGACCTGATCGCCTGTGAGGACACGCGAGTGACCGCGGTGCTGACGCGGCATTTCGGCATCGCCGTCCCGCTTACCGCCTATCACGATCACAACGCCCCGCGCCAGCGTCCGAGGCTCCTGGCGGCCCTGGCGGAGGGCAAGCGCGTGGCGCTCGTCAGCGACGCCGGCACGCCCCTCGTCTCCGATCCCGGCTTCCGCCTCGTCGGCGATGCCGCCGCCGCCGGCCACCGGGTGACGCCGATTC
Organism: uncultured Alphaproteobacteria bacterium; assembly: GCA_963812285.1. Taxonomy (GTDB): domain Bacteria; phylum Pseudomonadota; class Alphaproteobacteria; order Rhizobiales; family Kaistiaceae; genus CAVSRC01. Next base: position 170,579 of record CAWEUR010000035.1, on the reverse strand, counting down.
CCGGCGCCTCGGCCGTCCTCGCGGCGCTGATGGCGGCGGGCCTGCCGACCGATGCCTTCCTCTTTGCCGGCTTCCTGCCGCCGAAGACCGCCGGTCGCCGCAAGCGTCTGCAAGCGCTCATGCACGTGCCGGCGACGCTGGTCTTCTTCGAATCACCCCAGCGGCTCGGCGCCAGTCTTGCCGACATGGCCGAGGTGCTCGGTGCCGAGCGGCCGGCGGCGATGGCACGTGAGCTGACCAAGACCTTCGAGACGATCCGTCGCGGCACGCTTGCCGAACTCGCCGCCGAATTCGCCGAAATCACCCCCAAGGGCGAGGTCGTCGTTCTTGTCGGGCCACCCGGCGAATCGGAGCTCGACGAGGCCGACATCGACCGCCTGCTGGTCACCCTTCTCAAGGACAATGCGGTGGCGGCCGCCGCGAGCGAAGCCGCCGGGATCACCGGCCTGCCGCGCCGCGACCTCTATCGCCGGGCGCTGGCGCTGAAGGACCGTGACCCGGAAGGCGATGGCTGAACGGCAAAAGCCCGATCCGACCCGACGCGCCGCCGAAAGCCGCGGTCGCCGGTCGGAGGCGCTTGCCGCCCTGTTCCTTCAGGCCAAGTTCTATCGCGTCCTTGCCCGCCGCTACCGCACGCCGGTCGGCGAGATCGACCTGATCGTTGCCCGCGGCCGCACCATCGCCTTTGTCGAGGTCAAGAACCGCCGCGAGGCCGGCGAGGCGCTGGAAGCGGTGACGCCGCGCGCCCAAGGGCGCATCGCCCGCGCCGCCGGCCTGTGGCTTTCCGCCCATCCTGCCGCCGCCGGCCACGACCTGCGCTTCGACATCGTCGCTGTCCTGCCCGGCCGCCTGCCTCGCCATTTCGCCGGCCTGTTCGACTGGACCGGCGCGCCGTGATAGAGCGCTTCGCCGCTTTCGGAGAAGACCCATGCCCCTCAACGTTGCCTTCCAGATGGACCACGTCTCGCGGATCGTCATTCGCGGCGATTCGACCTTCGCGCTGATGCTCGAGGCCGAGCGCCGCGGCCACGCGCTCTACCACTACACGCCGGACCGCCTGGCGATGCGCGGCGGACGGGTCGAGGGCCCGCGTCGAGACGGTAAGCGTGCGCGAGAACCAGGGCGACCACTTCACCCTCGGCGCGCCGGAAGAGGCGGATCTGTCGACCTTCGACGTGGTTCACCTGCGCCAGGACCCGCCCTTCGACATGGGCTACATCACCACCACCCATCTGCTCGAGCGCATCCACCCCGACACCCTCGTCGTCAACGACCCGACGAGCGTGCGCAACGCGCCGGAAAAACTCTTCGTTACCGAGTTCGTCGACCTCATGCCGCCGACCCTGATCACCCGCGACCCGTTGGAGATCCGCGCTTTCCGGCAGGAATTCAACGACATCATCATCAAGCCGCTCTATGGAAACGGCGGCGCCGGCGTCTTCCGCATCGCCGGCCATGACGAGAATCTCGGCTCATTGCTGGAGATCTTCGAGACCGCCTATCGCGGCGAGCCCTATGTCGTGCAGCGCTACCTGCCGGACGTGAGGAAAGGCGACAAGCGCATCATCCTCGTCGACGGCGCCCCGGCCGGCATCATCAACCGGGTGCCGGCCGAAGGCGAGGCGCGCTCCAACATGCATGTCGGCGGGCGCGCCGAGCCGGCCAAGATGACGGCACGCGATCGCGAGATCTGCGAAGCGATCGGCCCGACCCTGAAGGAACGCGGCCTGATCTTCGTCGGCATCGACGTGATCGGCGACTATCTGACCGAAATCAACGTCACCAGCCCCACCGGCATCCGCGAGGTCAAGCGCTTCGGCGGCGCCGACATCGCGGCGCTGATCTGGGACGCGATCGAGGCGCGGCGAGGGTAGGGGTTCAACCGGGCGCCGCGCCGTGCACTAATGGCCCCCGGACGCTGATCGACGAGGGGCGAGAGGGCATGCTGCATTCCCTGGCGATGGCCGGTATCGCCATTGCCGCGATCGTCTGGGCCGTCGGCCAGTATCGCCGCGGGCCGCGCCTGAAGTGGGGCGCATGGGCCCGGCTCGCCGTCGCGGTCGTGGCGACCATCGCTTACGTCTTCGTCGGCATCGTTGCCCTCATCGCGGTCCTCTCGCCACCACCACCGGTGCCGCCGCGAATCACCGTCATCCTTCTCTTCGTCAGCATGCTCTGGCTCTTTTCCGGCACGATCCTGCTGTTCCGCTCCGCGCCCAAGATCCAGGACTGGAGCACGCCCATGGTCCGCGCCCGCCGCTGGATCGACGTCACCGTCTACGGCCTCATCGTCGTCCTCGCCGGCCTCGCCATCGCGCTCGCGGATTGAAGCTCCCTCGGCACACTGGCCAAGGCATCAAGAGTGTTCATGAAATGTTCTTGCAACCCTGTGGCGTCTCCGCTATCGTTGGGTTGTAGTTAGGGCCGGGGGAAGCCGGGACAATGGTCGCTCACGTTACAACCGTCGCGTTTCAGGGGATCGAGGCCGTTCCGGTCGATGTTCAGGTCCAGATGGTGCCGGGCCTGCCGAAATTCGTCATCGTCGGCCTGCCCGACAAGGCGGTGGACGAGAGCGGTGAGCGGGTGCGCAGCGCCCTCCATGCCGCCGGTCTGTCGCTGCCGCCCAAGCGCATCATCGTCAATCTCGCGCCCGCCGATCTGCCCAAGGAAGGCAGCCATTACGACCTGCCGATCGCCCTTGCCCTGATGGCGGCGATCGGCGCCGTGCCGGGCGATCAGCTCGGCGATTTCGTTGCCCTCGGCGAACTCTCGCTCGACGGCACGATCAGCGGTGTCGCCGGTGTCCTGCCGGCCGCGATCGGCGCCAATGCGCTGGAGCGCGGCCTCATCTGCCCGTTGGCCAACGGTGCCGGAAGCCGCCTGGGCGAGCCGCGACATGGCGATCCTGGCGCCGCGCAGCCTGATCGCCGTCGCCAATCATTTCCGCGGCACGCAGGTGCTCTCGCGGCCCGAGGCCGGCATTGCCGAGAGGCCGGGCGCGCTCCCCGACCTTGCCGAGATCAAGGGCCAGGAATCGGCCAAGCGGGCGCTGGAAGTCGCGGCCGCCGGCGGCCATCACATGCTCATGGTCGGCCCGCCCGGCGCCGGCAAGTCGATGCTGGCGAGCCGCCTGCCCTCGATCCTGCCGCCGCTTTCGCCGCCCGAACTGCTCGAGGTTTCGATGATCGCCTCGGTCGCCGGCGAACTGACCAATGGCCGGCTGACGCGGCACCGGCCCTTCCGCAGCCCGCATCACTCCGCCTCCATGGCGGCGATGGTCGGCGGCGGCATCCGCGCCCGGCCGGGCGAGGCCTCGCTCGCTCACAACGGCGTGCTCTTCCTCGATGAATTGCCGGAATTCACCCCCCAGGTGCTCGATTCCCTGCGCCAGCCGCTGGAGAGCGGCGAGACGGTGATCGCCCGGGCCAATTACCGCATCGCCTATCCCTCGCGCATCCAGCTCGTCGCGGCGATGAATCCGTGCCGCTGCGGCATGGCCGGCGAGCCCGGCTTCACCTGCCGGCGTGGTACCCGCTGCGCCGCCGACTATCAGGCACGGCTGTCCGGCCCTTTGCTCGACCGCATCGATATCCGCATCGAGGTACCGGCGGTCTCCGCCACCGACCTTATCCTGCCGAGCCCGGCTGAGCCCTCGGCCGCCGTCGCCGACCGCGTCGCCGCCGCCCGCGACATCCAGCGCCAGCGCTACACGGCGCTCGGACGCGAGGAAATCCGCACCAATGGCCAGTGCCCGGCCGCCCTCATCGAGACCCTCGCCGAGCCCGACCAGAGCGCCATGGCGCTGCTCAGGTCCGCCGCCGATTCCATGCATCTGTCGGCGCGCGCCTATCACCGTGTGCTCAAGGTCGCCCGCACCCTTGCCGATCTCGACGGCTCGCAGGCGCTCGGCCGCATTCACCTGGCGGAAGCGTTGAGCTACCGCGTGGCGGGGGAACGGCTCGCGGTCGCTGCCTGAGGATGGCGGCGGGCAGGCGCCCGGCGGCCCGTCAAGCTTTTGGAAAGCATGTCCTGACACTGTGATGGCCGGCAGCCGTGCCCGGATGGCTGCCGCGTCCGGATGTGTCGATGCAGAGAGCCGCCGCCCGACCAGAAAAGCCCGCGCCCGAACCGGTCATCCCGCGGGCGCGCGCCGAACCGCGTGAAGCGACGCCAGCAGGGCCGGTGCCGAGCCGCGTCGCGGCCGCCGCCTTCGCTGTCATTGCCGGCCTCGTCTGCCTGTTCGCCCTCGCCTTCGCCTTTGTCGACCCCAAGGTCGCGCCGATCATGGGGCCGATCGCCGTCCTTCTCGGCGCCGCCGGCCTGTGGGGCGCCTCGCGCGTCGACTATGCCAAGGCGCGCGGCGAGTTCGACCGGGTCTCGCAGGAGAATCGCCGCCTCGAGCGCCAGGTCGAATCGCTTGCCGATACCGCCTGGGAGCTGCGCGAAAGCGAGGAGCGCTATCGCAGCCTGATCGATGCCCAGGGCGATCTCGTCGTCAACCGCGATCGCGACGGCCGCGTCACCTTCGTCAACGCCGCCTTCGCCCGCGCCTTCGGCCATTCGCTCGGCGAGGTGCTCGGCCGCCCGCTGACGCTGAAGCCGATCGAGGAAGCGCCGGCCGGCGAAACCCATGAAGCCCGCGACGTCGAGGCGCGCGACCTGCGTCTCGACACCGTCGAGGGCCCGCGCTGGTACGCCTGGGTCGACATCCGCGTGCGCGACGATGCCGGCGCCCTCGGGCCAGTTTATTCGGTCGCGCGCGACATCACTGCGCGCAAGGAGGTCGAGCAGGCGCTGGTCGAGGCCCGCCAGAAGGCGGAGGCGGCGAACCAGGCCAAGTCGCGCTTCCTCGCAACCGTCAGCCACGAGTTTCGCACGCCGCTGAACGGCATTCTCGGCCTCACCGGCCTGCTTCTCGAGGCCGACCTGACGCCCGACCAGGAGACCTATGCCCGCGGCGTGCACTCCTCGGGCGAGGCGCTGCTGCGCCTCATCGACGACATGCTCGACTTCTCCAAGATCGAGGCCGGCCGTCTCGACCTGAGACCGGTGCCGACCGACCTGCGAGGCCGTCCTTCAGGAGATCGCCGAGCTTCTCGCCGCCCGTGCCCATGCCAAGGGCATCGACATCGCCGTCGACATCGATCCGGCCCTGCCGTCGAGTGTCATGGTCGATGCCGCCCGTCTGCGCCAGGTGCTCCTCAACCTCGCCGGCAACGGCGTCAAGTTCACCGAGGCCGGCGGCGTCACCCTGACGGCGCGCACCGAGCCCGGCGCCGCCGACGGCCACGCCCGCGTCGTTTTCTCCGTCGCCGATACCGGTCCCGGCATCGCCGCCGGGGACGCCGAGCACATCTTCGACGAATTCGAGCAGGGCGATTCCGCCTCGACCCGGCGCCATGGCGGCGCCGGCCTCGGCCTTGCCATCTCGCGGCATATCGTGCGCCACATGGGCAGCGACATCGAGCTGACCGCCCGTCCGGGTGGCGGCGCGCTGTTCCGTTTCGCTCTCGAGTTGCCCGTGCGCGCCGGCCCCGAGAAGCCGGCGATCCGCCTTTCCGGCCGCCGCCTTCTGATCCTGTCGCCGCCCGGTGCCGAGCCGCCCGCCATCGCGACGGCCCTGCAGCGCGCCGAAGCCGATGCGCGCTGGGTGTCCTCGCCCCACGAGGCGGCGGCGTTGGTGGGCGCGGCGACGGCGGCGGAACTGCCCTATGACGCGATCCTCGTCGATTCGCGCAGCGCGCCGGACGTGGTGGCGGGCCTCGCCCACATCCGCGAGGCAGCCGGCGGCGCCATCCCGGCGGTGGTGCTGATCGAGCCCGGCGAGCGCGGCAGGATCGAATCGCTTGCGCGCCGGCGGCTTCAGCGCCTATCTCGTGCGCCCGGTCCGCCGGTCCTCGTTGCTGCGCGTCGTCAGCGAGATCGCCACGCGTCGAGGGCGAGTTCCTGATGGATCCGAGCGACAGCCGGCCGCGCCGCACGCCGGTTGCGCGCCGCGCCGCCCACAGCCTCGACGTCCTGCTCGCCGAGGACAACGAGATCAACGCGCTGCTGGCGCGCGCCGTGCTCGAAGGGCTCGGCCATTCGGTCACCGAGGTGCGCGACGGCCACGCCGCGGTCGCGGCGGCGACCGAGCGGCCCGGACGTTTCGCCGCGATCCTCATGGACCTGCACATGCCCGGCATCGACGGCCTCGATGCCGCCCGCGCCATCCGCGCATTCGAGGCCGAGAGCAGGGCGCCGCGAGCCGCCATTCTGGCGGTCACCGCCGATGTCCTTGCCGAGACGCGCAGCGCCGCCATTGCTGCCGGCATCGACGCGGTGCTCGAGAAGCCGATCGCGCCGGACTCCCTGCGCCAGGCCCTCGCCGAGGTCGCGGCGGCCTGACGCCGCGCCTTGCCGACGTCCTTCATGTCACCAAATTGTCGGCAGAATATGATTTATGGCTGCCTGCCGGCCGCCGGGGTGATTTCCCACCCGCAAGCGGCGTAAGATGCCCCGGGCGACTCTTTCGGTCCGGATTTGGCGGTGAGCAGGTACAGAGCCGCGCCAGACGGGCCAAGGGGGCCAGATGACGAACCTTCCTCCGCTTCCCCAGAGCGTTCTTGCCAGTATGGGCCTTGCCGGCCGCCGCTTCGACGGCGCCGAGGATTTGCTCGGCCGGCTCGGCAATCTCGAAGTGCGGCTCGCCCGCTCGGTCGAGGAAGTCAAGCGCGCCCAGCGGCTGCGCTATCGCGTCTTCTACGAGGAGATGTCGGCGGTCGCCGATCCGGGCGCGGCGATGTCCGGCCGCGACCGCGATTCCTACGATCGCTTCTGCGAACATCTCCTGGTCATCGATCACGGCATCGAGGCCGGCGAGGGTGAGGGATCGGAAATCGTCGGCACCTATCGGCTGCTTCGCCAGGAGGTGGCCGCCCGCCGCGGCGGCTTCTACTCGTCTGGCGAGTTCGAGCTGCATCCGCTGATCGACCGCCATCGCGACCGCTTCTTCCTCGAGCTCGGCCGCTCCTGCGTCCTCAAGCCCTACCGCACCAAGCGCACCGTCGAGCTTCTTTGGCACGGCATCTGGAGCTATGTACTTCGCCACGGCATCGACGTCATGGTCGGCTGCGCCTCGCTCGAGGGCACCGATCTCGACGCGCTTGCCCCGCTCCTCGCCTTCATGCACCAGGCGGCGCCGGCGCCGGAGGACTGGCGCGTCGCCGCCCGGCCAGGCCGCGGCATCGCCATCAACCGGCTGGCGGCGCCGGCCCCCTCGCCGATGGAGGCGCTGCGCCGGCTGCCGCCGCTCATCAAGGGCTATCTGCGCCTCGGCGCCTTCGTGTGCGAGGAGGCGGTCGTCGACCACCAGTTCGGCACGGTCGACGTTTTCCTCGTCCTGCCGCTCGAAGCGATCAGCAGCCGCTACATCAGCTATTACGGCGCCGACGCCAGCCGCTTCGCCGCCTGAAGCATGACTTCAGCGATATGCCGGCGCGTCAGCCGCCCTTGGCGTCGTCGCTGGCCGCGGTCTCGGCCTGTCCCTGCTCTGCCGGGGCCGGGGCTTGCTGCTTCGGCGCCGCCTTGGAGACGCCGACCAGCGCCGGGCGCAGCACCCGCTCGCCGATCACGTAGCCGGGCTGAACCACCTCGGCGACCATGCCCGCGGCAAGCTCGGTCGTCGGCACCTCGAACATCGCCTGGTGGAAGCTCGGGTCGAACTTCTCGCCCTTGGGAACGATCTGGCGCACGCCGAACTTGGTGAGCGTCTGTTCGAGCCCACGCTCGGTCATCTCGACGCCCTCGATCAGCGCCTTGAGCGAGGCGTCGCTCGCCCTGCGCGATTCGGCCGGCACGGCGGCGATGGCGCGCCGCAGATTGTCGCTGACCGTCAGCATGTCGCGGGCGAAGGTGGTGATCGCGTATTGGCGCTGGTCGGAGACCTCGCGCTCGGTGCGCCGGCGCAGGTTCTCCATCTCGGCCAGGGTGCGCAGCAGCCGGTCCTTGAGATCGGCGACCTCGGCGGCGAGCGCCGCGGTATCCGGGCTGTCCTTGATGTCGACCGTCTCCGGCGCGGATTTGGCGCCGGACTCGCCAGCCGCCTTGGGCGTCGCATTGCTGTCGGACGGGGTCGGTGTTTCGTCTGCCATCAAATCACTCGTGTTGACGAAGGGTGCAATCGGAAGTCGGGCGGGATATCAGGTCTCGGGCGGCAAAAATCAAGCACCGTGGCCGGTTTCCGGCATATTCAGGGGTTCGCGGGCCTCAAATCCGCCGCAGCGCGACGCGCTCGATCCTGTGGCTGGCGCCCTTGGTGAGGATGAGGTCGGCGCGCGGCCGGGTCGGCAGGATGTTTTCGCGCAGGTTGACGAGGTTGATGCGGTTCCACAGCCCGTCGGCGATTCGCTCCGCTTCCTCGGCGCTGACCGAGGCGTAGCGGTGGAAATAGGAGGCCGGGTCGCGGAACCGGGTCTCGCGCAGGCTCTCGAAGCGCTCGATGTACCATTTGCGGATCGCGCGCTCGTCGGCGTCGATATAGATCGAGAAATCGAAGAAGTCCGACACGAAGGGCACGGCGCGGCCGTCGCGCGGCAGCCGCGAGGTCTGCAGCACGTTCAGCCCCTCGACGATGAGGATGTCCGGCCGATCGATGACCACCGCTTCACCGGGGACGATATCGTAGACGAGGTGCGAATAGACCGGCGCGGCGACATTGCGCTTGCCGGCCTTGATGTCGCCGAGGAACGCAAGCAGGGCCGGCAGGTCGTAGCTTTCGGGGAACCCCTTGCGCTCCATCAGCTTCTCGCGCTGGAGCACCGCATTGGGCAGGAGGAAGCCGTCGGTGGCGATCAGGTCGACCTTGGGCGTGTTGGGCCAGCGCTGGAGCAGCGCGCGCAGGATGCGCGCCGTGGTCGACTTGCCGACTGCGACCGAGCCGCCGAGGCCGATGATGAAGGGCGTCTGCCCGTCATGGACGCCGAGAAAGGTGCGCGTGGCGTCGTAGAGCTCCTGGGTGGCGGCGACATAGAGGTTGAGAAGGCGCGACAGCGGCAGGTAGATCTTGATGACCTCATCCAGAGAGATCGGGTCGTTGAGGCTCTTCAGCCGCGCCACGTCCTCTTCCGTCAGGGTCAGCGGCGTGTCGGCGCGCAATCCCGCCCATTCGTCGCGGTTGAAGACGCGATAGGGCGAAACGGCGGCCGGTACGATCTTGTCCATGGGTCAGTCGGCCTTGCGGCTCGCCTTTTCTTCCAGGCCGGTCTGCCGAGTGCGGCCTTCCAGCTCGCCCATCACCGCCTCGAGCGGCATGCCGCGTGCCTCGAGCACGACGAGCAGGTGGTAGAGCACGTCGGCCGATTCCGCCGTCAATGCCTTGTCGTCGCCGGAGACCGCGGCGAGCGCCGCCTCGACCGCCTCCTCGCCGAACTTCTTGGCGCCCGCTCGACGCCGGATTGATCAGCTTGGCCGTATAGGAGCCCGGATCGCCGGAGCGGGCGCGCGTGGCGATGATCCTGGCGAGATCGGCGAGGGTGAAAGCGGACATGAAGGGCTCTTCTCAGCCGTCGAGGCGCACGGGAATGCCGAAGGCGGCCATGTGCTCCTTGGCGGCGCGGATCGTAAAGGTTCCGAAGTGGAAGATCGAGGCGGCGAGCACCGCCGAGGCATGGCCGTCGCGCACGCCCTCGACAAGATGGTCGAGCGTGCCGACACCGCCCGAGGCGACGACCGGCACCGGCACCGCGTCGGCGATGGCCCGGGTCAGCGCCAGATCGAAGCCGTCGCCGGTGCCGTCGCGGTCCATCGAGGTGAGCAGGATCTCGCCGGCGCCGAGTTCGGCGACCTCGATCGCGTAGTCGACCGCATCGATGCCGGTCGGTTTGCGGCCGCCATGGGTGAAGATCTCCCAGCGCTCGGCATCGCCCTCGCGGCTGACCCGCTTGGCGTCGACGGCGACGACGATCGCCTGGGCGCCGAACTTCTCAGAGCACGCGGCGACAATCCGGCGGTCGTTCACCGCCGCGGTGTTGATCGCCACCTTGTCGGCGCCGGCCAGCAGCAGAGCCCGCGCGTCGTCGACCGAGCGCACGCCACCGCCGACGGTGACCGGCATGAAGCAGACTTCCGCGGTGCGTGCCACGACGTCCAGGATCGTGCCGCGATCCTCGTGGCTGGCGGTGATGTCGAGGAAGCAGAGCTCGTCGGCGCCGGCGGCATCATAGGCCCGCGCCGCCTCGACCGGATCGCCGGCATCGATCAGATCGACGAACTGCACGCCCTTGACGACACGGCCGTCCTTGACGTCGAGGCAGGGAATGACGCGGGTTTTGAGGGTCATGCCGCCTGCCTCGCCTGTCTGATCAGCCGCAGCGCCTCCGCCGCGTCGAGCCGGCCGTCATAGAGCGCCCGGCCGGAGATGGCGCCTTCGAGGATGGCGCAGTCGGGCTCGAGCAGGCGTGTCACATCGGCGAGCGAGGCGAGGCCGCCGGAGGCGATGACCGGGATCGAGACGGCGTCGCGCCAGCGCCAGCGTCGCGGCGACGTTGAGGCCCTTGAGCACGCCGTCGCGGTCGATGTCGGTGTAGATGATCGCGGCGACGCCGGCATCCTCGAAGCGCCTGGCGAGGTCGATGGCGTCCATCTCCGTCGCTTCCGCCCAGCCCTCGACCGCCACCTTGCCGCCGCGCGCGTCGATGCCGACGGCGACCCGGCCGGGAAAGGCGCTCGCCGCCGCGCGCACCAGCGCCGGGTCGCGCACGGCGACCGTGCCGAGAATGACCCGGGCGATCGCCCTTGTCGAGCCAGGACTCGATCGCCGCCATGTCGCGGATGCCGCCGCCGAGCTGCACCGGCATCGAAACCGCGCCGAGGATCGCCTCGACCGCCGCGCCGTTGACTGCGAGCGGCCGGCGAAGGCGCCGTTGAGATCGACCACATGCAGCCACTCGAAGCCCTCGGCCTCGAAGGCGCGCGCCTGGGCGGCCGGATCGGCGTTGAACACGGTCGCGCGGTCCATGTCGCCGAGCTCCAGACGGACGCACTGCCCGTCCTTCAGGTCGATGGCGGGGAAGAGGATCATGGCAGCCAGTCGAGGAAATTGGCGATCAGCGCCAGGCCGAGGCGCTGGCTCTTTTCGGGGTGGAATTGCGTGCCGACGACATTGTCGCGGGCGACGATCGCCGTGACCGCGCCGCCATAGTCGGCGCTGGCGATCACGTCGTCGGGGCGCTCGGCGACCAGGTGATAGCCGTGCAGGAAATAGGCGTGCCAGCCCTCCGGTCCGAGCGACAGGCCGGACAGCAGCGGGTGGTCGCTGTGATGGTCGAGCGTGTTCCAGCCCATATGCGGCACCTTCAGGCCCGGCTCGTCCGGCTCGATGGCGCGCACCTCGCCGGGGATGAGGCCGAGCCCGGGCGTGATGCCGTGCTCGACGCCCCGGGTGGCGAGCAATTGCATGCCGACGCAGATGCCGAGAAAGGGCCGCGCGCGCGTCGTTGATCGTCTCGGAGATGGCCTCGGCCATGCCGGAAATGGCGTCGAGATTGCGCCGGCAATCGGCGAAGGCGCCGTCGCCGGGCAGCACCACCCGGTCGGCGCGACCGACCACGTCCGGGTCGGAGGTGACGACAACGTCTTCCGACCGGCCGCTGCGGCGGATCGCATATTCGAACGCCTTCTCGGCCGAGCGCAGATTGCCGGCGCCGTAATCGATGAGAGCGATGGTCACGAGGCGTTCCCCGGCTTCGGGAAGAGGCCGACAACGACGTCGCCTTCCGGTGGCGCGGCTTTCGGCAATGCGCGCGGCACCACCGGCCGTTTCGGTCCCTGGATGGCAGTCGGCGGCGGGGCGGAAGGCGGTTTCGGTGGCGGCGTGGGATCGGCGTTCGTCGCCTCGCCGCGCGCCTGCCAGCCATAGGTGAAGGCGATCTCCGCCTCGCGGGCATTGCGCCCCTGGACGACGCCGACAAGCCGATAGCCGCGCCGCTCCAGCGTCCAGCGCCTTAGGCCGTTCGCCTCCAGCGCGAAGAGCAGGCGGGCGAGCACCAGCACGACGCCGGAAAGCATGTCGCCGACCTGCCCGGCGGCATAGATGAAGGCCAGCGAGACGGCGAGGAATGCCAGGAAGACCAGCCACATCGTCCGGAACAGCAGCCACAGTTCCGGGATGATCAGGGCCGGCCAGCAGAAGCCTTCCTTGACGAAGACGAAGCGCGTCGGATCGGGCGCCCCGCCGTCAGCCGGCGGCGGTGCCAGAACGGTGTAGATGGCCATGGTCCGGATCCTCATTCATCAGAGGCTGCCCTTGGTCGAGGGAATCCGGTCCGCCTGGCGCGGATCGATGGCGACCGCGGCCCTGAGCGCCCGCGCCAGCGACTTGAAGCAGGTCTCGGCGATGTGGTGGTTGTTGCGGCCATAGAGCGTCTCGATATGCAGCGTGATCCCCGCGTTCTGGGCAAGGGCCTGAAAGAACTCGCGAAACAGCTCGGTATCGAAGTCGCCGACCTTGCCGCGCGAGAACGTCACCTTCCAGACCAGAAACGGCCGGCCGGAAATGTCGATGGCGCAACGGGTCAGTGCCTCGTCCATCGGCAGGTGCACGTCGGCATAGCGGGTGATGCCGCGCATCTCGCCGAGCGCCTGCCGCAAGGCCTGGCCGAGCGCGATGCCGACATCCTCGACCGTGTGGTGCTGGTCGATATGAAGGTCGCCCTTGGCCGTGACGGCGAGGTCGATCAGCCCGTGACGCGCCACCTGCTCGAGCATGTGGTCGAAGAAGCCGATGCCGGTGGCAATATCCGCCTTGCCCGCGCCGTCGAGGTCGACGGAGACGGCAATGTCGGTTTCCTTGGTCTTGCGAGTGACGCTGGCCTGGCGCATGGCGGCTTCCTGTTCGAGGCGCCTTTTATCAGGCCCTTGCGGCTGATTGCCATATTGGCGGACGCGGCGGCAGGGTATGCCGCGCCGGCCGAAGAGGGTATAGTGGCCGCAGCCCGCCGGATACGCGCGGCGCCCCACGCTCAAACGCCAGCACCAACATCACCGACAGGCCGCCGATCCCGGAATTCGCCCCGGGGCGCGAAGGCCGTTCCACATGGGAGACGAGGGATGGAATACCGAAATCTCGGAAAGACCGGCCTCAAGGTCAGCGAGCTCTGCCTTGGCGCCATGACCTTCGGCCGCGAATGCGACGAGGCGCTGAGCCACCAGCTTCTCGACCGCTTCACCGAGGCCGGCGGCACCTTCATCGACACCGCCGACGTCTATAGCCGCGGCAAGTCGGAAGAAATCGTCGGCTCCTGGCTGAAGGCCAAGGACCGCGAGAGCGTCGTCCTCGCCACCAAGGTGCGCTTCGGCACCGAGGATCCGGCGAACCGCCGGCCCAACCGCTTCGGCCTGTCGCGCAAGCACATCACGGCCGAGGTCGAGGCCAGCCTTACCCGGCTGAAGACCGACTATATCGACCTCTACCAGGTCCATAACTGGGATTCCGGCACGCCGCTCGAAGAGACGCTGTCGACCCTCAACGACCTCGTCCGTGCCGGCAAGGTCCGCTATATCGGCGCCAGCAACTACACCGGCTGGCAGTTGCAGAAGGCGATCGACCTTTCCCGCATGAACGGCTGGGAGCACTTCTCCTGCCTGCAGCCGCTCTACAATCTCCTCGACCGCGACACCGAATGGGAGCTGCTGCCGGTCTGCCGCAACGAGGGGCTCGGCCTCATTCCCGTGGAGCCCGCTGCGCGGCGGCTGGCTCACCGGCAAGTTTCATCGCGGCATGGACGCGCCGGTCTCCGGCACCCGCGTCGAGATCGCCGACCAGCAGGGCTGGAGCGAGAGCTGGGCGCGCTACGCCAACGAGCAGACCTGGACCGTGGTCGACGCCATCGTCGCCATCGCCAAGGAACGCGGCAAGGAGCCGGCCCAGGTGGCGCTCAACTGGCTGCTGCGACAGCCGGGCGTCACCGCGCCGATCATCGGCGCCCGCAACCAGTGCGCAGCTCGACAGCAATATCGGCGCCAGCGGCTGGGCGCTGACGCCGGAAGAGGTCGAGCGGCTCGACGCGGTCAGCGCCCGCCGGCTGCCCTATCCCTACGAGACCCACGCCCGCCTCGGCGTTCGCTGAGCCAGCGCGCCTTTCCGGCCGGATTTGATTCCGGCCCCCAAGCGCTTACATAACACGCCTGCCGGCCGCGCATCGTGGCCGGCAGTGGGGGCCGGAGCGGGGCTCATCGGAGACCGCCACGGCCTGCTGGAAAGGATAATCGTCAATTGATGAACCAACCCGTTTCCGAACCCTGGCACGGCACGACGATCATCACCGTGCGCAAGGGCGGCAAGGTCGTCATCGCCGGCGACGGCCAGGTCTCCGTCGGCCAGACGGTCATCAAGCACAATGCCAAGAAGGTGCGCCCGCTCGGCAAGGGCGGCGTCATCGCCGGATTCGCCGGGCGCCACGGCCGATGCCTTCACCCTCTTCGAGCGCCTCGAGGCCAAGCTCGACCAATATCCGGATCAATTGACCCGCGCCTGCGTCGAGCTCGCCAAGGACTGGCGCACCGACCGTTATCTGCGCCGTCTCGAAGCGATGATGCTGGTCGCCGACAAGTCGACGAGCCTGGTGCTGACCGGCACCGGCGACGTGCTCGAGCCCGAGCACGGCATCGCCGGCATCGGCTCGGGCGGCAATTACGCGCTGGCCGCCGCCCGCGCGCTCGCCGACACCGACCTGGATGCCGAGACGATCGCCCGCAAGGCGATGGCGATCGCCGCCGATATCTGCATCTACACCAATGCCAACGTCACGCTCGAGATCGCTGGATGCCGAGTGACACGCGCTACGGCTTCCGGTCGGTGGCGGCCGCCGACCTGCCGCTCATCGCCCGATGGCTCGCCATGGCGTCATGTCGCCCGCTGGTGGGGCGACGCCGACGCGGGCGCTCGACGAGATCGGCACGCATGTCGATGAGCCGACCACGGTTGCACCCTACATTATCCTGATGGACGGCCGTCCGATCGGCTACATGCAGAGTTACGACATCCACGCCGAGACCGGACATCCCTATCAGGATCAACCTAGAGGGAGCCTCGGCATCGATCAGTTCATCGGCGAGCCGGAGCTGATCGGCCACGGCAACGGCCCGGCGCTGATCGATGTCTTCGTGCAGCGCCTCTTCGCCGACGGCGTGCCGCGGGTCGTGATCGACCCAGACCCGGACAATCAGGCGGCGATCCACGCCTATCGCAAAGCCGGCTTCCGTGTCATCGGGCCGCGCTCATCCAATCACGGTCCCGCGCTCCTGATGATGCGCGAACCCGACGACCAGACGAGACCTCAATGACCAATTTCTCACCCCGTGAAATCGTCTCCGAGCTCGACCGCTTCATCATCGGTCAGGGCGACGCCAAGCGCGCCGTCGCCATCGCGCTGCGCAATCGCTGGCGGCGTCAGCAACTGACCGGCGCCATGCGCGAGGAGGTGCTGCCCAAGAACATCCTGATGATCGGCCCGACCGGTGTCGGCAAGACCGAGATCTCGCGGCGCCTGGCCCGGCTCGCCGGCGCGCCCTTCCTCAAGGTCGAGGCGACAAAATTCACCGAGGTCGGCTATGTCGGCCGCGACGTCGAGCAGATCGTGCGCGATCTCGTCGAGGTCGGCATCGGCCTGGTGCGCGAGCGCAAGCGCAAGGAGGTCCTCGCCAAGGCCGAACTCGCCGCCGAGGAGCGCGCCCTGACGGCGCTGGTCGGCGCCTCGGCCAGTCCGGCGACGCGCGAATCCTTCCGCAAGAAGCTGCGCGAGGGCGAGCTCGACGACAAGGAAATCGAGATCGAGGTTCGTGACAGCGGTGGCGGCATGCCCTCCTTCGAGATTCCCGGCATGCCCGGCGCCAGCGTCGGCGTCATGAATATCGGCGACATGCTCGGCAAGGCCTTCGGCGGGCGCACCAAGACCCGCCGGGTCACGGTCAAGGATTCGCACGACATCCTGGTCAACGAGGAATCCGACCGCCTGCTCGACGACGAGCAGCTCGTCCAGGAGGCGATCGCCTCGGTCGAGAACGACGGCATCGTCTTCCTCGACGAGCTCGACAAGATCTGCGCTCGCGAGGGACGCATGGGCGGCGACGTCAGCCGCGAGGGCGTCCAGCGCGACCTGCTGCCGCTGATCGAGGGCACGACCGTGTCGACCAAGCACGGCTCGGTGAAGACGGACCACATCCTCTTCATCGCCTCCGGCGCCTTCCATGTCGCCAAGCCGTCCGACCTGCTGCCCGAGCTTCAGGGTCGCCTGCCGATCCGGGTCGAGCTCAACGCGCTCACCGAAAGCGATTTCCGCCGCATCCTGACCGAGACCGAGGCGAGCCTGATCAAGCAATATGTGGCGCTGATGGCGACCGAGGGCGTGACGCTCGAGATCACCGACGACGCCATCGACAAGATCGCCTCCTTCGCCGTCGCCATCAATTCCAGCGTCGAGAATATCGGCGCCAGGCGGCTGCAGACGGTGATGGAGCGCATCCTCGACGAGGTGAGCTTCACCGCCACCGACAGGTCGGGCGATACGGTCCGCGTCGACGCGCAATATGTCGAGGACCATATCGGCGATCTCGCCCGCAATACGGACCTGTCCCGCTTCATTCTGTGAGGCGGCATCCCGGCGACGGCTGCGGCGCTACGACACAATTCCAGTCGTTTGCCGCCGCGGCCGGTGCTATGGTAGCGAGATTGCAGCCGAGGGGAGGCGATCCGTTACGCGAGTGCGCATGCCGTCATTGCGACTTCTCCTCGTTGCCGTAGTTCTCGTCCTTGCCCAATTCGGCATGCCGCCGGGCGCCAGCCACGCTCAGGCGGCTCGCGGGTTCGTCGTCGTGCCGCCGGGCAACCGGTCGCCGACCCAGCCGCCGATCTCCTTCTCCTCGCTCGCGCGCACCAGCGAGACCGGCGGCAACTTCGAGGCGAAGTTCAAGCGGGTCTATGCCAGCCTTGCCGATGACAAGGTGCTGATCGCCAAGATCAAGAGCGCGGCGGCGACCTATGGCATCGATCCGATCCACATCATCGGCGCCCTGGTCGGCGAGCACACCTACAATGTCGACGCCGTCGACAACATGCAGACCTATTACGTCAAGGCGCTCGAATATCTCGGCACCAACATCACCTTCGCTTACAAGGGCGAGACCATCGAGCACTTCGTTGCCCGGCCTGAGTTCAATCGCTGCGACGATTCGAAAAGCGATTACGGGCTGTGGACCTGCCGGCTGGGCGTGTGGCGTACGGTCTTCAAGGGCAAGACGGTCGGCGGCGTCCATTTCCCCGATGACCGTCTCGAGCGGGTCTTTTTCCAGCCCTTCTTCGCCGGCCAGACCTTTGGGCTCGGACAGCTCAATCCGCTGACCGCCCTGATGGTCACCGACATGGTGCACAAGAGGAGCGGCCTGCCCAAACTCGACATGCGCCGGGCGCCGGAGGTCTATCACGCCGTGATGGACCCGGACGTTTCCCTGCAATATATCGCCGCCGTCATCCGCCAGGAGATCGACATCTACCGCGATGTGGCCGGCTTCGACATTTCCCACAATCCCGGCATCACCGCGACGCTCTACAATCTCGGCGACGTCATGGATCGTGCCCGCAAGCTTGCCGCGGTCAACGGGCATCGCCGCGCATCCGGTGGCGGCGTCGTCTATCCGCGCGAGAACTATTACGGCTGGCTGATCAATGCACGCCTCGCCACGCTGAAGAAGCTTCTATAGAGCAATTGCAGGAAAGGTGGACACCACTTTTCCGTCCGAAATTGCGGCAAGAACAAAGAGTTAGAGCGGATCAGCGATTCCATCGAACGATGGTCCGCTCTAAGGCGCGCCGCGGCCGGCGCGGCGGATGCGGACATAGAGCGCGCCCTCGCCGCCATGGGCGCGTCCGGCCGGCTCGAAGCCGATGACCAGGTTGCGGCATTCGCGCGATGAGAGCCAATGCGGCACGGAGCGGCGCAGGACGCCGCGGTCGCCCTCGCCCGTTCCACGGCCCTTGCCGGTGATCACCAGGACGAGCCGGGCGCCGCGGGCCTGGGTATCTTCCAGAAACCGGATCAGCCGCGTATGCGCCGCCGCCTGGGTGAGGCCGTGAAGGTCGATGCGGGCGTCGATCGGCAGCGTGCCGCGCTGGAGGCGCGAGCGCATGCGCCGGTCGATCGGGCTGAGGCTCGGCAGCGATGGCGCGGGCGCGACCGGGCGTTTGGCGAGAGTGCCGGGGAGGGGGACGGCCGGCCTCGTCCGCGTCTTGCCGGGCGCCGGCTCGGGCTTCTTTTCCTCGCCGGGCGTCGCCAGGAGTCGCGCCACCTTCTTCACCGGCTTCAGCGGTTTGACCGTCTCGACGACCTTCTTCCACAGGTCGAGATCGTCGTCGCTCGGTCGCCGGCGCCGGCTCATGGCACGGAGCTTTCGGCAATCGCACTCGATCGCGGCACCAGCAGCACGAAGCGGCCCTTCGCCTTCATCGGGCCGGCGAGCGCCGCCGCCTGCGCGCCCGAGCCGAAGAAGATATCGCCGCGGGCCGGGCCGACGATCGCCGAGCCGGTATCCTGGGCGATCATCAGGCGCCGGAACGGGCTTCCATCGGCGAGCGACGTCTCGATCCACACCGGCAGGTGAAAGCCGTGGATCAGCCGGTCGACCGCCAGGCTGCGCCCGGCGGTGAGCGGCACCTTGGCGGCGGCGATCGGCCCGAGCGCCGGATCGGTGACCGGCGCCTCGCGGAAGAAGATGAAGGAGCGGTTCTGCGCCATCACCGCGCCCGCCTCTTGATGGTGTGCGGCGAGCCAGGCGCGGATCGTCGCCATGTTCGCTCTGCCGGACTCCAGCCCACCGCTTTCGATCAGCACCCGGCCGATCGGCGTGTAGGGGTGGCCGGACTTCGCCGCATAGGTGACGCGCATCTCGCCGCCTTCGGCCAGGCGAATGCGGGCCGAGCCCTGGATATGGATGAAGAAGGCGTCGACCGGATCGGCGAGGAAGACGAGCTCGAGCGCGCGCCCGGCGAGGAATCCGGCCTCGATCGCGGCCCGGTCCGGATAGGGGACGAGGCCGTCCGCCGTCCTGCGTGCAAAACGCAGAGCCGGGTCGACGCCCGGCGGCGGATCGTCGGGATCGAATGCGACGAGATCGTCGGGAACGCCATAGAGCGGCGCGGAGAACCGCGCACTGCGGAAGCGGGAGCCGTCGACGACCGGCTCGTAATAACCGGTGAAGAAGCCAATGCCCTCGGCGGGCACCATCTCGACCGGCCGGAAATGGGTCTCGAAGAAAGTGCGGGCCGTGTCCCGGGCAAGATCCGGCGCCAGGCCGGCTGCCCGTCGCAGGGCCTCGGCAATCGCATCGCCGGCGATGCCGTCGGCGCGCGCTTTTGGCGGATGATCGGCGAGAACCGCGGCGCCACGTGCCAGCGCGGCGAGCGCCGCCGCGTGGTCGTCGGCGCGCCAGCCGTCCAGCGCGTCAAAGGCGAGGGGGCGGGACTGCCAGTCCTTCGGCGCGACGGCCGGCCGGATCGCGGGCGCAGCCATCGGCCGGCACGCCGCTATTCGACCGATTCGGTCGCGACGAGCTTCCAGTTCGGATCGCGCGAAGCGGTCTCGCGGGAGAAGGTCCAGATATCGGTGACGCTGGAGACGTGGATCGGGTCGCCGTCGATCACCTTGCCGTCCTTGTCGTGGGTCGCCGAGACCAGCTTGGAGGTGAAGCGCACGGTGACCTGCGCGGTGCCGCCCTTGAGCGAGGCCTCGGTGATCTCGGCCTTGTCGATGCCGACGAACTTGAACTCGATCGTCTCCTGCCGCGACTCGCGCTCGCCGATGGCGGCAACGAAGCCGTCATAGACCTCGCGGCTGAGAAGCTGGCGAAGGCCCTTGCGGTCGCCTTCGGCAAAGGCGGTGACGATCATCTCATAGGCGCCCTTGGCGCCGGCGAGGAAGGTGTCCGGATCGAAGCTGTGGTCGGCGGCGACGATGGCGGTGAGGGCCTGGTTGAGGGTCGAGCCAGCCGGCGCCACGGTCTTGATCCGCGCCTCGGCGGCCGCTTCGGCATCGGCATCCGCGGCGGCGACATCGGTCCCGCCCGCGCGGCTCGGCAGGCTGACGACCTTGTCGTCGGCGCTCGTCTCCGTCGGGGCCTCGCGGCGCGAATAGGGATCGAAGGGCGGACGTTCGCTGCCCGTCCGCCTGCCCAGCACGCTGCGCAGCCGGAAAAAGATGACGACCGCGATGACCAGGAAAATGATTGTGTAGATGTCGACGAAGCCGCTCATGGCAGGGCGTTCTGACCCGAACTGGTAAACAATGCACCGAAACACATGGGAGATCGATACCTTCCAATCTAGGCAACGTCACGTACGATTGCGAGTCCGCCGCTCCGATGCGGGGCCGCTTGTAACCACAGGCCGGCCATGTTAGCCACCCGCAACGCTAACCGAACGGGCAGAAAACCGCCCTTAACAGGCCCGAAAAGGGCGGAAATCAATGACCGACATCAGCAATGACGGACAGGTGCCGGGCGCCGGAGCCGAGCCCAATCTCGGCGTGCTCGCCCAATATCTGAAGGATCTTTCCTTCGAAAATCCGGGTGCGCCGCAGAGTCTGATGGCGCGCAACGCGCCGCCGAACATCAATGTCGGCATCAATGTCCGCTACAAGAGCTTGCCCGGCCCGCAGACGGATCTGGAGGTCGAGCTGGCCCTGGAATGCCGCGCGACCACCGGCGAGACGACGCTCTTCGTCGCTGAGGTCGTCTATGCCGGCGTCTTCCGCCTCACCAATATCCCTGAGGAGAACGTGCAGCCCCTGGCGATGATCGAATGCCCGCGGCTGCTCTTCCCCTTCGCCCGTCAGATTCTCGCGGACGCCTGCCACAATGGCGGCTTCCCGGTGGCGCCGCTCGATCCGATCGACTTCTTCGCGCTCTATCGTCAGCGTATGGAGCAGGACCAGCAGGCCGGCCCGTCGCCGACCATGCAGGCCTGATCAGACCTTGAAGCCGGCCTGACGCGCGAGGTCGGCAAGACCCACGGCCGGCCGCGGGCCGACATGGCTGATCACCTCGGCCGCGGCGAGGGCGCCGAAGCGGGCGGCGTCGGTCAGCTTGAAATCGCGCGCCACGCCGAACAGGAACCCGGAAGCGAAGAGATCGCCGGCGCCGGTCGTGTCGACGACCGTGTCGACCGGCATCGCCGGAACGCTGTCGACGCCTTCCGGCGTTACCACCAGCGCGCCTTCGGCGCCGCGCGTCACCGCCGCCAGCGAGCAATCCTCCTTCAGCGCACCGATTGCCGTGTCGAAGCTCGCCGTCTGGTAGAGCGCGTGGACCTCCGCCTCGTTGGCGAAGAGGATGTCGATCGTCCCGTCGCGCATGAGGCCGAGGAACTCGTCGCGGAAGCGGTCGACGCAGAAGGAATCCGACAGCGTCAGCGACACCTTGCGCCCGGCCTTGTGGGCGATCGCGGCCGCGTGGCGGAAGGCGCGCTTCGCCTCGGGCGGATCCCACAGATAGCCTTCCAGATAGGTGATCCTTGCCTCGGCGACGACGGTCTCGTCGATATCCTCCGGCATCAGCGACTGGCAGGCGCCGAGATAGGTATTCATGGTGCGCTCGCCGTCCGGCGTGATCAGGATCATCGAGCGCGCCGTCGGTGCGGCGGCGTCGGGCGCCAGCGGCGCGGTGTCGAAATGGACGCCGATCGCGCGCATGTCGTGGCGGTAGACATTGCCCAGGAGGTCGTCGGCGACCTTGCCGATGAAGGCGGCCTTGCCGCCGAAGGACGCCACGCCCGCCGCCGTGTTGCCGGCGCAGCCGCCCGAGGTTTCGATCGCCGGCCCCATCAGCGCATAGAGCCGCTCGGCCTCTTCCGCGTCGATGAGCCGCATCGAGCCCTTGGTCAGGTGCTCTTGGACGAGGAAGTCGTCTTCCGTGTGGGAGATGATATCGACAATCGCATTGCCGATGCCGAGGACATCGAATTTCGGGTCAGCCATAAGGGAGTGAGGTATCCGTTGGTCTGTTGGGAGGAGGGCGGACTATAGCGGGCAAGGTCGTCGGCACAAGCCCGGCCCCGTTCAGGCGGTCTTGTCGGGGTAGCGGCAGATGTCGGCGATGAGGCAGGCGGGGCAGTCCGGCTTGCGCGCCTTGCAGGTGTAGCGCCCGTGCAGGATCAGCCAGTGATGGGCGTGGCGCTTGTATTCGTCGGGAATCACCTTTTCCAGGATCGTCTCCACTTCCAGCGGGTTGCGCCCGGGCGCCAGTCCGGTGCGGTTGCCGACCCGGAAGATGTGGGTGTCGACGGCGATGGTCGGCGCGCCGAAGGCGATGTTCATCACCACATTGGCGGTCTTGCGCCCGACGCCGGGCAGCGCCTCCAGCGCCTCGCGCGAGCGCGGCACCGCGCCGCCATGCTCGGCGACGAGCTTCTTCGACAGGGCGACGACGTTTCTGGCCTTGTTGCGATAAAGGCCGATGGTGCGGATGTAGTCCGCCACCTCGTCCTCGTCGAGCGCCGCCATCTTCTCGGGCGTGTCGGCGGCCGCAAACAAGGCGGGCGTCGCCTTGTTGACGCCCGCATCCGTCGCTTGCGCCGAAAGCACCACGGCGACCAGCAGGGTGAAGGGATTGGTGGCGTTGAGCTCGCCCTTCGGCTCGGGCTCGCGCGCGGCGAAACGGCGGAAGATTTCGGCTGCTTCCGCCCTGGTGAGGCGCCGCGTCCGGGCGCTCCGAGCCTTCTTCATGCGCGTCTTCGTCCTCTGGGATTCACCCGCCGCTCCTCTATACTCAGCCGCCATGACATCCGGCAACGCAGACGCGCGTGATGATGACGAGGCGATCTTCGCTGCGGTGCTGACCCCGCATCGCTCGCTCTCGCCGACCGGCTTCATGGCCTTCATGATGGCGCTGGTCGCCTGTTCCTTCGCGGCGGGCCTCGCCTTCTGGCTGATGGGCGCCTGGCCGGTGGTCGGCTTCATGGGGCTCGACATCCTGCTCGTGCAGTTCGCCTTCCGGCTCAACTACCGCGCCGCCCGTATCGCCGAGGAGATCAGCCTCTCCCGCAGCCGGCTTGTCGTGCGCAAGACCGGCACCAACGGACAGTCGCTGGAATTCGCCTTCAATCCCTATTGGGCGCGTCTCGAAGTCCAGCGCAGGCCCGCCATCGGCGTCACCCGGCTCGCCATCGCCTCACACGGCAAGCGGCTCGATATCGCCAGTTTCCTCGGGCCGGCCGAGCGCGAGAGCTTCGCCGATGCCTTTTCGGCGGCCCTGGCCGAGGCCCGGACGGCGCCAGAACCGGCGTAGCTTGGCGCGCCAGGCTGCAAGAAACGGGTGGTTTCGGCGCCGCCGGCCGCCTAGGTCTCGTGCAACCGAACAGAACCTCGAGACCGAAGATGCAAGCCATCGCCCTTGAAAAGACCGCCGCCCGCCCGCTGGCCGCCCGCCCAAGCGACTACGAGATCGTCCGCCGTTCCCTCGCCTACATTTCCGACAATTGGCGCGAGCAGCCATCGCTTGAGCGGATCGCCGCCCAGGTCGGCCTGAAGCCGCTCGCTCTGCAGCGACTTTTCACCCGCTGGGCCGGCCTGACGCCGAAGGGCTTCCTGCAGGCGGTCACCCTCGACCACGCGCGCTCGCTGCTCGACGATTCCGCCTCCGTGCTCGATGCGACCTTCGAGGTCGGCATGTCCGGCCCGGCCCGGCTGCACGACCTGTTCGTCACCCACGAGGCGATGACACCCGGCGCCTACAAGGCGCGTGGGCTGGGCATCACCATCAAATGGGGCTTCCATCCGTCGCCCTTCGGCCAGGCGCTGATCATGATCACCGATCGCGGCCTCGCCGGCCTTGCCTTCGCCGACGAGGGCGGCGAGAAGGCGGCGCTTGCCGACATGGAAAGCCGCTGGCCGCAGGCCGCCTATGTCGAGGACAGCGCCGCGACCTCCCCCTATGCGGCGCGGATCTTCGATCCCAGGACCTGGACGCCCGACCGGCCGCTGCGCGTCGTCATGATCGGCACCGATTTCGAGCTGACCGTCTGGGAAACGCTGCTGAAGCTGCCCATGGGCAAGGCGACGACCTATTCCGACATCGCCGCCCATATCGGCCGCCCGACCGCGGCGCGGGCTGTCGGCACGGCGGTCGGCAAGAACCCGATCTCCTTCGTCGTCCCCTGTCACCGCGTTCTCGGCAAGTCGGGCGGACTGTGCGGCTATCACTGGGGCCTCACCCGCAAGCGGGCGATCCTCGGCTGGGAGGCCGGCATGCTGCAGCGTCTCGGCCAATAGGGCTTTTCCGCCGGACAGATCGTTGCTATCGTCAACAATATGATTGACGACAGCAACGAAATGGACGCGATCGCCGCCGTCCGCCGCTTCAACCGCTTCTATACGCGCAGGATCGGCGTTCTCGAGGAGCACCTGGCCCGCAGCGAGTTCTCGCTGGCCGAGGCCCGCATCCTCTACGAGCTCGCCCATCGCGAGGGCCCAGCGCCGCCGATCTCGGCCGCGATCTCGGCCTCGATCGCGGCTATCTCAGCCGCATCCTCGCCGGCTTCGACAAGCGCGGCCTGATCACCCGAGAGGTCTCGCAAAGCGATGGCCGCCAGAACCTCCTTGCCCTGACCGAGGCCGGCCGTGCCGCCTTTGCCGGGCTCGATGCCGGCTCCAGGGAGGCGGTCGGCGCGATGCTCGATGGCCTTTCGCAGGACCAGCGCCAGCGCCTCCGTGTCGCCATGGCGACCATCGAGCGGATTCTTGGCGAAGATCAGGCGGCCGACCGCTCCTACATCCTGCGCAATCACCAGCCCGGCGACATGGGCTGGGTGGTTCATCGTCAGGGTGCTGCTCTACGCCCGCGAATATGGCTGGGACGAGACCTATGAGGCGCTGGTCGCCGAGATCGTCGCCAAGTTCATCCGCGACTTCGATCCGGTCCGCGAGCGTTGCTGGATCGCCGAGCGCGACGGCGCCATCGCCGGGTCGGTCTTCCTCGTCGCCAGTCCGAGACGATGCCAAGCTGCGCCTGCTCTATGTCGAGCCCGAAGCGCGCGGCCTCGGCATCGGCAAGCGCCTGGTCGGGGAGGTCATCCGCTTCGCCCGCGGCAAGGGCTACCGGCGCCTGACGCTGTGGACCAACGATGTCCTCGCCGCCGCCCGCCACGTCTACGAGACCGCCGGCTTCCGCCTCGTCAGCCAGGGCCGCCACAGAAGCTTCGGCAAGGATCTCGTCGGCCAGACCTGGGAGATGGACCTTTAGCCCTTGCTATCCCGCGCGATTGGCGAAATCGTCGCCGCGTCCGGATAATTCGTCCGGGCGTGGATCGGATGGAGTGTGGCGTGGGAACTCTTGAAACTACCGAAATATGTGGAGCTGCCGGGCGGTGTCACGCCAGTCATCGGCTGCAAGCAAGGAGACATCGCGCCTCTCGTCATCCTCACCAACTTCCGGGAGCACGTTCACCGCTGCGAGGCGGTCCTCGACGAAGTCACCTTCAAGACCGATGCGGGCTGGGAAGTGAGCACCATCACCGGCCCATACCGCGAAACGCCCGTGACGGTATGTTCGGCCGGCATCGGCGCCGGACAGACGGCCAATGTCCTCGAAGAGCTCATCAATCTCGGCGGCAAGATCTTCATCCAGATCGGCGCGACCGGGGCGATCCAGGAGCGGATCGCCATGGGCGACGTGGTGATCCCGACCGCCAGCGTCCGCGACGAGGGCACGACACGCTACTACGCTCCGAAGAAGTACCCGGCCGTTTCCGACTATCGGGTGGTGTCCGCCCTCGCCGAAGCGGCCCGCAATGCCGGCAACACGGTCCATACCGGCATCATCCGGACCACTGACGGCTTCTACGCGTCCCAGCGGATCGAGAAATACGTCGAGCAATACAACGACATCGGCGTCCTCAGCGTCGAGCAGGAAGTCGCCGCGATCCTGACCATCGCCAGTTGCCGCGGCTGCTACGCCGGCGCGACGCTCATCGTCATCGGCAATCTGGTGACCGGCGAGCACAGCCTCAACGGCGACAGGCCGGAGCTGGTCGAGAAAGAATGGTTCGACCAGACTTACTTCGCCCTCGAGGCTCTGCTCGACCTGAAGGACGAGCTGCTCTGAGGCTCGGAGTCCGCCCTCAGAACGAAAATCCCGCGCGCCGCCGCCTGATCAGCGTGCGCAGGAACAGATAGATCGCCAGGCCCGCCCCGCCGAAGGCGAGGCCGAGCGCGCCGAGGATCGTGCCGACCAGCAATTCGACGAAGCCCTTGCCGACCGCGATCACCGTCTCGACGCCGTTCTCGCCGCGCGGATAGCGCCCGGCGACCGTGTAGTCGCCCGCCTTGTCGGCGGTGAAGTTGAAGGCGGCGTGGCCCTCGCGCCCGCCGAACTGGTAGTTGCTGCTCGACGTGACCGGCCTCAAGGGCACGTCCGTGCCCGAGGGTTCGGTCGACCGAAAGCTCGAGACTGCCGAGGCTCGCGCTCTCATAGAGTCGCGAGCCGACGACCGAACGACGCTCGTGATAGATCGTATAGGCCCCCCGCGACAGCGAGAGCTGTGCCTCGCCCGGCACCACCACCTGCTCGAGGCCGGCGCCGATGGTGGAGAGCTGCCAGAAGAGAACGATCCCCATGCCGGCGAAGCCGGCGAGGAAGATGAGGATCGAGAAGAGATACCACCGTCGCCCGGGCGGCGGCGGCGCGCCGGAAACATCCGGTGGTCGCTCTGTCGTCGCCATCCGATCTCCTTGTCGGCGATCAGCCCGTCAGTTCTTCCTTCGAGGCGATCGTCGTGTCGTCGTTCAGCCGATAGACGACGGGCAGGCCGGTCGGCAGTTCGAGCTTGACCACTTCGTCCGGCGTCAGCCCGTCGAGCGCCATGATCAGCGCCCGCAGCGAATTGCCGTGGGCCGAGATCAGCACCTTGTCGCCGCGCATCACATGCGGCTGGATCCGGTTGATGTAATAGGGCCAGACGCGGGCGCCGGTATCGCGCAGGGATTCGCCGCCCGGCGGGTTGGTGGCATAGGAGCGGCGCCAGATATGGACCTGTTCCTCGCCCCATTTCGCGCGGGCATCGTCCTTGTTGAGGCCGGAAAGGTCGCCATAGTCGCGCTCGTTGAGCGCCTGGTCGCGGGTGATCGGCAGGCCGGTCTGGCCGAGCTCCTCGAGCATCAGGTCGAGCGTGCGCTGGGCGCGGATAAGCGCCGAGGTGAAGCAGACGCCGAAATCGAGGCCCTTGGCCTTGAGGCGCTGACCCGCCGCGCGCGCTTCCGCGACGCCCTGCTCGGACAGGTCGACGTCACGCCAGCCGGTGAAGAGGTTTTTCAGGTTCCATTCGCTCTGTCCGTGGCGGACGAGCACCAGCAGGCGATCCATGCTTTCGGTCCTTGGGCTTCGTGTCTTCGTCGAATCGGGGTCTGGTCAGAGCGGAGACAGCCGCGCCAGCTACCGCCGCCACAGCCACGATTATCAGCAGCGCCAGCAGGATCACCATGGCGACCGTCGAAAAGGCGCTCTTGAGCATCGTCCAGCGGCTCGCCCGGGCAACGATCTGCGGCGTGATGCCGTCGGCGCCGAGGAGCGAGCATGCCGGCGACGGCGTGGTTCTCCAGATAGTCGAAGACGGCGCCGGGAATGGCGCGTCAGCGCCAGCACCCAGCGCCAGCACGCCCCAGCGCATCGGCGCCAGGGCAGGATCGCGAGGAACAGCGTCGCCGCCAGCAGCGCCGGATAGAAGAGGTCGAGGCGCTGCTGGACATCGCGATAGAAGGCATTGCCCTCCGGCGTCAGCGCGGTGAGGAAGGCTTTTGCCTCCTCGAAGGAATAGCCGCCAGGGCGCAGGTCGAAAGCCCTCAGCCCGCCTGCCGCTTCCGAGACCGCCGGCAGCGACCACAGCACCATCGCCCCATAGACGACGAGCGTGACGGAGAAGAAGGTCCAGAAGGCGTCGATCCGGGCGGACATGGCGCGCGATGATACTTCTCTAGGCGAGACCGAGCACGTCCATCATCGAATAGAGCCCCGGCTTCTTGCCCTTCGCCCACAGTGCCGCCTTGACCGCACCGCGGGCGAAGATCGCCCGGTCGGCTGCCTTGTGGGTGAGCTCGACCACCTCGCCCTCGCCGGCGAAGAGCACGCTGTGCTCGCCGACGACGGAGCCGCCGCGCAGGGTCGCGAAGCCGATATCACCGCGCGGCCGGGCACCGGTGTGGCCATCACGCACGCGCACCGAGTGGCTGTCGAGGTCGATGCCGCGGCCCTCCGCCGCCGCCCGCGCCGAGAAGCAGGGCCGTGCCGGATGGCGCGTCGACCTTGTGGCGGTGGTGCATCTCCAGCACCTCGATGTCGAAATCGGCGTCGAGCGCCTTCGCCGCCTGGCGGACCAGCACGGCGAGCAGATTGACGCCAAGGCTCATATTGCCGGATTTGACGATGGCCGCGTGACGGGCGGCCGCCCGGATCTTGGCCTCGTCTTCGGCGGCAAGGCCGGTCGTGCCGATGACATGGACGATGCGCGCCTGCGCGGTCAGCTCGGCGAAGCCGACGGTCGCCGCCGGAACGGTGAAGTCGAGCACGCCCTCGGCCTTGGCGAAGACGGGGAGGGGATCGTCGGTGATCTTGATGCCGTTGGGACCGAGCCCGGCGAGTTCGCCGGCATCCTTGCCGATTTCCGCGGCGCCCGCCCGCTCGATCGCGCCGGCGAGCGTCGCGCCCTCGGTCTCGGCGATGACGCGGATCAGCGTGCGCCCCATGCGCCCGGCCGCGCCGACGACCACCAGTCCCATATCAGCCATGTCACACTCCCTCGTTCACGACGAGGGATATAGCAAGATCGGGCGGGACGCGGATACCGCCGGCCTAGTCGCCCGGCTGCGGGCCCTCATAGCCCTCGATGATGATGAGGTCGATCTCGGTGCCGCCGAGACGCTTGGCCATCACGTCCTGGTATTCCGGCGAATGCCAGCAGTCGCGCGCCGCCTGGTAGGTGGGAAACTCGATGACGACATTGCGCGGATGGGCGGAGCCTTCCGGGTTCTCGAATTCGCCGCCGCGGACGATGAAGCGGCCGCCGAACTTGGCGAAGACCGGACCGTTGGACGAACGATAGGCGTCGTATTTGGCTTGGTCGGTCACCGTCATGCGGGCGACCCAGTATCCCTTGGGCATCGGTTCAGGCTTCCACTTTGGCGGCGAGCGCCGTTTCGATCTCGGCGACGATCGCATCCGCCGCCGCCTTCGGTTCCGCCGCCGCGGTGACCGGCCGCCCGACGACGAGATAGTCGGCACCGGCGCGGATCGCTGTCTCCGGCGTCGCGATGCGCTTCTGGTCGCCGAGGCTGGCACCGGCCGGCCTGACACCGGGGGTGACGATCGGCATGTCCGGTCCAACCGCCTTGCGCGCCGCGGTCGCTTCCGCCGGCGAGGTGACGATGCCGTCCATTCCGGCGCGCCTGGCATCGGCCGCCCGTTCCGCGACCAGCGTCGAGACGCTGCGGTCATAGCCGGCGGCGTTGAGGTCGCCATTGTCCATGGAGGTCAGCACGGTCACACCGAGGAGCTTCAGCGGGGCTTGCCCACGCGCGGCCACGGCGGCGCGCATCGCCTGCGGATAGGCATGGATGGTGAGGAAGGTGACGCCGAGATCGACGACGCTTTCGACCGCGTGGGCGACGGTGTTGTCGATATCGAGCAGCTTGGCGTCGAGGAAGACCTGCTTTCCGGACCGCGCCAGTTCGCGGGCGAAGCGGAATGCCGCCGGCATAGATGAGCTGCAGCCCGATCTTGTAGAAGGTGACGCTGTCGCCGAGGCTCGGAAACCATCGCCTCCGCCTGCTCGACCGAGGGCAGGTCGAGCGCGACGATCAGCCGGTCGCGAGCGGGAATCGAGAGCATGGCGCCTATGTCGCGGAAAGCGGTCGCCGCGTCAAGCCGGACAAGCGGCCACGCTGGCCGGGTGCTCAGTCGGCCAGTCGCGCCGCCATGTCGACCAGCGTCTGCGCGATCGTCTTCATAGTTTGGCCGGCGCCTCGGCGATCAGCGCGCCGGATTCGTCGAAGGCTTCCTGGGCGCGGCTGACCTCGATCTTTTCGGGGATCAGGATCGCGCCGAGGCCCGCCTGCACGACCCGCGCGGCATTCGATCAGCGCGCGGGCGCCGCCGATCATCCCGTTCGACGAGCTGCCGATGGCGAAGACCCGGTGGCGGAAATTGATGCCGGACGCGCCGCCGCGCACGCGGCTCACCCAGTCGATCGGTGTTCTTGAGGAGCGGCGGCAGGGAATTGTTGTATTCCGGCGTGGCGATGAAGACGCCCTGGTTCGCCGCGATCAACCGGGCGAGCTTGGCCGCGTTTTCCGGAATGCCCTTCTCGTCCTCGAGGTCGCCGTCATAGATCGGCAGCGGGTAGTCGGCGAGCGAGATCAGCGTCACGTCGGCATCGGCGAGCGCCAGTTCCTTGGCCGCCAGCGCCGCCAGCCTGGCCGAAAGCGAGCCGCTGCGGATCGAGCCGGCGAAGACAAGAATTTTCGTGGGCATGGGCGCTCCCGTCGCTGGGAAGGGTCAGGGAACCCATGATTATGCGATCGGTGCGGGGGGCGAAAGGGGGAAATCCCGCTAGGCTTCGCCCGGTCGCCAACCGAAGAGAAGGCGCCGCGTGGCGATGTCGAAGGCGAAGAGATTGCCGGTGCCGCCCGGACGGAAGAGGTCGAACGATATCGGAGCCCGGGAGACAGCGGCGAGCAGCAGAGTTCCCACCCGGCCATGGCCGACGAAGAGAACGTCGCCCGTGCCAGCGCTCCCGGCGAGAACGGACTCAACCGCAGCCAGCGTCCGCCGCTGCGCTTCGCGCGCCGGCTCCCAGCCATTCGCGCTCGCTTCGGGATCGGCGAAGAAGGCCCGTCGCCGGCGGTCGAGGTCGTCGAGGCTGAGATGACCCTCCGACGGGCGATCGCTCTCGCGAAGGTCGCCATGGTGCTCGACCGGGAGGCCAAGCCGTGCGGCGATCAGAGCGGCGGTCTCAACCGCCTTGGGCTCGGGAGAAGACGCGATGCGGCGGATGCCCGCCGCCCATGGCGCCCCGGCGATTCGAGCGGCGCGTGCGCGCCCCGCTTCGGACAGCTCCCATTCGATGCGCTTCCCGCGAGGGATCGAGGACGACGTCGGCGTGGGCGAGGTAATAGGCGAGCGCCATCGCCGCTTACGAAGCGGCACGCCGATAGACCCAGACGCGGGCCGGCGGCAGGTTCCACAGCACCCAGCGCGAGCGGGTGACGGTGAAGCGGCCGGGCACGGCGGCGACCGGCGGAAACAGCGAATAGGAGAACTGGATGAGCGGCTTGCCCGGCGCCATGCGGTCGAGCACGTCCTCGATCAGCGCCAGCCGGTCGGGCGGGGGCCGGGTCAAAAGCGGCAGGCCCGATACGACCGCCGAATACGGCCCCTGACGATCGGCGGGCAGCGTGGCGGCGAGGTCGTAGGCGTCGCCGCGCACCACCGTCACGCCCGGCAGGCGGTCGGCGATCAGCCGGCAGAATTCGGCGGCTGTATTCGACCGCGGTGATGCGCTCGGCCGCGATTCCCCTCCCGATCAAGGCCTTGGTGACCACCCCGGTGCCCGGGCCGAGCTCGAGAACCGGCAACGGGTCGGCCGGATCCGTGTAGCTCGCCATCAGGCCGGCAAGCGCCCGTCCGGAGGGGCTGATCGCGCCGGTGATCGCCGGCGTCGCGATCAGGCCGCGAACGAAGCGGACTTCGTCGAGCACGGCCTGCCCGGGGGACTTGCGGCTTCGAGCGTCTTCCATGGAATTGAGATGTTGCCTCGGGGACAATTAGTGAAGGGATGAATGCGTCACGATGATGACGTGCCGCCCAGGCCCTCGAAGAAATCGCGCATGCGGGCGAAGAATCCGTGCGATTCCGGATGGGTCTCGGCGGACGAAAGCGTCTCGAATTCCTCCAGCAGCTCTCTCTGGCGACGGGACAGGTTGCGCGGCGTTTCGACGGTCACCTGAATATACAGATCGCCAAGGCGATGGGTCCGCATGACCGGCATGCCCTTGCCCTTCAGGCGGAACTGCTTGCCGGTCGGCGTGCCTTCCGGCACGCGCACGCGCTGCTTGCTGCCGTCGATCGTCGGCACCTGGAACTCGCCGCCCAGCGCCGCTGTCGTCAGCGAGATCGGCACCCGGCAATAGATGTCGGCACCGTCGCGCTGGAAGAATTCGTGCGGCGCGATCGACAGGAAGATGTAGAGGTCGCCGGAGGGGCCGCCGCGCGGGCCGACCTCGCCCTCGCCGCCGAGGCGGATGCGGGTCCCGTCCTCGATTCCGGCCGGAATGTTGACGCTGAGCTTGCGGCTTTCGGTGACCCGGCCGGCGCCATGGCATTCCAGGCACGGGTCGGAGATGACCTCGCCGCGGCCCTGGCAGGTCGGGCAGGTGCGCTCGATGGAGAAGAAGCCCTGCGCGGCGCGCACGCGGCCGTGGCCCTCGCAGGTCGGGCAGGTTTTCGGGCTCGATCCCGGCTTGGAGCCGGTGCCCGAGCAGGTCTTGCAGGTGACCTGGGTCGGCACCTCGATCTCGGCGGTCTTGCCGGCAAAGGCCTCCTCGAGGGTGATTTCCATGTTGTAGCGCAGGTCGGCGCCGCGATCGCGGCCGCCGCGCCCACGCCGTCCGCCGCCCATGAATTCGCCGAAGATGTCGTCGAAGATGTTCGACATCGACGAGGCGAAGTCCGGGTTGAAGCCGGGGCCGCCACCGCCGCCATTCTCGAAGGCGGCATGGCCGAAGCGGTCATAGGCGGCGCGCTTCTGCGGGTCGCGCAGCGCCTCGTAGGCCTCGTTGATTTCCTTGAACTTGTGCTCGGCCTGCTCGTCGCCGGGATTGCGGTCGGGGTGATACCGCATGGCGAGCTTGCGGAACGCGCTTTTCAGCGTCTTGTCGTCGGCGTCGCGCGTGACGCCGAGAACCTCGTAGAAATCGAGCTTGGCCATAATTGCCTAGATCATTCCGGGCCGCATCGGACGCATTGTCGGTAGCCCGGTCCCCGATAGACCGCGACCCTCACCCGTCGAGACGAAAGCGCCTCGCCCGGATGAGGGTCACGATGCATGTCGTCGGACTTTATGCCGACTTCTTCTGATCGTCGTCGTCGACTTCCTCGAAGTCGGCGTCGACCACGTCCTCGGCCTTGGCGTCGGTCTCGCCTTCGCCTTCGCCCTCACCTTCGGCTCCGGCCTGGCCAGCCTGGTACATGGCTTCGCCAAGCTTCATGGAGGCCTGGGCGAGATCGTTGGTGGCGGACTTGATCGCCTCCACGTCCTCGCCCTCGAGCGCCGTCTTCAGGCTGGCGACCGCGGCCTCGATCGCCGACCTGTCGGCTTCCGAAACCTTGTCGCCATAGTCCTTGAGCGACTTCTCGGCCGAATGGACGAGGGCCTCGCCCTGGTTCTTGGCCTCGACAAGCTCCTTGCGCTGCTTGTCTTCGGCCGGCGTGCGCCTCGGCGTCCTTGACCATGTTGTCGATCTCGGCTTCCGACAGGCCGCCGGAGGCCTGGATGCGGATCTGCTGCTCCTTGCCGGTTCCCTTGTCCTTGGCCGAGACGTTGACGATGCCGTTGGCGTCGATGTCGAAGGCGACCTCGATCTGCGGCACGCCACGCGGCGCCGGCGGGATGCCGACCAGGTCGAACTGGCCGAGCAGCTTGTTGTGTGCCGCGATCTCGCGCTCGCCCTGGAAGACGCGGATGGTCACCGCGCTCTGGCTGTCCTCGGCGGTCGAGAAGACCTGGCTCTTCTTGGTCGGGATCGTGGTGTTGCGGTCGATCAGGCGGGTGAAGACGCCGCCCAGCGTCTCGATGCCGAGCGACAGCGGCGTCACGTCGAGCAGCAGCACGTCCTTGACGTCGCCCTGGAGGACGCCGGCCTGGATGGCGGCGCCGACGGCGACCACCTCGTCCGGATTGACGCCCTTGTGCGGCTCCTTGCCGAAGAACTGCTTCACCGCTTCCTGGACCTTGGGCATGCGGGTCATGCCGCCGACCAGGACGACTTCCTGGATCTCGCCGGCGGACAGGCCGGCGTCCTTGAGGGCCGCCTTGCAGGGAGCGATGGTCTTCTGGATCAGGTCGTCGACCAGGGCCTCGAACTTCGCCCGCGTCAGCTTCATCGTCAGGTGCTTCGGCCCGGAGGCGTCGGCGGTGATGAAGGGCAGGTTGACCTCGGTCTGCGAGGCCGAGGAGAGCTCGATCTTGGCCTTCTCGGCGCCTTCCTTCAGCCGCTGCAGGGCGAGCTTGTCACCGCGCAGGTCGATGCCGCTTTCCTTCTTGAACTCGTCGGCGAGGTAATTGACCAGACGCATGTCGAAGTCTTCGCCGCCGAGGAAGGTGTCGCCATTGGTCGACTTCACCTCGAACACGCCATCGCCGATCTCGAGGATCGAGATATCGAAGGTGCCGCCGCCGAGGTCATAGACCGCGATCGTCTGGCCGTCCTTCTTGTCGAGGCCATAGGCGAGCGCCGCCGCGGTCGGCTCGTTGATGATGCGCAGCACCTCGAGGCCGGCGATCTTGCCGGCGTCCTTGGTCGCCTGGCGCTGGGCGTCGTTGAAATAGGCGGGAACGGTGATGACCGCCTGCTCGACCTTGGACCCGAGATAGGCCTCGGCGGTCTCCTTCATCTTCTGAAGGGTGAAGGCGGAAATCTGCGAGGGCGAATATTTCTGGCCGTCGGCCTCGACCCAGGCGTCGCCATTGCCGCCCTTGATGATCTTGTAGGGGACGAGGTCCTTGTCCTTCTCGACCATCGGGTCCTCGTAGCGCCGGCCGATAAGGCGCTTGACCGCGAAGAAGGTGCGTTCCGGGTTGGTGACCGCCTGGCGCTTCGCCGGCTGGCCCACCAGCCGCTCGCCTTCGTCGGTGAAGGCGACGATCGACGGTGTGGTCCGCTGCCCCTCCGAATTCTCGATGACCTTCGCGGACGATCCGTCCATGACCGCGATGCACGAATTGGTCGTGCCGAGGTCGATACCGATAACCTTTGCCATTTCCATCTCCTTTCGGCAGACCGTGCGGGTCCTCAACGAAGCCCCCGCCGCCGGGAAAGCATGCGTCCCGACCGATCCCCTGTCGTGATTCGCGCCCATTTGTCGAGGAAATCCCCGGGCGCAGCGTCTGGCGGTATATAAGAAGTGCCGTTTTGGCCCGCAAGCGGATGATTTGGCCTGTTTTCGCGCAAAATCGGCTTGAGGTAGCGAAGAAAGTGTTTTCAAGCGCCGATTAGCCGTCCGGCGCCGGCTGGCGAGGCCCGGCCAGGGTCACGGATTCGGCGCCAAACCGGCGGCATTCGGCGCGCCTTGCGCTCAGCGCCCTGATTTGACTCGTCTTTCGGCCGCCGGCCGTGCCCGCGATATGGATCGGCCTTCGGCTGGCGCTATGCCTGTCCGGGCACGCCAACCACCGCGGGCATCGGGGCGGGTCCGCTCGCCTGCCGCGCGACGGCAATCGCCGCCAACGGGCTGTTGTCGGCCGGGTCCGGGCTCGGGCAGATTTCGTTGAACGGCACGGAGCGGCCGCCCTCCTGCACCACGCGGACATGGAAGCGGCGCAGGCGGCGGGGCTCCGGCACGCCGCAGGCATGGGCGATCACCTCCACCTCCTTGCGGATGGCATTGCAGTAATTCGCCACCCGTACCGCCTTCTCCTGTGGGTGCAGCCCGCGCTGCAGGCGCGGATTGTGGGTGGTGATGCCGGTCGGGCAGGTGTCCCTGTTGCATTTCAGGGCCTGGATGCATCCGAGCGAGAACATGAAGCCGCGGGCGCTGACGACGAAGTCGGCGCCCGCGCACAGCGCCCAGGCGACGCCCGAGGGCGTGACGAACTTGCCAGAGGCGATCAGCCGGACCCGCTCCTTCATCCCCTGGCGCTTGCGGATGTCGTCGATCATCGGCAGCGATTCCCGGATCGGCAGGCCGACATTGTCGATGAGCGGCATCGGCGCCGCCCCGGTGCCGCCGTCGCCGGAATCGATGGTGATGAAATCTGGCGCGCTGTCCGCCCCGCGCCGGCCGACCTCCTCGAACATCGCCTCGATCCAGCCATAGGCGCCGATGACGCATTTGAACCCAACCGGCTTGCCGGTCACGGCGCGGATGCGCCCGATCATGTCGATGAGCTCGCCGATCGAATTGATGTCCGGATGCCGGTTCGGCGAGATCGAGTCGTGGCCCGCCGGAATGCCGCGGATTGCCGCGATCTCCGGTGTCACCTTGATGCCGGGCAGGATCCCGCCCTTGCCGGGCTTGGCGCCCTGGGAGAGCTTGATCTCGAACATCTTGATGCGCGGTTCCGCCGCCAGCACACGCAGCCTTTCGTCCGATAGGCCGCCATCCGTGTCGCGCACGCCATATTTGGCTGTGCCGATCTGGAAGACGATGTCGCAACCGCCTTCAAGGTGATAGGGCGACAGGCCGCCTTCGCCGGTATTGAGCCAGCAGCCGGCCGCTGCCGCGCCCTTCGACAGGGCCAGCACCGCCGGTCGCGAGATCGCGCCAAAACTCATGCCCGAGATATTGAAGAAGGAGGGCGCCCGATAGGGCTCGCGGCAGGTGGGGCCGATCAGCATCGGCTGGGTATCGGCGCGGTCGCTGTCGAGGGTCGGGAAGGGGCAGTTGACGAAGATCGGTGTGCCCGGCGGCGTCAGGGTCTTGGTCGAGCCGAACGCGACCGTGTTGTCGGCGCCATGGGCGGCGCGATAGGCCCATTGCCGCTCCGCCCGGTTGAAGGGCATTTCCTCGCGGTCCATGGCGAAGAAATACTGGCGGAAGAACTCGCCAAGGGTGATGAAGAGGTCGCGGAATCGGCCGACCACGGGGTAGTTGTGGCGGATGGCGTCGCGGTTCTGGGTGGCGTCGAGGATGAAGACGACGATGATGGCGGCAACGCCGAGCCCGATGACGAAGACGAAGAGGGTGGTCAGCAGATCGAGCGCGGCCGCGACCGGGCCGGGAACGAGCGAGTCCATGGGCGACCTCCAGGATCAGGGCATGAAGCCCGCATCGGACCAAGCACGATGAAGATCGCGACGCCAGACCAGGCCGGGCCACTTCCCGCAGGTGTGATCCATCAGGCCCTATGGTGTGAAGACGAGCAGCGCGCCGCTCTCGAAGCCGTGATGAAAGGCGAGGCCGCGGCGCCGTTTTTCGTGCCCACCATGCCGCGCACGGGCAAGCCCTTCTCGGTCCGCATGACCAATTTCGGATCCCTCGGCTGGGTCTCGGACAGGGAGAACGGCTACCGCTATCAGGTGACCCATCCGCTGACCGGCGATCCGTGGCCGCCGATCCCGCCGATCGTGCTTGATGCCTGGCAGCGGTTCAGCGGTTATCCCCATCCGCCGGAGGCCTGCCTCGTCAATTACTACGCGCCGGGCGCCCGGATGGGCCTCCACCAGGACCGCGACGAGCAGGAATTCGATGCCCCGGTCGTCTCGCTGTCGCTTGGCGAGGATTGCCGCTTCCGCATCGGCGCGACCACGCGCGGCGGCCCGACCCGCTCCTTTCGCCTCGCCTCGGGCGACATCGTCGTCTTCGGCGGCCCGGCGCGCCTCGCCTTCCATGGCGTCGACCGGCTCTATCCCGGCACGTCGGATCTTCTGAGGGACTGGTTCCCGGAGGGTGGGCGAATCAATTTGACGCTCCGCCGCGTCACCCGGCCGGTCGGCTGAAGCGGCCGGCGTTTGCGCCGGATCAATGTCGTCCCGGCTCGGACGGGCGACATTCACCCATACGGCACTGACCGGAAACTGTCATGGACCGGCCTTATGAGTGATCGCCGTCAATGGTCGGTATCGGAACCTCATGAAATGACCGGAGCCGCGGACCTTGCGGCGCGGGCGCGCGCGGTGCTTGCCGAAGTGACCGCCCTGCGGGCCAGCGTGGCGGCCGAGGGGCAGGGCCTCTTCCGCGCCTGGCGGCCGCGCATCGCCCGGCCGGCCTTTGCCGCCAGCGCCCTCAATTTCGCCCATTATCTTGTCCTCCGCCGCCGCGACCTGCGTCCCCTGCAACGCCGGCTGATGGCGCTCGGCGTCTCCTCGCTCGGTCGCCTGGAGGGCCGGGTTCTGGTCTCGCTCGATGCGGTCGCCCTGGCGCTGGCGGCGCTTGCCGGCGCCGATCCAGGCGTCCGCCGGGCGCCCACCGAGCGCCAGTTCTTCCGCGGCGAAGGGCGCCTCGCCGCCCATGCCGCCGAGATCTTCGCGCCGCCCCATGCCGGCCGTCTCGGCCGGATCATGGTGACGCTGTCGACCGAGGCCGCCGACGATCCGGGGCTGATCCTCGGTCTCGCCGAGCGTGGCGCCGATGCCTTTCGCATCAACTGCGCCCATGACGGTACCGCCGAATGGAGCCGCATGATCACCAATATCCGCGACGCCGAGGCAGTGGTCGGCAGGCGCATGCCGGTCCTTATGGATATCGGCGGGCCGAAGGTGCGCACCGGCCGCGTTCTGACGCCACCCGACCGCAGCCGCCTCCATATCGGCGATGTGGTCCTGCTTGCCCGCGAAGTCGTGCCCGCCTTCACCGCCGTGCCCTTCCAGATGACCTGCACGCTGCCGGCGATCCTCGACCGCCTCCATATCGGCGACGAGGTTTCGATCGACGACGGCCAGATGCAGGGCTCGATCATCGGCGAGGCGCCGGGCGGCTTCCTCGTGCGCATCGAGAAGGGCCGCCTCGCCGGCATGCGGCTGAAGCCGGAAAAGGGGCTGAACTTTCCCGCCGTCGCCCTCGGCCTCGATCCCCTGACCGACAAGGACCGCGAGGATCTCGACTTCGTCGTCGAGCACGCCTCGCTTATCGGCTATTCCTTCGTCGAGACCGCCGATCACGTGGCGCTCATCCAGCGCGAACTCGCCAGGCGCAGCGCCGATTGGCGCAGGATCGGCCTCGTCGGCAAGATCGAGACGCCGCGCGCCGTGCGCAACCTGCCGGAGATCATCGTCGAGGCCGCCGGCCAACAGCCCTTCGCCGCCATGATCGCCCGCGGCGACCTCGCCGTCGAAATGGGTTTCGAGCGCGTCGCCGAGATGCAGGAAGAGATCATGTGGCTGTGCGAGGCGGCCCATGTCCCGGTCATCTGGGCGACCCAGGTGCTCGAGGATCTGGTCAAGAAGGGCCTGCCCTCGCGCGGCGAGATGACCGACGCGGCGATGGCCGCCCGCGCCGAATGCGTGCTTCTCAACAAGGGACCCAATGTCGCCGCCGCCGTCGGCGTTCTCGACGGATTGCTGACCCGC
Source organism: uncultured Alphaproteobacteria bacterium (assembly GCA_963812285.1). Classification (GTDB taxonomy): domain Bacteria; phylum Pseudomonadota; class Alphaproteobacteria; order Rhizobiales; family Kaistiaceae; genus CAVSRC01. The sequence goes on along the minus strand of CAWEUR010000035.1, from coordinate 131,289 downwards.
ATGGGACAGCACCAGATCAAGAAGACACCGACCCTGCGCGCCCTGCGCTCCTGGCCGGGCAAGGAGCCGGTTGCCGTTGATTAGAGCGTATCATCGTTCGACGGAATCGCTGATCCGCTCTAATGCTTTGTTCTTACCGCAATTTCGGACGGAAAAGTGGTCTCCACTTTTCCTGCAATTGCTCTGGCCGGGATGAATGCGATGACCGTCAGGTCCTTGAGCGAGCGCAGGCTGTGGTGGGTGAAGGTCGCTCACACGGTGATCTGGGCGGTCTTCGCCTCGGCCATCCTGGCGATCCCGATTGCCGTGTGGTGGGGCAGCTTCCGCCTGGCCCTGTGGCTGAGCCTCCTTACCTGGGGCGAGGTCGTCATCCTTCTCGTCAACCGCATGAAGTGCCCGCTGACCGGTGTCGCGGCACGCTTCACGGCCGACCGGGCACCGAACTTCGACATCTTCATCCCCGCCTGGCTCGCGGCCAACAACAAGCGCGTCTTCGGTGCGTTGTTCGTCGCCGGCGAGATCTTCTTGCTGTGGAGTTGGCTGACGCCGTAAGCGCGCCGGCGCGCCATCTGCCCTATTCTTGCCGCCTTGGCTCGGCCAATTGCGCGACGTGGCAACATCGGGCCGGAGGGCGGCATGCAATCGAAGGGCAAGGTGGCGGAGTGGATCCGCACGATCGTCGGTGTCGGCGTCTTTACCTTCGCCCTGAAGACGGTCGCCTTCGCGACCTACTACATACCATCCGAGAGCATGGTGCCGACGCTGGAGGTGGGGGACCGCCTGGTCGCCACCAAGTTCGACTACGGCTTCGGCCCCTATTCGACCGCGTTCTTCTCCCTGCCGTCGAACATCTTCGACGGCAGGCTGTTTGGCCGTCTGCCCGATCGCGGCGACATCGTCATCTTCGAGCATCCGGTCACCGGCGAAACCCTGGTCAAGCGCGTCATCGGCCTTCCCGGCGATACGATCCGCCTCGACCGTGGTCGGCTGGTCATCAATGGCGAGACGGCGCCGCGGCGCTTCCTGCGCAGCTATGCCTATCGCCAGTATGACGGACCGGCGGTGACGGTGAAGGAATATGCCGAGACGCTGCCGGGCGGCGAGACCCACCCGATCATCCTGCGCTCGGACGACGAGCCGCAGGAGAACACTGGCACCTACCGGGTGCCGCCGGACCATCTCTTCGTCATGGGCGACAATCGCGACAACTCGGCCGACAGCCGCTTCGCCGAGCCTCGGCTATGTGCCGGTGGAGAACCTCATCGGCCACTCGCGCGCGATTCTCTATTCGCTCCACAATTGCACGCCGGAGGCAGGCCTCACCTGCGCCCCGCGGCGGTTCATGACCGGGCTGGAATAGGCGAAGCGCCTACCCCCCGAGATTGAATGCCGCCAGGGCCGCCATGTTGACGATGTCGGCGTCCTTGGAGCCGAGCGAGACGATCTGCACCGGCTTGTCGAGACCGACCAGCAGTGGGCCGATCACCATCGAGCCGCCAAGCTCCTGCAGCATCTTGGTCGAGATCGCCGCCGAGTGATAGGCGGGCATGACCAGCACATTGGCCGGTCCCGACAGGCGGCAGAACGGATAGGCCGACATCAGGCCGGCGTTGAGGGCCACGTCGGCGGCCATCTCGCCGTCATACTCGAAGTCGACGCGCCGCTGGTCGAGGATCTCGACCGCCTCGCGCACCCGCCGCGCCCGATCGCCCTCGGGCTGGCCGAAGGTCGAATAGGCGAGCATGGCGACGCGCGGCGTATAGCCCATGCGGCGGGCGACGCCGGCGGCCTCCTCGGCGATGTCGGCGAGCTCGGCCGGCGCCGGCATGTCGTGCACGGCCGTGTCGGCGACGAGCACGATGCGCCCGCGCGCCAGCACCAGCGAGATGCCGATGACCCGGTGGCCGGGCTTCGGGTCGATCACCCGGCGCACGTCCTCCAGCACCGTCGAATAGTTGCGGGTGACGCCGGAGACCATGGCATCGGCATCGCCCAGCGCCACCATGCAGGCGCCGAAATGATTGCGGTCGGTGTTCACCAGCCTCTGGCAGTCGCGGAAGAGGTAGCCCTTGCGCTGCAGGCGGGCATAGAGGAAGTCGATATAGTCACTGTTGCGCCGTGACAGACGCGCATTGTGGATCTCGATCCCCTCGCGGATATCGATGCCGGCGCGCTCGGCCGCCTCGCGCACGGTCTCCTCGCGGCCGATCAGGATCGCGGTGCCGAGCTTGTGGTGGACGAAGCTCACCGCCGCGCGGATCATCTGCTCCTCCTCGCCCTCGGCGAAGACGACGCGCCTCGGCGTGCGGCGCACGCGCTGGAAGACGCGGTGGAGCGTGCCGACCATCGGGTCGCGCCGCGCCGAGAGCTGCACCTTGTAGGCGGCCATGTCCTCGATCGGCTTGCGCGCCACGCCCGAATCCATCGCCGCCCTGGCCACCGCCGCCGGGATCTCGCTGAGCAGCCGCGGATCGAAGGGCACCGGGATGATGTAGCTCGAACCGAATTTCGGCCGGACGCCCTGATAGGCGGCCGCCACGTCGTCGGGTACGTCTTCGCGGGCAAGCGCGGCCAGCGCATGCGCCGCCGCCGTCTTCATCGCGTCGTTGATGGTGGTGGCCCGTACGTCGAGGGCGCCGCGGAAAATGTAGGGAAAGCCGAGGACGTTGTTGACCTGGTTGGGATAGTCGGAACGGCCGGTGGCGACGATCGCGTCGTCGCGGATGGCGGCAACTTCCTCCGGCGTGATTTCCGGATCCGGATTGGCCATGGCGAAGATGATCGGCCTGTCGGCCATCGCCGCGACCATCTCGGCCGTCAGCGTCCCCTTGGCCGAAAGGCCGAAAAAGACATCGGCACCGGCAACCGCTTCAATCAGGCTGCGCGCCTTGGTCTCGACCGCATGGGCCGACTTCCATTGGTTCATCCCCTCTTCGCGGCCTTTGTAGATCGGCCCCTTGGTGTCGCAGAGGATGATGTTCTCGGCCTTGACGCCGAGTGTCTTGATCAATTCGACGCAGGCGATGCCGGCCGACCCCGCGCCGTTGCACACCAGCTTGATCGAGGCCATGTCGCGGCCGGTCAGATGCACCGCATTGATCAGCCCGGCGGCGGCAATGATTGCCGTGCCATGCTGGTCGTCGTGAAACACCGGGATGTCCATCAGCTCGCGCAGGCGGCTTTCGATGATGAAGCATTCCGGCGCCTTGATGTCCTCGAGATTGATGCCGCCAAAGGACGGCCCGAGATAGCGCACGCAATTGACGAATTCGTCGGCGTTCTCGGTGTCGACCTCCAGGTCGATCGCATCGATATCGGCGAAGCGCTTGAACAGCACCGCCTTGCCTTCCATCACCGGCTTGGAGGCCAGCGCGCCGAGATTGCCGAGGCCGAGAATGGCCGTGCCATTGGTGATCACCGCCACCATGTTGCCGCGCACCGTGTATTCGAAGGCGAGGTTCGGGTCGGCGGCGATCGCCTTCACCGGCACGGCGACGCCGGGCGAATAGGCGAGCGACAGGTCGCGCTGGGTCGCCATCGGCTTGGTCGGGTTGATCTCGAGCTTTCCCGGCCGGCCGTCGGAATGGAATTTGAGAGCTTCCTGGTCGGTGACCGAAGCGCCCGCCCTGGGCGGTTTCTCCGGAGCGTTCATGGGCGTTTTCCTCAAGGCAGGTCTTATCGCGCCGGTTCCGGCGCCGTTGTTATCATCCGACCATAACATCGCCGCACACGGCCACAAGCGGACATTCCGCGTCGATCCGGTCGAACGGCGCCAGGGTTTTCCCCGGACTTATTCACATGTGGAAAAGCAACCTGTGATTGGCGGGGATAAGATTGCCCGGCGCCACGCGTTCCAACCGGCCCGGCGCTTCTGCTAGGGTCGCCGGCCATGGATACCCGTTCGCCCGATCCTGCCAATCCGACCCCGGCCGGTGCCGCGCCTGCGGCCGCCGAAGGCGAGCGCGTCACGCCGATGATGGCGCAGTACATCGAGATCAAGACAGCCAATCCGGACTGCCTGCTGTTCTACCGGATGGGGGATTTCTACGAGCTGTTCTTCGACGACGCCGAGGTGGCGAGCCGCGCCCTCGGCATCACGCTGACCAAGCGCGGCAAGCATCAGGGCGCCGATATCCCCATGTGCGGCGTGCCGATCCATGCCGCCGATCAGTACCTCCAGAAGCTGATCGCCCTCGGCCACCGCGTTGCGGTCTGCGAGCAGACGGAGGACCCGGCTGCGGCGAGGAAGCGCGGGGCGAAGTCGGTCGTGCGCCGCGACGTCGTCCGGCTGGTGACGCCCGGCACGCTCACCGAGGACGCCCTGCTCGAGGCCGGCCGCAACAACTACCTCGCCGCCGTCGCCCGTGCCCGGGGCGGCACGGATGGCGATCTCCTCGCCATTGCCTGGATCGACATCTCCACCGGCGAATTTCGCCTGGCCGCCAGTGAACCGGCGCGGCTCGCCACCGATCTCGCCCGCATCGATCCGCGCGAGGTGATCGTCGCCGAGACGCTCTTTTCCGACGAAGCCTTCGCCGCCCTGTGGCGCGACATCGGGCCGGCGGTGACGCCGCTGCCGGGTGCCTTCTTCGACGGCGCCACCGCGGCCGAGCGGCTCGCGGCCTATTTCGGCGTGAAGACTCTCGACGGCTTCGGCCAGTTCTCGCGCGTGGAGCTGTCGGCCGCCGCCGCCGCCCTTGCCTATGTCGAGAAGACCCAGGTCAAGCAACGCCCGCCGCTGTCGCCGCCGATGGCGGAAAGCGCTGGCGCGGTCATGCTGATCGATGCCGCCACGCGCGCCAATCTCGAACTGACCGCGACGCTCTCCGGCGAGCGCCAGGGCAGCCTCATCGCCGCCATCGACCGCACGGTGACAGGCGCCGGCGCGCGCGCTCTTGCCCGCCGCCTTGCCGGCCCCTCGACCGATCCACAGGTGATCGGCCGCCGTCTTGATGCCGTCGCCTTCATGCTCACCGACACCGCGCGGCGCACCGACCTCCGGCGCGATCTGTCGGCTGCCCCCGATATCGCCCGCGCCCTGTCGCGCCTGACGCTGGAGCGCGGCGGTCCGCGCGACCTTGCCGCGATCCGCGACGGGCTGGCGCTCTCCCGCCACCTCGCCGACACACTGGCCGCCTGCGTCGACGCGCCGGCCGAGATTGCCGGGGCGGCGGCGGTGCTGGCCGAGGCGCCGGAGGAGCTGGTCGAGGCGCTCGCCGGCGCGCTCGCCGACGACCTGCCGCACCTGAAGCGTGACGGCGGCTTCGTCCGCAAGGGATGTCGCGCCGCGCTCGACGAGGCGCTGAAGCTGCGCGACGACAGCCGCCGCGTCATCGCCGGCCTGCAGGCCCAATATGCCGAAGAGACCGAAATCCGGGCTCTCAAGATTCGGCACAACAATGTGCTCGGCTACTACATCGAGGTGAACGCCAGCGTTGCCGACCGGCTGTTGAAGGAGCCGCTCAACGCCCGCTTCATCCATCGCCAGACCATGGCCAGTGCCGTGCGGTTTACAACGACCGAGCTCGCCGATCTCGAGGCGCGGATCGCCGGCGCCGGCGAGCGGGCGCTGGCGATCGAGCTTGCCGTCTTCGCCGAGCTCGCCGCGGCGGTGACCGGCGCTGCCGACACGATCCGCCGCATCGCCGAGGCGCTCGCCGTGCTCGATGTCGCGGCGGCACTCGCCGTGCTTGCCGAGGCGGAGGATTACTGCCGCCCGGTCGTCGACGAGTCGCTTTCCTTCGCTGTTCGACGGCGGCCGCCACCCGGTGGTCGAACAGGCGCTCAGCGCCGGCCATGCCGGCCCATTCGTTGCCAATGATTGCGACCTCGGACCGAAGACGGCGGAAAAGGCCGGCCACATCTGGCTTGTCACCGGTCCCAACATGGCCGGCAAGTCGACCTTCCTGCGCCAGAACGCGATCATCGCCATCCTTGCCCAGATCGGTTCCTACGTGCCGGCGAAATCGGCGCGGATCGGCATCGTCGACCGCCTCTTCAGCCGGGTCGGCGCCGCCGACGATCTCGCCCGCGGCCGCTCGACCTTCATGGTCGAGATGGTCGAGACCGCCGCGATCCTCAATCAGGCCGGCGCCCGATCGCTCGTCATCCTCGACGAGATCGGTCGTGGCACGGCGACCTTCGACGGCCTCTCCATCGCCTGGGCGGCGATCGAGCATCTCCATGCGGTGAACCGCAGTCGTGCCCTCTTCGCCACCCACTATCACGAGCTTACGGCCCTCGCCCATCGCCTGACGCGGCTGGAGAACGTCACGGTGCGCGTCAAGGAATGGCAGGGCGACGTCGTCTTCCTGCACGAGATCGTCGCCGGTGCTGCCGACCGCTCCTACGGCATTCAGGTGGCGCGTCTCGCCGGCCTGCCGCCGGCGGTGGTCGAGCGCGCCCGCGAGGTGCTCGGCCAGCTCGAGGAGACCGACCGCAAGGCACCGGTCGCCACCCTCATCGACGACCTGCCGCTCTTCTCCGCGGCCCGCAGGCCCGCGCCGGAGCCGGAAAAGGCCGATCCGCTGGCGGCCGCCCTCGATGCCGTCAACCCGGATGATCTCAGTCCGCGCGAGGCACTGGAAACCCTTTATTCATTGAAACAGATCAAGGCGCGGCCGACCTGACGGCACACTCTCAGCAGGCGGCGCGAGAAGGCGGAAATCCGGGAGGAGAGACGATGGCTGTGACGAAGAACGGATTCCTGTGGGGTGCCGCGAGCGCCGCCTATCAGGTTGAAGGTGCCTGGCAGGCCGAGGGCAAGGGCCTGTCCAAATGGGATGTCTACACCAACGAGCTTCGCATCACGGAGGCGATCGTCGGCCACCAGGATACCGGCAACACCGCCATCAACGCCTATGACCGGACGCAATATCTCGGCGACATCGCCCTGATGCGCGAGGCCGGCCTCGGCGCCTATCGTTTCTCGCTTTCCTGGCCGCGCATCCTGCCGCAGGGCGCCGGCGCCGTGAACGAGGCCGGGCTCGACCATTATCGCCGCTTCGTCGACGACCTCCGCGAGGCCGGCATCGAGCCCCTGGTCACCCTCTATCACTGGGATTTCCCCCAGGCCCTGCACGAGCAGGGCGGCTGGCACAATCCGGATTCGGTCCGCTGGTTCTCCGACTACGCGGCAACGGTCTTCCGGGCGCTGGGCGATCGGGTCGACACCTTCGTCACCCTCAACGAGCCCTTCATCGACCTCTTCCTGATGGATCTGGCGGCCGAAAACGTGAAGGCGGGCGCTGCGAACCCGACGCACTTCACCAGTGCGCAATATGGCCGACAGGCACCGGCCATGCATAACCTGCTTCTCGCCCATGCCCACGCCGTCCGCCGCTTCCGCGACCTTGGCCAGGACGGCATGGTCGGCATCGCCGTGCCGCTCATCCCCTCCATTGCCTACGATGCCGACAATCCGAGCGATGTCGCCGCCGCCGCGCTGGCCGACGCGGTGATCAACCGCTGGCCGCTCGAGGCCGTGCTGCGCGGCTCCTATCCGGGCGAGGCGATTGCCGCCCTTCATCGCGAGAATCCGGATTTCGTCGTGCCCGAGGCGGATTTCGAGGTGCTCGTCGCCAATCCGGTCGACTTCCTCGGCGTCAATTTCTATGCGCCGTCCTATGTCCGCCACGATCCGGGCTCGCCGCTCGGCCTGCGCTGGTGGGACACCAATCCGGACGAGGTGAAGGCCTTCAACGGTCCGGTGCGGCCCGAGGCCTTCTACAAGCTCCTCACCCATATCCGCGACGAATACGGCAACCCGCCGGTCATCATCACCGAGAACGGCGCCGGCTTCGGCGATTTCGACGAGGTGCTCGACGGCGACGCGGTCCACGACCCTTTGCGTACCGACTATGTCCGCCGGCACATCGCCGCCGTTCTCGATGCTCGCCGCGACGGCGCCGATATCCGCGGCTACATGCTGTGGAGCCTTCTCGACAATTTCGAGTGGATCCAGGGCTATGAGCGCCGCTTCGGCATTGTCCATGTCGATTTCGACACCCAGAAGCGCACGCCCAAGGACAGCTTCCACGCCTATGCGGCGATCATCGCTGAAAACACCGCCTGACAGGCTGCGTCCCGCTGCCCGCATGGCGCTGGCGTCCGATCCGCGCTAGGTTCCGCCGGCAAATGAGCGGAATCTCCAGCGAATCATGACCAAGGCCGAGGCATCTTCCGCCGCCCTTGTCGACGGGGTGGCGCTGCAGCGCGATCTGATGAAGCTTGCCGGCAAGGGCGGCGAGCTCCAGGCCAAGGCCCGCGCGGCCATCGTCGCCCGCCTCAAGGAGGCCATGGCCGATGGTCGCGCCAAGGCCGAGCGGATCCTGAGCGAGGATGGCGACGGCTCGCATTGCGCCCGCCGCCTTTCGGACCTGCAGGACGCGCTGATCGTTGCCATCCACGAACTGGCCGTCGAGCGGGTCTATCCGGAAAGCAACCGCTCGACCGCCGAGCGCATGGCGATCGTCGCCGTCGGCGGTTATGGCCGCGGCACGCTGGCGCCGGGCTCCGACGTCGACCTGCTGTTTCTGCTGCCCTACAAGCAGACGCCCTGGGGCGAGAGCGTCGTCGAGTTCATCCTCTACATGCTCTGGGACCTCGGGTTGAAGGTCGGCCACGCGACCCGCTCGATCGACGAGTGCATCCGGCTCGCCCGCTCCGACATGACCATCCGCACCGCCGTCCTCGAGGCGCGCTACATCTGGGGCGAGCGCCCGCTCTACGACACGCTCGTCACCCGCTTCGACGCCGAGGTGGTCAAGGGCACGGGTCAGGAATTCATCGCCGCCAAGCTTGCCGAGCGCGACGAGCGCCACCGCCAGCAGGGCGCCTCACGCTATCTGGTCGAGCCCAACGTCAAGGACGGCAAGGGCGGCCTGCGCGACCTCCACACCCTCTTCTGGATCGGGAAATACTTCTACCGCGTCTCCTCCAACGAGGAGCTGGTCAAGGCCGGCGTCTTCAGCCGCGCCGAGCTGCGCCTCTTCCGCAAGGCCGAGGACTTTCTCTGGTCGGTGCGCTGCCATCTGCATTTTCTCACCGGTCGCGCCGAGGAGCGCCTTTCCTTCGACGTCCAGCGCGAAATGGCCCGGCGGCTCGGCTACACCGCTCATCCCGGCCTCAAGGATGTCGAGCGCTTCATGAAGCACTACTTCCTGATCGCCAAGGATGTCGGGGACCTGACCCGCATCTTCTGCGCGGCGCTGGAAGAGCATCATGGCAAGTCGACGCCGGTCCTCAACCGCCTTCTGAAGATCCGCCGGCGGCGGCGCAAGATCCCTGGCTCGACCGATTTCATCGTCGATCACGACCGCATCAACATCGCCGACGACGAGGTCTTCGTCCGCGATCCGGTCAACATGATCCGCATCTTCCACCTTGCCGACAAGACCAACCTCGCCTTCCACCCGGATGCCATGCAGCGCATCTCGCGCTCGCTCAAGCTGATCGATTCCTCGCTGCGCGAGGACCCGGAGGCGAACCGTCTCTTCGTCGAGATCGTGTCCTCGCCGCGCCAGCCGGAATCGGTCCTCAGGCGCATGAACGAGGCCGGCGTGCTCGGCCGCTTCATCCCCGATTTCGGCAAGATCGTCGCGATGATGCAGTTCAACCTCTATCATCACTACACGGTCGACGAGCACCTGATCCGCGCCATGGGCGTGCTGTCGGAGATCGCCCGCGGCGAAGTCGCCGACGCCCACCCGCTTGCCAATGAGATCTTCGCCGGCATCAAGGACCGCGAGGTGCTCTATGTGGCGCTGTTCCTGCACGACATCGCCAAGGGTCGGCCGGAGGACCACTCGATCGCCGGCGCCCGCGTCGCCCGCCGCCTGTGTCCGCGCCTGGGGCTGACGCCAGCACAGACCGATACCGTGTCATGGCTCGTCGAGCATCACCTCGTCATGAGCATGGTTGCCCAGTCGCGCGACCTCAACGACCGCAAGACGATCCTCGACTTCGCCGCGATCGTGCAGTCGCTGGAACGCCTGAAGCTGCTCCTCATCCTCACAGTCGCCGACATCAAGGCGGTCGGACCGGGCGTGTGGAACGGCTGGAAGGGCCAGCTCCTGCGCACGCTCTATTACGAGACCGAGCCGGTGCTCACCGGCGGCCACAGCCAGGTCAGCCGCGACCGGCGCGTGGCGGCGGCCAAGGAAGAATTGTCCGAGGCGCTCGCCGACTGGACTAAGACCGACCGCAAGGCCTATCTCGAGCGCCACTATCCGGCCTATTGGCTGCGCGTCGATCTTCCCCACAAGCTCGAGCACGCCCAGTTCATCCGCGAGGCGGACCGCGCCAGCCGCTCGCTCGCCACCGCCATCAAGCCGCGCGCCTTCCAGGCGATCACCGAGATCACCGTTCTCGCCCCCGACCATCCGCGGCTGCTGTCGATCATCTTCGGCGCCTGCACCATCGCCGGCGCCAATATCGTCGACGCTCAGATCTACACGACCACCGACGGCCAGGCGCTCGATTCGATCTCCATCAGCCGCGAGTTCGACGACGAGGCCGACGAGACCCGCCGCGCTCGCAAGGTCGGCGACCTCATCGAGCAGGCCCTGTCCGGCGCGATCCGGCTCCCCGACCAGGTCGCCCGCAAGGCCCAGCGCCGCGCCCGGTTGAGGGCCTTCAGCCTGGAGACGACGATCCACGTCGACAACACCTGGTCGAACCAGTTCACCGTCATCGAGGCCTCGGGCCTCGACCGCACGGGACTTCTCTACGATCTCACCCGCGCCATTTCCGATCTCAACCTCAACATCGCCTCGGCCCATATCGGCACTTTCGGCGAGCGCGTCGTCGACGTCTTCTACGTCACCGATCTCGTCGGCCAGCGCATTGCCAATCCGAGCCGCGAGGCCGCGATCCGCCGGCGCCTCAAGGCCGCCTTCGACGGTCCGGCCGAGACCACGGACGCCAGGCAAGCGCGGCGCAAGGAACCGGCGTGAGAAACCTCATGGTGCGGCTCGGCCTCGACGTTCCATGTCTCTTCTGAAGAACTTCGCCACCGTCGGTGGCGCCACGGCGACGAGCCGGGTGCTGGGTTTCATCCGCGACATCTTCATCGCCGCCGCGCTCGGCACCGGGCCGGTGGCGGAAGCCTTCTTCGTCGCCCAGCGCCTGCCCAACCTCTTCCGGCGTCTCTTCGCCGAAGGCGCTTTCGCCTCCGCCTTCGTGCCGCTCTTCGCCAAGACCTACGAGGCCGACGGGCGCGAGGAGGCCCGCCGTTTTGCCGAGGAATCGCTGGCCGTGCTCGCTTTGGCGCTGCTCGTCCTGTCGATTCTCGCCGAGATCGGCATGGTCTGGCTGACCTATGCGCTCGCCCCCGGCTTTGCCGACGATCCGGCGAAGTTCGATCTCGCCGTGCTCCTGAGCCGCGTTCGCCTTTCCCTATCTCTTCCTGATCTCGCTGGTCTCGCTGCTGTCGGGCGCGCTCAACGGCATCGGCCGCTTCGCCGCCGCCGCCTTCTCGCCCTCGCTGCTCAATGTCGTGCTCATCGCCGCACTCGTCTTCATCTTCGCCACCGGCGAGATCGGCAGCCTGCGCGATGGCGTCGTGCTGACCGCCGCCATCACCATCGGCGGCGTGCTCCAACTCGCTTTCCTCTACTATGCCTGCCGCCGGGCCGGGCTCGCGATCCGCCTGCGGCTGCCGCGCCTGACGCCCGATGTCAGGCGCCTTGCCCGCTTGGCCGGGCCGAGCGTCATTGCCGGCGGCATCACCCAGATCAACGTCGTCGTCGGCACCATCGTCGCTTCGATGCAGCCCGGCGCCGTCTCCTGGCTCTATTACGCCGACCGTCTCTACCAATTGCCCCTCGGCATCGTCGGCATCGCCATTGGCGTCGTCCTCCTGCCCGATCTCGCCCGCGCCGCTGAGGGCCGGCCGCGAGGATATCGCCGACCATACCCAGAACCGCGCGATCGAATTCGCCGCGGCGTTGACACTGCCGGCCGCCGTCGCGCTCGCCGTCATTCCGAGCGCCGATCATCGCCGTCCTCTTCCAGCGCGGTGCCTTCACCGCCGCCGACACCGCTGCCACCGCGCCGGCGCTTGCCGCCTATGCGATCGGCCTGCCGGCCTTCGTCGCCATAAAGGTCTTCCAGCCGGGCTATTTCGCCCGCGAGGATACAAGGACGCCGATGATCTATGGCGGCGTCTCGATGATCGTGAACGTCGTCGGCGCCTTCTCGCTGTTCCACTTCTTCGGCGCCACCGGCGTTGCCGCCGCCACCACGCTCGCCGCCTGGGTCAATACCGGCCTGCTCGTCAGCACCCTCGCCCGGCGCGGTCATTTCCGCCCCGACGCGGCCCTCAGGAAGCGCCTGCCGCTACTGGCGATTGCCGCAATCCTCATGGGCGTCGGCGTGGCGCTCGCCGCGTGGTGGCTGGGCCCGCTCGTCACCGACGCGCGCCTGATTATCCGCATCCTCGTCATCGGGCTGCTAGTGGCGCTCGGCATGGGGCTCTTCGCGCTCTTCTGCCTCCTCACCGGCGCCATCGATTTCCGCCAGACGATCGGCCGCCTGCGCGGCCGGCGCTGATCCTCTTGCGCGCCCTGACGTCATTCGACATAAGGGCGGCACATCTTCACCGGGCCTTGATCACATGTCGAAATTCACACCCCGTGTCTTCTCGGGGGTCCAGCCGACCGGCAATCTCCACCTCGGCAATTATCTCGGCGCCATCAAGCGCTTCGTCGAGCTGCAGGGCAGCTACGAGTGCATCTATTGCGTCGTCGATATGCATGCCATCACCGTGCCGATGTCGGTCTGGGGCGGGCCACGGGAGCTGACCAATGCCACCCGCGAGGTGACGGCCGCGTTCCTGGCCGCCGGCATCGACCCGATGAAGCACATCGTCTTCAACCAGAGCCAGGTCGCCGCCCATGCCGAGCTCGCCTGGGTGTTCAATTGCGTCGCCCGCCTCGGCTGGCTGAACCGCATGACCCAGTTCAAGGAGAAGGCGGGCAAGGACCGCGAGAACGCCTCGATCGGCCTGTTCGACTATCCCGTGCTCATGGCCGCCGACATTCTTGTCTATCTCGGCACCCATGTTCCGGTCGGCGACGACCAGAAGCAGCATCTCGAGCTCGCCCGCGACATCGCCATCAAGTTCAACAACGACTTTTCCGAATCGATCGCGGCGAACGGCCATGGCGATGCCTTCTTCCCCGTCACCGAGCCGGTCATCGCCGGGCCGGCGACCCGGGTCATGTCGCTGCGCGACGGCTCCAAGAAGATGTCGAAATCGGATGCCTCCGACAATGCCCGCATTAACCTGACCGACGACGAGGACACGATCGCCAGGAAGCTGCGCAAGGCCAAGACCGATCCGGAGCCGCTGCCCTCCGAACTCGCCGGGCTCAAGGGTAGGCCGGAAGCCGACAACCTCGTCGGCATCTATGCCGCGCTCGCCGACACGACCAAGGAAGACGTGCTGCGCGACCATGGCGGCGGCCAGTTCTCGGCCTTCAAGCCGGCCCTGGCCGAGCTTGCGGTCGCCAAGCTGGCGCCGATCGCCTCCGAGATGCGGCGTCTTCTCGACGACCCGGCCCATATCGACAGCGTGCTTGCCGATGGCGCCGCCCGTGCCGAGGCGATCGCCGAGACGACCATGCGCGGCGTCAAGGATGTGGTCGGCTTTGTCCGCCGCCACTAGCCGGGCCGGCGATCCGATCGGCGTCGTTCCGGCCGCCGATCGCCCCTTGCCGACGGCCTTTGTCTTGCCGCTTGTCGGCTCCCCGGCCGCCGTGGCAGCATGAGCCCATGGGGCGGACGCGCAAGAGCACAGAGGCCGGTCACCGGCGCAAGTTCCTGGTGGTCATCGACGACACGCCGGAATGCGGGCGCGCGCTGTTCTACGCGGCGCGCCGGGTCGAGCGCACCGGCGGCGCGCTGGTACTGCTCTACACCATCGTGCCGGGCGACTTTCAGCACTGGATCGGCGTCGAGAACATCATGCGCGCCGAGGCGATGGAGCGGGCGGAGGCGACCCTCGGCCGTCACGCCGATCTCGCCCGCGAGCGCTGCCATATCGAGCCGGAGCTGGTCATCCGCGAGGGCAGCCGCTCCGATGAGATCGTCAAGCTGATCGAGGAGGACGAGGATATCGCCGTCCTCGTGCTCGCCGCCGGCACCGACAAGGAGGGCCCCGGCCCCCTCGTCACCGCGATCGCCGGCAAGGCCGCCGGCACTTTCCCGGTGCCGATCACCATCGTCCCCGGCAATCTCGACGACGACGCCATCGCGGCGATCGCCTGATCACGCAAGGAAAAGTAGCCCATGGCCGGCATGCCCGAACTTCTGCGCATGGACGCGGTCGATGTCGTCGCCACGCTGAAGCGCGGCGATGTCACCCCGCACGAACTCCTCGACTGTCTTGAAGCGCGCATCGCCGAGGTCGATCCGGCGGTCAACGCCGTCCCCACCTGCGCCTTCGAGCGGGCACACGACATCGCGGAAATCGTCCTCGCCAAGCCGGTCGAGGAGCGCGGAAGCCTCGCCGGCCTGCCTGTTGCCATCAAGGACCTGGCCGACGTCGCCGGTGTGCGCACCACCTATGGCTCGCCGATCTTCGCCGATCACGTGCCGCAGGCCTCCGACCTCTTCATCGATCGTCTCGAAGCCGATGGCGGCATCGCCTACGCCAAGACCAACACGCCCGAATTCGGTGCCGGCGCCAACACCTTCAACGAGGTTTTTGGCGCCACCCTCAATCCCTGGAACCTGACACGCTCCGCTGCCGGCTCCTCCGGCGGCTCGGCCGTGGCGCTGGCGACCGGCATGGCCTGGCTGGCGCAGGGCTCCGACATGGGCGGCTCGCTGCGCAATCCGGCGAGTTTCTGCGGCGTCGTCGGCATGCGCCCGAGCGTCGGACGCGTCGCCTCGCGGCCGGTGAGCCAGATGGACCAGACCCTCGGCGTCAACGGGCCGATGGCCCGCACGGTCGAGGATCTGGCTCTCTTCCTCGACGTTCTGTCCGGCGAAGATCCGGCCGATCCCCTGTCCTTGGCGAAGCCGGCAACGCCCTTCCTCATCGAGGCCCGGTCGGGCTGGAAGCCCCGCCGTGTCGCCTATTCGCCGGACCTCGGCATCACGCCCGTCGACCCGGAGGTCGCCGCGCTCACCCGCCAGGCGGCCGAAAAGCTCAGCGCCGAGGGCGTCGTCGTCGAGGAGGCGCATCCCAACCTCAACGAGGCGCACGACTGTTTCCAGGTGCTGCGCGCCGCCCAGTTCGCCGTCGGCAAGGCGGCGCTGCTCGAGACCCATCGCGACCAGCTCAAGCCCGAGGTGGTGTGGAACATCGAGAAGGGCCTGGCGCTGACCATGGACGAGATCGCCCGCGCCGAGAAGCAGCGGGTCGCCATGGCGCGCCGCGCCCTGCGCTTCTTCGATACCTACGACTTGCTGCTCTGTCCGGCGACCATCGTCCCGCCTTTCCCGGTCGGGGACCGCTATGTCGCCGAATGCGCCGGCCATGTCTTCGATAATTACGTCGAGTGGCTGGCGATCGCCTATGCGATCACGCTCACCTTCTGCCCGGCCCTGTCGCTGCCTTGCGGCTTCACCGACGAAAAGCTGCCGGTCGGCCTGCAGATCGTTGCCCCGCCGCGCGCCGAAGGGCGACTTCTGGCCGGCGCGAAGTTCATGGAAGGGCTCTTTGGCTTGCGAGGTCTGACGCCGATCGATCCGGTCAGGGTGCCCGTCGCGGCTTGATGTATCCACCCGAGGCGCCTAAATCTCTCGGTGAATTGACGGATCTGCGGATCCACGCCCCCTTGAAAGGCGCTGACATGTTCATCCAGACCGAAACGACGCCCAATCCTGCTTCCCTGAAGTTCCTGCCGGGCCGCATCGTGCTCGGCAACGGCACGGCGGAATACCGCAATCCGAACGAGGCGGCGTCCTCGCCGCTCGCCGAGCGCCTGTTCACCGTGCCCGGCGTCGGCGGCGTCTTCCTCGGCGGCGATTTCATCACCGTCACCAAGGCCGATGGCGACTGGCAACACATGAAGCCCGCCGTTCTCGGCGCCATCATGGAGCATTTCATGTCCGGCATGCCGGTGCTCCGCGAGGATCCGGCCAGCCATACTGGCGACGAGTTCTTCGAGGACGAGGACGCCGAGACGGTCGCGACCATCAAGGAGCTGATCGAGACCCGGGTGCGCCCGGCGGTCGCCCAGGATGGCGGCGACATCACCTTCCAGGGCTTCCGCGAAGGCGTCGTCTATCTCAACATGCGCGGCTCCTGCGCCGGCTGTCCCTCCTCGACGGCGACGCTGAAGCACGGCATCGAGAACCTCCTGCGCCACTTTGTTCCGGAAGTGCGCGAGATTCAGGAAGTCGTTTAGGGCAATTGCGGGAAACGCGGGCACCGCTCTCCCGTCAGAAATTGCCAAGATAACAAGCAGCTAGCGCGGATCGGCGATTCCCTCGAATGACGATCCGCTCTGGACAGCCGGGAGGAACCGGACGGCCGCCTTTGCGGTTTCTTCACCCTCTTCCGGCGAAATAGCCGAATCGGTCTGTGCCACGGCGCGGGGGGTCTCGCCGCAATGCGCCTTCTTGCCATCGATACCGCCCTGGAGGCCTGCTCGGTCGGCGTGGATGCCGGCGGCGTGGCCGCGCCCGTGCGCCGCTCCGAGACGCTCGGGCGCGGCCACGCCGAGCGCCTGATGGGCATGATCGGCGAGGCGATGGACGAAGCGGGCCTCGCCATGGCCGATCTCGACCGGATCGCCGTCACCGTCGGCCCGGGCTCCTTCACCGGCCTGCGCATCGGCATCGCCGCCGCTCGCGGCCTCGCCCTCGTCACCCGATGCGAACTCGTCGGCATCGGCACGCTCGACGTGCATGCCGCCCATGCCCGCGCCATGATCAGCGGCTGCGCCGTCCTCGCTGTCCTCGATGCCCGCCGGGGCGAGGTCTACGGCCAGTTCTTCGCCGCCGATGGGACGCCGGTCGGCGCTCCCGAGGCAGCAAGTCCGCAAGACTTCGTCGAGCGTTTCCGTGACGACACCCTGCTTGCCGGCTCCGGCGCCGGGATCGTCGCCGAGGCGATCGGCGGCGGCGCGGCGCGGCGCATCGTCCATCGCCGCTCCGCCCCCGATATCGGCGCGTTGCTGCGCCTCGCCGCGGAGGCGCCGGTCGCGGCCGAGCCGCCGAAACCGCTCTATCTGAGACCGCCGGATGCCAAGCCGCAATCCGGCGCCGCGATCAGGATGGCGACGCAGTGATGGGATTCCTGCCGGCGGCACGCACCTATATCGATGCGGTCTCGCCCGACGAGGCGGAGGTTCTCGCCGAAATCCACGCCAATGCCTTCGCCCATAGCTGGGCCCCCGACGATTTCGCCGATCTCGTCGCCGACCGGCGGGTCACCGCGCTCGGTGTCAGGAAGCAGTCGCCTTTCGGCCTGCGGCGCCTGGTCGGCTTCTGCCTCATCCGCGTCGCCGCCGACGAGGCCGAGGTTCTGACCATCGCCGTCCGGCCCGGCCAGCGCGGCCGCGGCTATGGCCGCATGCTCATGGAGGAGGCGCTCCGCCGCCTCTATCACGATCGCATCCTTGCCTGCTTCCTCGAGGTCGACCGCGACAATGCGGCCGCCCTCGCCCTTTATCGCTCGCTCGGTTTTCTCGAAGTCGGCGCGCGGAAGGGCTATTATCGCTCCGACGATGGGTCGGACCGCACCGCGCTTGTCATGCGGGCGCAACTTCGCTAAGCGCCGTCCGACCGCCGCGCTGACGGAGCGAGGGAATTGAGCGAAGAGACGAAGCTTGGCAGTCTCGAAGAGACGTGTGTTGCCAAGGGGATGCGCATGACCGAGCAGCGGCGGGTCATCGCCCGCGTGCTCGAGGCAGCGACCGATCATCCGGACGTCGAGGAGCTTTATCGCCGTGCCGCCGCGATCGATTCGCGCATCTCGATCGCCACCGTCTACCGCACCGTCAAGCTGTTCGAGGATGCCGGCGTCATCACCCGCCATGATTTCGGTGCCGGCCGCAGCCGCTACGAGACCGTGCCCGACGAGCACCACGACCACCTGATCGACCTGCGGACCGGCGACGTCATCGAGTTCCGCAACGAGGAGATCGAGCGACTGCAGCAGGCGATCGCAGAGCGCCTCGGCTTCCGTCTCGTCGACCACCGTCTCGAGCTCTATGGCGTGCCGATCGTCAAGCCGGCGCCGCCCCCCGAGGATGACGGAGAGAAGGGCGGTCGGTGATGGCGCGACTGCGCGTGGCGACGATCGTGGTCGCCCTCGCGGTGTTGACCTTCGTCCTCTGGCCGCTGCAGGCGCTCGCCATCCGGCGCAACTGGCCGCTCGCCGCGCGCCTCCCGCGATTCTGGCATTCGATCGCCTGCCGCCTCGTCGGCATCCGCGTCACGGTGATCGGCACGCCGGGCAGGGAGCCGCTGCTCATCGCCGCCAACCACGTCTCCTGGCTCGATATCCCGGTCCTCGGCAGCCGCCTGCCGGTCTCCTTCATCGCCAAGTCCGAGGTCGCGACCTGGCCCATCGTGCGCACCCTGGCCCGGCTCCAGAGGACCGTCTTCGTCGAGCGCGCCCGCCGTTCCCGCACCGGCGCGGCGACCGATGCCATCGCCGGCCGGGTCAGGGGCGGCGACGTCATGGTGCTCTTCGCCGAAGGCACCACCGGCGACGGCAACGCCGTGCTTCCCTTTCGCAGCGCGCTTCTCGGCGCCGCGGGCAGGGCGGCCGGCGCCGGCGTGACGGCGGTCCAACCGGTGGCCCTCGCCTATACGGCCATTGGCGGCATTGCCCTCAGCCGCGCCGACAAGGCGCGGATCGCCTGGTATGGCGACATGGATCTGGTGCCGCATTTCGTGCGATTGGTCGGGCGCGGCGCCATCGACGTCACGGTGCGTTTCGGCGAGCCGATCGCCTTCCAGGCCGGCGCCGACCGCAAGAAGCTGGCCGAGGCCTGTTTTCGTGTCGTCAGCGACATGGTGGCCGAGATTCAGGCCGGAACGCCGCCGTCATCCGGATTCCATGCGCCGACGCTATTCTCAGCCGGGCCAAAAGGCGGTAAAGGAAGGCAAATGCCCGTTTCGCACGGCCCTGCCGAAGATGCGGGCGATAGCGTAACCAGCCAGGTTTCATGAGCGGAGCCGACAAGGACCTCAGAAGAGTCTTCGTCAAGACCTTTGGGTGCCAGATGAACGTCTACGATTCCGAAAGGATGACGGACGCCCTGGCGCCTGCCGGCTATCAGCCGGTCGACGATCCCGAATCCGCCGACCTGATTCTTCTCAATACCTGCCATATCCGCGAAAAGGCGGCCGAGAAGGTCTATTCGGAGCTCGGCCGCTTCCGCCGCCTCAAGGAAGAGGGGGCCCGCGCCGGCCGCAGGGTCGTGGTCGGCGTCGCCGGCTGCGTCGCCCAGGCCGAGGGCGCCGAGATCATGGCGCGTGCCCCGCTCGTCGACCTCGTCGTCGGCCCGCAATCCTATCACCGCCTGCCCGATCTTCTGAGCGAAGCCGCCGCCGGCCGCCGGGTGGTCGAGACCGAATTCGCGGTCGAGGAGAAATTCTCCTCTCTGGGCGCACTCCCTGCCAAACCCGCTGGCGCGCGCAACAGATACACCGCCTTCCTCACCGTCCAGGAGGGCTGCGACAAATTCTGCACCTTCTGCGTCGTGCCCTACACGCGCGGCGCCGAGGTCTCGCGCCCGGTCGGTCAGATCGTCGAGGAAGCGCGGAGGCTCGCCGCCTCCGGCGTGCGCGAGATCACCCTGCTCGGCCAGAACGTCAATGCCTGGCGAGCCGAAGGCCCGGACGGCCGCGACTGGGGCCTCGGCCGGCTGCTCGTTCACCTGGCCGAGATCCCCGGCCTCGACCGGCTGCGCTATACGACCAGCCATCCGCGCGACATGGATGACGAATTGATCGCCGCCCATCGCGACCTCGAAGCGCTGATGCCCTATCTGCATCTCCCGGTTCAGGCGGGCTCCGACCGCATGCTTTCCGCCATGAACCGGCGCCACAGCCGCGATGACTATCTGCGCCTCGTCGAGCGCATCCGCGCCGCGCGGCCCGATATCGCCATGTCCGGCGATTTCATCGTCGGCTTCCCCGGCGAGACCGAGGCCGATTTCGCCGAAACGCTGAGCCTTGTCGAAGAGGTCGGCTACGCCTCGGCCTTCTCCTTCAAATACAGCGCCCGGCCGGGCACGCCCGCCGCCGCCCATGACGACCAGGTGCCCGAGCCGGTCAAGGCCGAGCGCCTCCAGCGCCTCCAGGCCCTGATCGAGAAGGGCCAGGCCGCCTTCCAGCGCGCGTGCATCGGTCGCGCCGCAACCATCCTGTTCGAACGGACGGGCCGCAAGCCGGGCCAGATCGTCGGCCGCTCACCCTGGCTGCTGCCGGTCCAGGTCGAGGCGGACCCGGGCCTGATCGGCACGATCGGCCGCGTCGTGATCACCGGGACCGGCACCAACAGCCTGTTCGGCCGTCTTGTCGAGGCGGACATCCCGGCGATGGAGGTGGCGCGTTGACGGCGCGCACGCTGGTCGGGCCGGCGGCCGAGCGCGGCGGCGCGGCCACCTCCGCCGATTCCACCCATATCGTCGTTGCCTTCGACGACAACCGCCTGCTCAGCGACCTTTTCGGCGAATACGACCAGAACCTTGCCAAGATCGAGCAGCGCCTCGGCGTCGAGGCCGCCGCGCGCGGCAACCAGGTCACCCTGCGCGGGCCATCCGACGCCTGCCATCGCGCCCGTCTCGCGCTCGACATCCTTTATGGCCGCCTGCAGCAGGGCCACGAGGTCACCCCCGGCGACGTTGACGGCGCCATCCGCATGGCCGAGGCGGCCGATGCCCAGTTGAGCCTGCCGAGCCTCGAGCCGCGCGGTCGGCTCGCCATGGCTCAGATCTCGACGAGGCGGCGCACCGTCATGGCCCGCACGCCGGTCCAGGACGCCTATATCCGCGCCTTCGACCGGGCCGAGCTCATCTTCGGCGTCGGCCCGGCCGGCACCGGCAAGACCTATCTCGCCGTCGCCTATGCCGCCGCCCTTCTCGAGCGCGGCACGGTCGACCGGCTGATCCTGTCGCGTCCGGCCGTCGAGGCCGGCGAGCGCCTCGGCTTCCTGCCCGGCGACATGCGCGAGAAGGTCGATCCCTACCTGCGCCCGCTCTATGACGCGCTCTACGACATGATGCCGGCCGACAAGGTCGAGCGCGGCCTGCAATCGGGCACCATCGAGGTGGCGCCGCTCGCCTTCATGCGCGGCCGCACGCTCGCCAACGCGGTCGTCATCCTCGATGAGGCGCAGAACACGACCTCGATGCAGATGAAGATGTTCCTCACCCGGCTCGGCGAGAACTCGAAGATGGTCGTCACCGGCGATCCGAGCCAGATCGACCTGCCCAACGGCCAGACCTCGGGCCTTGTCGAGGCGCTCGATCTGCTGCAGGGCGTCGCCGGCATCGCCCATGTCCGCTTCACCGCCGCCGACGTCGTCCGTCATCCGCTGGTCGCGCGCATCGTCAATGCCTATGACGGTGCCCGCCGTTCGGCGGACGTCACCGAGGGCATCTAGCCATGGGCCGAGCGGCATCGCCGCGCAAAGCCGGGCCCGCCGTTACCGTCGATGTCATCCTCGAGGCAGGCGACTGGGGCGCCCTCGACCTGGAGGATTGCGCCTCGGCGGCGATCGCGACGGCCGCTGCCGCCGTGCCGGGGATCATCGCGCCCGGAGCCGAGGTTTCCGTCGCTTTCACCGACAACGACCACATTCGCGTCCTCAACCACAGCTATCGCGACAGGGACGCGCCGACCAACGTCCTGTCCTTCCCGGCCGCCCCGCCGGTCGCCGGGCGCTACGGCCCCCTTCTCGGCGATATCGTTGTCGCCCGCGAAACCATAGGGCGGGAAGCGGCCGATCAGGGCTTGACGATTCACGACCACGTTACCCATCTGATCGTACATGGCTTCCTCCACCTCCTCGGTTATGATCATCTGGAGGAAGCCGACGCAACGACCATGGAACAGCTAGAAACCGCCATTCTTGCCCGATTGGGCGTCGCCGATCCCTATGCCGGCGAGATCGAGGGCGGCGCCGCCGACGCCAAGCGATGAACGATTCCACAAGCAGGCCGGCTCCGGCCGATCCCCCCGCGGACCCTGACAGTAGTCGTCGCCCCGAGGAGGGCGAGGACCGCTCATCGGAGAGCTGGCTGGAGCGGTTGAAGACCACCTTCGGGCTGCGCCAGTCCGCCTCGATCCGCGAGGATCTCGCCGACGCGCTGGCCGACGAGAGCGGGATGGATTCCTTCTCGCCGGAAGAGCGGGCGATGCTCGCCAATATCCTGCGTCTGCGCGAGGTCCGCGTCGATGATGTCATGGTGCCGCGCGCCGACATCGAGGCGGTCGAGATCGGCATCCCGCTCGGCGACCTGCTCACCACCTTCCGCAAGTCCGGCCATTCGCGCATGCCGGTCTATCGCGAGACGCTGGACGATCCCGTCGGCTTCGTCCACATCAAGGACCTGATGGGCCACGTCGCCGAGCGCGCCGAGGTCGCCGGCGCGGACCAGCCGCCGCGGCTCGACCTGTCCCAGGTCGAACTCGCCGGCACGCTTGCCGGCGCCCGCCTTGTGCGCAACATCCTTTTCGTGCCGCCGTCGATGCCGGTGACGACCCTGCTCGCCACCATGCAGGCTTCGCGCATGCAGCTCGCCCTGGTCATCGACGAATATGGCGGCACCGACGGCCTCGTCTCGCTCGAGGACGTGGTCGAGATGGTCGTTGGCGATATCGAGGACGAGCACGACGACCAGGCCGGTCCCATGATCGTTCCCGATGGCGATGGCACCTTCCTCGCCGACGCCCGCGCCGATCTCGATGAGGTCGCCGAGGCCATGGGCGCCGATTTCAGCCGCAACGAGGATGACGAGGACATCGATACCATCGGTGGCCTGGTGTTCAGCCTGATCGGCCGGATTCCGGTACGCGGCGAGCTGATTTCCGCGCCGGACGGGCTCGAATTCGAGATTCTCGACGCCGATCCGCGCCGCATCAAGCGGCTGCGCATCTACCGGCGCGCGGCTGGGGAGGGCAGGTCCGAGCCGCGTCGCAGGATGCGCGCCCCGACCGATCCCGCCGCCGACGCTTGACCGGCGGGCGCCGGGCTCCGACCTTGGCGGCCTGCCTGATCTGATTCGGCGCCGGAGTTCGTCCCCATGCACATCGTCGCCAATGCGATCATCGTGCTGTGGGGCTGGCGTCGCCTGGCGGTTGCCTTCCTTGCCGGCGCCGCTTCCGTCCTCGCCTTCGCGCCGGTCTACGCCTTTCCGCTTCTCTGGCTGACCCTGCCGGTCTTCGTCTTCCTCATCGACGGCGCGACGCCGCGCGCCGGGGCCGGGCCGATCCGCCGCTTCCTGCCCGCCGCCATCATCGGCTGGGCCTTCGGCTTCGGCTTCTTCGTTGGCGGTCTCTGGTGGCTCGGTGAAGCGTTCCTGGTCGATGCCGGCGAATTCGCCTGGGCGCTGCCCCTCGGCGTCCTCGTCCTGCCGGCCGGTCTCGCCTTCTTCTGGGCCTTCGCCGCCGTGCTGGCCCGCATCTTCTGGTGCGAGGGCTGGCCGCGTATCCTCGTCTTCGCCGTCGCGCTGACCGCCGCGGAATGGCTGCGCGGCCACCTCTTCACCGGCTTTCCGTGGAATGCGCTCGGCTATGCGCTCACCCCCTTCCCGGTGATGATGCAGTCGGCCTCGCTCGTCGGCCTGTGGGGCCTTACCCTTGCTGCCTGCCTGATCTTCGCCGCCCCCGCCGCCCTTGCCGACGAGTTCGCGCGGGCGCCGCGGACGGATGGTTCTGGTCGGCCTCGCCGCGCTGCTTTTCCTGGCCCATCTCGGCTTCGGCGCCTGGCGCATCGCGCTCGCCACCAACACCTTCGTGCCTCAGGTCCGTCTGCGTATCGTCCAGCCGAACATCGACCAGCTCGCCAAGCTCAAGGCGAACGAGGCGGACGATGTCTTCAAGCGCTATCTCGAACTGAGCGACGTCAAGACCGGTCCGGACCATGCCGGCATTGCCGGCACCACGGTCCTCATCTGGCCGGAAACGGCGGTTCCCTTCATTCTCACCGAGCGCCCGGACGCGTTGGCGGCCCTTGCCGCCCTTCTGCCCGACGGGACGAGCCTGATCACCGGCGCCGTGCGCGTCGAGCCGGCAACCGGTACGACCGAGGCGCGCTATTTCAACAGCGTCTATGTCATCGGCGACAACGGAGTCATCCGCGCCGCCTATGACAAGGTGCACCTGGTGCCTTTCGGCGAATATCTGCCGTTCCAGTCCTTCTTTGATTCGCTGGGCATCCTGCAGCTCAACGAGCTTCCCGGCGGCTTTTCCGCCGGCACCCGCCATCGCACGTTGACGCTGCCCAACGCGCCGCCCTTCGCCCCGCTCATCTGCTACGAGGCGATCTTTCCCGGCGCGATCCTGGAGCCCGGCAACCGGCCGGGATGGCTTCTCAACGTGACCAACGACGCCTGGTTCGGCGACACAGCCGGCCCCCGCCAGCACTTCCTCCAGTCTCGCCTGCGCGCCGTCGAGGAGGGGCTTCCCCTTGTCCGTGCTGCCAATTCCGGCATCTCGGCGATCGTCGATCCCTATGGCCGGGTCCTTAAGCGGCTCGGGCTCGACCGGGTCGGCGTCGTCGACGGCGATCTGCCCGTCGCCTTGCCTCCCACCGTCTATGCGCGTTTTGGCGACTGGCCGTTTTTGGTATGGTTACTGACCACCGCAATCGCTGCGGTGGTTGGACGGTCCGTGCTCACCCGGGGGCGGAATTGACACCCATCTTCAGGACTGCTCTTTATCCGCTGCGACTTTAGGTCGGACAAAACGCGGCCCGTGTTTCCAGGACACGGACCGTCTCTGTATTTGGGGACAAGCGCGGCGGTGTTGTCGTTGAGTATGTTTGGCGCCCCAACTGCGGAGCTTCACAAGCCGAATGCCGCGCCCCGTCGGGCGTTACTAAGGACGACAGCCGAAATGGCGAATAAAAAACAACCCAATCCCATCGACGTTCACGTCGGCGGACGTGTCCGCTTGCGCCGAATGATGCTCAGCATGAGCCAGGAGAAGCTTGGAGAGCATCTCGGGATCACATTCCAGCAGATCCAGAAATACGAAAAGGGCACCAATCGCATCGGTGCCAGCCGCCTGCAGCACATCGCAACCGTGCTCCAGGTGCCGGTGTCATTCTTTTTCGAGGATGCGCCGGGCACGCCAAACGAGCCGGCCGGATTGGCTGAATCGAGGCCGGCGAACTACATCGTCAGCTTCCTTTCCAGTTCCGAAGGCATCCAGCTCAATAAGGCCTTCATACGCATCAAGGATCCCACCTTGAGGCGCCGGATCATCGACCTTGTTCGCTCGCTCGCGGGCGAGGAAGACGCTGTTTCGGAAGACTGATTCCCGTGCCCTTTGAGGGGCCGCTGGCGCGCCGCCGCATGTCAATGCGGCGGCCGCAAACCCGCGTCCGCTTGTTGACCGCGGACCGGATCACTGTCAGAACGACGCCTCCCGGAGCCGGAATGTCCTCTTTTCCGGCTTCTTTCACTTGCACGAGGAAGCAGTCACTTTGTCTAGATCCAGCTATCTTTTTACATCCGAATCCGTTTCCGAAGGTCACCCCGACAAGGTGTGCGACCGCATCTCGGACGCGGTCGTTGACGCCTATCTCGCCGCGCTGCCCGAATCGCGCGTGGCCTGCGAGACGCTGGCGACGACCAATCGAATCGTGATTGCCGGCGAGGTTCGCGGACCCGAGTCCGTGCTCGACGGTATCGAGACCCTGGCGCGCGAGGCCGTGCGCGACATCGGCTACGAGCAGGACGGCTTTCACTGGGAGAAGACCGGTGTCGAGGTCCTGCTGCACTCGCAGTCGGCCGACATCGCCCAGGGCGTCGACGCGGCCGGCAACAAGGACGAGGGCGCCGGCGACCAGGGCATCATGTTCGGCTATGCCTGCCGCGAGACGCCGGAGCTGATGCCGGCGCCGATCTACTACGCCCACAAGATCCTCAAGCTGATGGCCGACGCGCGCAAGTCGGGCGAGGCCAAGGCCTTCGGCCCCGATGCCAAGAGCCAGGTCACTGTCGCCTACCACTACGGCAAGCCGGTCAAGGCGACCTCGATCGTCGTCTCCACCCAGCACGACGACGGGCTCACCTCCGACGACGTCCGCAAGCTCGTCGAGCCCTATGTGCACACCGCGCTGCCCGAGGACTGGATCGATTCCGACACGGTCTGGCACGTCAACCCGACCGGCAAGTTCGTCATCGGCGGGCCGGACGGCGACTGCGGCCTGACCGGGCGCAAGATCATCGTCGACACCTATGGCGGCGCCGCGCCCCATGGCGGCGGTGCCTTCTCCGGCAAGGATCCGACCAAGGTCGACCGCTCGGCCGCCTACGCGGCACGCTACCTCGCCAAGAACGTGGTCGCCGCCGATCTCGCCGAGCGCTGCACGATCCAGCTCTCCTACGCCATCGGCGTCTCGCGGCCGCTGTCGATCTATGTCGACCTGCACGGGACCGGCAAGGTCGAGGAACCGCGCCTGGAAGATGCCATCAGCCGGGCGATGAACCTCACCCCGCGCGGCATTCGCGAGCATCTTGGCCTCAACCGGCCGATCTATGCCCGCACCGCGGCCTACGGCCATTTCGGCCGCACGCCCGATGCCGACGGCGGCTTCTCCTGGGAGAGGACCGACCTTGTCGACACCTTGAGGGACGTCCTCGGCTAAGGCCGCGGGAACGCGATCCATGATCGGCGTCGAACACGCACCGCCGGCCTGTTCCCTGGCATGGGACAGCCGCCGGTGCGTGCCGCGCGCAACCCGCCGGGGCCGGCGCTAGAGCGGATCATCGTTCGATGGAATCGCTGATCCACTCTAACTCTTTGTTCTTACCGCAATTTCGGACGGAAAAGTGGTCTCCGCTTTTCCTGCAATTGCTCTAGCCGAGCCGGTCGACCCAATGACCGACCGGCGCCACGCGCTTTATGGCCGACGCAAGGGCAAGCCGCTTTCGGCGCGCCGCACGCGCCTCATGGCGGACGATTTCTCCCGGCTCGCCCTCGATCCGGCCCGTCCCGTTCCCGATAGCATTGCCGGCCTGTTCCCGGTTCCGGTCGGCGAAGTCTGCCTCGAGATCGGCTTTGGCGGCGGCGAGCATCTCCTGCACGAGGCCATTGCCGCGCCGGCGACCGGCTTCATCGGCGTCGAGCCGTTCCTCAATGGTCTCGCCAAGGCGGTCGCCGCCATCGTGGAGACCGGCGCCGCCAATATCCGCCTTTTCGGTGGCGATGCCGCCGTGCTGCTCGACTGGCTGCCGCCGGCCTCGCTCGCCCGCATCGACCTTCTCTATCCCGATCCCTGGCCGAAGAAGCGCCATTGGAAGCGCCGCTTCGTCAATCCGGCCAATCTCGACCGCTTCGCCCGGGTACTTCGCCCAGGCGGGCGGTTCCGCTTCGCCAGCGACATCGATTCCTATGTCGAATGGACGCTCGCCCATCTTGCCCGGCGTGAAGACTTCACCTGGACGGCGGATCGCGCCGACGACTGGCGGAACCCGTTCCCCGGCTGGCCCGGCACACGCTACGAGGCCAAGGCCCTGCGCGAAGGCCGCCGCCCGACCTATCTCACCTTCGTCCGTCTGTGAGCGTCAGCGCCGGCTGATGACCGACGATTTCTCGTCGACGATCCGTGGCTGTCCGCTCGACACGTCGACGATCAGCCTGTTCTCGGACGTTCCCGAGAGTGTCTTCGAACCGTTGGAGACCCGGAAGGTGCTGTGAAAGGTAACGAAGAAGCGGCTGCCGTCGCTGCTTGCCGGATCGGCGCGGAAAGTGTCCGGCACCAGCTCGTAGCTGTGCCGCGGCCACTTGCGGTCATATTGGGCCTTGTCGGCGATGATCGCCGAGACCGGCACGCGGCCGAGCCCGTAATAATCGACCGTATCGGCATACATCGAAACCAGATGCCCCGGGTCGCTGATATCGCCGGCGATGTAGTCGTAGACGATGAAGTCGCGGATCCTGCCGACCATGTCGACCCCGCGCGCCGTCGGTGCCGGCTCGGGTTGCGGTTCCGGTGCTGGCGTCTGGAGCTTGGCGAGGGCGGCGCGCGCCATCTCGGAATAGAAGCCGGAGGGGAAGCGCTTCAGGTAGATCTGCCAGGCTCCGACCGTATCGATCGATTGCGCCGCCTTGAACGCTTCGGCGTCGGCGCCGGGTCCGGCGCTGGCGACGACCGGCGCCGGCGTCAGGGCAGGGGTCGCCCCCGGCTTCGCCGGGGCCGCCGCGCCGGCGAAGAAGAAGTCGCCCGACAATTCGTCGTAATAGGCCGGCCGCTGCTCGTGGCCGACCGACTTCGCCAATTTCTCGACATTGGAGCGCACTTCCTTGGCGATCGCCGAGATCGGCACGCCCGGCTCGCTCAGCTTGGCCGCCAGCACGCGGGTATAGACCGATGTCGGGGCCGGGTCGTTGTCGTTCAATCCGTCGAGCGCGGTCTCGTGATAGCCCGCCGAATAGAGGATGAAGGTGCCCTTCGGCGCCTCGACCCGGGCGAGCCCGCGGCTGCCGCCAAGACTGCGGCTGCCGGTCGGATCGAACGGATTGTCGCGGCAGGCGTCGATGATGAAGATGCGCGTCGTCGCGCCCGCCGAGGAGATGCGCGAGACCAGGTCCTGCAGGCTCAGCGCCTCTGCCTCGAGGAAATCGCTCTCGCCGGCGCGCGGCTTGGGGATGTCAGCCGGCAGCAGGTAGTTCTGGCCGTTGATCTCGACGCCATGGCCGGAGAAGTGGACCAGCGCCACGTCCCCCGGCTGGATCTTGAGCTGGAAGTCGGAGATGGCGCGGTTGAGTTGCCGCCGGGTGGGATTGAGGACGAGGTCGACGTCGAAGCCGAGCCGGCTCAGCGTGTCGCGCATCGCCTCGGCGTCGCCGACCGCCTTCTTCAGCGGCGTCACCAACTGGTAGTCGTTGACCCCGATCACCAGCGCGTGGCGGCCGGCCGCGAATGCGGCGCCGGGCCACACTGCGGCAATCAGCGCCAGGCAACAGACCGCGAAACGGATACGCATCAGCCTCATGCCTCGTCTCCCCGGTCCCTACACTAGCCAAACCGCCGCCGGTGGAAAACCCTTATGGCGCAACGCCCGCTTGCGTTCGCGCGGCGAGAGGACTATATGGGCTTTCATCAATCTCAAACGATCGGTTTCGTTGGAGAGTGGGCCCCGCCGGACCCGCTCTTTTTTGTTACAGCAAGCCGGTTGGGAGCCGAGCGTGGCGGAAGCCGAGCAGATGGACACCGAGACGACCGAAGAGCGGATCGTCACCGAGGCCGGCCTCGAGGCGCGGATCGCGCATATCGTCGAGCCGGTGATCGACGGTCTCGGCTACAGGCTTGTCCGCATCAAGGTATCCGGCATGAACGGGCTGACCCTGCAGATCATGGCCGAGCGCCCCGACGGGACGATGACGGTCGAGGATTGCGAGCGCGTCTCGCGCGACGTCTCGCCCGCCCTCGACGTCGATGATCCGATCGACAAGGCCTATCACCTCGAGGTCTCCTCGCCCGGCATCGACCGGCCGCTGGTCCGCCGCTCCGATTTCCTGCGCTGGGCCGGCCACATCGCCAAGGTCGAGCTGACCCGTTCCTTCGAGGGCCGCCGTCGCTTCCGTGGCACGCTGGTCGGCATCGACGGCAACGATCTGACCCTCGCGCCGGAAGGCGCCGACCCGGTGCATCTGCCGCTCGCCGATATCGGCGAGGCGCGGCTGGTGCTCACCGACGACCTCATTCGCGAGACCCTGACGCGCCAGAAACAAGATGCGCGCATGGCCGGCGATGACGAAGACACCCTGTCCGGCCCCGACGCGCAGACGTCGCGGCGGATGGCCAATTGAGACCCACCGGAGAAGACGCAAATGGCTGTCAGTGCCAACCGCCTTGAACTCCTGCAGATCGCCGACGCGGTTGCCCGCGAAAAGGCCATCGATCGCATGATCGTCGTCGCGGCCATGGAGGATGCGATCCAGAAGGCGGCGCGCGCCCGCTACGGCTCGGAGACCGACATCCGCGCCGAGATCAATCCCAAGACGGGCGAGATCAAGCTGCAGCGCCTGCTCAAGGTGGTCGAGGCGATCGAGAGCCCGGCGACCGAGATGCTCGTCGCCGACGCCCGCCACCGCAATCCGGCGGCCCAGCCCGGCGATTTCATCGCCGAGCCCCTGCCGCCGATGGATTTCGGTCGCATCGCCGCCCAGTCCGCCAAGCAGGTGATCGTCCAGAAGGTCCGCGAGGCCGAGCGCGATCATCAGTACGACGAATTCAAGGACCGCATCGGCGAAGTCGTCAACGGCCAGGTCAAGCGGGTCGAATACGGCAATGTCATCGTCGATCTCGGCCGCGGCGAGGGGATCGTGCGCCGCGACGAGTTGATCCCGCGCGAGACCTTCCGCTACGGCGATCGCATCCGCGCCTATATCTACGACGTGCGTCGCGAGCAGCGCGGCCCGCAGATCTTCCTGTCGCGCACCCATCCCCAGTTCATGGCCAAGCTCTTCGCCCAGGAAGTGCCGGAGATCTACGACGGCATCATCGAGGTGAAGTCGGTCGCCCGCGATCCCGGCTCGCGCGCCAAGATCGCCGTCATCTCGCGCGATTCCTCCATCGATCCGGTCGGCGCCTGCGTCGGCATGCGCGGCAGCCGCGTCCAGGCGGTGGTCAACGAGCTCCAGGGCGAGAAGATCGACATCATTCCCTGGTCGGGCGATCCCGCGACCTTCATCGTCAACGCCCTGCAGCCGGCCGAAGTCGCCAAGGTGGTGCTCGACGAGGATGCCGAGCGCATCGAGGTGGTGGTGCCCGACGAGCAGCTTTCGCTTGCCATCGGCCGCCGCGGCCAAAACGTGCGCCTCGCCTCCCAACTCACCGGCTGGGACATCGACATTCTCACCGAGCAGGAAGAATCGGAGCGCCGTCAGAAGGAATTCCAGGAGCGCAGCGAGCTCTTCATCAACGCGCTTGATGTCGACGAGGTCGTCGGCCAGCTCCTTGCCTCCGAGGGCTTCACCTCGATCGAGGAAACCGCCTATGTCGAGCTCGACGAGCTGTCGACCATCGAGGGCTTCGACGAGGATACGGCGGTCGAGCTTCAGGCCCGCGCCCGCGACTATCTCGCCAAGCACGAGGCCGAGCTCGACGAGGAGCGCAAGGGCCTCGGCGTCGAGGACGCGCTGAAGGACGTTCCGGGCATCACCACGGCCATGCTCGTGGCGCTCGGCAAGGCCGACATCAAGACGGTCGACGATTTCGCCGGCCTGGTGCCGGACGATCTGGTTGGCTGGATCGAGCGCAAGGACGGCGAGGCGACGCATTTTGCCGGCGCCCTCGATGGGTTCGATCTGTCGCGCGCTGACGCGGAAACGATGATCATGCAGGCCCGCCTCAAGGCCGGCTGGATCACCGAAGCCGACCTGGCGCCGCCGGAAGAGGAAACCGAAGAAGCGCCGGAAGCCGAGGGAGAAGCTGTTGCCGAACCAGCCAGCGCTCCAATCGGATGACGGCCCGGCTTCCGTCTCCCGCCGCGGCGCGGCCGTAGAGCGGACCTGCATCGTCACGCGGCAGGCGATGCCGGTCGACGCGCTCGTCCGCTTCGTCGTCGCGCCCGACGGCTCGGTCGTTGCCGATCTGAAGCGGCGCCTTCCCGGACGCGGTGTCTGGGTCAGCGCCGACGCCGCCCATGTTCGCGAGGCCGAGCGCAAGCGCCTCTTCGCGCGCGCCTTCAAGGCGCCGGTCACGGTTGACCCGGGTCTTGCCGAACGGGTCGGCGACATGTTGACTAGGGCGGCGCTGCAGAGCCTGTCTCTGGCGCGCAAGGCCGGTGGCATCGTCACCGGCTTCGCCAAGGTCGAGGCCGCGATCGCGCGTGATCCGGTGATCGCGCTGATCCACGCCTCGGACGGGGCCGCCGACGGTGTTGCCAAGATCGCCGCCGCGGCCCGCCGCAGATTCGGCGCTGGCGGTGAACCGGTCGTTATCCGTTGCTTCAGCAGCGAGCAATTGGATTTGGCTTTCGGCCGAACAAATGTGATACATGCTGCGGTGCTCGCCGGTCCGGCGAGCGACAACATGGTGGCGCGTGTCCAAGCCCTTGCCCGCTTTACCGGCGGCGAGCAGAGCTGGGGTGCCGCCGATCGGCCATTTTCTGATCGGCCTCTTTCTGAATAGAGTTTGAAGTCCGCGGGACGATAGCAGCGTATGACGGATAGCAAGAATACCGGCGACAAGACGATCAGCATCGCGTCGAAGAAGACGTTGAGCCTCAAAAGGGGCGACGTCGAGCGCGGCACGGTGCGCCAGAGCTTCTCCCACGGCCGCACCAATACGGTGCAGGTCGAGAGGAAGAAGCGGCGGATCGTCTTGCCGGGCGAACAGAAGCCGGAGCCGGCGGCGGCGCCCGCTGCGCGCGCGCCCGAACCGGCCGCGCCGGCTCCCGCGGCGCCGGCCCCCGCTGCCGCGCCCGAGCGCCAGGATGAGGCCGCCCAGGCCGCCCGCAGCGGCATGGTCCTGCGGCAATTGTCCCACGAGGAGATGGACGCCCGCGCCCGCGCGCTCGCCGATGCCAAGGCCCATGAGGCCGTGGAGCGCAAGGAAGCCGAAGAGGCGGCCGCTCGCCGGGCGGAAGAGGATGCACGGCTGGCGCGTGAGCGCGCGGAAGCCGAGAGCCGCCGTCTCGAGGAAGAGGCGCGCCACAAGGCCGAGGAAAGCACCCGCGAACGCGCCGAGGAGGCTGCCCGCAAGCGTTTTGGCGAAGCCGAGAAGACGCCGGCACCGGCCGCCGTCGAGGCAGCGGCGCCCGCTGCCGCGCGCCCGGCGCTAAAGAGCCAGAAGGAAACCGAGACCGACGACGAGGACCGTAGCGGTGCCCTGCGCCCGGCCGGCAAGCGGCCGAAGGCCGCCGAGCCGAAGCCGGTCAAGCGCGTCGACGAGCGCCGTCGCGGCAAGCT
Organism: uncultured Alphaproteobacteria bacterium; assembly: GCA_963812285.1. GTDB lineage: Bacteria > Pseudomonadota > Alphaproteobacteria > Rhizobiales > Kaistiaceae > CAVSRC01. The sequence continues at coordinate 98,226 of CAWEUR010000035.1, read as the reverse complement.
CACCCTGGTCAACGCCCTCGACGACACCGAGCGCGCTCGCTCGCTCGCCTCGATCCGCCGTCGCCGGGAGCGCGAGCGCGCCCGTACCCACGAGCAGGGACCGCGCGAGAAGATCTCCCGTGAAGTGGTCGTCCCCGAGACGATCACCATCCAGGAGCTCGCCAACCGCATGGCCGAGCGCGGCGTCGACGTCATCAAGCTGCTCATGAAGCAGGGGCAGCTTCTCAAGATCAACGACGTCATCGACGCCGACCTGGCGCAACTGATTGCCGAGGAAATGGGACACACCGTACGCCGCGTCGCCGAGTCGGACGTCGAACTCGGGCTCTTTGCCGAGCCCGACGATGCGGCCAATCTCGAGCCGCGTCCGGCGGTCGTCACCATCATGGGCCATGTCGACCACGGCAAGACGTCGCTGCTCGACGCCATCCGCAAGACCAATGTGGTCTCCGGCGAGGCCGGCGGCATCACCCAGCATATCGGCGCCTACCAGGTCGAGCAGAACGGCCAGAAGATCACCTTCATCGACACCCCCGGCCACGCCGCCTTCACCGCCATGCGAGCGCGCGGCGCGCGGGTCACCGATATCGTCGTGCTGGTCGTGGCCGCCGATGACGGCGTCATGCCGCAGACCATCGAGGCGATCAATCACGCCAAGGCGGCCAATGTTCCGCTGATCGTCGCCATCAACAAGATCGACAAGCCCGGCGTCGACGCCAACCGCGTGCGCACCGAACTGCTGCAGCACGAGGTCTTCGTCGAATCCATGGGCGGCGAGGTGCTCGACGTCGAGGTCTCGGCGCTGAACGGCACCAATCTCGACAAGCTGCTGGAATCGATCCTGCTCCAGTCGGAAGTGCTCGAGCTCAAGGCCAATCCGGACCGCGCCGCCGAAGGCACGGTCATCGAGGCCAAGCTCGACAAGGGCCGCGGCCCCGTCGCCACGGTTCTCGTCCAGCGCGGCACGCTCCATGTCGGCGACATTCTGGTCGCCGGCGCCGAATGGGGTCGCGTGCGCGCCCTCATCGACGACCATGGCGAGCAGATCAAGGACGCCGGTCCCTCGATGCCGGCCGAGATCCTCGGCTTCCAGGGCGCGCCCGAGGCCGGCGACCGGTTCTCGGTCGTCGAGTTCGGAAGCCCGCGCCCGCGAGGTCGCCGATTATCGTCAGCGCCAGAAGCGCGAGAAAGCCCAGGCCCGCATGACCGGCGCCCGCGGCTCGCTCGAGCAGATGATGAACCAGCTCCAGACGGAAGGGCAGAAGATCTTCCCGCTGGTCATCAAGGCCGATGTCCAGGGCTCGGTCGAGGCGATCGCCGGCGCGCTGGACGCGCTCGGCACCGACGAGGTCGCCGCCCGCATCCTCCATTCCGGCGTCGGTGGCATCACCGAATCCGACGTGACCCTCGCCTCGACCTCCGAGGCGGCCATTATCGGCTTCAACGTGCGCGCCAATGTCCAGGCGCGCAGCGCCGCCGAGGCCGACGGCATCGAGATCCGCTACTACAACGTCATCTACAACCTGGTCGATGACGTGAAGGCGGCGATGTCCGGCATGCTGTCGCCGGAGCGCCGCGAGACCATGCTCGGCAATGCCGAGATCCTCGAGGTCTTCAACATCTCCAAGGTCGGCAAGGTCGCCGGCTGCCGCGTCACCGACGGCATGGTCGAGCGCGGCGCCAATGTCCGCCTGATCCGCGACAACGTCGTCATCCACGAGGGCAAGCTGTCGACCCTGAAGCGCTTCAAGGACGAGGTGCGCGAGGTGCCGTCCGGTCAGGAATGCGGCATGGCCTTCGAGAAATACGAGGACATGCGCGCCGGCGACGTGATCGAGTGCTACCGGGTCGAGGAAATCGCCCGGACGCTGTGACCGCACGATCGGTTCTGGTCTGTCGAGACGAACGGTGATGGCACATGGCCACGGCGGTTGAAGCGTGCCCACATTGGGCGCGAGCGTTCTTTGCACTGACCGGAGGATGGCGATGAAAGCCCCCTCCCAGCGCCAGTTGCGCGTCGGTGAGCTCATCCGTCATGCGCTCGCCGAGATCATCCAGCATGGCGACGTCCACGACCCCGCCCTCGAGGGTTTCGTCGTCACCGTACCGGAAGTGCGCATGAGCCCGGATCTGCGGGTCGCGACCGCCTATGTCATGCCGCTCGGCGGCAAGGGCGGCGAAATTGTCGTGGCCGCCTTCCAGCGCAATCGCAAGTTCCTGCGCGGCGAGGTCGGCCATCGCGTCAACCTGCGCTACGTGCCCGAGCTCAAATTCCGCCTCGACACCTCCTTCGACGAAGGCGCGCGCATCGATGCATTGCTGCGCGCGCCGGCGGTGAGGCGCGACGTGGACGATCAGGAAGAATAGGAATGGCACGCAGACGCAAGGGCCGTGAGGTTTCCGGCTGGCTTTGCCTCGACAAGGCCATCGGCCAGACCTCGACCCAGGCGGTCTCCGCCGTCAAGCGCCTGTTCGAGGCGGCCAAGGTCGGCCATGCCGGCACCCTCGATCCGCTTGCCTCCGGCATCTTGCCGATCGCCCTCGGCGAGGCGACCAAGACGGTCACCCACGTCCAGGACGGGCGCAAGGTCTACCGCTTCACCGTGCGCTGGGGGGCCGAGACCGATACCGACGATTCCGACGGCACGGTGGTCTCGACGACCGACCAGCGCCCCGACGCCGCCGCGATCGACGCCGCGCTCACCCCTTTCACCGGCGAGATCATGCAGCGTCCGCCGGTCTACTCGGCGATCAAGATCGGGGGCGAGCGCGCCTACGACCTTGCCCGCGAGGGCGAGACCGTCGAACTCGAAGAGCGCCCGGTGACCATTCATCGCTTGGCGCGCGTCGCCACGCCCGACGCCGATCACACGATCTTCGAGGCCGAATGCGGCAAGGGCACCTATGTCCGCTCGCTCGCGCGCGATATCGGCCGGGCGCTCGGCTGCCTCGGCCATGTCACGGCGCTCAGGCGCATGGTCGTCGGCCCCTTCGACGAGGCCGGCTCCGTCACCCTTGCCGCGCTCGCCGAAATCCGCGAGGCCAATGGCCTTGCCGGGCTCGACGCGACCCTCAAGCCCATCGGCTTCGCCCTTTGCGACCTGCCGGAGATCGTCGTCGGCAAGAGCGACGCCATGCAGATCCGCCGCGGCCAGGCGGTGCTCCTGCGCGGTCGCGACGCGCCCACCGCCGGCGGGCCGGTCCACGCCACCCTTGCCGGTGTCAGCCTCGCCGTCGGCGACATCGAACAGGGCGCCTTTCACCCTAAGCGGGTATTTCGCGCCTGAGCCCGCGACGGGCGAGCCGCTTGGCGGAAAGTGACGTGAATTCAAGGCCTTGCGCCCACACTCTTTTTGCTGGCAATCGCGCGGCCTTTCCGCCATATTGCGCGCGCTTTCGCCGCCAGAGTGTTGCGGCGATCACATCCCTTCGGATCCGACCGCGCTGGACGACATCCCGGCCCTGGCCATGGACCCAATGAAGGGGCGTTTCCAAGACCTTTAGCAAAGGACATCCGATGTCGATTACCGCTGAACGCAAGCAGGCGTTGATCAAGGAATACGCGAACGGTGCCAATGACACCGGCTCGCCCGAAGTGCAGGTGGCGATCCTCTCCGAGCGCATCGCCAATCTGACCGAGCACTTCAAGACCCATGCCAAGGACAATCATTCCCGGCGGGGTCTGTTGAAGCTGGTGAGCCAGCGTCGCACCCTTCTCGACTATGTTCGTAAGGTCGACGCGGAGCGCTATCGCTCGCTCATCGAACGCCTTGGCCTGAGGCGCTGACGCGGATCCCGGAGAGAGCGTCCGCGCTCTGCTGTTCCGGGAACCCGCAGGCAATCAGGGCCGTATCCGCGCGGCGGCATGGGGTCGCCGCGATTTGAGGACAGCGAACAGGGCCATGGCAGGATCGCCAGACGCTTCTTCTGTTCCGGGGAAGCCTCTAGCCGTCTTGTCCATGGTTCTTTTGGCGTCCCGTGACGCATGAAAGGACATGCAATGTTCGAAATTCAACGTGTCGAGATCGAGTGGGGCGGACGTCCGCTCGTCCTCGAAACCGGCCGCATAGCCCGTCAGGCTGACGGCGCGGTGCTGGCCACCTATGGCGAGACCACGGTGCTTGCCACCGTCGTCGGCGCCAAGGAGGCGCGCGTCGGGATCGACTTCTTCCCGCTCACCGTCAACTACCAGGAAAAGACTTTCGCCGCCGGCAAGATTCCCGGCGGCTTCTTCAAGCGCGAAGGCCGTCCGTCGGAGAAAGAGACGCTGACCTCGCGTCTGATCGACCGTCCGATCCGCCCGCTCTTCGCCGCCGGCTACAAGTGCGAGACCCAGGTCGTCGCCACCGTCCTCAGCCACGACCTTGAGAACGATCCCGACATCGTCGCCATGGTCGCCGCCTCGGCCGCGCTGACCATTTCCGGCCTGCCCTTCATGGGCCCGATCGGCGGCGCCCGCGTCGGCCTCATCTCCGGCGCCTTCGTCCTCAACCCGCGCATTGACGAACTGCCCGAATCGAAGCTCGACCTGGTTGTCGCCGGCACCGGCGACGCCGTCCTGATGGTCGAGTTGGAGGCGCATGAGCTCTCCGAGGACGACATGCTCGGCGCCGTCATGTTCGGCCACCAGGGCATGCAGCCGGTGATCGACGCGATCATCCAGCTCGCCGAGAAGGCGGCCAAGGAGCCGCGCCAGGTCACCGTCGCCGACAATTCCGAGCTCTACGGCAAGGTCGCCGGGCTCGCCGAGAACGATCTGCGGGTCGCCTACGCGATCTCGAGCAAGACCGAGCGCCAGGACGCGGTCGCCGCGGTCAAGGCCAAGGTCGCCGCCACGCTCGCCCCCGAAGGCGCCGAGGATGCGCCCTCGCCGCAGCTTGTCGGCGAGATGTTCAAGAAGCTCGAGAAGTCGATCGTACGCGGCGACATTCTCGACCGCGGCATCCGCATCGACGGGCGCGACCTGAAGACCGTCCGCCCGATTCTGGCGCAGGTCGGCCTTCTGCCGCGTGCCCACGGCTCGGCGCTGTTCACCCGCGGCGAGACCCAGGCGCTGGTCGTCGCCACGCTCGGCACCGGCGACGATGAGCAGTTCATCGACGCCCTGGAGGGGACCTACAAGGAAACCTTCATGCTGCACTACAATTTCCCGCCCTACTCGGTCGGCGAGACCGGCCGCATGGGCTCGCCCGGCCGGCGCGAGATCGGCCACGGCAAGCTCGCCTGGCGGGCGGTGCGGCCGATGCTGCCGGCCCATCACGAGTTCCCCTATACGCTGCGCGTCGTCTCCGAGATCACCGAGTTCGAACGGCTCCTCCTCGATGGCGACCGTATGCGGCACCTCGCTGGCGCTGATGGATGCCGGCGTGCCGCTCAAGCACCCGGTCGCCGGCATCGCCATGGGCCTGATCAAGGAAGACGAGCGCTTCGCCGTTCTCTCCGACATCCTCGGCGACGAGGACCATCTCGGCGACATGGACTTCAAGGTCGCCGGCACCGCCAATGGCGTCACCTCGCTGCAGATGGATATCAAGATCCAGGGCATCACCGAGGAGATCATGAAGGTCGCCCTCGGCCAGGCCAAGGACGGCCGCCTGCACATTCTCGGCGAGATGGGCAAGGCCCTGCCCGAGGCGCGCGCCGAGCTCGGCGAATACGCCCCGCGCATCGAGGTCATCCAGATCCCGACCGACAAGATCCGCGAAGTCATCGGCTCGGGCGGCAAGGTCATCCGCGAGATCGTCGAGAAGACCGGCGCCAAGGTCGACATCTCCGACGACGGCACCGTCAAGGTCGCCTCCTCCGACGGCAAGGCGATCGAGGCGGCGCTCAACTGGATCAAGTCGATCGTCTCCGAGCCGGAAGTCGGCGTGATCTACCAGGGCACCGTCGTCAAGGTCGTCGATTTCGGCGCCTTCGTGAACTTCTTCGGCGCCAAGGACGGTCTCGTCCACATCTCCCAGCTCGCCGCCAACCGCGTCGCCAAGACCACCGACGTGGTCAAGGAAGGCGACAAGGTCTGGGTCAAGCTCCTCGGCTTCGACGAGCGCGGCAAGGTCCGCCTGTCGATGAAGATCGTCGACCAGGAGACCGGCGAGGAGATCAAGCAGGACAAGGCCGAGCAGGCCGCCGGCTGATCGCCCTCAAGCCACTGAAATCATGGAAAGGCCCGGCGCACGCGCCGGGCCTTTTGCTGTATGCGGCCATGCGTCGTCGGCCGGCCTATAGCTGCCCGACGACACGCAGGCTGCTTTCCTGCGCCGGTTGCCAGGCGCAGACGCGATCGCGCCCGCCACCCTTTGCCCGGTAGAGCGCCTCGTCGGCCATGCGCACGAGGTCGCGGCTGGACTTCGCCGGGCCGCCGAGAAGCGCGGCGACCCCGATGCTGACCGTGACCCGGCCCTTCTCGCTGCCGGTATGCTCGAGATCGAGGTCGTAGACCGCCCGGCGGAACGCCTCGGCGATATGCAGGGCTCCCTCGGGCGGCGTGTCCGGCATGAGCGCCACCAGTTCTTCCCCACCATAGCGCGCGGTGACGTCGGATGGCCGTCTCAGCACCTTCTTCAGGCAGCGGCTGAGCGCCTTCAGGCAGACATCGCCGGCCGGATGGCCGTAGGTGTCGTTATAGGCCTTGAACCGGTCGACATCGATGAGCATCAGGCTCATCGGCGCCCGCGTGCGCTGGCTGCGCGAGATTTCCGTGTGGAGGGCTTCGTCGAAGGCGCGGCGATTCATGAGCCCGGTCAGTCCGTCGGTGTCGGCGAGTTGCGCCAGGCGCGCATTGGCCCGCGCCAGCGCCGCTTCTGCCTGCTTGATGCGGGTGATGTCCGAAATCACGGTGAGCGATCCGCCGTCCTCCATCGGCCGCACGCGCGAGTGCAGCCAGCGTCCGTCGCCGAGCTGGATTTCCAGCTCGCCGGCCGTCCTGAGCGAGGCCACGATCGCCGCGATCCATTCCTCCGTCTCATGCGGCGCGACTCCGGCCTGCTCGCCGCTTTCCACCGAGGCGCGCAGGATATCGGCGAGCGGCGTGCCCGGCAGGCGCAGATGCGCCGTCCTGGAAAACATCTGACGGTATTGCTCGTTGCAGAAGACGAGCCTGTCCTCGCGGTCGTAGAGGACCAGCGCGTCGGCCATGTTGGCAAGCGCGTCGTCAAGAAGCTTGCGGCTGCGGGCGACCTCGTCGCGCAGGCGCTTGCGCTCGTTGATGTTGCGATTGTGGGTGAGTAGGCCGACGATCTTCCCCGCGGCATCCTTCAGCGGCACCTTGACCGTGAGCAGCCAGGTCGTGGTCCCGTCGGCGCGCGTGATGCCCTGTTCGAATTCGCGGGTCGATCCGGCGATCATGATCATCTCTTCGTCGGCCCGGAAGCGTGCTGCGGTGTCCGGCGGATAGAAGTCGAAATCCGTATGGCCGATCAGCGCCGCCGACGAATCCGCACCCATGAGCTTCGCGGTCGCCAGGTTGGCGGCGATGAACCGCCCCTCGAGGTCCTTGGCGTTGAGCGGGTCGGGCAGGGCGTCGATGATTCCCGCCAGGGCCCGGTTCTCACGCGCTGTCTCGCGACGACGGTTGTTGTCGATGATGGCCAGGCCCACGCCGAGCGCTGCCGTGAAGACGAAGACGAAGACCGGCGGCCCGGCCCGCGAGACGACGCTCGTCATGATGTCCGGCGGCAGAACGAGAAACCCCGCGAAATTGCAGATCGCCGTTACCAGGGCGAACAGGACCATCTCCACGCTTGTCGGCGCGCGTCCCTTGAGAAGGATGTACCCGACCGTCGCGACCAGGCTGACGACCGTTATTCCCAGCACGCCGCCCAGCGCTCCGGTACCGCCGAGGATCAGCCGGTAGGCCGCCGCCAGCAAGCCGGTGGGGATGCCGACGACCGGCCCGAACAGGAACCCGGAGAGCGCGATCGGCACCGCCCGCAGGTCCGCGATCACGCCGGCGTCCAGTGTGAAGGGCAGGCTCATCAGGCCGATCGTGGTGCCGGCGGCAAGCGCGACGAGAATGCTCGCGCGCACCGCCGCCGCCCGCCGGTCGATCCAGTCGGCGAGCTGCATCCAGATCGAGACGGCGATCGCCAGAATGGCGAGATTCTGGAGCAGACCGTTCCAGGCGCCACTCATTCGTCGCTCCCGTGGTCATACGGGGAGCCGGCGCCCTGCAGGTGGAGGAGAAAGGCGAGCACGTCAGACCGATCCGGTAACGGCCCCCTCGTGCATATGCCGTCAAAGAAGTGGTCCGCCGGTAAACGCGGATGGAGAAGATCCGGTTACCGCAGTCGCTGCAATTTTAGCGGGTTTCTAAATCCGCGCGCCGCGTGCGGCCGCGTCGGCGCTATCCGGCTCCGGCCCGCGCCGTCCGGCTGAGGGCCGCCAGTGTGCGGCGCAGGTCTTCGCCCGTGCGCACCTTGTCGGGAAACGCCAGCCGCGCACGCAGGGCGCCGGCGCGCAGGTCGATGCCGTCGGGGTCGCAGCCGGTCATGATCCAGGCGCCCGCCGGCATGCCGCACAGCGTTTGCGCATAAAGCGCCAGCGCATCGGCATGGTCCGCGTTCATGTGAGCGATGGCGCTCTCCTCAGCCTTGAGGAGATCGCCGCAGTCGCTGCAATCGGTGAGAAGCGCCCCGCGCCCGAGCGCGACGATGCGCCCGAAGCCGGCAACCAGATGGCCCGATTCGACGGCCAGGCGATAGACGGCGAAATCGCCGAAACCGGCATAGCCCTCTGCCTCCGAATGGCGGGCGAGGAAGCGCCGCCGGTCGGCATTCTCGTCGGTGCGGACCACCCGGCCGGTGACGGTCAGTCGCGCCCCTGCCAGCGGATCGCCGGTCTCGCCGCCCGGCGCCACGAGCAGGAGCGAGGCGCGCGAATCGCGTTTCAGATTCCGGGTATGGGCGGCCAGCGCCGACAGAAGCAGGATCGGCTCGCCGTCGCTGGCGCTCGCCACGGTGACGAAGGAGGCGAAGGGCGAGCCGCTCTCATGCAACGTCGCCAGCGCCCCGGTCGCCGTGCCGCGCAGGACCTGCCGCGCCGCCGACACCGGTGAGAAATCTTCGTCCGCCCCGCCGTCCTCCCGCGCCATTTCCGTCCTCCTCACGCGGCCGAATCGTATCCCTTCGGCGCCACGGGCCGCCAATTCCTTCTGGGCCTGGCGATGGCTGGGTGTCGGCCGGGGACAGGCGCCAATAGGCCACCGCCATCCGCTCCACACAAGTGCGGCACGCCGTCCCCGCCGGCGAATTGGCGCAACCCACTGGATTCCTGTACCCTTCGCCGCCACATTTTACGCGCAATCATGCCGGCAAAGGCGGGTTAGCCTTTCTGGACGAAGCATCCGCCCGCCCGCAAAGACGGAGAAAAGCCGCATGCCGAAGATCGCCCTGGTCGACGACGACCGCAATATTCTGACCTCGGTCTCCATGACCCTGGAAGCCGAGGGCTACCAGGTCGCGACCTATACCGACGGCGCCTCGGGCCTTGAGGGCCTGACCACCGACGCCGCCCGACCTCGCCATCCTCGACATCAAGATGCCGCGCATGGACGGCATGGAGCTGTCTGCGCCGCCTGCGGCAGAAATCCGACCTGCCGGTCATCTTCCTCACCTCCAAGGACGAGGAGATCGACGAATTGTTCGGCCTCAAGATGGGCGCCGACGATTTCATCACCAAGCCGTTCTCCCAGCGCCTGCTGGTCGAGCGGGTCAAGGCGATCCTGCGGCGCTTCCAGCCGCGCGACGGCGCGGCGACAACGCAAGGGCGATGCCGAGCCGGCGCGGCGTGCTCGAACGCGGCGCCTTGTCGATGGACGAGGAGCGCCACACCTGCACCTGGAAGGGCCAGCCGGTGACCCTGACCGTCACCGAATTCCTGATCCTGCAGGCGCTGGCCCAGCGGCCGGGCGTGGTCAAGTCCCGCAACGCGCTGATGGACGCGGCCTATGACGATCAGGTCTATGTCGACGACCGCACCATCGACAGCCACATCAAGCGCCTGAGCAAGAAGTTCAAGGTGGTCGACGACGAATTTCGACATGATCGAAACGCTTTACGGCGTCGGCTACCGCTTCAAGGAGCAGTTTGACCGCTGCCTTGGCGGTCGACGAGCCAGCATGACGGCTGGGGTACGAGGACCAGCGCATCGTCGAACGGACGCAGAGCAGAGACAGCGCGCGCCGGCGGCTGGCTGGCGTGGGCTCGCGCGGCTGAGGCGCTTCGTCGGCCTGCACGCCTTTTCCAGCCTGACGCGCCGCATCGTCGTGCTCAACCTCGCCGCCCTCGCCGCTCCTCGTCGTCGGGCATCCTCTTTCTCAACCAGTGGCGCGCCGGCCTGATCGATGCCCGCGTCCAGAGCCTGCGCATCCAGGGCGAGATCATCTCCGCCGCCATCGCCGCCTCGGCGACCGTCGACAGCGACCTCATCACGGTCAATCCCGATCTGCTGCTCAAGATGCAGGCCGGCGAGAGCCTGTCGCCCCTCGACCAGCCCTATTCGACGAGCCTCGAATTCCCCATCAACCCGGAGCGGGTCGCGCCGCTTTTGCGGAACCTCACCACGCCGACCCGCACCCGCGCCCGCATCTATGACAAGGACGGCCTGCTGATCCTCGACAGCGCCATCTCTATTCGCGCGGCGAGGTCCTCGCCTTCGAGCTGCCGCCGCCCGAGGACGAGAACCGACGCTTGCCCAGCGCATCTGGTGGAACGATCTGATGAGCTGGGTGCCGCCGCGACCTGTCCCATCTATCAGGAATACGGCGCGCCAACGGCAAGCGCTATCCGAGGTCGATCGCCGCCCTCAACGGCACGTCGCCGAGCTCGTGCGCGTCGACGACCGCGGCGAGATGGTCATCTCCGTCGCCGTGCCGATCCAGCGCCACCGCACCATCCATCGGCGTGCTGCTGCTGTCCACCCAGCCCGGCGACATCGATTCCATCGTCGCCGCCGAGCGCATGGCAATCTGCGTATCGCGCTGGTCGCGGCCGTCGTCACCTCCTGCTCTCGATCCTGCTCGCCGGCACCATCGCCGGCCCGATGCGCCATCTCGCCGATGCCGCCGAACGGGCCGTCCCGGCGTGCACGCCCACGGCCGCAATCCCCGATTTCACCGAGCGCGGCGACGAGATCGGCCATCTCTGCCGGCGCCTGCGCGTCGATGACCAACGCGCTTTACGACCGCATCGAGGCGATCGAGCGCTTCGCCGCCGATGTCGCCCACGAGCTCAAGAACCCGCTGACCTCGCTGAGAAGCGCCGTCGAGACCCTGCCGCGCGCCAAGACCGAGGAGGCCAAGGCGCGGCTCACCGCCATCATCCAGCACGACGTGCGCCGTCTCGACCGGCTGATCTCCGACATCTCCAACGCCTCCCGGCTCGATGCCGAACTGGCGCGCGACGACGCCGTGCCGGTCGACATCGCCAGCTCCTGCAAGCGGTCGTCGGCATGGCCCGCGATGTCGGCAACGACGATGCGCCAGAGATCACCCTCGACATCGCCGCGGGCCCGGCGAGCGGCTATGTCGTCATCGGCCATGACGGCCGTCTCGCGCCAGGTCTTCAACAATCTCATCGACAATGCCCTCTCCTTCTGCCGGCCCGGCGGCACGGTCGCCGTCACCGCCCGGCGCATCCCCGGCGGCGTCGAGGTCACCGTCGACGACGACGGACCGGGCATCCGCCCCGACCAGGCCGAGCGCATCTTCGAGCGCTTCTACACCGACCGTCCCGACCGGGAATCCTTCGGCCAGAATTCCGGCCTCGGCCTGTCGATCAGCAAGCAGATCGTCGAGGCCCATCACGGCGCCATCTGGGCCGAGAACCGCACCGCTCCGGACACCGGACACGGTGTCGAGCCGCTCGTCCTCGGCGCCCGCTTCACGGTGCAATTGCCCACCCCATGAGCGCCAGCCCGACCGTCCATGCCGACGCGGTGCTTCTCGGCGAGACCGGCGTGCTCATCCGCGGCCCCTCGGGCAGCGGCAAGTCGGCCCTTGTCCTGGCACTGCTCCAGGCCGATCCGGCTGCCCACAGCCTCGTCGCCGACGACCGCGTCGTCCTCACCCCGGCCCATGGCCGCCTGCTCGCCACCGTGCCCGCCTCGATCGCCGGCCTGATCGAGTTCCGCGGCCTCGGCATCCTGCGCTTTCCCTTCGTCTCGCCGGTGGTCCTGCGTCTTGTCGTCGATCTCATGCCGGCTGAAGAGTGCCCGCGCCTGCCGGCGCCTGAAGAGGAGCGGGTCGTGATCGAGGGCGTCGCCCTGCCGCTTCTCTGCCTTCCCATCGGCATCGCCGACGGCGCCTCGCGCATTCGGCTGGCGATTACACGCGGGGATGGCGCGTCTTCGTGACCGCACGCCGCCGAGGATTGCCTCTTGCGTTGCGGAATCGATCCGGCAAGATGCCGGTCCGGGCGCGACCCGGCGGCGTGTGACCGCAATGGCTGACCAGACGAGGCTTTGAGCCGAGGATTTTCATGATCGGATTGGTCCTGGTAACCCATGGCAGGCTCGCCGTGGAATTCCGCGCCGCGCTGGAGCATGTCGTCGGCGCCGCAGACGCAGATCGAGACGGTCTCGATCGGCCCGGACGACGACGTCGAGCGACGACGCCAGGACATTCTTGACGCCGTCCAGCGGGTCAATGACGGCGCGGGCGTCATCCTGCTCACCGACATGTTCGGCGGCACGCCGTCCAATCTCGCCATCTCGGTGATGGAGCCGCGCAAGGTCGAGGTGATCGCCGGCGTCAACCTGCCGATGCTCGATCAAGCTCGCCAGCGTGCGCGGCGAGAAGCCGATCGCCGCCGCCGCTCACCGATGCCCAGGACGCCGGCCGCAAATACATCAACGTCGCCAGCGAAGTCCTCAACGGCAAATGATGGGCGGCGTGGACACTCCGCAGAGCCTCGCCCGGGACCTCACTATCGCCAACAAGCGCGGCCTCCATGCCCGCGCCGCCGCCCGCTTCGTCCAATGCGCCGAGCAATTCGGTGCCGAAGTGACCGTTTCGAAGGATTCGACCACGGTCGGCGGCACCTCGATCATGGGCCTGATGATGCTTGCCGCCGCGCCCGGCTCGGTCATCCACGTCACGGCACAGGGGCCGGACGCCGAAGCGGCGCTTGCCGCCCTCGCCGACCTGGTCGAGGGCCGGTTCGGCGAGGAGGAATAGGCCGGATATTGCCGCCGGCCAGTCCACGCGTCAGACTGATACCAGCGTTCAGCGGTGGCCGGCGACGGTGAAGGGCCGACCGCGCGGAACCTGAGAACGGGGGTGGGATGAGCACGACGTCCGGGACCGATGCGGCGGCAGGCGGCCACGGTGCCGCGCCGCGCATGTTCCGCGTGCCGCTTGCGCCTCGGCTCCTGTCGCTCTTCGCCGTCGTCGTCATTGGCCTGACGACGGTGGCCATGGGAGGCTTCGCCGTCCTGATCGTCTTCCAGTCGTGGGGCCTCGGCCTCTTCTTCGTCGCCCTGGCATGCTTCATCGGCGCGCTCGCTGGCTATGTCGGGCGCGACCTCGTCGGCAAATGGAACCTCTGGCTGCGGCTCGAGGCGGAATCGGTGACCCTCAACCTGCCCGCCGGCCGCTCCCTCATCCATCGCCCGCAGAAGGTGCATCTGGTCGTCCCCTATGCGGATATCGCGGCGATCGAGACCCGCCTGGAGGCCTATCGCACCCTCGGCATGGCAATGATGCAGCGCGCCTACGTGCTGCGGCGGAAGAACGACGACCTCATCTTCCTCTTCGAGGATCGCGCCCTCAACACGGGGCTGGCGTCGTCGATGTTCAGCAAGATCGCCGCCGACCTTGCCGCCCGCGCCGGCGGCGCGCTCCTCGATCGCGGCATGGTCGAGGGCAAGGGCGGCGTTCTCGGCGTCTGGGGTACGCACGCGCCGGACTGGGGCGCGTCCCCGCTGCCCCTGGCGCTCCAGATGCGCCTCTGGCGCCACTCGGCCATCACCGGCAGCCTCGCCTTCGGCCTCGTCATTGTCGCGATTGTGCTGCGCCTGATCGTCGGCGGGTAGGACGGACCACGCCAGGCGCGGCCAGCCGAGCGAAGCCACATAAAGAAATCTTTATATCCTTATTGCCGCGGCGCAAGCGGGCCGCTATAACCGCCTCACGCACACTGAGACGGGCGCGGGCTTTTCGCGCGAAAAGGAGTTTTTCATGGCTGACTTCAGCGACTATGTGGTCAAGGACATCGGGCTTGCCGATTGGGGGCGCAAGGAGCTGTCCCTCGCCGAGACCGAAATGCCGGGCCTGATGGCGACGCGCGAGGAATATGGTCCAGAGCAGCCGCTGCGCGGCGCCCGCATCGCCGGCTCGCTGCACATGACCATCCAGACCGGCGTCCTCATCGAGACGCTGGTGGCGCTCGGCGCCGAGGTCCGCTGGGCCTCCTGCAACATCTATTCGACCCAGGACCACGCCGCCGCGGCCATCGCCGCCGCCGGCATCCCGGTCTTCGCCGTCAAGGGCGAGAGCCTCGAGGATTATTGGGCCTACACCCACAAGATCTTCGAGTGGGGCGACGGCGGTCCCAACATGATCCTCGACGATGGCGGTGACGCCACCCTGCTCCTCCATCTCGGCATGCAGGCGGAATCGAACCTTTCGGTCGTCGCTCATCCGACCAATGAGGAGGAGGAAGTCCTCTTCGCCACCATCAAGGCGCATATTGCCGAGAAGCCGGACTATTACACGACGATCGCGAAAGAGATCCGCGGCGTCACCGAGGAGACGACGACCGGCGTCCATCGCCTTTACCAGATGGCCAAGGAAGGCCGTCTCCTCTTCCCGGCGATCAACGTCAACGACAGCGTCACCAAGTCGAAGTTCGACAATCTCTATGGCTGCCGCGAATTGCTGGTTGACGGCATCCGCCGCGGCACCGACGTCATGATGTCGGGCAAGACGGCGATGGTCGCGGGCTTCGGCGATGTCGGCAAGGGCTCGGCCGCCAGCTTGCGCAATGCTGGCTGCCGCGTCCTCGTCTCCGAGGTCGATCCGATCTGCGCCCTGCAGGCGGCGATGGAAGGCTATGAGGTGACAACCATGGACGATGCCGCGCCGCGCGCCGACATCTTCGTCACCTGCACCGGCAATATCGACGTTATCACCATCGACCACATGCGGGCCATGAAGGACCGCGCCATCGTCTGCAACATCGGCCACTTCGATTCGGAGATCCAGGTCGGTGCCCTGCGCAATCTCAAATGGCAGAACATCAAGCCGCAGGTCGACGAGATCGAGTTCGCCGACGGCCACCGCATCATCCTTCTGTCGGAAGGCCGTCTGGTGAACCTCGGCAATGCCATGGGCCATCCGAGCTTCGTCATGTCGGCGTCCTTCACCAATCAGACGCTGGCCCAGATCGAGCTCTTCACCAAGCCCGAGAAATACGACAAGCAGGTCTATGTGTTGCCCAAGGCTCTCGACGAGAAGGTCGCCCGGCTGCACCTGGCCAAGATCGGCGTCGATCTGACCCAGCTCAACGACAAGCAGGCAGCCTATATCGGCGTCTCCCAGGCCGGCCCCTACAAGCCGGAAACCTATCGCTACTAATCCTTAACCAGGATTGACGATTCTGCACCGGCCGGGTGTGTCTGCACCGGGCCGGTGTTTTTGTTTGCTCGTGCCCTTCACACGCGATTCCGCGACCAGCTAGATTAGGGTGATTCGCGGGAGAGACGGACCGTCGACGGGGGCGGGCCCGCGAACAGTCGAAAGACAGCGCCGGGAAGGGCTGAGGCCGCCGTTCCTTACGCGTTGTGCGAGAAGTCAAGAGCAGTGCCAGGAGGGGCGGAGGCCGCTTCTCCCGCCGGCATTGCGAGGTTCGAACGTCTGGCGGGCGGAAAGGACCTGTTTCATGCCGGGGCATGGCAGGACGGCAATCTCGATTCGGGCCGCGCCCTGCGCGGCCGGCGCTCTCCTTGCCACTGCCCTGTCCCTGTCGATGACGGGCCTTGCCCATGCCGGGGATGCCGCCGCGCCGCGAGCGGCCGTCACCAGCGGTCTATTCGATCCCGGCCAGACCGTCATGATGGTGCTGCTCGTCGGCGCCATCGGCTTCGCCGTCATCAGCGCCATCGCCCTCATGCGCCGCAACGAGCGCGTCCTCGGCGAGAATGCAGAGCTGCGCCGGCGCGTCGCCGACCTGACGACCCGCGCCGACCGGGCCGAGGCGCTGGTCGCCAACGAGGATCAGCGTCTCGTCGCCTGGAACGCGCCCGGCGAGCCGCCGCTCGTCGCCGGCGGCCTGCCCAGGGAGACCGGCGCGCCGTCCGACCGGGCCGGCTTCCTCGCCTTCGGCACCTGGCTCCTGCCCGAGTCCGCCGGCCGTCTCGACCGCGCCGTCGCCCGCCTGCGCGATCGCGGCGAGGCCTTCAAGCTGGTCATCGCCACCCATTCCAACCGCCTCATCGATGTCACCGGCCGTGCCGTCGGCGCTGTCGCCGTTCTGCGCTTCCGCGACCTCACCGGCGACCGCCTCGCCCGCGCCGAGGTCGAGACGCGCCACGCCTTGCTGGTCGCCGAGGTCGATGCCATGCGCGCCATGCTCTCCGCCGCGCCGATGCCGGCCTGGCTGCGCGACGACAAGGGCCGCCTCATCTGGGTCAACGACGCCTATGCCGTCGCGGTCGAGGCCAAGGACGGCGAGGATGCCGTCGCCCGCAATCTCGAGCTCATCGATAGCGCCGGCCGCGGCCTCATCGACAAGGGCCACGAGACCGACGCCGTCCACGTCAAGCGCCTGCCGGTCATCGTCGCCGGGGCGCGGCGCATGTTCGAGGTGGTCGACGTCGTCTCGACCTATGGCAGCGCCGGCATCGCCACGGACGTCACCGCCATCGGCGCCGCCGAGGCGGCGCTCCGCCGCGAGATCGACTTCAACGCCCGCACCCTCGACCAGCTCGCCACGGCCGTTGCCATCTTCGGCCCCGACCGGCGGCTGAAATCCTACAACGCCGCCTATCGCGCCCTCTTCGACCTCGATCCCTCCTTCCTCGAATTCGCGTCCCGACGAAGGGCGCGGTGCTCGACCGGCTGCGCGCCGGCCGCAAGCTGCCCGAGCAGGCCGACTTCCGCTCCTGGCGCTCCGACCTGCTCGCCGCCTATCGCTCGGTCGAGGCGCGCGAGCACTGGTGGCACCTGCCCGACGGCCAGACCCTGCGCGTCATCGCCAATCCCAATCCGCAAGGGGGCATGACCTGGGTCTATGAGAACGTCACCGAGCGTCTTGACCTCGAAAGCCGCTACAACGCGCTCATCCATGTCCAGGGCGAAACCCTCGACCACCTCAGCGAAGGCGTCGCCGTCTTCGGCTCGGATGCGCGCCTGCGCCTGCACAATCCGTCCTTCGCCGCTATCTGGTCGCTCGATCCCGAGCTTCTCGCCGGCAGTCCGCATGTCGCCGACATCGTCGCCGCCTGCCGCCGCCCCGGCGACGACGAAGCCAAGTGGCAGCGCTTCACCGCCTGCGTCGCCGGGCTCGATGAGAACCGCGCCAGCGTCTCCGGCCGCATGGAGCATGCCGAGGACTGGGTCATCGACTACGCCACCGTGCCGCTGCCCGACGGCCAGACCATGGTCACCTTCGTCGACGTCACCGATTCGGTGCAGGTCGAGCGCGCCCTGGTCGACCGCAACGAGGCGCTGCTCGCCGCCGACAGCCTCAAGAACGCCTTCATCCAGCACGTTTCCTACGAGCTGCGCTCGCCGCTGACCAACATCATCGGCTTCACCCAGCTCATGGCCGACGCCCAAGTCGGGCCGCTCAACGACAAGCAGCGCGAATATACCGGCTACGTCATGTCCTCGAGCATGGCGCTGCTCGCCATCGTCAACGACATCCTCGACCTTGCCACGATCGACGCTGGCATCATGGAGCTCGACCTCGGCGAGGTCGATGTCATCGACGCGGTCTCCGCCGTCATCGAAGGCCTGCAGGACCGCGTCCGCGAGACCCATGTCGATCTCGAGCGCGACATCCCCTCAGACATCGGCGGCTTCGTCGCCGATGGCAAGCGCGTTCGCCAGATCCTCTTCAACCTCCTCGCCAATGCCATCGAATTCTCCGAGGCCGGCGGCCATGTCCGCGTCTCCGCCCGCCGCGACGGCGGCATGATCGAGCTCGCCGTCTCCGACGAGGGTCCGGGCATTCCCGCCGACTTCCTCGAATTCGTCTTCGACCGCTTCGCCAGCCGTGCCCGCAGCGGCGGCCATGGCGGCGCCGGCCTCGGCCTCGCCATCGTCAAGAGCCTCGTCGCCCTCCACCACGGCACCGTCGATATCAGTTCCGAGGAGGGCAGGGGCGCCACCGTCACCATCCGCCTGCCCGACGCGCCCGCCGGCCGAAGCCGCAGAGGCGGCCGAGTGAGGCCAGCCGGACCGGCCGGGCCGGTGGCCGCCGAGACCCTTGCCCGTACGATCGATCTCGCCGACGAGGCCGCCACCATTGCCCTTGCCGAGGATATCGCCGCGATTCTCAAGCCTGGCGACGTGGTGGCGCTGTCAGGCGGCCTCGGCACCGGCAAGACCAGCCTCGCCCGCGCCCTCATCCGTGCCGTTGCCGGTGAGCCGGCGCTGGAGGTGCCGAGCCCGACCTTCACCCTCGTCCAGACCTATGCGACGCCGCGCTTAAGCCTCGCCCATTTCGACCTCTACCGCATCGGCGGCGCGGACGAGCTCGCCGAGATCGGCTTCGAGGAGGCGGTCGCCGAAGGCGCGGTCCTCGTCGAATGGCCCGAGCGCGCCGGCGGTTTGCTGCCGTCCGAGCGCCTTGACGTCACGCTCGAGATCGCCGGCACTGGCCGCCGCGCCCATCTTTCCGGCGGTTCCGCATGGGCCCCGCGGCTTGCCCGCAGCCTCGCCGCCCGCGCCTTTCTCGAGGCCGCCGGCTGGTCCGGCGCCACCCGCCGCTATCTCGTCGGCGACGCCTCGACCCGCATCTACGACCGGATCGCCGACGGCGACCGCCGCGCCGTGCTGATGGACTGGCCGACCGGCCGCATGCTCGCGCTGGACGACCCCCGCGCCCGCTTCCGCGCCCATGATGTCGGCGCCTTCCTCGCCGTCGACGAAGGTCTGCGCGCCCTCGGCCTCTCGGCGCCGGAGATCCATGCGGTCGACCGCGATGCCGGCTTCCTGCTCATGGAGGATCTCGGCACCGAGGGCGTCGTCGCCGGCGGCGCGCCGATCCCGGAACGTTACGCCCTGGCGATCGATGTGCTGGCCGCCATCCATGCCGAGCCGCGCCCGCCAGTCTTGCCGCTTCCCGGCGGCGACACCCACCCGCTCATCCCGCTCGACGCCGAGGCGCTTGCCCCCGACATCGCCCTCTTCGCCGACTGGTACGTGCCCCATGCCACCGGCCGGCCCCTCGGCGACGAAGCCCGCGCCGCCTTCGAGGCGCTCTGGGCCGGCCTCTTCGCCCGCCTTGGCGCCGGCGAGCAAAGCTGGGTGCTGTTCGACATGCAGTCGCCCAACCTCTTCTGGCTGCCCGAGCGCCAGGGCCTCGCCCGCCTCGGCATCATCGATTTCCAGGACATGTTCCTCGGCCCCGCCGCCTATGACGTCGCCGCCATCTGCCATGATGCCCGCGCCACCGTGCCGCTCGCCCTGGAGGCCGACTTGCGGGCCCGCTATGTCGCCCATCGCCGCGCCGCGAATTCCCGTTTCGATGCCGAAACTTTCGCTGAATCCTGTGCAATTCTCGCCGTCGCGCGAACCCTGAAGAACTCTTGGCGTCTTTGCCCGCCTCGTCGACAGCCAGGGCAAGCGCGGCTATTTGCAGCACATGCCCCGCCAGCTCGATTATCTTGCCCGATCCTTCACCGAGCCGGTTCTGTCCGGCCTCGCGCTCTGGTATGAGAAGCATCTGCCTTCCCAGAGTTGACGAGACCCCATGACCGCGCCGACCCCGATCCGCCCGAGCCGGGCGATGGTACTCGCTGCCGGTATCGGCAAGCGCATGCGTCCGCTGACCGCCACCGTGCCCAAACCGTTGATCGAGGTCGGCGGCCGCGCCCTCATCGATTACGCCTTCGACCGGCTCGATCATGCCGGCGTGCAGAAGGTCGTGGTCAATATCCACTACCTGCCGGATCTGATGGCGGCCCATCTCAGGCGCCGCACCAACCCCGAGATCGTCGTCTCCGACGAGCGTTCGGGCTCCTCGACACCGGCGGCGGCACCGCCAGGGCGCTGCCGCATCTTCGGCGACGCCCCCTTCTACCTGCTCAATTCCGACACGTTCTGGATCGAGGGCGCCCGTCCCAATCTCGACTGGCTCGCCGGCGCCTGGCGCGACGAGGACATGGATGCCCTGATCCTGGTCGCCCCCACCGTCAGCGCCATCGGCTATGCCGGCCGCGGCGACTTCCGCATGGACCCGGCCGGCCGGCTCCTGCGCCGCACCGAGCGCGAGGTCGTCCCCTTCGTCTATGCCGGTGCCGCCATCCTCCATCCGCGCCTGTTCAAGGGCGCCCCCGAGGGCCGCTTCTCCATGAACCACCTGTTCGACAAGGCGATCGAGGCCGAGCGCTTCTTCGGCGTGCGCATGGACGGCCTCTGGTTCCACGTCGGCACCCCCCAGGCCATCGGCGAAGCCGAACGCACCATCGCCGACAGCGCCGCCTGACCCACCAGTCCGCCGGGCAGCAAGCCACCACCCCTCCGCTCATCCCCACGAAGGTGGGGATCCAGATACCTCCCACTGAAGCCGGAGAAGCGGCCGGCAACGCCGAACCGTCATTCCCGGGGAGGGCCGGAAGGCCCGAGGGAAGGGAACCCAGCAAACGATGCCGATTGGAAGCTCGGGCTCCAGCTTGCCCGAATGGTGCCTTGCCGACGGCGCGCCACCTTCGCGACCGACAGCGTTCACTGGGTCCCCGCTTCCGGGGAGGGGGGCGACCGGGGAGGGCGTGACTTTCCCCGTCCCCACCCACTGCCAGCCTCCCGGCGCCCTCCACCCTTGACCCCGGCCCCCGACTTCGGGGCTTCGATGCGGCATGGATCAGGTCTCCGCCCGCCCACGCCCGAAGATCTTCACCATTCCGGCCGGCGCGCCCTTTCTGCCGGTGCTCGCCGACGCGGTTCTCGACGGGCGCTTCGCCGCGCTTGACGCGAGTGACCCGCTGGCGCTGGCCGATGTCACCATCCTCCTGCCGACCCGCCGTGCCGTCCGGGCGCTGCGCGAGATCTTCGTCGCCCGCGCCGGCGGCGATGGCGACCATCCTGCCGACGATCCGCCCGATCGGCGATGTCGACGAGGAGGACCACCTTCTTGCCGAGTCGGCCGAAGCGCCGGCCGACCGGCTCGCCTTGCCGGCCGCCGTCTCGCGCTCGACCGTCAGCTCGCGCTCGCCCGGCTGATCCTTGCCTGGGGTCGCACCGTCCGGCACGACGTGCTGGCGCTCGGCCCCGACGAGCCGCTGCTCATCCCGGCATCGGCGGCCGATGCCACCCGGCTTGCCGCCGACCTTGCCCGCCTCATCGACGACATGGAGGTCGCCGGCCTGCCCTGGGATGCGATCCGCACGCTCGCGCCCGAGGACCACGCCCGCTATTTCCAGATCACCCTCGATTTCCTCAAGATCGCCGTCGAATACTGGCCGGCCCGGCTCAAGGAGATGGACCGGGTCGATCCGATCGCCCGCCGCGACCGTCTGATCCGCGCCGAGGCCGAGCGACTCGAGACCAACCCGCCGCGCGGGCCGATCATCGCCGCCGGCTCGACCGGCTCGATCCCGGCGACCGCCGACCTGCTCGGCGCCATCGCCCGCCTGCCGAACGGCGCGGTCGTCCTGCCCGGCCTCGACACCAGGCCTCGACGACGCCGGCTGGCAGGCGATCGGCGAGGAGGAGACGGCGCCGCCTTCCGCCTTCGGCCATCCCCAGTTCGGACTGAAGCACCTCCTTGCCGCGCTCGCGGTCGACCGTGACGAGGTCGACCCCGCTCGCCGAGACGCCGAAGGCCATCGCCGCCCGCGACCGCCTCCTGTCCGAAGCGCTGCGCCCGGCCGAGACCACCGAGACCTGGGCCGGATTCCGCGCCCATCGCATGCATGTCCGCGACGCGTCGAGGCAGGCGCTTGCCGATGTCGGTCTGATCGTCGCCGGCAACGAGCAGGAGGAAGCGCTCGCCATCGCTCTTGCCATCCGCGAGGCGCTGGAATCGCCGGGTACCCGCACCGCGCCTCGTCACGCCCGACCGCACGCTCGCCCGCCGGGTCGCCGTCGAATTGCAGCGCTGGGGCCTGGCCGTCGATGATTCCGCCGGCGCGCCGCTCGACCGCCTGCCCGCCGGAATCTTTGCCCGCCTGCTCGCCGACGTCGTGCCGGCGACGGCGATCCGGTCGGCCTGCTCGCCCTCCTCAAGCATCCGCTCGCCGCCTTCGGCCTGGCGCGCGCCGATTGCCGCCGCGCCGCCCGCATCCTCGAGATCGCCCTTTTCCGCGGCCATCGCGTGCCCGGCGGAATCGCTGCCCTCGGACCGGCGCTGGAGAAATCACGCGCGGACCTCGACGGCGAGGGGGCACGCCACTTGCCGGCCGCCCGCAAGCGTCTCGCCGCGCGCGACTGGGCGCCTTGCCGCCGGCCTCGTCGCGGCCCTGACCCGTATGCTTCGGCCCGGCGGCCGAACGGTTCCGGTCCGGTGGCGACCTGACCGTGGCCGAGGCGACCGGCGCTTCTCCTCGAGGCTCTCGCCGGAGCGGCCCGCGACGAGACCGGAAGCGATGCGCGCCTGTGGCAGGGCGAGGATGGCGCCGCGCTCGCCCGGCTGCTCACCGGCCTTGCCGGCGGCGAGGAGGGCGCCGGTTTCGTCCTGACATCGGCCGAATTTCCCGCCTTCCTCGCCACCCTGATGGCCGCGGTGCCGGTCACCCGGCCGGTCGGCGCCGAGACGCGGGTCGAGATCTGGGGGACGCTCGAAGCCCGCCTGCAATCGGTCGATCTCGTCATCCTCGGCGGCCTCGACGAAGGCGTCTGGCCGGCCGAGACCCGCACCGACCCCTGGCTGTCGCGCGCCATGCGCGCCGAGATCGGCCTGCCGCCGCCCGAACGCCGCATCGGCCTTGCCGCCCACGATTTCGCCATGGCGATGGCCGGCGCCCGCGTCCTCGTCACCCGCGCCGAGAAGCGCGGCGGCACGCCGACGGTTGACTCGCGCTGGCTGCAGCGGCTGGTCGCGCTCCTCGGCGAGGCGCCGGCGGACAGCTTCGCGACCGCGGCGACGCGCTACCTGTCGCTTGCCCGCGAGATCGATCGCGTTCCCGCCGCCGGAGGTCGCGCCGGCCCCGCGCCCCGAGCCGCGCCCGCCGCTCGCAAGCCGCCCGCGCCGCCTGTCGGTCACCGAGATCGAGACCCTGGTGCGCGACCCCTACGCCATCTATGCCCGTCACGTGCTCGGCCTCGAGCCGCTCGATCCGATCGGCCTCGCGCCCGACTATGCCCTGCGCGGCACGCTGATCCACGACGCGCTCGGCCGGTTCACCGCAGGAGTGGTCCGGGCCGTTCGATGCGAGCGCCGAGCGCCGGCTGCTCGATATCGCCGAGGCGGTGTTCGCGCCGCGATCGCGCGAGTTCCCCGATATGCATGCCCTCTGGTGGACCCGCTTCCGCGCCATCGCCCGCTGGTTCGTCGCCTGGGAGGCGGCGCGCGACGCCGGCATCGCCGCCCGTCATGCCGAGATCGGCGGGCGCTACGATTTCGCCGCGCCGGCCGGGTCCTTCCGTCTCACGGCCCGCGCCGACCGCATCGACGAGCGCGCCGACGGCGCGGCTGGAGATCCTCGACTTCAAGACCGGCGCGCCGCCCTCCGCGAGGCAGGTCCTGACCGGTCTCGCGCCGCAATTGGCGCTGGAAGCGGCCATGGCTGGCGAGGGGCGCGTTCAACGACGCCGTCCACGCCGATTTCCAGGCCGTTCATTTGCCCAACTTGCCTGGCTCGGTCTCGGCCAGGTCGAACGCGGCGAGCCCGTTCAAGTCGCGCGGTCGAGAAGGACTGGACCGCCGACGCGCGTCGGCCGAGAAAGTGCTGGCCGAGTTCCACGCGCTCGATCGCCGCTTTCGATGATGATCGAACGGGCTTACGTCTCGCGCGCGCGGCCGATGTTCGAGACCCGCTTCGAGAGCCCCTACGATCATCTCGCCCGCGTGCGCGAATGGGCCCTGGTCGAGGCCGGGGAGGACGGCCAATGACGCCGCCGCGTGGAATCGACGAAAACCACTGCAAGGGCTCAAGCAGATGCGTCGAATCCGGCGGCATCGGCCTGGGTCTCGGCCAATGCCGGCTCGGGCAAGACCTATGTGCTCTCCACGCCGCGTCGTCCGCCTCCTGCTCAGCCGGCACCGATCCTTCACGCATTCTCTGCCTGACCTTCACCAAGGCGGCCGCCGCCGAGATGGCCAAGCGGGTCTTCGCCATCCTCGTCCGACTGGACCACGCTCTCCGACTCGAAGCTGCGCCAAGGAGATCGCCGAACTCGAGGGCCAAGCCCCTGATTCGGCCAGCTTTCGACCGCCCGCCGGCTTTTCGCCCGGGCCCTGGAGACCCCCGGCGGCCTCAAGATCCAGACCATCCATGCCTTCTGCGAGCGCCTCCTCCACCAGTTCCCCTTCGAGGCCAATGTCGCCGGCCACTTCGAGGTCCTCGACGAGCGCGACCGCCGCGCGCTCTCGCCGAGGCCGCGCCGGCGCAGCGTCCTCGGGAGCCGAGAAAGCCGAGGTCTCGGTCAGGCGCTTGACACGGTCCTCGCGGCCGCCAGCGACATGACCATCGAGGCCGCGCTCGGCGAATTCGTCGCCCGCCGCGACCGCCTCCGCGCCTGGATCGTCGCCGCCGGATCGCTCGACACGGGCGCTCGACCGGCTGCGCGCCGCCCTCGGTCTCGGCGTCCCGACGAACATCGTCGAGCCCTTCGGCTTTACGATCGTCGCAGAAGTTCGCTCTTCGACCCTCGCCGATATCACCCGCCTGCTCGAGTCTGCTGGAGGCGAGCGACAAAAAGACCGACCAGGCCGCCGCCGCCCGCCTCGCACCCTATCCGCTGCGGCCGACCCGAGAATCGCGGATTTCCGCCTTCTCGCCTTTTTCCGACCACGTCACGCGGCGACCTCCGCAAGCCCGCCGGCATCGTCACCAACTCCGTCAAAGCCGCCTGGCCCGGCCTCGCCGAAACCGCTTAGAATCCGAGACGCGATCGCCTGGAATCCCTGCTCGATCGCATCGCCGCCGCCGAGTGCTTTGAGGCCAGCGCCGCCATGCTCCGCCTGGTCGATGCGGTCATCGCCGAATATGAGCGCCTGAAACGCCTCGCGGCGCCCTCGATTTCGAGGATTTGATCGTCAAAACCGCCAACCTCCTCTCGCGCGCCGACGCCGCCCGCTGGGTCCAGTACAAGCTCGACCGCGGCCTCGACCATGTCCTGGTCGACGAGGCGCAGGACACCAGCCCGCGCCAGTGGAGCGTGATCAAGGCGCTCGCCGAGGAGTTCTTTGCCGGCGAGGGCGCCGGTGCCGGCGACGCGCACGCTCTTTGCCGTCGGCGACGAGAAACAGTCGATCTTCTCCTTCCAGGGCGCGGTTCCGGCCTGGTTTGCCCGCACGTCCAGCGCGAGCTTCGGCAGCCCGCGCCCGCGCCGGCGGCTTCGGCTTGGCCGATGTCGCGCTCCATCTCTCGTTCCGCTCGACGCCAGACCGTGCTTTCGGCGGTCGACGCGGTCTTTGACCTGCCGGCTGCCCGTGCCGGCGTCACCAGCGGCGACGACTGGCCGCTGCATGAAGCCTTTCGCCGCAACGATCCCGGCCGGGTCGTCGTCTGGCCGCTGATCGAGCCGCCGACCACGGCCGAGCCGAGCGACTGGACGACGCCGCTCGATCATCTCGACGACAAGAGCCCGGAGGTCCAGCTTGCCGAGCGGATCGCAGCAGACGATCGGCGGCTGGCTGGCAAGCGGCGAGACGCCTGCCGGCAGGCGACCGGCAGCCGATCCGGCCCGCGCGACATCCTCATTCTCTGACCCGCACCCGCGGCGCCCAGACCGACGCCGATCAACCGCGCGCTGAAAACTCGCGGCGTGCCCGATCGCCGGCGCCGACCGCCTGGCTCTCACCGAGCATATCGCGGTCTCGACCTGATGGCGCTCGCCCAGGTGATGCTGCTGCCCGAGGACGACCTGTCGCTTGCCGCCGTGCTGAAAAGCCCGCTCATCGGCTCTCGACGAGGACGCCCTGTTCCGCCTGCCCATGGCCGCGCCGGCTCGCTGTGGGATGCGCTCGGCGAGGCGCGCGAGGACGCCCGAAGCACGCGCCTGCGACACCCTCGAGGCCTGGCGGGCGCGACGCCGACTATCTCGATCCCCATGCCTTTTTCGCCCGCATTCTCGGTCCCGATGGCGGGCGCCGGCGCTTCATGCGCCGGCTCGGCGCAGAGGCCGAGGACGTGCTCGACGAGTTCCTCGCCCAGGCGCTCGCCTATCGAGGAAACAACATTCCCTCGCTGCAGGGATTTCTCGACTGGCTCGACCGCGCGCCGACCGAGATCAAGCGCGACACCGAGATGCTGCGCGACGAGGTTCGGGTGATGACGGTCCACGGCGCCAAGGGGCTCGAAGCCGATATCGTCTTCCTCGTCGATACCGGATCCGCCCCGGTCCATGCCAGCCACGATCCCGCGGGTCGTCGCGCTCGACGACGATGACCGACGGCGCTGCGCCCCTGGTCTGGATGCGCGGCCAGCGGGCGATGCCGAGCCCGTGAGGGAGCGTCGTCGATGAGCTCCGCAGAAGTCCGCGACGCCGAGGAATATCGCCGCCTTCTCTATGTCGCCATGACCCGCGCCCGCGATCGCCTCTATCGTCTGCGGAACGCAGAAACACTCGACCGATGCCGGCACCGGCTGGCACGCGCTGGTCGGACACGCGCTCGAACCCGACTGCCGGCGGATCGAGGCTCCGACGGCAGTCTGGTCGCGCTGGAATGGGGCGCGCCGCAAACGCCGCCACGGCGACGACAACTGACGCAGGAGCAGTATGCATGGCTTCCGAGCCGCCCGCCTGGCTGCGCCGTGCCGCCCCGCCGGCAGTGCCGGGGTGCCGCAGGTGACGCCCTCGACCGTGCTGCGCCTCGACGACGACCAGGGCTTCCCGCCAGCGCCTGGTCGAGGCGCATTCGCGATCCGAGGCCGGCCGGCGCGCTTGGCCGCGGGCGGATCATCCATCGCCTGCTGCAATCGCTTGCCGGACCATCCGCCGGAGCAACGCCAGGCCGTCGGCGCCGCCTATCCTTGCTGCGACCGCTGCCTGATTGGCCGGAGGCGGACCGGACCGCCATTGCTCGACGAGGTCATGGCGCGTGTCTCGACGACCCGGCTTCGCGCCGCTCTTTGCTCGCCGGCAGTCGCGCCGAGGTCGAGATCGCCGGCCGGATCGACTTCGGCGGTCCGGCGCCGCGATTTCCGGCCGGATCGACCGGCTGGCGGTCACCGACGACCATGTTCTTCATCGTCGACTACAAGACCAACCGTCCCGGCGCCCGAGGCGCTTGACGACGTGCCGGATGGCCTATGTCGCGCAGCTTGCGCTCTATCGTCGTGTGCTCCAGCAGTCTCTATCCGGATCGCGCCGGTTACGGCGGCGCTCCTGTGGACCGACCGGTCCGCGCCTGATGGAGATTCCGTCAGAGATGCTTGACGAAGCCTCGCGGCCGCGATCGCGACGTTGAATGACGCCTATGATAGGTCGAAGGAGACCGGCGAGCCGTCGCGCCGCGCGTGCCTTGACGTAATGGCCGGCCATTCCTACGTTCCGGGTCAATCTTCCTCCCTCCGATTCCCTAGAGGTTTCCGATGGCGACTGCAACAGTGACCGATGCCACCTTCGACAATGAGGTGCTCGGCGCTGCCGAGCCGGTCGTCGTTGATTTCTGGGCCGAGTGGTGCGGTCCGTGCCGGATGATCTCGCCGGCGCTGGAAGAGATCGCCCAGGAGCTCGACGGCAAGGTCAAGATCGCCAAGCTCAACATCGACGAGAATCCGCATACCACGGTCAGCTACGGCGTGCGGTCGATCCCGACCCTGATCCTGTTCAAGAACGGCGAGCCGACCGCCATGCAGGTTGGCGCGCAGCCGAAGGGCCGCCTTTCCGATTGGATCAAGGCCGGAATTCTGATCGAGCGACACGGTTGAGACGTTCGAGGGCCGCGGCAACGCGGCCCTTTTGCTTTTTGGCGTTGGAATGGAAGATCGCGGGATGACGATACGCGAACGACCGGCGGTGCGCGCCATCCTGTTGACGCCGGAGCGCGAAGTCCTCCTCATGCGCATCCGGCCGGAAGGGCACGACCGTCGTTCTGGATCACGCCGGGCGGCGGGCTTGAGCCGGGCGAGAGCCCGGAAGAGGGCTTGCGCCGCGAGCTCGCCGAAGAACTGAGCCTCACGCGCTTCAATATCGGGCCCCTGGTCTGGCGGCGCCGGCATACCTTCGATTGGGGCGCCGAGCGGGTCCGCCAGTCCGAGGATTATCGCGTCGTCCATGTCGAGCGCTTCGCACCACGCATGACCGACAGGCTCGAGATCAAGGTGCTGGAGCACTTTCGCTGGTGGCCGGTCGAGGACCTCGCCGGCACCCGAGAGACGGTCACGCCACGCACGCTCGCCGAGATCGTCGCCCGCTATCTCGCCGACGGTCCGCCCGCGCGGGTCCCGCCGCTCGAGGTGCTCGTCGACTGATCGCGATCAGGCGATGTCGGAATCGCCGCCCGCCGCGTCTTGCCCGAGTGGCGCCGTTGCGGAAAAGTGGACCTTGCCATGATCGTCCATCGTTACTCCGTCCGTGCCATCCTGCTCACGCCCAACGACGAGATCCTGCTCATGCGCATCCGCCCGCCTGAGGGCGGCGACCCCTTCTGGATCACGCCGGGCGGCGGCCTGGAGGAGGGTGAATCGATCGAGGACGGGCTGCGCCGCGAACTGGAAGAGGAGCTTGGCATCGAGGGGTTCTCGATGGGACCGCTGCTCTGGCGCCGTCAGCATACGTTCGATTGGGGCGACCGGCGCATCTGCCAGCGGGAGGAATATCGGGTCGTTCATTTCGAACGCTTCGAACCAGTGATGTCCGACCCGGTCGAGGCCAGAGTTCTGGAACGGTTCCGCTGGTGGCGGCTGGCGGAACTCGCGACGACCGACGAAAGGCTGACGCCTGTCTCGCTCGCCGAGACCGTCACCCGCTATCTGGCCGACGGTCCGCCCGCACAGGTCCCGCCGCTCGAAGTGCTTGTCGACTGAAACCGGAGCCTCAGCCGGAAGGTGGGGTGCCGTTGGCCGCGAGCACGGTTCCGGCGAGATAGAGCGATCCGCAGATGAGGATGCGCGGCGGCCCGCCGAAATCGGTGCGCGCCGCGATCGTGTCGAGCGCCGCTTCCGCGTCGGCCATCGGCTCGGCCGTCAGGCCCGCCGCTTCCGCCGCCGCCGCGAGTTCGATCGGATCGCGACCGGCGGCGGAGGAGGGGACCGGCACTGTGTAGACGTGCCGCGCCAGACCGGCGAAGGGCTGGAAGAAGCCCACCGGATCCTTGGTGTTGAGCATGCCGCAAATCATCACCAACGGACGCGGAACGCGTTCTTCGAGGTCGGCCATGGCCTCGGCGATGACGACGCCGGCGCCGGATTATGGCCGCCGTCGAGCCAGATCTCGGCTTCCGGCACCGCGTGCCGGACGAGCGTGCCGGCGGTCAGGCGCTGCAGACGCGCCGGCCAGTCGACATTCGCCAGCCCGGCCTCGACCGCCGCGCGTCGGCAGGTCCGCCCCCGCCTGACGCAGGGCCGCGATCGCCGCGCCGGCATTGGTGAATTGATGGCGGCCGGGCAGCCGCGGCGCCGGCAGGTCGAGCAGACCATCGACGTCCTGATAGACCAGCCGTCCGTGCTCGCGCATGGGCGATCCAGTCGCGATTGCCGAGGAAGAGAGGAGCGCCGAGCCGCGCCGCCTCGGTCTCGATCACCTCCAAGCGCCATCTCCTGCTGCGGCACCACCACGACCGGCCGCTCGCGCTTGATGATTCCCGCCTTCTCGGCCGCGATCTTGTCGAGCGTATCGCCGAAGAATTTTTCGTGGTCCATGGAGACTGCGGTGATCACCGCGATCAGCGGATCGGTGACGATATTGGTGGCGTCGTAACGGCCGCCGAGTCCCACTTCCAAGAGGGTATAGTCCGCCGGATGATCGGCGAAGAGCTTGAAGGCGGCCGCGGTGGTGATCTCGAATTGCGGGATCGGTGCCCCGGCATTGACCCGCTCGACCTCGAGTAGGGCGTCGACGAGCGCGTCCTCCGGCACGAAGTGCCCGCCGCCCGGCGCGCCCAGCCGGATGCGCTCGTGAAAGCGCACCAGATGCGGCGAAGTATAAACATGCACCGTCTTGCCGGCTGCCTCGAGCATTGCCCGCATGAAGGCGGTCGTCGATCCCTTGCCGTTGGTGCCGGCGATATGGATGACCGGCGGCAGACGCTTGTCGGGATGACCGAGCTTGCCCATCAGGACCTTCATGCGGTCGAGAGACAGGTCGATCTCGCGTGGATAGAGCGAGCGGAATCGCTCGAGAATGGCAGCTGAACGTTCCATGGATGCGTGAACCTCAGGCGGTCGCGGCTTCCGCAGCAGCAGTGGTCTCGGCGGCTACGGGCATTGCCTCGGCGCCAAGCAGGCGGCACAGCCGGGCGATGGTTTCCCGGAGATGGTGACGATGGACGACGATGTCCACCATGCCGTGGTCGCGCAGATATTCGGAGCGCTGGAAGCCCTCGGGCAGCTTCTCGCGGATCGTCTGCTCGATGACCCGCGGTCCGGCGAAGCCGATCAGCGCGCCCGGCTCGGCGATATGGACGTCGCCCAGCATGGCGTATGACGCGGTGACGCCGCCGGTCGTCGGATTGGTCAGCACGACGATATAGGGGACGCGCGCGGCCTTCAGCGCCTCGACGGCGACGGTCGTGCGCGGCATCTGCATCAGCGACAGGATGCCCTCCTGCATGCGGGCGCCGCCCGAGGCGGCGAACAGCACGAAGGGGCGCTTGCGCTCCCTCGCGGCCATCATGCCGGTGACGATCGCCTCGCCGGCCGCCATGCCGAGCGAGCCGCCCATGAAGTCGAAGTCCTGGACGGCGACGACTATTGGCAGGCTTTCCACCGTGCCGGTGCCGATCAGCACCGCGTCCGGCGCGCCGGTCTTGGTGCGGGCGTCGCGCAGGCGGTCGGTGTAGCGGCGCTCGTCGCGGAATTTCAGCGGATCGAGCGGCACTTCGGGCAGCGGGATGAGCTCATAGTCCTTATCGTCGAAGAAGTGCTCGAGGCGCTGCTTGGCGGTCATGCGCATGTGGTAACCGGAGCCGGGGATGACGTATTGGTTCATCTCCAGGTCGCGATGGAAGACCATCTCCCCGGTCTCGGGACACTTGATCCAAAGATTCTGGGGCACTTCCCGTTTCGCCAGGAAGTTTCTGATCTTGGGGCGAACGACGTTGCTGATCCAGCTCACAGGGGCTCTGTCCTATTCCGCGGCCTCGGCACGCGCCGCGCGCACGCCGGCGGCCAGTTCGGCGACGAGATCGGCGACCGCCGGGACGGTCCCCTTCGTCGCGTGGCCGGCATCGTCGAGCGACGTCCTGACCGCATCGACCAGTGCCGATCCGACGACAACGCCATCGGCGGCGCGGCCGATCGCGCGCGCCTGGGCGGCGGTCTTGACGCCGAAACCGACGGCCACCGGCAAGTTGGTGTGCCGTTTGATCCTTTGCACGGCCGCCGTCACCTTGCTCGCATCGGGAGAAGCGGTGCCGGTGATGCCAAGAATCGAGACGTAATAGACGAAGCCGGACGTATTGGCGAGCACCGTCGGCAGGCGCTTGTCGTCGGTGGTCGGCGTCGCCAGCCGGATGAAGTTGAGCCCGCCCTTCATAGCCGGCAGGCACAATTCGTCGTCCGCCTCGGGCGGCAGGTCGACCACGATCAGCCCGTCGACCCCGGCTTCCTTGGCGTCGCCTGAGGAAGTCCTCGTTCCCGTAGGAATAGATCGGATTGTAGTAGCCCATCAGGACGATCGGCGTCGCGTCGTCCGCCTCGCGGAAGGCGCGCACCATCTGCAGCGTCTTCTTCAGCGTCTGGCCGGCCTTCAGCGCCCGCTGGCCGGAGGCCTGGATCGCCGGTCCGTCGGCCATCGGGTCGGAGAAGGGCATGCCCATCTCGATCACATCGGCGCCGGCCTTCGGCAGCGCCTTGATGATCGACAGCGAGGTCTCGTAGTCGGGATCGCCGGCGGTGACGAAGGTCACCAGCGCCGGCCGCCCCTCGGACTTCAGATCGGCGAAGCGGCGGTCGATGCGTGTCGTCATGGCGCTCAGATATCCATGCCGAGAGCACTGGCGACGGTGAAGACGTCCTTGTCGCCGCGTCCGCAGAGATTCATGACGATGATCTTGTCCTTGTCCATTTCCGGCGCCAGCTGATGACATGGGCCAGCGCATGCGCCGGCTCGAGCGCCGGAATGATGCCCTCGACCCGGGTGAGAAGCTGGAAGGCCTCGAGCGCCTCCTTGTCGGTCGCCGGCACATAGGTGACGCGGCCCGAATCCTTCAGCCAGGAATGCTCCGGCCCGACGCCCGGATAGTCGAGGCCGGCCGAGATCGAATGGCCCTCGAGGATCTGGCCGTCGTCGTCCTGCAGCAGATAGGTGCGGTTGCCGTGGAGCACGCCCGGGCGGCCGCCGGTCATCGAGGCGGCGTGGCCGTTGTCGACGTCGAGCCCGTGGCCGCCGGCCTCGACGCCGTAGATCGCGACGTCCTTGTCGTCGAGGAAGGGGTGGAACAGGCCGATGGCGTTCGAGCCGCCGCCGATGCAGGCGACGAGCGCGTCGGGCAGCCGCCCCTCCATCTCCAGGATCTGCTCGCGAGCCTCCTTGCCGATCACCGACTGGAAGTCGCGCACCATCGCCGGATAGGGGTGCGGGCCCGCCGCCGTGCCGATCAGGTAATAGGTCGATTTCGACATTGGTCACCCAGTCGCGCAGCGCCTCGTTCATGGCGTCCTTGAGCGTACCGGCGCCGGCCGTCACCGGCACGATCTCGGCGCCGAGCAGCCGCATGCGGAAGACGTTGGGCTTCTGCCGCTCGACGTCGGTCGCGCCCATATAGACGACGCAGGGGAAGCCGAAGCGGGCCGAAACGGTCGCCGCCGCGACGCCATGCTGGCCGGCGCCGGTCTCGGCGATGATCCGCGTCTTGCCCATGCGCCGGGCGAGCAGGATCTGGCCGAGGCAATTGTTGATCTTGTGGCTGCCGGTGTGGTTGAGCTCGTCGCGCTTGAAATAGATCTTGGCGCCGCCGAGATGCTCGGTCAGCCGCTCGGCGAAATAGAGCGGGCTCGGCCGTCCGGCATAATGAGCATTGAGATCGTCGATCTCGGCCTGGAACGCCGGGTCCTTCTTCGCCGCCTCATAGGCCTCGTCCAGCTCCAGGATCAGCGGCATCAGCGTCTCGGCGACGAAGCGGCCGCCGAAAAGGCCGAAGAAGCCGCGCTCGTCCGGTCCGGTGCGGAAGGAATTGGGCTGGGCGGTCACGAGATTTGCCTTTCGAGCTGAGGCGAGGACATGGCCGCATCGCGCGCGGCCGCGACGAAGGCGGTGATGAGCGCCGGATCCTTGACGCCCGGGTGCCGTCTCGACGCCGGAGGAGACATCGACCCCGGGCGCGCGGCTGATGTGCAGTGCCTCGCCGACATTGCCGGAGTTGAGGCCGCCCGACAGGAGATAGGACGTCCCTGCGCCGAGGCCGGCAAGCAGGGTCCAGTCGAAGGGAACGCCAAGGCCGCCGGGCCGGTCGGCATCCTTCGGCGGCTTGGCATCGAGCAGCAGCCGGTCGGCGATCCCGGCATAGGCGGCGGCGGCGGCGAGATCGTTCGCATCGCGAACGCCGATCGCCTTGATCACGGGCAGCCCGAATCGTGTCTTGATGGCGGCGACCCGTTCCGGGCTCTCGCGGCCATGGAGTTGCAGCCAGTCGGGGCCGACCGTTTCGACGAGCCGTGCCATCTCGTCGTCAGCCATGTCGACGGTGACGGCGACGGTCTGCGCGCGTCCACGCGCCCGCGCCGCCAGCCGCGTGGCGGCCCCGGGCGAGACATAGCGGGGGCTGCGCGGAAAAAACATGAATCCGACCATGTCGGCGCCGGCATCGAGCGCCGCGTCGAGCGTCTCCTCGGTCGACAGACCGCATATCTTCACGATCAGGCCCATGGGCACGGATTTGGCACGAAACGCCCCATGAGTTCAACGCGATGGCGAGCGCGCGTGCGATCCAGCGCCTCAGAGCCGCGCATAGACCAACATGGCCGCGGCGAGATCCTCGATCGCCGAGCCGACCGACTTGAACAGCGTGATCTCGTCGTCCGATCGCGGCGGCCCGCCGCGTGCCACGGCAGAGGTCGAAGAGATCGCCGACGATGCGTCTTCCGCTCAGAACGCCGCTCGCGATCGGCTGGACGATATCGCCGGCCTCGTGCAGCGCGCCGGCGCGGGTGTCGACATAGACGCGCGCCCGGGATTGCGCGCGTCGTCGGCCTCGCGCATCGCGGGATTGAATGCGCCGACGAGGTCGACATGGGTGCCGGGCCTCAGCCACGCGCCGTGGATCAGCGGTTCGCGGCTCAGCGTCGCCGCGAACTACGATGTCGGCGCTTCCCACCGCGCCGGCAAGGTCGGTGTCACGCGCACGGCGAGGCCGGGCCGGTCGAGAGCCTCGGCCAGCGCCTCCGCACGCGCCGGAGTCCGGTTCCAGATCGTCACCGCCTCGATCGGCCGCACGCTCGCATGCGCGGCGATGAGACGCGGGGCGAGGGCGCCGGCGCCCACCATCGCCATCCGCCGCGCGTCGCTCGGGCGAGAACGAGGCGCGCCAGGGCCGAGGCGGCGGCCGTGCGCCACAGGGTCAGCACGCGCCCGTCGAGTGCTGCAAGCGGCTCGCCGCTTGTCGCCGTAAAGAAGCATATAGCTGCCGTACACGCTCGGCTTGCCGCGCGCCGGGTTGCCGGGAAACACCGACACCAGCTTCACCCCGACCGGCGGTGCCTCGCCGCCTTCGCCGCGCGCCAGGCCGGCATCAGCAGCAGCGTCGCGTCGGCGTCGGTCGCGCGGATCGCGTGATGGTGGCGCGGCGGCACCGCAATGTCGGCGGCGAAGGCATCGTCGAGCGCCGCGATCAGGTCGGGAAGGTGAGGACGCACTCGATTTCGGCGCCTGACGACGCGCATTACGCCGCGTCGCGCTCGGCCGGGCCGGCAGCGGCGGTTGACCGCCGCGGCGCGCGCATTGGCGCGGTCGAGCTCACCGGCGAGCCGGTCGGCGCGCGGCCCTTTCGCCGCGGCCGCCCGCCGCCAATTGCCCTGCCGCGACCAGCTCGGCGATGCCGCCGAGCAGCACGCCGAGGACGAGGGTCGCGAACAGCAGCACGAAGAGCGGCGCGGCGAACGACAGCAGCGGCGATGCCGTGCGGAACGGATCGAGCGACACCGTCACCGGATCGCGGTTCGCGACCGAAAGGACGACGATGACAATCGCCAGCGGTATCAGGATGAAGAGAAAGAAGAAGCGTCGCATGAGGGACCTTGCGGCAGACGCCGCCGCCATCCCTGATGAGCTGTCGTTCAGCCGCTCGCGCATTTCCTTGCCGGTCTTGAAGAACGGCACGAACTTCTCCGTCACCGCGACTTTGTTCCCGGTCCGCGGATTGCGGCCGACCCGGGCCGGACGGTTCTTGACCGAGAAAGCGCCGAAGCCGCGCAACTCGACCCGGTCGCCGCGCGCCAGGGCTTCCGTGATCTCGTCGAGGATCGCGTTGACGATGTGCTCGACGTCCCGCTGATACAGATGGGGGTTCTGCTCGGCGATCCGTTGGACCAGTTCCGATTTGATCATCGTGGCGCCCCCTCGGCAGGTCCGCCGTTCCCCGCCGCTCGGACCCTGCCAAACGGACATGAGACCGTCAAGTTTGAGGCGTTCGGGCAGGAGCACGGTCGATCGATGCCGCCGCGCCATGACTTCGGGTGACAGGCCAACCTTTTGCGCGACCCACAAAGCGACCGCATCGGCGGAAGAAAAGAGGCCCCGGACACCCTCCTTCTGAGGCGCCCAGTCCTTGACCGGCAGCTTCGCGGTCGACGCCCTTGGCGGAGGCGAGCCAGGCGATTGCCTTTTCCTCGCCGCCGATCTCGTCGATCAGCTTGGCCGCGAGCGCCTGACGGCCGCTGAACATGCGCCCGTCGGCGAGCATCAGCGCATCGCGGCGCGCAAGCCCGCGCCGCTCGGCAACGATGTCGACGAACCAGTTGAAGGAATCGTTTACGATCCCGGCGATCACGGCCTTGGCTTCCTCCGATGGCGGTCTGAACGGCGAGGGCTCCGCCTTGAGTGGCGCGCTCTTGATCTCGGTGACGTCGACGCCGAGCGTGTTCATCAGCTTGCTCACTTCAGGGAACTCGAAGAGCACGCCGATCGAGCCGGTGAGCGATGTCCGTCGTGCGACGATATGGTCGGTGGCGATCGCCGCCATATAGGCGGCCGAGGCGCCGAAGGTGCCGATCGTCGCGACCGTCGGCTTGGCCTTCGGCCAGTTCGCGCAGGCCCTCGTAGAGCGCCTCGCCGCCGGCGGTCGCGCCGCCGGTCGAATTGATATCGACGATCACCGCCTTCACGTCGCTGGCCTTGGCCAGTTTCTTGAGCAGCGCCAGCCGATCGTGGTCATCGGTGATGAAGCCGTCGATCGTCACGCGCGCGATCTGCGGCCGGAGAGCCCGGAAATCCCGTCGCGCCCGACCGCGCCACGATGCCGACGACGAGCGATGATCGCCACGGCCAGAAAGGCGATCACGCGCCAGAACGAGAGCTTTCGTCGTAGCCGGCGCCGGTCGACGATCTCGTCCGCGGTCAAAGTCATGTGGCCTCCCCGTTATCGTCCGGGTCGACGCCGCCCGCCCGGCCAAGGGGTTAGCGCGTTCCGCCGTCTCCGGCAAGGGCCGGCCGTTCCGATCGGTCACGCCGGGCGGTGCGATTTGGCGATGGCCTTGCGGTTCGCGACCCGCTATCGTCGCCACCATGCTGACGGTCTGGGGACGCACCAACTCGCTCAATGTCCAGAAGGTCCTGTGGACCCTGGGCGAACTCGGGCTCGAATATGAGCGGATCGATGCCGGCATGCAGTTCGGCCTCACCGACACGGCCGACTATCGCGCCCGCAATCCCAACGGCCTCGTCCCGACCATCGACGATGACGGCTTGGTACTGTGGGAATCGAACACGATCGTGCGCTATCTCGCCGCCAGATATGCGAGCGGAACGCTCAGCCCGGCCGATCCGGGCGAGCGCGCGCTGGCCGAACGCTGGATGGACTGGCAGGCGACGAGCTTCTATCCGGCGATCGTCCCGGTCTTCATGAGCTCTCATCCGCACGCCGGAAGAGAAGCGGGACCATGCCGCGGTCGAGGCCGGCTGTCGCACGGCCGAGCGCTGGCTCGATATCCTCGACGCGCATCTCGCTGGCCGTGCATTCGTTAATGGCGACGGGCTGACGATCGGTGACATTCCGCTGGGGACGGCGGTCTACCGCTGGTATGCCCTGCCGGTGACGCGCGCCGCCCATGCCAATGTCGAGCGCTGGCTTGCCGGCCTCGAGGCCCGCCCGCCCTTCAAGGCGCATGTCGCCCTGCCGTTGAGCTGAGGCGGCGAAGCCTCTCGCCCGACCGCGAGGCCCCCGGACCGCCAAAGAAAAAGCCCGCGACCTGGGTCGCGGGCTTCATTCATGTCCGCAACGGGAGGAGGATCAATCCTCGCTCTCGTCCTGCGTCTCCTCGTCGGAGGTCTCTTCCTCGGAGGTCTCCTCGGAAGGCTCGTCCGACGTTCCATCCTGACGGGCCTTGAGGGCCGCGCCGAGGATGTCGCCCAGCGATGCACCGGAGTCGGTCGAACCGTACTGGGCGACCGCTTCCTTCTCCTCGGCGATTTCCAGCGCCTTGATCGACACCGAGACCTTGCGGCTCTTCTTGTCGAAATTGGTGACGCGGACGTCGACCTTCTCGCCCTTGGCGAAGCGCTCCGGCCGCTGCTCCGACCGGTCGCGCGACAGGTCCGAACGGCGGACGAAGGCGGTCAGGTCGGTATCGGCGATGCGGACCTCGATGCCGTTGTCCTTGACTTCGATGACCTCGCAGGTGACCACGGCGCCCTTGCGGATCTCGCCGCTCGCCTCGGCGAAGGGATCGCCGCCGACCTGCTTGATGCCGAGCGAAATACGCTCCTTCTCGACATCGACGTCGAGCACCTGCGCCGTGACGTGATCGCCGCGGGTATAATCGTCCATCGCCTGCTCGCCCGGCTTGTTCCAGTCGAGGTCGGAGAGATGGACCATGCCGTCGACATCGCCGTCGAGGCCGATGAACAGGCCGAACTCGGTCTTGTTCTTGACCTCGCCTTCGACCGTGGAGCCGGCCGGATACTTGGCAGCGAAGGTCTCCCAGGGATTGTCGAGGGTCTGCTTCAGGCCGAGCGAGATACGCCGCTTGACCGGATCGACCTCGAGAATCATCACCTCGACCTCCTGGGAGGTGGAGACGATCTTGCCCGGGTGGACGTTCTTCTTGGTCCACGACATTTCCGAGACGTGGATCAGGCCCTCGATGCCCGGCTCGAGTTCGACGAAGGCGCCGTAGTCGGTGATGTTGGTCACGCGACCCTTGAACTTGACGCTGACCGGGTACTTGGCCTCGATGCCCTCCCACGGATCGGCCTCGAGCTGCTTCATGCCCAGGCTGATGCGGTGGGTCTCGTGGTTGACGCGGATGATCTGCACCTTGACCGTCTGGCCGATCGACAGCACCTCGGTCGGGTGGTTGATGCGCCGCCAGGCGATGTCGGTGACGTGCAGCAGTCCGTCGATGCCGCCGAGATCGACGAAGGCGCCGTAATCGGTGATGTTCTTGACGACACCCTCGATGATCTGGCCTTCCTCGAGGCTCTGGACGAGTTCCGAACGCTGCTCGGCCCGGGTCTCCTCGAGCACGGTGCGGCGCGAGACGACGATATTGCCACGCCGCTTGTCCATCTTGAGGATCTGGAACGGCTGGTTGTTGTGCATCAGCGGCGTCACGTCGCGCACGGGCCGGATGTCGACCTGGCTGCGCGGCAGGAAGGCGACGGCGCCGTCGAGATCGACGGTAAAGCCACCCTTGACCTGGTTGAAGATGACGCCGGTAACCTTCTCGCCCTTGTTGAAGGACTCTTCCAGGCGGACCCAGCTTTCCTCGCGCCGCGCCTTCTCGCGCGACAGAACGGCTTCGCCGAGGGCATTCTCGATGCGCTCGAGATAGACCTCGACCTCGTCCCCGACCTTGATCTCGGGATCGCGGCCCGGAAGAGAGAATTCCTTGAGTGCGACCCGGCCCTCGGTCTTCAGACCGACATCGATGACGGCCAGGTCCTTTTCGATCGCGACGACCGTCCCCTTGACGACCATGCCCTCCATGAACTCTTCCGCATTGAAGGATTCATTGAGAAGGGCAGCAAAATCTTCCCGCGTGGGATTCGTAGCTACGGACATTGACTCTCCTGAAACACCGGCAAAGCCCGCCGACGGTTGGTGTTGATCAAGCCGGAACCCCTTCCCTGCCCCGAAGGGGCGCCCGCCTGTCGCCAAGCGGTGCGGCGCTTTCGGGTCGAAGTCTCGGCGAATTCCTCATTCCGCCGGTTTCGGCGGCACGCGCGGCATGAACGGGCTCTGGAAGCACAAATTGCGGCAACGCCGTCAGGCGTCCCCGTCAATCGCGTGCGGCCCTGGCCCGTTCAACGATATCCACAGCCGCGCGGAATGCGGCTTCTATATCCATTCCGGTTGTATCGAGCAAGTATGCATCATCGGCCGGCTTTAAAGGGGCAGCTGCCCGGCCGGAGTCACGCGCGTCGCGTTCCTTGATCTCGGCGAGGATGCGCTCGTATTCAACGGCCCGCCCCTTGGCGTTCAACTCCTTCGTGCGCCGCTTGGCGCGCACTTCCGGATCGGCCGTCACGTAGATCTTGACGTCGGCATCGGGGCAGATCGCCGTCCCGATGTCGCGGCCGTCGAGAACGGCGCCCTCGGGCCGGCGGGCGAAGCCGCGCTGGAACTCGACCAGCGCGCTGCGCACCTTCGGATGCACGGCGATCCGCGAGGCGAGCTCGCCGGCCTCGCGCCCGCGCAGATTCGGGTCCTTCAGCCCGGCCGGATCGAGCGACAGCGCAATCGCGCTCGCCGCCGCCTCGTTGTCGAGGTCGAGGCCCTTCACCGCCATGGTCCGCCCGATGAGGCGGTAGAGCAGGCCAGTGTCGAGATATCCGAGCTGATAATGGGCGGCCAGCCGTTCGGCGACCGTCCCCTTGCCGGCGGCCGCCGGCCCGTCGACTGCGATGATCATGCGGCGGGTACGCTCCCGCTCTTGCCGAACAGGCTGTCAGTCACCGGATACCTCCTCGAAATGGGCGCCAAGCCCGGTCATTGCCCCGGCAAACTCCGGGAAGCTGGTATAGATCGGCCTGGCATCGTCGATCGTCACGGGCGCGTCGGCGGCAAGGCCGAGCACCAGGAAACTCATGGCGATGCGGTGGTCGAGCTGCGTGGTGACCGTTCCGCCGCCGCGCGCATTCGCGCCGCCGCGCACCAGAAGCGATTCCGGGCCTTCCTCGACATTGATGCCGTTGGCCGCAAGGCCGGCCGACATCACCGCGATCCGGTCCAATTCCTTCACCCGCATCTCGCCGATGCCTTCCATCCGCGTGTCGCCGGAAGCAAAGCTCGCCGCCACCGCCAGCACCGGATATTCGTCGATCATCGACGGCGCCCGCTCCGCCGGCACGGTCACGCCCTTGAGCTGGCTCGCCTTGACGTGAAGGTCGCCGACTTCCTCGCCGCCGACCATGCGGCGATCCTCGATGGTGATATCGGCGCCCATCTCCAGCAGCGTGTCGATCAGTCCGACCCGCGTCGGGTTGAGGAGCACGTTCTCGATTGTCACGTCGGAGCCCTCGACGACGAGCGCGGCGACGATCGGGAAGGCGGCCGAGCTCGGATCGCCCGGTACCACGATCGGCTGCGGCTTCAGCTTCTGCCGGCCCTCGAGCCTGATGATGCGCGCGCCTTCCTCGTCGGTCTCGATCTCGATCGCCGCGCCGAAGGCGGTGAGCATGCGTTCGGTATGGTCGCGCGTCGCGGTCGGTTCGATGATCGTCGTCACCCCGTCGGCATTGAGGCCGGCGAGCAGAAGGCAGGATTTCACCTGGGCCGAAGCGACCGGCAGCCGGTATTCGATCGGCATCGGCAGATCGGGGCCCTTGATCGTCGCCGGCAGGCGGTCGTTGGAACGGCCGATGACCTGCGCCCCGATCCGGCGCAATGGATCGAGCACCCGCCCCATCGGCCGTTTGATCAGCGAGGCGTCGCCCGTGAAGGTGGTGGCGAAGGCGTGGCTGCCGGCAATGCCGAGCGCCAGACGCACGCCGGTCCCGGCATTGCCGTAGTCGATCACGCCTTCCGGCTCGAGCAGGCTGCCGACACCGACGCCCGCGACCCGCCAGGCGCCCGGTCCGGTCCGCTCGACAGCGGCGCCGAAGGCACGCATCGCGGCCGCCGTCGCCAGGACGTCCTCGCCCTCCAGCAGGCCCTCGATTGTCGTCTCGCCGACGGCGAGGGTACCGAGCATCAGGGAGCGGTGGGAGATGGACTTGTCACCCGGCACCCGGATACGCCCTTTCAGCGGCCCGGAGCGGGCGGCGCTCAATGGCGAGGGAACATCGTGCGAAGGCATCTTGCGGGCGCTCTCCATGGGTGGTAGGCGCCGACCGGATAGCATAGGCGGCCGGGCCCGTCATCCGCTCCCGCGATGTCGAAAGATTTGCTTTTGACAGCGTTGGTCGCTCGGATTAAGGAGGCCGGTCATCGCGGATAAGAGGCATCAACGTGGCGAAAGTTGAACTCGGCACCAAGCGGGTCTGCCCTAATTGCGGTGCCAGATACTATGATCTCAATCGGAATCCGATCGTCTGTCCCCGGTGCGGCACGCAATTCGAGGCCGTGACGGCCACCGCCCGGGCACGCCCGCAAACGGCGGCCGCGGCGAAAAGCGTAGCCGAGACCGAGGAAGAGGAAGTCGAGGACGTCGAACTGGTCAGCCTGGAGGAGGCCGACGAGGAGGCCGCCGACGTCGGCGCGGTCAAGATCGACGGCGAAGAGGACGATGAGGAGCTCGAAAGCGACGCCGAGGACGACTCCACCTTCCTCGCGGAGGACGAGGAAGACGACGACGATGTCAGCGACATCATCGGCGATGTCGACGACGAGGAGACCTGAGTCGCGAATTCCCCGTTTTCCCGTCACAAGACAGGTGACAGACGGCGAATGACGAGGTAGAGGAGCACCCGGATGGCGCTGGCGGCTCTGCCGCCAACATCCGCCTCCGCCCAGTGGAGGGGCCATAGCTCAGTTGGGAGAGCGCTTGAATGGCATTCAAGAGGTCGGCGGTTCAATTCCGCCTGGCTCCACCATCCTTCCCTCCGGTGATGTGACGCGGCGCGGGTAGCGCGGAGGGTAGCCTGATCGCTTAGCCGATCGTATTATCGGCGTGATGGCTGAACCAACCGACGCCGAAGCCCAAGCGGTTCTGCAAAGCCTTACTCGGACTCTCAATGCCGACATTCGCGCAGAGGAGGAGTTCGACCAAGTCAAGCCGTTTCTGGCCCACTATACGTCACTCGACACGCTCGAGAAGATTTTGAGAACCAATGAGATCTGGTTCTTGAACCCGCTCCTGATGAACGATTGGAGGAGCTTCGGTTCGGCGTCTTGAGTGGTGGCTGAAAAAGTCAGGACAAAACGAACCGCTCGCTTTAGCGCTCGGGAGCGAGGAGCGCCGTCTTTCGTTCTACGCCGCCTTCGAGCACTACTTCTCGATGTTTAGCGATGATCACTCCCTCGACACGTATGTCTTCTGCCTGAGTAGCACGATGACCCAAATGACCATGACGGCATTCTGTCGATGTGGCGCGGCTACGGCGGCAACGGACGTGGAGCCGCTATCATCTTCGACACGTCGAAGATCGGACCGGCAGTCCAGGGTCTGTCACTGATACTCGCGAAGGTGCACTACGCGACGGCCGAGGATCGGCTCCAGTGGATCGATGACAAGATTGCGACGCTTGCCAACGTCGTGGCGAGTGTACCGGATCAAATGGTTTACTTGGCCGCGTATGCGATCTTTGAGCGCATCAAGCTCTTCGCACTCTTCACGAAGCACATCGGCTTCAGAGAGGAACGTGAGTGGCGCCTCGTCTATCAGCGGTCTGAAGATCCCGACAACCAACTCGGCGCGACGCTTGGCTACCTCAACGGCCCCAGAGGAATTGAGCCCAAGCTTCGATTTGAGGTGAGACCAATTCCCGGCTTGACTATTCCGGACTTATCGTTGGAGACGTTAGTGTCTGCGATCCTTCTCGGTCCCACCGTTTCGTCGCCGCTGGCGCTCGCGTCGGCCAAGAGAATGATCGAGCTAATTCCACGGCCGGGGCTGGTCGATCGCGTCCACGCATCGAGCATACCGTTCCGGCCAATTTAGCCCCGGAGCTTATTTTCGTGTGGCAAGTGCGGAGTTTTGGAGCCGCCAAATGAACTTCGAGGAACACGCCCTGGCCCTCGGCAAGATCGTCGCGAACCTACAGGCGCTCGAGTTCACCTTGCGGCTCTTTCTCTGCGGGGCATCGAGCGAGAAAGCCGAGCTCCCGAAGAAAGGTGCGGCCTCGATTCCGAAGACCCACCTCACCAACTTCGACTTGCTCGGGACGCTCGTCAACGCATACAATCGCTGTCTCTCGAAACAGGAGTTGTCCTGCTTCGAGGTCCACGGCGCCGTGGTTCTTATTCGGGATTCGCTTGCTCATGGGCGGCTCCTGTCGACCACTCCATCGCCGCCAGTCACGCTCTACAAGTTTGGGAGGCCGGCCGGAAACACGGTGCCCGTAGAGCGCGTTGAGATTCTCAATAAGCAATGGCTCGATGGAAACGCTGACCTCATAGCGGCTCAGATTTGAAATGTGATGGGGTGCGCGAAGAGCCGCCGCTATCGCTTCTCTTCCTAGGCCATCCTTCTTCGATTGCCGGACGGCGCGCCGCTCGAGCCAACGCTGCCGCGCTCACAACCTTCGTCAGTATTCCGTGAACGCCCATGGTGAGCCTTCGACGCGGCCGAGATGCGCCACCGCTTCCCTAAAA
Organism: uncultured Alphaproteobacteria bacterium; assembly: GCA_963812285.1. Classification (GTDB taxonomy): domain Bacteria; phylum Pseudomonadota; class Alphaproteobacteria; order Rhizobiales; family Kaistiaceae; genus CAVSRC01. Next base: position 53,887 of record CAWEUR010000035.1, on the reverse strand, counting down.
CAACCTGATCGCCAGCAGCAGCACCAGCGCCCAGGCGCCGACGGCGAGGCGGCCATAGGTGCGCTTGCGCCGTTGCGCCCGCTGCGATTCGGCCGTGCCATACCAAGCGAAAGTGAAGACCGCCGCGGCCATCATCAGTCCGTAGAAGAGCAGTGCCATCGATCGTCTCGCGCGCCGGGCTCGTGACCGCCCTATCACGCGCGGCCCGTTAGGCGAAACCCTCCCGGCACGGTCACGGCATCGATTGCCGAAAATACAGCGGCCGGCCAGTCGACAGGACCGGCGCACGCCTGTTTGATCCGCTTCCCCACCGACTCAGATTTGAAGAAGAGACACTATGAAATCAGCGTTTTATCCAAGCCTCGAAGACCGCGCCGTTCTCATCACCGGCGGCGGGTCCGGCATTGGTGCCGCCATGGTCGAGGCCTTTTGCGGCAACCATGCCCGGGTTGCCTTCATCGATATTCAGAAGGACGTCTCCGAGGCGCTGGTCGAGCGCCTGTCCGGCAGCCGCCACCCGCCGGTCTTCATCCACGCCGATCTCACCGACATCGCCACCCTGCGCGCGGCCGGCGACGCCGCCCGCGCGGCTATCGGGTCGATCTCCATCCTCGTCAACAACGCCGCCAATGACGAGCGCCATGCCCTCGACGAGGTCACCGAGGAGTATTGGGACAGGTCCATGGCGATCAATATCCGTCCGCAATTCTTCATGGCCCAGGCCGTGCGCAAGGACATGCGGGCGCTCGGCGGTGGCTCGATCGTCAATTTCTCCTCGATCGCCTGGATGGGCGGCGGCGCCAACTACATCGCCTACACCACCGCCAAGTCGGCCGTGATCGGCCTCACCAACAGCCTGGCGCGCGAGTTCGGCACCGATAACATCCGCGTCAATGCCATCGCGCCGGGTGCGGTCGTCACCGAGCGCCAGCTTCGCCTCTGGTACAACGAGGAGCAGGCCGACGCGACCGCCGCCCGGCAGTTCATCCAGCGTCGCCTGCTGCCCGACGACATCGCCCGCACCGCGCTGTTCCTGGCCGCCGACGACAGCCAGATGATCACCAAGCAGTGCCTTGTCGTCGACGCCGGGCTGCGCTGACAGAACGGGTTCCGGGCGGATCGCATCCGCATCACCCGTCGCCTGAGACCTGAAGGCCGGGGGGCACCACGCTCCGGCCTTCGCGACCGTCTTTTCGGCCGCCGGACAGGGCCCGGCCGCGTGCGGCCCGCCGCCGCGCTGGCCGCCTGAGCGGGCCCTCTTGATCCAAATCAAAGCTGCCCCGCTATCGCTCCACGATGGTGCTCTCGCGCGTCCTGCGCGACCTAAGGGCTCGGGGAGCTTCCGAATGGCGATACCTATTGTTGAGCGCAAGTCGATCAGGCATGGCGAGGCGGCGCTTGCGATCTTCTTCACGATTCTCGCGCTCGTCTCGCTGGTCGTGGCCGGTAAGGCCTATACGTCGGCCTACTCCTTCCATGCGCTGATCTTCGCGGCGGCCAGCGCCTTCGCCGTCTTCAAGATCGTCGATCGCTACCAGACGCGCGATGTCGCGTTGCCGCCGCTCGAGATCGATGGCCGGCCGAATTACAATTACGGGCCGATCAAGTTCGCCACCGTCGCCGGCATGTTCTGGGGCATCGCCGGCATGACGGTCGGCCTGTGGATCGCTCTCGAGCTTGCCTTCCCCCTGCTCAATCTCGGCCTGCCCTGGACGAGCTTCGGGCGCCTGCGCCCGCTGCACACCTCCGCCGTCATCTTCGCCTTCGGCGGCAACGTCCTGATCGCCACGTCCTTCTATGTCGTGCAGCGCACCTGCCGCGCCCGCATGGTCGGCGATCTGGCGCCCTGGTTCGTCGTGCTCGGCTACAACCTCTTCATCGTCATCGCCGGCACCGGCTACCTCTTCGGCATCACCCAGTCGAAGGAATATGCCGAACCCGAATGGTACGCCGATCTGTGGCTGACGATCGTCTGGGTAGTCTATCTGCTGGTCTATCTGGGGACGCTCTTCCGCCGCAAGGAGCCGCATATCTATGTGGCGAACTGGTTCTACCTCGCCTTCATCCTGACCATCGCCGTCCTCCATCTGGGTAACAACGCGGCGATCCCCGTCTCGATGTTCTCGCCCAAGTCCTACATCGTCTGGGCGGGCGTGCAGGACGCCATGGTCCAGTGGTGGTACGGCCACAACGCGGTCGGCTTCTTCCTCACCGCCGGCTTCCTTGGCGTGATGTATTATTTCATCCCCAAGCGGGCCGATCGGCCGGTCTATTCCTACCGGCTGTCGATCGTCCACTTCTGGGCGCTGATCTTCCTCTACATCTGGGCCGGGCCCCACCACCTCCATTACACCGCGCTGCCCGACTGGGCGCAGACCCTCGGCATGACCTTCTCGATCATGCTGTGGATGCCCTCCTGGGGCGGCATGATCAACGGCCTGATGACGCTGTCGGGGGCCTGGGACAAGCTGCGCACCGATCCGGTCCTGCGCATGATGGTCGTGGCGGTCGCCTTCTACGGCATGTCGACCTTCGAGGGGCCGATGATGTCGATCAAGATCGTCAACTCGCTGTCGCATTACACCGACTGGACCATCGGCCACGTCCATTCCGGCGCGCTCGGCTGGGTCGCCTACATCTCCTTCGGCGCCGTCTACTGCCTGGTGCCGTGGCTGTGGAACCGCAAGGGCCTCTACTCGCTCAAGCTGGTCGAGTGGCACTTCTGGATCTCGAGCCTCGGCATCGTCCTCTACATCACCTCGATGTGGGTGGCCGGCATCCTCCAGGGCCTGATGTGGCGTGCCTACACCTCGCTCGGCTTCCTCGAATACTCCTTCGTCGAGACCGTCGAGGCCATGCACCCCTTCTACATCATCCGGGCGCTTGGCGGCTTCCTCTTCCTCGCTGGCACCGTGCTCATGGCCTTCAACCTCTGGAAGACCATCGCACTGCCCGATTCCTCCGCCGTGCCGGCCGCCCGGCCCGCCATGGTCCCCGCTGAGTAAGGAGACCCGACATGTCGGTCTGGGCCAAGCACAAGATCCTCGAAACCAACGCGATCTACTTGCTCTTCGCCGCGCTGGTGGTCATCGCGATCGGCGGTCTCGTCGAGATCGTCCCGCTCTTCTACCTGAAGAACACGATCGAAACGGTCGACGGCGTGCGTCCCTATTCGCCGCTCGAACTCGCCGGCCGCAACATCTATGTCCGCGAGGGCTGCTATCTCTGCCACTCGCAGATGATCCGGCCGCTGCGCGACGAGGTCGAACGCTACGGGCACTACTCGCTCGCCGCCGAGTCCATGTACGACCACCCCTTCCAGTGGGGCTCCAAGCGGACCGGTCCCGATCTCGCCCGCGTCGGCGGCAAGTACTCCGACGCCTGGCATCTCGACCACCTCAACAATCCGCGCTCGGTGGTGCCCGGCTCGATCATGCCGTCCTATCCCTGGCTCGCCCAGACGCCGCTCGACAACGACATCATGCATATCGCTCAGGACATGTCGGTCCTGAGGGTCGAGGGCGTCCCCTACACGCAGGACGACATCAACGATGCCGTCGCCGACGCCGTGGCTCAGGGCACCAACGAGCCGGATTCCGCCGACGCGCTGCTCGCCCGCTATCCCAAGGCCAATATCCGCGCCTTCACGGAAACGGGGCTCGCCACCGGCCATCTGACCGAGGCCGACGCGCTCATCGCCTATCTGCAGTCGCTCGGCACCGAGGTCGACTTCAAGCTCTACGACGACAAGGCGAACATTCGCTGAGGAGCCAAGAATGTCCGAGTTGACAGACACTTACTACATGCTGGCCCACTTCGCTCAATCCTGGGGCCTCATCTACTTCTTCCTGGTCTTTGTCGTCGTCGTCGTCCTCGTCATGCGGCCCTCGCAGAAGCGCCGCTACGAGGACGCGGCCCGGCTTCCCCTTCGCGAGGACTAAATCATGGCCGAGCATGAGACGCAGCACATCGACGCCCTCACCGGGACGCCGACGACCGGCCATGAGTGGGACGGACTGCGCGAACTGAACAACCCGCTGCCGCGCTGGTGGCTCTGGATCTTCTACGCCTGCGTCCTGTTCGCGATCGGCTATTGGGTCGTCTATCCGGCCTGGCCGATGCTCAGCTCGGCGACCGGCGGCGTCCTCGGCTGGCATTCGCGCACGGCTGTCGTCCAGGAGCTTGACGCCCTTAATGCCAGCCGCGCGCCCATGGTCGCCGCGCTCACCAAGACCGACATCGGCGAGATCGACAAGAACGCCGGCCTGCTCGACTTCACGCTTGCCTATGGCCGGATCGCCTTCAAGGAGAACTGCGCGCCCTGTCACGGCCAGGGCGGTGGCGGGGCCGTCGGTTATCCGAACCTCATCGACGACGATTGGCTGTGGGGTGGCACGCCGGCCGCGATCAAGCAGACGATCACTTTTGGCGTCCGCAATACCAACGCCGACAGTCGTCAGGGCCTCATGCCGTCCTTCGGCCGCGACGGCACCCTCAACGCGACGCAGATCCACAATGTCGCCGGCTATGTCCGCTCCCTGTCCGGCCTCAGCGCTCCCGAAGGTGTCGATCTCGAGGCGGGCAAGAAGGTCTTCACCGACAATTGCGCCGTCTGTCACGGCGACGACGGCAAGGGCAAGCGCGATGTCGGCTCGGCCAATCTGACCGACAAGGTCTGGCTCTACGGATCGAGTTACGCGACCATCGTCACCACCATCACCAATGGTCGTGGTGGCTCGATGCCGGCCTGGGGCGAGCGCCTCGACCCGACGACCATCAAGGCCCTGACGCTCTATGTCCACTCGCTCGGTGGCGGCGAATAGGGCAGGGATGCACACAACCGGAGATGAGGGTAGTCTTCTGGCGATGCCGGGGTGACCCGGGTTGTCTCCCCCGCAAGACGGCGGGAATCGATCGGGACGGCGACCCGGGCGGTCGGCGCCCCGATCGTTCGTCGGAGGATCGTTCGACATGGATACAGTGCTCGCGGCGCCGACCGATGTCGGCGAGCTCGGCGTCTTCCACCTCAAGCGTCTGTGGTCCCGCTTCACGGCGGGGATGGAGGGCCATCTCGACAGCCTCGTCATCCATGCGGTCGGGCTCGGCCTCATGGAAATCCGCGATACCTGGGTTTTGTCGCGGGTCGCGGCATGCCCGATTTGAGCTTGATCAAAGTTGGCCGGTGGGAACTGGCCTAGGAGGAGCTTTGATCGCGAAGGGTCAGGCTGTCTCTGATGAACGTTTCCGCCGATATCGATGACATGGAGGGCAACGACGAGCCCTTCTACCAGAAGCACAAGAAGGTCTATCCGCAGAAGGTCAGCGGCACGTTCCGCCGGATCAAGTGGATCGTGCTTCTCATCACGCTGGGCATCTATTACCTGACGCCCTTCATCCGCTGGGACCGTGGGCCGGGTGCGCCCGACCAGGCGGTGCTGATCGATCTCCCCAACCGGCGCTTCTACTTCTTCTTCATCGAGATCTGGCCTCAGGAGGTCTACTACATCACCGGCTTGCTGATTCTGGCCGCGCTGGGGCTGTTCCTGATGAACGCGCTCGCTGGCCGGGTCTGGTGTGGCTATCTCTGCCCGCAGACGGTGTGGACCGACCTGTTCCTCGCGATCGAGCGCTGGACCGAAGGCGATCGTCGCGACCGCATGGCCCACGACAAGGCCAAATGGACGCCTGAGCTCGTCATGCGCAAGGGTGCCAAGCACTTCCTCTGGCTCATGACCGCCTGGTGGACGGGCGGCGCCTGGGTGCTCTATTTCGACGACGCGCCGACCCTGGTGCATGACCTTGCCACCTTCCAGGCACCGCTGATCGCCTATATCTGGATCGGCATCCTCACCTTTACGACCTATTCGCTTGCCGGATTCATGCGCGAGCAGGTGTGCCTCTACATGTGTCCCTGGCCGCGCATCCAGGCGGCGCTGACCGACGAATACGCCTTCAACGTCACCTATCGTTTCGATCGTGGCGAGCCGCGCATGTCGGCCAAGAAGGCTACCGCGGCCCGCACCGCCGGCGAACTCGCCGGGGATTGCGTCGACTGCAACCAGTGCGTCGCCGTGTGCCCGACGGGCGTAGACATCCGCGGCGGTCCGAATCTCGGCTGCATTCAATGCGGTCTGTGCATCGACGCCTGCGACACGGTCATGACCAAGATCGGCCGGCCGGCGCGGCTGATCAGCTACGACACCGACGTCAACATCCGCCTGCGCCAGGAAGGCAAGCAGACCGTCGCCCGGCTGATCCGGCCGCGCACGGTGCTCTACTTTGCCCTGATCGTGATCGTCGGCGGCGTGATGCTGTGGTCACTGAGCTCGCGCGCCCTGACCGGCATCAATGTCCTGCACGACCGCAATCCGGAATTCGTGCAGCTCTCTGATGGCGGCATTCGCAACGCCTACACGATCCGCATCCTCAACAAGCACGGCACCGCCCACCGCTTCACCGTCGCGCTCAAAGGCCTGCCCGATGCCACGCTTGAGGTCGTTGGTGCCGATGTCGAGAACGGTGCCACCGTCGCCGAGGTCGGCCCCGACCAGACCCGCGAATTGCGTGCCGTGGTCAGCCTCGATCATGCCGTCACCGCGCCCTCGGTTCCGATCACCTTTGTCGTCGTCGATCAGAGCGACGGCACCACCGCCACGGCCAGGGACAATTTCCGCGGCCCGGGCGATCCTGGCGTAGGAGCGGAATGATGAACCTTCGTATGCCCAGCATCCGGTTCCGCGAAGCGGGCGAGCTGACCGGCCGGCATGTCCTCTTCCTCCTCATCGCCTTCTTCGGCGTGATCTTCGTGGTCAATTTCTTCATGATGCGCGCCGCCATCTCGACCTATGGCGGCGTCGATACGCCGAGCTCCTACCAGGCCGGCCTCACCTATATGAGCGAGGAGGCCGCGGCCGAGGCGCAGGACGCCCGCCACTGGAAGGTCGATGCGCGCCTGACGCCGGCGGCCACCGGCGCCGAGACCGTTACCGTGACCCTTGCCGACGCCAACGGCCATCCCATCACCGGTGCCGACCTCAAGGTTCACCTCGCCCATCCGATCGACGAGCGGCGCGACGTCGCCTTCACCATGACCGAGACCGAGGCCGGCACCTATCGCGGCACGGCCGATGCCGCGGGCGGCCAATGGTTTCTCGACATCATCGTCAGCAGGGGCCGCCACCGGCTGTTCCGCTCCCAGAACCGCGTGATCGTGGAGTGAGACGGCGATGGCTGCCGTCGACTTCTCGCACTATGTGACCGATGCCGGCGACGGCGTCTCGCATCTCGACCTCGCGGTCGACGGCATCCATTGCGCCGCCTGCATCGGCACTATCGAGAAGGGCCTTTGCGCGGTGCCCGGCGTCGTCGGCGCCAGGGTCAATTACACGCTGCGCCGCGTCGGCGTCGACTGGCAGGACGGGAGCGCCGAGCCCGGCGCCCTCATCGAGACGCTCACCCGCCTTGGCTACCGCGCCCATCCCTTCTCGACCCGCGCCGTCGAGGAAGATTCGGCCGAGGAGATGCGCAAACTTCTGCGTTCCCTGGCGATCGCCGGCTTCGCGGCGATGAACGTCATGCTCCTGTCGGTCTCTGTCTGGGCCGGCAATGTCAGCGACATCACGCCCGAGACCCGCGACTTCTTCCACTGGCTCTCGGCTTTGATCGCCCTGCCGGCCGCTGCCTTCGCCGGCCAGCCCTTCTTCATGAGCGCCTTTCGCGCGCTCCGCGCCGGCCACACCAATATGGATGTGCCGATATCGATCGGCGTCATCCTGGCGCTTGGCGTTTCGCTCTACGAGACCGCCATTCACGCCGAGGAGGCCTATTTCGACAGCGCCCTGATGCTGCTGTTCTTCCTGCTTGCCGGGCGCACGATCGATCAGATCGCCCGCCGCAAGACCCGGGCGCTCGCCGGCAATCTCGCCGCCCTCAAGGCCGAGAACGCCGACAGGCTCGCCGACGACGGCACGACGATTTCGGTTCCCGCCGCGACCCTGGTGCCCGGCGACCGCATGCGCGTTCGCCCCGGTGACCGTATCGCCGCCGACGCGGTCATCCTCGAGGGCATATCCGAGATCGACGAGAGTCTGGTCACCGGCGAGACCCTGCCCAGAACGGTTGGTCCGGGCGACACGATCTATGCCGGCACGCTCAACCGCGCCGGGGCGCTCACCCTCAGGGTAGCGGCGCCCGCAGGCGGCTCGCTGGTCGACGAGGTCCAAACCCTGCTCGACCGCGCGGGCGAGGCGCGCTCGCGCCGGGTGGCACTCGCCGACCGCGCCGCGCGTCTCTATGCCCCCTTCGTCCACTCGACGGCACTGCTTGCCGCCATCGGCTGGCTGATCGCCGGCGCCGGCCTGCATCAGGCGGTGCTGGTCGCCACCGCCGTCCTCATCATCACCTGCCCCTGTGCCCTGGCGCTGGCCGTGCCCGCCGTTCAGGTGGTCGCCGCCGGCGCGCTCTTCCGGCGCGGCATTTTCCTCAATCAGGGCGATGCCATCGAGCGGCTCGCCGAGGTCGATACCTTCGTCTTCGACAAGACCGGCACGCTGACCCTGCCCGAACCGCATCTCGCCGAAACCGGCACCATCGATCCCGGCATCCTCGCCCGCGCCCGCCGTCTCAGCCTGTCGAGCCGCCATCCGCTTGCCGCGGCCCTTGCCGGCGATCACCGTGACCTCGCCGCTTTCGAGGGGGCGGTCGAGGAACCGGGGCAGGGCGTGCGCGCCATGATCGACGGCCGCGAGGCGCGTCTCGGCAGCCCCGCATTCTGCGAAGTGACGCCGCCTGCGGCCGAGCCCGGCACTTCGTTTATCGCCTTCCGCCATGGCACGGAGACCGCCGTCTTCGCCATCCGTCAGACGTTGCGCCCCGACGCACTCGCCACCATCCGCCGCCTGCAGGCGCTCGGCCTCGACTGCCGCATCCTGTCCGGCGATCGCGAGGAATCGGTTGCTCCGATCGCCGAGGCGCTCGGCATCGCGGTCTATTCCGCCGGCCGGACGCCCGCCGCCAAGATTGCAACCCTTCAGGCCCTGGCGCTCGAAGGCCGCAAGGTCGCCATGGTCGGTGACGGGCTCAACGACGCGCCGGCGCTCGCCGCTGCCCATGTCTCCCTGTCGCCGATCACTGCCATGGACATCACCCAGGCCCAGGCCGATGCTGTCTTCCTCGGCGAGCGTATGGCGCCGATCGTCGACGCCGTGACGATCTCGCGCGGTGCCCGGCGCCTGATGACCCAGAATCTGACCTTTTCCGCGCTCTACAATCTCGCCGCGGTGCCGCTTGCCGTCTTCGGCTTCGTCACGCCGCTGATCGCCGCGCTCGCCATGTCGGCCTCCTCGCTCACCGTCACCCTCAACGCGCTGCGCGCCCGGCCGCGTGCCACGGGCAAGGCGCCCGCAGCCCGCCGCCAAGCCGGATTGGGTGACCGCATGAACGTCCTCGCCTATCTCGTGCCGCTGGCACTCTTCCTCGGGCTCGTCGGGCTTTTCGGCTTCCTGTGGTCGCTCCGCCACCACCAGTATGACGACCTCGACGGCGCCGCTCTGAGGGTCCTCGACGACAGCGATGTCGAGCCGCGCAAGCGCGGAGAGAAACAATGAGCCTCGCCGGTTCTGCCCGGGCGGGGCTTGCCCAATGCGTCTGTCCCCCGGGGGTAGGGGGGCTGGCCGCCGCGCCGGGTTCGCGCCGCCAAGTGGCGCTGCTCAGCCTTGGCGCGGCGGCCTCAGTCCTGTCCCAGGTCCTCAGCTACGGCTTCCTGCCGCTCGCCGGCCTGATGCTGGCGCCGGAGCCGGGCCTGGTCACGGTGCCCTTTGCCGCCCATCTCATCGGCGCCGTTGCCGCGACCTTCCCGGCTGCCATCCTCACCGACGCCTTCGGCCGCCGCGCCGCCTTCGCGCTCGGTGCCAGCCTCGGCATTGCCGGCGGTCTCGTCGTCGCCTGGTCGCTGCTTCACGGCGTTTTCGCCTCGCTGGTCCTCGGCGCCTTCTGGCTCGGCCTCGCCAACGGCTTCGCCTTGCGCTATCGCCATGCCGCCGCGCTTGGCGTCGCCGCCGCCGACCGGGCGCGCGCCACTGCCATCGTCATCGGCGCCAGCGCCGCCGTTGGCCTGATCGCGCCCTCGCTTGCCGGCCTGTTCGAGCCTGCCTTCACCCCTGTCCTCGGCGTCGGCACGGCGATCCTCGTCGCCTGCGCCCATGTCGTCGCTCTTGCCGCCGCGCTCGTGCTGCCATCAGAGACCCCCGTCGCGGACGACGAAGAGACGAGGGCCGGGCGAGCGCACCTGGCTCGCTGCCGACGCTTGTCGCCGCCTGCGCCTGGTTCGGCATGACCGCGGTCATGGCCTATGGCCCGCTTGGCCTTGCCACCTGCGGTATCGGTTTTGGCGGCATCCTCGGCGCGGTCTCCTGGCATGTCGTTGCCATGTATGCGCCGGCGCTCGGCCTTGCGCCGATCGTCCGCCGCTTCGGGCCCGTGCCCCTGGCGCTTGTTGGCCTGGCGCTGGTCGCGCTGGCCGGTTTCGGTGCGCTCGTCATCAAGGATCCGGCGGCGATCGTCGCGGCGCTGATCGCGGTCGGCATCGGCTGGTCGCTGGCAACCACCGCCGCCGTGATTGCCCTGCATGAGGGCGTGCCCTCGCGCCTGATGCTTGCCGGGCACGACGCGACGGTGCTTGCCGCCGCCGTCGCCGGCGCCCTTGCCGCCGGCCGTATCGGCGTCTGATCCTCACCTTTCCTTGAAGCGCTGAAACTCTTCTTCGTCCGCCGGCGTAGTCTATGTCGAAGGCAATGGCTGCTTTGGCCACGCCGCGACAAGAGGACGGAAACATGTCGACCCGACTCGGCGGAGGGAGACAGGTGCTGGTCAAGCGCCATTCGCTGCTCGTCCGCGTCACCCATTGGATCAACGTGGTCTGCCTTCTCTTCCTGCTTATGAGCGGCCTGCAGATCTTCAATGCCCACCCGGCGCTCTATTGGGGGCACCAGTCGACCTTCGACGATCCCGTCCTCTCGATGCGTGCGGAATCAGGCAGCGGAGGCCACCCCCGCGGCATTACGTCGGTTCTCGGCCACGACTTCGACACGACCGGCCTTCTCGGCCTATCGAGCGGCGCCGATGGCGGGCTCGAGGCGCGTGGTCTTCCCGATTGGATCACGCTCCCGAGCTACCAGGACCTGGCGACCGGCCGCCGCTGGCACTTCTTCTTCGCCTGGATCTTCGTCATCAACGGACTGGTCTATGTCATCGCCAGCCTCGCCAACCGCCATGTCTGGCGCGATCTCGTTCCCGGTCGCGACCAGCTTCGCGGTATCGGCCGTTCGATCCTCAATCACCTGCGCCTGCACTTCGAACGCGTGCGCGACTACAACGTGCTGCAGAAGCTGACCTACCTCGCCGTCATCTTCATCGTCCTGCCGGTCCTCATTCTCGCCGGGCTCGCCATGTCACCCGGCATCGACGCGATCGCGCCCTGGCTGCCTGCCGCCTTCGGCGGCCGGCAGAGCGCCCGCACGGTCCACTTCATCTGCGCCAGCCTCGTCGTTCTCTTCGTGCTGGTCCATGTCGTCATGGTCATTCTCTCGGGCGTCTGGAACAATCTGCGCTCCATGGTGACGGGCCGCTACGCGGTCGATCCCGAGACGATGGAGGGCTCGCCCCATGTCTAGGATCGTCATCAGCCGCCGGCGGCTTCTGACCGGTGGTCTGGTCTCCGCCGGCGCCTTGGCGCTTTCAGGCTGCGATGCGCTCGATTCTGCCTCCAGGAGCTGGTTTCGCGGCGTTCTGTCCTCCGCTGAGGACCTGACGAAGGTCACGCAGCGCTTCTTCCTGTCGCCGCGCTCGCGCGCGACAGAATTCTCCAAGGCCGACATCTCAGCTTATTTCAAGCCGAACGGTTCCACCAATCCGGACGACCCCGACTATCGCGCCCACGCCGCGAACGGCTTCGCCGACTGGGCACTGAAGATCGGTGGCCTTGTCGAGAAGCCGGGCGAATTCTCCCTCGCCGATCTGCGCGCCATGCCGTCGCGGACCCAGATCACCCGCCACGACTGTGTCGAGGGCTGGAGTTGCATCGGCCAATGGACCGGCCTGCAGCTTGCGCACCTGCTCGATCATGTCAGGCTGAAGCCCTCGGCGCGCTTCATCGTCTTTACCTGCGCCGATCAGCTCGAAAAGACGCTGGATGGATCCGGGCGCTACTATGAGTCGATCGACCTCGCCGATGCCTATCATCCCCAGACGATCCTCGCCTATGCGATGAACGGCGAGACGCTGCCCGTCCCACACGGTGCGCCGCTCCGCCTCCGTGTCGAGCGCCAGCTCGGCTACAAGATGGCCAAATACGTGATGCGCATCGATGCCGCCGCGAGCCTTGCCGATTTCGGACGCGGCGGCGGTGGATTCTGGGAGGATCGCGGCTACGCTTGGTATGCGGGCATCTAGGCCAGCCTGAACCCGCGCCTCTCGCGTTGAAATCCCCCGTGCTCACTTGCCAAACGGGTCGTAACAGGCTTGCCTAGCCGGCCGCGTCCGTTCGGCGCCAAGGGGAGAAGAGTTCGATGGCAAAAGCCGCCAGGAAGGCCAGTCGCAAGGTGCGCTGGGGGATTATCTCGACCGCCAATATCGGCATCGCGCACGTCATACCCGCCATGTTGAAGAGCAAGGAATTCGAGGTTCGGGCGATCGCGTCGCGCAAGCCTGGACTGGCGAAGAAGGCGGCGAAGAAGCTCGGCATCCCGGTCGCCTATGGCTCATACGAGGAGCTCCTCGACGATCCCGAGATCGACGCTGTCTACAATCCGCTGCCCAATCACCTTCATGTGCCGGTGACACTGCAGGCCGCCGAAAAGGGCAAGCACGTCCTGTGCGAGAAGCCGATCGCGATCACGGCCAAGGAGGCCGAGCAGCTTCGCGCCGCGCCCAAGGGCATCCTCATCGCCGAAGCCTTCATGGTGCGCCATCATCCGCAATGGAAGAAGGCTCGTGACCTGGCGCGCAAGGGCAAGCTCGGCGAGCTACGCGCCATCCAGTCGCTCTTCAGCTATTACAATGTCGACCCGAAGAACGTCCGCAACATGAACGATATCGGCGGTGGCGCCGCCTACGATATCGGCTGCTACCCGATCGTCGTCGCCCGCTACGTCTTCGGCGCCGAGCCGGTCCGCGTCATGTCGCTGATCGACCGCGATCCGAAGTTCGAGACCGACCGCACCACCAGCGCCCTCATCGATTTCGGCGAAGGCCGCCACCTCACCTTCACCGTCTCGACCCAGGCGACGCCCTATCAGCGGGTCAACATCCTCGGCACCAAGGCGCGGGTCGAAGTCGAGATCCCGTTCAACGCCACCCAGGGCGGCGCCATGCGCCTCTATCTCGACGACGGCAAGGAACTCGGCGACCGCTCGGCCAAGACGCATCAAGATGGACAAGGCCGACCAGTACCAGCTTCAGGCGGAAGCCTTCTCGCGGGCCGTGCTCGGCAAGGAGAAGCTGGAATTCGGCGTCGAGGATGTCGATCCTGCAGATGCGCGTGATCGACGCCCTGTTCCGCTCGGAGAAATCCGGCAAATGGGAGACGCCGTAGCGCCTTCCCCCTGCGACCGGCGATGAGGGCAACAAGCAAGAGCGGGCCATCGTTCCTTCAAACGATGACCCGCTCTGTGCAGGCGCGCCCGGCGATTTGGCGGGGCTATTGACCGACCTTGTATTCGACGCGCCGGTCGAAGGCGAAGAGTTCGTCCTGATTGTACTTCGCCTCGTCGTCGGGCACGAAGGGCTGGCTCTCGCCCATCCCGTCGGTGTCGATCTTGCCGGCATAGCCGAGCTTCTTGAGATAGTCGGCGACCGAGGCCGCGCGGCGTAGCGAGAGATCATAATTGTATGAATCGGAGCCGCGCGGATCCGTGTGCCCGATGATGATGACGTGGTCGGGCGACTCGCTTTCGAGATAGGCGTACATGTCCTCGACCGCCGCGGCGCCGTCGGGGGTCAGCGCGTCCGAATCGGTCTCGAAGCGTACCGGCACCGGCACCGACTTCCACGGTGAAGTTGCGGAAGTTCGGCGAGGCGAGGCCCGATTTCTTGCCGCGGAAGGAGCGGGTGGCGACGAAGACCGGGCTGAGCGCCCGCGCCTCGACGGCCCGCTTGTAGACCCGCTTCTCGATGTCGACCGGCGGCGGCGTCGGATTGGCGACGGCGTCGCGCATGTCGTCCATGGCTTCTTCGTAAGCCTTGACCGCGTTGGCCCAGTCCTTCTCGGCGTAATAGGCATCGCCCAGCGCGACAAGCACCTGCCACGGCCGGCCGATATTGCGCCGCCGTCTTGATCACCTCGGGCGGCGAATCGGTCGACAGCGTCGTCAGCGCCGAGCGCGCCATCGTCCGCCCGACCTGGTCGCGATAGGCGCGCCGTCGCAGGTCGGCTCGGCGATCATTTCCTTCTGCAAGGCGGCATAGGAGCCGACGTCCTTGGCGGTCGAGCGCCGTCTTGATCTTGGCAGCGATCGCCGTGCAATCGGCCGCGGCGGGCGCCGCCGACAGCGCAAGGAAGGCTGCCGGCAGCAGGGCGAGGAGGGTGAGGCGCATCGTTACTCCACCTTCATCTTGATCGCCGCGCGGGCGACGATGTCGCCGTGCGTCTTGGTCTTGGCCGGCGTCGCCTTGGCCTCGACCTTGATCGAGCGGGTCAGGTGCTTGGTGTAGTCGCCGAGGTCGGTGAACACCTGGGCGAAGTCGACCTTGGTGTTGTCGACCGGCTTGTCGGTCAGGCTGCAGGTCGCGACCACTGTCTCGGTGCCCGGATCGGCGAAGCGGAACTGGAACGGCGCGTCGCTTGACGGGAACTGAAGGTCGGTATTGGCGGCTAGGTGATTGTCCTTCTGGAACTTGTTCGGGAAGATCACCGTCGCCACGCCCTTGCCGTCGACATTGATCAGCGTCAGGAAGCAGTCATGCGCTGCCGTGACGGTGAACACCGGGTGGTCGTCGACATGGTAGGTCGAGTGGTCGGAGATCAGCGACAGGTCGAAGTCGCGGGCCACGGCGACCGGCGGCGCCGTCACCTTGGCGACCTCCACCGTCTTCGCCGGGGCGGTCGCCGAGGTCGATCTTCTCGAGATCCGAGACCTTGGTGACGATGTCGGCATATTGCTGCTCGAACAGGTCACGCGGCACCAGACCCTGCTCGAGACGGCGGCCGAGCCGGATCGTCTCGCCGTCGCCGGCGCTCTCCACCGCGTCCTTGAACGTATCGACATCCTCTCCGAACTCGGCCGCGGCGAGCGGCAGCTCGACATCGTTCTCGTAGCGCTTGGACAGCGCGTTGATCATCTCGACGCCGTTCAGCTTGAGCGTCGGGTCGAGTCCGGCCTCGGCCATGGCCTTGTGGAAGCTGTCGGTATCGGCCGCCAGCACCGCGTCCATCTCGTCATTGGTCGGGTAGAGCGCGGCGACCGCGTCACGCACCGACTTCGGGAAGGACCGGTTGTCGATCACATGGGCGCGCACCTCGTCCTTGGCCTTGCGGATGCCCTGGTCGTGGCAGCCCATGCAGGAGATGCCGTTGGTGACCGTCAGGTCGCGCCGCGACAGGTCGCGCACGATCTGGGTCGGGCCCTTGTCGAGCTTGGTGCCGTCGGACTTGTTGAGGTAGTAGCCCTGGAAGCCGTTGGGCAGCGAGAAGATCGTCTCGCCGCCCTGGGCCTGGAAGGCGAACTCGCCGTCGCCCGGGCCGAGCGGGAACTCGAAGAAGCTCTGTCGACCACGATTGCCGGAGAAGTCGTAGGACGTCCACAGATAGCCGGTCGAGATGGTGTGGCGCTCGATCATGCGGTTGTTCTCCGACACGCCCGAGTGCTGGAAGCCGGCGCGCTTGACGTTGAAGTCGGCGATGTTCTTGGCCACGTCGAAGCCGAGCTCCTTCTCGAGCCCCGGGAAGCTGTCCGCGAGGTGGAGCAGCTTGTCGTAGAGCGGCGGCTGCGCGGCGGTGAAGGCGAACCAGTCGGCGCGCACATAGGGAAGCGGCGTCAGCGTCGCGCTCGACACCAGGTCGAACATCGGCGTGTCGGGCTTCACCGCGTAGGGGTAGGACGACAGGACCTGATTCCAGTCGTCGGTGCTCCAGCCGACATCCTTCAGGTTGAAGCGGATGATCGTGCCGGCCTCGTCGACGGTCTCGAGCTTGACCACGTCGGAGACGGTCGACAGCGAGTTGAGCAGCTTGATGGTGCCCTGCCGGTACACCTTCATCTCGGTGTCGCTGGCGCAGGAATTGTAGAGGTTGGTCAGCGTCAGGTAGCGGGTGTCGAGCCGACCCGGGTCTTGTCGAGCGAGTCGAGGTCCTTGGCAATGGCCGTGACCACGTCGGTCGGCGACATGAAGCCGCGCGACGAGCACGACGCCGTCTGCGAGGCGCCCAGTGCCGTGATCCAGTTGCGCAATGCCAGCACGTCCTGGTCGGTCACTTCTGGCTTGGTCGTGTCGAACTCGTAATTGACGTCGTACGGCATCTCCTTGTTGAGGATGAGCTGCACGATCTTCGAGGCATCGGGATTGCCCGGAACGATGTAGTGCGGATCGGCGGCAAGCTTGTCGAGCTTGAGGATGAAGCCGAAATCCTTGGCCGGCTTGATCCGATCGACCGAGCATGCCTTCCTGGTGGCAGCGCGAGCAGTGCTTCTCGAGCACGTCGAAGGCCGCCTTGGCGACCGGATCGGTCGGCACCGTCACGTCCGCCGGCAGGCCGGCGACGGGAACCGTGTCACCCGCCGGTGCTGCGGCTGAAGCCGACGCTGCCGCTGGCGCCTCGGCAGCCGGCTGCTGGTCGGCG
Source organism: uncultured Alphaproteobacteria bacterium (assembly GCA_963812285.1). Lineage (GTDB taxonomy): Bacteria > Pseudomonadota > Alphaproteobacteria > Rhizobiales > Kaistiaceae > CAVSRC01. The sequence continues at coordinate 37,056 of CAWEUR010000035.1, read as the reverse complement.
GGCGCCGCGGCACCCGCCGGGCTGTCCGGCGTCTCGGATGGAATGTCGAAGTTGAGAGCGTCGTCAGCCCAGCCGGCGAGCGGCGCCGCCATCAGGATCGCGGCACTCAATACCAGGGTCTTCAAGATCGTGGTGCGGCCGGTCATCGTTGCCTCCGTGGCTGTCATCGTCGCCGCGGCCGATGCCGACGGCGTCGTTGGTTCGAGTTCCTACTTCACGATTTCGTAGCGTAGCGTCGCCACCGACCAGTCGATCGACCGAGTCGGAGTATCTGCCGAGGTATCGGCGGGCGCGTCGAGCGCCGCGGCGATCGCCGGCAGGAAGGTCTGTGTTGCCTGCTCGCGCGGGATCACCTCGATCTTGCGCGTCTTGACCGTCACCGGCAGATCGATCGGTTCGGTCGTCACCAGCGCGATCAGCGTGCCGCTGGTCGGCGAGGTCGCGTTGAAGTGGATGCCATAATAGTCGTCAGGCACGGTGATCGGGCTACCGGCGAGAATCCGTCCGTCGCGCTCCTTGTCGCGCGCCAGGCTGTTGGGGAAGAGCTGCGTCAGGGTCCCGTCGTCGGAAAGGTCGAGCAGGACCAGGCTGCCGTCCGTCGGGCTGGTCACGCGGAAGCGCACGTCCTTGGTGCCGACCTTGATCGGCGAAGGCGGGATCTGTTCCAGCGTCACGCCCTCGGTGTTGCCCTTGGCGAAGAAGTCGAGGATCTGGTCGGCGGTGAGCTTGCCCGATCCGCTGCGGTCGTCTCGGCCGGCGTGTTGCCGGCCGCCGCCGCCGGCCCGAGCGTCGGCGTCAGGCCGAGGTCGCAGCCCTTCTCGTCGGCGCAGGCAGTCTTGGAGCGCTCGCGCAGGAAGGCGAGGATCTCGGCGTTCGAGACGATGCCGTTGTGGTTGGTGTCGGCGCCCTTGTCCTTGATCGCATCGACGAAGGCCTTGGTGAAGACGCCGTCGCCGCCCTCGACCAGCGGCGCCTGGCCGCCCGAGGTCGGCGGTGAAGACGGCGACGTCCGGTCCGAGGCCGCCGGTATCGAGCGGCGGTCCCTCGGCTTTCTGGGCCTTGGCCGCCGGCTCGACGACGATCGAGCGCGTCTTGGTGCCGAGCGTGGCGACGCGGAATTTGCCGCTGTTGGTGGCCGCTTCGGGACTGCCGGCCGAGACGAAGCCGGAATGGCCGGCATCGACCGCGATCGTCACCTTGCGGCCCTGCAGCCGGCGCATCAGCGTCACCAGCTCGTCGTCGGTGATCATGCCGGCGACCTCCGGCGGGTCGCCGGCGCCGACCTTGGCGTCGAAAGGCACCAGCGTCTCGTCGAGCCCGTCGGCCTCGTCGCCATTGTCGTCTTTCTGGAAGTAGCCCTGTCCGGAGAAATAGAAGAACACGCGCTCGCCGGCTGCGTTCCGCCGATCAGCCAGTCGTTGAAGCCCGTCGAGGATGGCCGCCCGCGTCGCCTGCGTCGTTGACCAGCACGCGCACGTCGGCCGCGCTGTAGCCGAGCGAGCCGGTCAGCAGATCGGCGATCGCCTTGGCGTCATGGCCGAGCTGTGCCGCCCTTGCAGCGAGAAGCGCGCGTCGGCATAGCTGTCGATGCCGATGACCAGCGCCTTGTCGGCCAGGGCCGGCACGGCGTGCCGAGAACGCCGTCGTCGCGCCCGCCAGGAGCAGTAGACGCCATGCGGCTCATCACGTGCCCCCATTGGTGTAGATGCCGACGACGCCCGCCTGGAAGGGCGTGTTCGGCAAGTGTGGTGCGCAAGGTCGCCGCCAGCCCGCGATGGCTTGCGAGGCGACCGACATGGACCTCAGCGCTTCATGCAGCGCCAGAGCCGGCTGCGGCGTCAGGATGGCGACCAGATGCTCGGCGCCGAAGGGCGGCTGGTCGACACGGAACCGTTCCGACATGTGCTGACCGCGCCAGTCGAAATTGGTTTCCTTGTCGTTCGCCGGAATGAAGAACTCGACCCGGCCGTCCGGCGGCAGGTTGAACAGGGTCAGATAGGGGAAGCGGGCGCCGTCCATGGCGAGCTGGACGATCTCGCCGCGATTGTAGGTCTGGTTGCCCGACGGCGTCGACAGCGACACCGGGTCTTCGCCGATATGCGCCTTGATGAAGGCCAGCGCCGACCATTTCGAAAGGATCGCGGCGATGCCGTCATCGGTGACGTCCTGCGCGACAAGCCCGCCGATCCGGTGGTTGACCGTGTGGTCGGTCCGGTCCCAGATCAGATCGGCGTTGCTTTCGTCGTCGGTGAGCGCGACCCCCTCGACATCCGGCAGGTCGGCCGGCACGCCGCCGCGGACGAACAGATGGACGATCGTCGTATCGACCTTGGCCGGCTCCGGCTGGGTCGCGGCCTTCGGCGCCGGTTCGGGCGTCGTCGCCACGCTGCCGTCATTGCCCGTATCCGCCGTGTCGGTGGCATCACCGGTGTTCGCGACCGGCGTATCGGCCGTATTCGCCGCGTCGGCGACCTTGGTGTCGGCCCCGCTCGCGCCCTGATCGTTGCCGACGAAGGCGCGCATGATCGGCTTGGCGTCCGGCCGCAGCGGCAGGATGCTCGGGAATCTGCTGGTTCTCGGCCTCGGCCTGGACCGTCGGCACCAGATAGGCGAGCAGCTCCTGCTGGCTCAGATGATGGTCGCCATTGCGTGTCGGCGACGGCGAAGGCCTTGGCGAAGGCCCAGCTCAGCGCCCCGTGCGGCTTGCCGTCGATGGTGAGCTCGGGCGTCAGCATGTTGTCCTGGGTGGCGGCGATGAAGGTGAGGTTCTTGAAGTCCTGCGCCGTCTCCTGCTTGGCCGAGGGGTCGGGCAGCTTCAACAGGTCGTCGGCGAGGCTCGGATCCGCGAACTTGCCGGTGCGGTAGCGCACGACCTTGGAGCCGGCGCTCCGATACATCGTGCCGGAATGGCAGGAATTGGCGACGAAGACGACCGCGATGCCCTTGTTGTCGGCCGCCTTCAGCCACTGATACATCTCCCAGTCGACGATACGCTCCTTCGAGCCCGGCCCGGAGGCCTCGTAGCCGCCGAGGAGGAAGTTGTCGCTGAGGCCGTTGGGCTCGTCCCAGCCCGGGCGGCTGCGGCTCCTGGCCGCCATGGCCGGCATAGGAGAAGACGATCGTATCGCCCGGTCCCGCCTCGGCGACGAGGTCGTTCCAGTTCTTCTCGATCGCCGCCTTGGTCGCCGCGCCATCGGTCAGGAAACGCACGTCGTCGGCGCCGGCCTTCTTCAGCGCGTCGGCGATGCCGGTGGCGTCGTTGACCGCGCCCTGCAGGTCGTTGACGGTCCCGAGATAGTCGTCGATGCCGACGACCAGGCCGAACAGCCGGTCGGCCGCCTCGGCCGGGGCGACGCCCGCCAGCGTCGCGGCCGCGAGCGCGGCCGCCAGCACGGCGGTGCTCCCTCTGGCTCTGTTCCTCGCGGCGCTGGTCATGGCTTCAGTCCGGCTCCAGTAACGAAATCCGACGCCCGACTAGCCCTTCGCGGCTGAACAGCGTCTGAACGCAGCAGTCAGAAGCCCATGGAAGCCGTCTTCGGCGGCTTCGGCTTGGGCGCATTGATCGGCTTGACCGATTTCAGATAGGCGGCGATCGCGTTCAGGTCGTCTTTCGTCAGATGGCGCCATGTTGCGCTGCACCGGCGCCATGGAGCTGCCGAGCGAATCGAAGTTCGGCTTGAAGCCCGTCTCCAACGCCGCCTCGATGTCGCTCTGGCCCCACGAGCCGATGCCCGTGTCCTTGTCCGGCGTGATGTTGGGGATATAGCCCTCGCCCTCAGGCGCCGGACCACCGCTCAGCGCCCGCGAGGCGACGATGCCGCCCATGAAGTTGCGCGGCGAATGGCACTCGCCGCAATGGGCCGGGCCGGTCACCAGATAGGCGCCGCGATTGATCTCGGCGCTGGCGTTCGGATCGGGCGTGAATGTCTTGCCGTTCACATAAAGCAGCTTCCACAGGCCGAGGCCGCGGCGGATGTTGAAGGGGAAGGACAATTCGTGCGGCGGCGCGTCGCTCGCTACCGGCGGCAACGTGTCGAGGAATGCCTTGAGGTCGATGATGTCCTCGATCTTCATCCGCTGATAGGACGGGTAGGGGAAAGCCGGATAGAGATGAGCGCCGTCCGGGCGCACGCCTTCCTTCATCGCGTTGACGAACTGGATCAATGACCAGTTGCCGATCCCGTGCTGCTTGTCGGGCGAGATATTGGGCGCGTGGAAGGTGCCGAAAGGCGTCTTCAGCGCCAAGCCTCCGCCGAGCTTGAAGATGTCGTCGCCCTTGGCGTCCTGCGCCGCGTGGCAGGATTCGCAGCCGCCGGCGAAGAACATGTACTTGCCGTTGGCCACATCCGGCGTGTGCTCGGGAAGGTCGGTCGCCGCCAGCGTCTTCGGTGCCGTCAGGAACCAGCCGACGCCCGCGGCCACGATGGCCAGTACAACCAATACGCCAATCAGCTTCCGGACCATGCGTGCGCCCCTGTCTTGGTGGAAGGCTGTTGTCCGCCGGAAGCGACCTCCGATCAGCGAAGGTTTCCAGCCCATTGCTACCCCTGTTATGATGACAAGACAGCGTCCGCTGGGCAAGAGTGTCGCACCCAAGCTGTCGACGACGTCCACGAGGAGGGGAGCCGGGACGATGCGTGAAGACCGGATCGAGGGCTGGCATCACGATCTGATCCACTGGGGTCTGTCCCTTCTGGCCGGCCTTGCCGTGCTGGTCCTGGCCACCGCCGCGGCCCTTGCCGGTCCGCGTTTCGCGCTCGTTATCGGCAATTCCACATACCGCCACGCCGGAAGCCTGACCAATCCGGCCAATGATGCCGTCCTCATCGCCGATGCGCTCGGCAAGGCCGGCTTCGATGTGATGAAGTTCACCGATCTCGATCAGCGCGGCATGAAGCGCGCCGTTCGCGATTTCGCCGACAAGGTCGCCAAGGGCGGCGAGGGGGCGGTGGCTCTGGTTTACTATGCCGGCCACGGCCTGCAGGTGGACGGGGTCAACTATCTGGTCCCGGTCGACGCCAATATCGAGCGAGAAAGCGATGTCGCCATCGAGGCGATCGGCCTGCCGGATGTGCTGAATGCCGTCGCTTTCGCCCGCGCCGCGATCAACATCGTCGTTCTTGATGCCTGTCGCGACAATCCGCTGAAGCGCAGCTTCCGCTCCACCGCGCGCGGCCTTGCCCGGGTCGACGCGCCGACCGGATCGATCGTCGCCTATGCCACAGCGCCCGGCCAGACCGCGGCCGACGGCAATGGCGCCGACAGTCCCTACAGCCTGGCACTGGCCCAGACGCTGGCCGAGCCGGGCCTGCCGATCGAGCAGGTGTTCAAGCAGGTTCGGGTCCGCGTCGTCGACGAGACCGGCGGCAAGCAGGTGCCCTGGGAATCCTCCTCGCTCACCGACGATTTCTTCTTCGTGCCGGGAAGTGGCGGCGACGCGCCGGCAACGCCCGTCGCTCTCGCGCCGCATGCCCCCGAACCGGTGGCGACGCCCGCGGCCCCCGCCGCGCCGCAGCCCTCCCTCGATCAATTCGCCGAGACCGACTACCTGACCGCCGTCGCCACCGACACGCTGGACGCCTATCGCGGCTTCCTGACCCAGCATCCGACCGGCCCCCGTGCCGATCAGATCCGCCGGGTGCTCGCCGTCAAGGTCGAGACCGAGGCCTGGAAGCGCGCCTCCGGCGCCGCCACCGCCGGCGCCTATCGGCAATATCTCGCCGCCTTCCCCAAGGGCGCCCATGCCGCCAGCGCCGAGACCGAGATCGCCGCCCTCGAGGCCGCGCCGGCCCCCACCGTCCCGGCACCGGCGAAGCCACCGGTCGGGCAGGCCGCCTGCGGCGCGCCGCATGGCACCTATCGGGTCACCGGCATCGCCGCCAACGACACGCTGTCGGTGCGCGCCGAACCCAACCGCAACGGGGCTCAGGTCGGCGAGATTCCGCCGGGCGGCACTGGCATCGCGGTCGGCAATTGTACGGACGTGAAAGGCTACCGTTTACCCTGGTGCGAGGTCCGGTTCGAGTGTGTCCAAGGCTGGGTCTACAGCCGGTACATTGTGGACGGAAATGGAGCCTCCGGGAACGATAATCAGGCCTCTTCGGCCTCTGGCAGGGAGAGCTACCGCGTCACCGCCGTGGCGAACTGGGACGTCCTCAACATGCGCAGCGGACCGGGTACCAATTATTCCATCGTCGTTCCGATTCCGCCTGACGGATCAGGCATTTACGTCTCGTCCTGCCGGTCCGTCTCGGGCTATCGGACGAAATGGTGCCAGGCGTCCTGGCAGGGCTATTCCGGTTGGGCCTCAGCCTGCTGCCTCATCAGCGAGCGGTCCGGGCGCCCTGCCGACTGATCGCCAACACATTGTTCTGAAACCTCTTTTTCAGCCGCTTGATCGCAATCGCGGCTGTCCCCATATGAGAACCTCGGGAAGTCCCCGCCGGATGCCGCATGGGTCCGGAACTTGCAACGGTCGCTTCAACAAGGACCACCCAGATGACGCGTGTTTCAGCGTTCTCCAGCCCGCTGCTGCTCGGTTTCGACGAGGTCGAGCGGGCCCTCGACCGCCTCTCCAAGGCGGCCAGCGACGGCTATCCGCCGTACAACATCGAACGACTGCCGAAGACGGCCGAACGCGGCGAAACGCTGCGGATCGTGCTGGCCGTTGCCGGATTCAGCCGCGATGAGATCGAGGTCACCGTCGAGGAGAACGAGCTAGTCGTCCGGGGCCGTCAGAGCGACGAGCCCGAGCGCACCTATCTCCATCGCGGCATAGCCGCCCGCCAGTTCCAGAAGACCTTCGTTCTGGCGGAGGGGATCGAAGTGCTCGGCGCGGATCTCCAGGACGGGTTGCTGTCGATCGATCTCGCCCGGCCAACTGCCGAAAAGGTGGTCAAGCGGATCGACATTGGCGGGCGCGGCTGAGCCGGTCCGCGAGGAAGGAGTAGACCGATGACGAACGAGAGACAGGTCATGACGCCTGAGACCCTTGCCGGCCTTGGTGGCGGCAAGCTCGCCTATGTCAAGCCGATGCAGTCGGACGAGGTGCGGGAACTGTTCCCGAACGTGCCGCCGATGACGCCGGGGGTTGCCCTGTGGGCGCTGCTGGCGGCCGATGGGACGCCGATCATGCTCTCCGACAGCCGTGACGCGATCATGATGAACGCTCACGAAAACGACCTGGAGACCGTCAGCCTTCACTGACGTCAGCATCGCGCCGTCTGTCAGGCGGCGTCGGGAGTCGGCGCCGCGGTGATGACCGCGTAGAGCGCCGCCTTGTCGGTCGAGGCTCGCAGCTTGGTGGCCACGTCCGATTCGCGCAGATGGCGGGCGATCCGCGCCAGAGCCTTCAAATGGTCGGCGCCGGCGCCCTCCGGCGCCAGAAGCAGGAAAATCAGGTCGACCGGCTGGTCGTCGAGCGCTTCGAAGTCGATCGGCTTCGGCAGCCTCGCGAACAAGCCGAAGATTCGATCGAGCTTGGCGAGCTTGCCGTGCGGAATGGCCACTGCCGCCACCGACGCCGGTCGAACCAAGACGCTCCCGCTGAAGCAGCGTCTCGAAGATCTCGCGCTCGTCGAGGCCGGTCATTGCCGCGGCCTTCTCGGCAAGGGCCTGGATCGCCTGTTTCTTGCTGTTCGCCTTCAGCGAGGCGATCACGGCGTCCGGTCGGATGAGGTCACTCAAATCCATCGTATCGTCCCAAACCGTCTCCACGGCGTGCCGGAACCAGCGGTTCCGCTGCGACGCCGGTTCAGCGGTCGACCTTGTCCCCATTGGTGGAAAGCGACGGATCGATCCAGCCAATATGGCCGTCGGTTCGGCGATAGACAACGTTGATGCCGCCGTGGCCGGCATTGCGAAACACGATGACCGGCACGTCCGCGAGATCCATCGCGAAGACCGCGTCGCTTGACCGCCATCGTGGCGAGATTGGTCGTTTCCTCGGCGATGATCACCGGATTGTAGTCCGGCGCGATCTCGGCTTCTTCGTCCGGCGCCGCAAAGACGTAGCTGGCCGCCATCTCGGTCTCGTCCCGCCGGCCGTGGTGATGTTCCTTCAGGCGTCGTTTGTAGCGACGCAGGCGTTTTTCCACCCGCTCCGCCGCCTTGTCGAAGCTCTGATGGGCGTCCTGCGACCGCCCCTCCGCCTGAAGGACGATCCCGGTGTCGAGGTGGATAGAGCAATCGGTCCGGAAGCCGGAGCCGTCGCGCTCCAGTGTCACGCGGCCGGTAAATCCCCCGTCGAAATACTTTGCGACCGCATCGCCGACCCGCGCCTCGACATGCGTGCGATACGCATCGCCGATATCCAAATTCTTGCCAGAAATCCGCAAACTCATGGAGGCTTCGAACCTTTTCCGTAATCGTTCGAGTGCGCCCGATCGCGTGGCGCCCTGTCGGCAGCGCCAACCATGTGTCGGCGTGGCTCGTCCACGGTGCAGCGGCGTCTCTAGAGGACCCTATCTGCCCGCCCGATCCATCACTGGGCGCACCTTCTACGGACCGCCGCTTGGCGAGTCAACCACGCCCTGACGGCCATCTTCCTCTACCCGTGGTTGGCAATATAGGCCCTTGTGGACAAGGTCGCACCCGCCGTCCTCAGCGCGCCGGCTGCTTTTCGCGGCGACGCTGAACCGAAGAGGGAATGCGCATGGCCTCACGGTATTTTGCGATCGTCCGCCGGGCGATGTCGATGCCGGATTCGCGCAGGATATTGACGATCGTGTCGTCCGAAAGGATGTCGTCAGGCGACTCGTCGTCGATCAGCCGGCGTATGCGGTAGCGGACCGCCTCGGCCGAATGCGCTTCGCCGCCTCTGGCCGAAGCAATCGCAGCGGTGAAGAAATATTTCAGTTCGAACACGCCGCGCATGGTCGCCATGTATTTGTTCGAGGTGACGCGGCTGACGGTCAATTCGTGCATGCCGATCGCCTCGGCGACGGTCTTCAGGTTCAGCGGCTTGAGATACTGGACGCCCTGGTCAAGGAAGGCATCCTGCTGCCGCACGATCTCGGTCGCGACCTTGAGGATCGTGCGCGCCCGCTGGTCGAGGCTCTTGACCAGCCAGTTGGCGGTCTGCAGGCAGTCCGCCAGATAGACCTTGTCGGCCTCCGACCGCCGGCTCTTGGCGACGGTCGCATAATAGGTCTGATTGACCAGAACCCGCGGCAGCGTGCCGGTATTGAGTTCGACATGCCAGCCGCCGTCCGGGCCCGGCACGCACCATCACGTCCGGGATCACCGGCTGAACGACCGTCTGGCCGAAGGCATTGCCCGGTTTGGGATTGAGCGCCCGCAATTCGGCCAGCATCTCGATGAGGTCGTCCTCGTCGATCCCGCAGAGCGGCGCGCAGCGCCGAATGGTCGTGGCGAGCCACGAGGTCGAGATTGTCGATCAGCGCCTGCATGGCGGGATCGAGCCGGTCACGCTCGCGAAGCTGCAGTGCCAGGCACTCGGCAAGGTCGCGGGCGCCGACACCGGTCGGCTCCAGCCCCTGGACGATCGAAAGCGCCTCGCCGACCTGTTCGATGGATGCCCCGAGCCGCTCGGCGATAACGGCGATATCAGTCCTCAGATAGCCGGTATCGTCGATCTCGTTGATGAGCGACTGGCCGATCAACCGCATCGTCGGATCGTTGACCGCCAGCCCGAATTGATCCGACAGATGGTCGGAAAGGGTTTTCTCTTCCGCGACAAAGGCTTCGAGGTTGTAGTCCTCGCTGCTCACCGCCTGGCGCGAGGGCGCCGACGACCAGGATTCGGCGGGCAGGACCGGCGACGTCTCGCCGTTCGGCGTTCCGTGGTCGTCGGGGAAGACGTTCTCAAGGTCGGTATCGAGCTTGCCGGAGATCGTGTCCGGGTCGGTCTCGAGCCGGGTTTCGAACCATTCCCCGTTTTCCTCGCCGCCGGACTGCGCCCCGTTTTCGACCGTTCGTCGTCGGCCGGCGCGTCGGCGCCGCCCTCCTCGCCCTCCACCCGCTCGAGCAGCGGATTGCGCTCGAGTTCGGCGTCGACATAGGCGACCAGGTCGAGATTGGACAATTGGAGAAGCTTGATCGCCTGCATCAACTGCGGCGTCATCACCAGCGATTGGCTTTGCCGGAGTTCAAGCTTGTGGGAAAGGGCCATCCGCGCCGCTTACCGATACCGAAAGTTGGTCCGAGTTTTGCTTGTCCCCTCTTTCGTACTCGAAGGCGGTCGCCTGTTAAAGGCTAAATTGGTCGCCAAGGTAAAAGCGCCGCACTTCCGGATGGGCAACGATCTCCTCCGGCATGCCCTCATAGAGAACCTGGCCGGAATGGATGATGTAGGCGCGGTCGACCAGACCCAGCGTCTCGCGGACATTGTGGTCGGTGATCAGGACGCCGATGCCGAGGCTCTTGAGATGGTGGACCAGCGCCTGGATGTCGCCGACGGCGATCGGATCGACGCCGGTAAAGGGCTCGTCGAGAAGCATGAAGGCCGGGCGGGTCGCCAGCGCCCGCGCGATTTCGCAGCGCCTCCGCTCGCCGCCTGACAGCGAGATCGCGGAAGCCTTGCGCAGATGCGAGATGTTGAATTCCTCAAGGAGCGCGTCGAGCTGCTCCTCGCGCTGAGCACGGTCCGGCTCGACCACTTCGAGCACCGCCCGGATGTTCGCTTCGACGCTGAGGCCGCGGAAAATTGAGGCATCCTGCGGCAGATAGCCGATGCCGAGACGCGCCCGGCGATACATCGGCAGGTGGGTGACATCGTGCCCGTCGAGCTCGATCGTGCCGGTATCGGCCCGGATCAGCCCGGTGATCATGTAGAAGATCGTCGTCTTGCCGGCGCCGTTGGGCCCGAGCAGGCCGACAGCTTCGCCGCGCGCCAGGGCGAGGCTGGCGCCTTTGACCACAGTCCGTCCGCGATAGGCCTTCTTCAGATCGTGAGCGACCAGCCAGCCGCGGCCGCCGGCGTCGGCAACGAGGCGCGACGCCTGCCCGCGCTCGCGGCGGCGGCTCTTCTGGTCCGTCGAGCCCTTGCCGTCGGAGCGGCGACGTCGGGACGGGCTGTTGAAGACCTCGGTTGCGCTCAAGCCTTTTGTTCCTTTGCCGTCCGCGCCGGGATCCGACTCAACGGAATCAATTCGATGCTCCCGAGCCCTGGGAGTCGGACGATGGCGCAAAGACGCCGCGAATGCGCTTGCCCGCCGTCTGCGCGACGTTCAGCGTTCCCGACTTGGTGTCGATCGTCAGCCGGTCGCCGGTGATGACATTGCTGCCCTGCGTGAAGATCACGTTGCCAGTGACGGTGAAGGTATGCTGGGCCGGCTCGTAGAGCGCCGTCTGGCTGGTGATCGTCTGGGTATCGGTGACGATCTTCACATTGCCGACCGCCAGGAGGCGCTTGAACGGTTCCGACTTCCCGCTGGTGCTCTTCTTGAGGTCCGAATAGACGGTCATCTTGTTGGCCCGCATGGTCGTGCTACCCGTGGACACCATGACATCGCCCGTGAAGACGGAAATACGCTGCTTGCCGTCATCCGAGATCGCGAGCTTTACCGCATCGATCTGGATCGGATCCTTGGAATCGCCCGTGAAGCCGGCGAAGGGCTTGGCTTGCTCGGCCGCATGCGAGGCCGGCGACGCGATGAGAATTGCCGTCATCATGAAGCCGCCGGCAACCGCCCGCAGCGTGTCTTTCGCTGAGATCATGGTTGAGCCGCCCCTTTCTTGCCGGCCGCGTCCGGAGACGCCGAATTCCTTGTCGGCCCCGCCCTTTTCCGGCTGGATAAGCATCGTCACGCCGTTGTCAAACGTAACCGACTTGCCGCGATCGAGGACGGCGATCGAATTGGCGCGCAGGCTGACGTTTCCCGACTGCAGCCGAACGGGCTTCGTCGATGCGATATCGCCCTTGTCGATGTCGACGGCGGCGCTCTCCATGTCGACCACATAGCCCTGCGACGTGGTCAGGTTGATCCGGCCGGCGAGGTTCAGCTTGTTGGTCTTGCGATTGAGTACGCCCTTGTCGGCCTTGAGCGCAGCTGTCGCCCCGCCGCCGATGCCGAAATTGGCGACGATCTTCTCAAAGGCAATGATGTTCGGGTCCTTGATGTCCTGGATCGCCCGATCCGCGTCGAGCACATAGGCCTGCTTCTGTCCGTCGAAGCCGGCCATATGCGGCTTGTCCATGATCAGGCTCTTCGATTTCTGGCTGATCACCTGCGCCGGCGGAGCGGTGGCCACAACTGGAGCCGGCGGCGTCAACATGTGCTTGATCGTGGGAAGCGCGAACAGCGTCCCCACGCCGACAACCGCCATGAGGGGCAGCGCGATCTTGAGGACGCGGACACGACGGCTGTGCCGGCGGGCCGTTTCATAGGCCCTTCCATCGCGCGGCTGCGTCGGATCGTACCGGAACGCATGCCTGCGGGGGCGCCGGAGCCTCGGTTGTGTACTGCGTCATCCCTCAGTCTGCCACACCAGCGAAACTGGCCCTGCAATTGTGGGCATTTGACGGCGTGCGAGCAGTCGCCAGGGCCGTATCCTCCGGTCTCTTCACCTAGTGAGCGAATATATCCTCTTCCGGCCAACCGGCGAGATCGAGCCGAGCACGGGTCGGGAGGAACTGGAAACAGGCCTCGGCGAGCGCTGCGCGGTTCTCGCGCGCCAGCCGGGCATCCAGCTTCTCCTTGATGGCGTGAAGGTGGAGCACGTCGCCGGCCGCGTATTCGAGCTGGGCCTGGGTCAGTGTCCCGGCCGCCCAGTCGGAACTTTGCTGCTGCTTCGACAAGTCGACATTGACCAGGTCGCGCGCAAGGTCCTTGAGCCCATGCCGGTCGGTATAGGTGCGGGTGAGGCGCGATGCGATCTTGGTGCAGTAGACCGGATCGGTCATGACGCCGAACGCGTTGTAGAGAACCGCGATATCGAAGCGCGCATAGTGGAAGATCTTGGTGATCGACCTGTCGGCGAGAAGGGCGGTGAGATTCGGCGCCTCGGTCTGGCCCGCCGCGATCTGCACGACATCGGCCGTGCCGTCGCCGGGCGAGAGCTGGACCACGCAGAGCCGGTCGCGATGCGGATTGAGGCCAAGCGTCTCGGTATCGATGGCCGCGAGGTCGCGGTACCGGGAAAGGTCGTCGAGATCGCCTTCATGAAACCGGATGGTCATCGCCGCTTTCCCTTGTACTGCGGTCGAAACCAGCACGGCGGAAGAGCTGGTGCCCAGGAAAGGACTCGAACCTTCACGGCTTGCACCACACGGACCTGAACCGTGCGCGTCTACCAATTCCGCCACCTGGGCACGGTGGCGATACCTAAGGACGGCCCGATGCCTTGTCAATGGGACTGCGCGGCCTCCGTGATCTCTTCATGCCGCATCCCTGCGACGAATGTTGCTCCGCCGATCCCTGTCTCGATAAACTCGCCGCGGCGCGCTCGATCCGGGAAAGGCTCATGGTCGCAGGTAGTGGCATTGCGAGTCTTGCCGGCAGGGCGGCGGCACGCTCCTGGGCATTGCTGGTCCTCGCGCTCGGTGTTGCCGTGGAAGCGGCGATCTTCCTGCCCCTGATTCCGGCGAGCGGCCGCGGCCTTGGCCACGACTATCAGCTCCACTTCCCCAATCTCCTGGCCGGCTATTTCTTCGAACTGACCAACGGTCTTCTCGCCGTGCCGTGGTTCTCGCCGGCCGAGTGCGCCGGCGTGCCCTACCTCGCCGACCTCAATGTCGGCTACTACGCCCTGCCGCAATGGCTGACCTTCGCCGTCGATCCCCTGATGGCGGTGCGCGCGACCTTCCTCGTTTTCGCCACCCTCGGCGGGCTCGGCGCCTACCTGCTTCTGCGGTGGCGCTTCGGTGCCTCCCGGGAAGCCGCGCTGGTTGCCGCCCTTCTCTTTCTCTTCAATACGTTCTGGCCGCTGCGCATGGCGATCGGCCACCTCACGTTCCATCCCTTCATGCTCGCGCCGTGGTTTCCGCTGATCCTGCTGCCGACGCCGGATGGGCGGGGGCTGGTTTCGGGGTGGGCCGGAAGCATCGCCGCGGCGATCCTTGCCGGTGCGCTCACGGCCTATGAGTTCCAGGCCGGCATGGTCCACGTCATCATTCCCGTGGCGGTCGCTACGACGGTGATCATGCTCATCCACGGGCATCTGTTCGGCCACCGCTGGCGACCGTGGATCGTCTTCGCCGCCGCCATCCTGGTCTCGGTCGCGTTATCGGCCTCCCGCCTCGTCGCGGCGTTGGGATTCCTTCATCAGTTTCCCCGCGCCGACTATCTGCTCCCCGGCATCGCAAGCCTGTGGACCACGCTCCGCCTGGCTGTCACCATGCTCTTCTGGTCGATGCCGACCGCCGAGGTCGAGGCCGATGTCGTCAACAAGAGCTGGGCCGTCGGGCGCGACGAAATCGACTACTCGGTGGGGCCGGCCGCCGCAGTCCTCCTGGTTGTCGGCGCCGCCGTCCTTGTTTTCGGCTGGTATCGCAACGGCCTGCCACGGTCTCGCCTAAGGCGGGCGGGCCTTGTTGGGCTGGCGATTCTGGTCCTGCTTGCCCTGCCGCTTCTGGTCAACTGGTACAGTCCCGGCTGGAATGCCTTCCTCAAGAACCTGCCGATCATTGGCGAGAGCGCGGTCCTGCTGCGCTGGTTCGCGGCCTACATTCCCGTCGTTGCCGTGGTCGCCGGTCTCGCGCTCGATCGCGTCCTGCCGGCGGCGTGGCCGAGGCGCCTCGGCCTAGTGGCCGCGGCGGGCGTCACGGTTGCCTTCGCCATCCATCTCGACAAGGCCGAATTTCGGCATCAGCCCTACGATGCCTCGCTGATCGAGGCGAGCTGGGCAAGCGTCCACGACGCCCGCAGACGTGCCGCCGATCATCTCCGTCGTGCTCAATACCGATGTCGGCGACATGAAGCTGAAGCCGGAGGAACGGCAGAACCTGCTGGCCCTCGGCGCCACGCAGATGCTCTGCTATCAGCCGATGTTCGGCTATCGGCTGGAGCATTTCAAAGTTGGCTGGCTGCGTCCGGGGCCCGTGCTTCAGCAAGTTGGGCCCAGCCAGCTCAACCTCAAGAATCCGGCCTGTTACATCTTCCCCAAGGAAAATAGCTGCGATCCCGGCGACGAGTTCAGCCCGGCCCAGATCGACCTCGCTGGCGCGCTCGTCTCCTACAAGCCCTATCCCTTCGCTGCCCCGCCGCTGTTCCATATCGCCGGCTGGGTCAATCTCGCGGCGCTGATCCTGTGTCCATTGGCGCTGCTCGGCGCGCTTGCGCTGTCGATCGCAGGTCGCCGCCGCCGGGTGCCGGGGCGGTCCTGACGGCGCGACTTTCGGCGTCTGGACGGCCGGGCTTCCAGCCGATATGAGACGCCGGTGGCCGGTTCCGCGAAAAACCGGCGTGTGACGGAGGCTTCGATGGCAATCAGGAGCGGCGACAAAGGGCTTGTGACCGTCTTCGGCGGCACCGGCTTTCTTGGCCGGCATGTGGTGCGGGCATTGTTGAAGCGCGGCTATCGGGTTCGCGCCGCCGTGCGCCGCCCCGATCTCGCCGGTCATCTGCAGCCGCTCGGGCTGGTCGGCTGGGTCCAGCCGGTCCAGGCCAATCTGCGCGTGCGCTGGTCGGTCGACCGCGCGGTCGAGGATGCTGACGCGGTCATCAATCTCGTCGCCATCCTGAACGAATCCGGCCGCCAGCGCTTTGCCGCGGTCAATGCCTTCGGTGCCCGCGCCGTCGCCGAGGCGACGCGCGCTGCCGGCATCGAGCGCATGGTCCATGTCTCGGCCATCGGCGCCGACGCCGATTCGCCTTCGGCGTATGGCCGCAGCAAGGCCCAAGGCGAGGCCGCCGTGCGGGAGACCCTGCCGAACGCCGTGATCATGCGCCCGTCGATCATGTTCGGGCCCGAGGATCACTTCTTCAATCTTTTCGCCGGGCTCGCCCGGATCATGCCGGCCCTGCCGCTTTTCGGCGGCGGTCATACGCAGTTCCAGCCGGTCTTCGTCGGCGACGTCGCCGCCGCCATCGCCGATACGATCGAGGGCAAGGCCGAGGCTGGCGCGACCTATGAGTTCGGCGGGCCGGAGATCAAGACCTTCCGCCAGTGCATGGAGATCATGCTCTCCGAGATCGAGCGCTCGCGCCCGCTGGTGTCGGTCCCCTGGTCGCTCGGCATGGCGGCGGCGCGGATCGCGCAGACTCCTGCCGAAGCCGCTGGTCACCGTCGACCAGCTCCGCCAGCTTCAAATCGACAATGTCGTCTCCGACGCGGCGATCGCCGAAGGCCGCACGCTTGCCGCCTTCGGCATCGATCCGGTCGGTCTGGCGGCGATCCTACCGTCCTATCTGGTGCGTTTCCGGGCCCGCGGCCAGTTCGAGCACCGGCGGATTGCCTGACAGGGCGGTCACGTTCGGTGTCGGCGCCGGCCCGGCGAAATAGAGGCCGATCAGGCCGGCCACGCCGACGACCAGGCGCCACCAGGCAAAGAACGCGAAGCCGTGCCGGCTGACGAAGCCGAGGAACGAGCGCACGACGAAGATCGCGGAGATGAAGGCGGCGACGAAGCCGATGGCGATCAGCCAGGCCGCGTTCGCGTCGATATTCGCCCAGTTCTTGTAGAGGTCGTAGACGAAGGCCCCGGCCATGGTCGGCATGGCGAGGAAGAAGGAGAACTCCGCCGCCGAGCGCTTGTCGGTGCCGAGCAGCAGCGCCCCGGCGATCGTCGCGCCCGAGCGCGAGACGCCCGGGAACAGCGCCAGGCACTGGAAGACGCCGATGCCGAAGGCGGTGCGCAGCGGGAAGTCCATGATGTCGTGGTAGCGCGGCTTCAGGTCGAGCCGGTCGAGCCACAACAGCACCACGCCGCCGAGAATCAGCATGATGCAGATGAGCACCGGCGTGTTGAACAGCACCTCGGTGATGAAGTGGTGGACCAGCACGCCGAGGAACGCGGCCGGCAGGAAGGCGAGCACCACGCCGAGGACGAAGCGCTGGCTACGCCGGTCGTGCATCATGTCGAAGAACAGCCGGGTCAGCCGGTCGGCATAGACCGACAGCAGGGCGAGGATAGCGCCGAGCTGAATCAGCACCTCGAAGGCCTTGCCGGCGCTTTCGAACCCGAGGAAGCGGCTCGCCAGCAGCAGATGCGCGGTCGACGAAACGGGAATGAACTCGGTCAAACCCTCGATGATCCCGAGGATGATCGCCTCGACGATTGTGCTAGCGTGCATGGAGATCCTTAACCCGTCCCGGCTGCCGAATTGTCTTGTTCCGGCCGCATCCGGGTTCTATACCCGATCCGCGATTCGGCCGAAAAGCCACCGAAGAAGCCGTTTTGTCACTCTGATCGTTGCCGGAGCATCTCTGACTTCCCGCCAGATGCCGATCCTTTATCATCATCCCCTGTCCGCCGGTTGCCGCTACGTCCGCCTGATTCTTGCCGAATACGGCGAGGCGGTGACGCTTGTCGAGGAAATGCCCTGGGAGCGACGCGAGGATTTCCTCGCCCTCAATCCGGCCGGCACCGTGCCGGTCTTCGTTGACGATGCCGAGACGATCGTCCGCGGCGCGTCGGTGATCGCAGAATATCTCCACGAGACACGCGGCGCCCGGGCCGGCGAGGAGCCGTTCATGCCGACGACCCCGCCGAGCGCGCCGAGGTCCGCCGGCTCGTCGACTGGTTCTTGGCCAAGATGGAGGGCGAAGTCACCTCCTATCTGGTGACCGAAAAAGTCTTCAAGCGTCAGATGCCTTCCAACGGCAATACCTCGCCCGATGCCGCCGCTATCCGTGCCGCGCGCAATAATATTCGCTATCATCTGCGCTATATCGGCTATCTGGTGGCACGCCGGAGCTGTCTGGCCGGTCGGGGCTTGAGTTTTGCCGACCTCGCCGCGGCGGCCGGATTGTCGTGTGTCGATTATGTCGGCGAGGTTCCATGGGACGAGGACGCGACAGCGAAGAACTGGTACGCGCGGATCAAGTCGCGGCCGTCCTTCCGCCCGCTCCTCGCCGACGTGATCCGCGGCAATCCGCCGGCGAGCCATTACGCCGATCTCGACTTCTGAAGACCACGCTCGTCGCCGACGCGCGCCGCGAAGGCTTCGATGTCGCGCGGATCGCGACGCCTGATGCGGTGCCCGAGGCCGCGCCGCGGCTCGCCCGCTTCATCGCCGAGAGCCATCACGGCACCATGGACTGGCTCGCCGATACGGCGGAACGCCGGGGCGATCCGCGCCACCTGTGGCCGGACGTCGGCTCGGTCGTCATGCTCGGCCTCAATTACGGCCCGCAGTCGCGATCCGCTCGCCAGCCTCGCCGCGAGGAGCCGCGCGACGATCTCCGTCTATGCCCGCAATCGCGACTATCACGATCTCATCAAGGGCCGGCTGAAGCAGATCGCCGGCCGCTTCGCCGCCCGCACCGGCAGCGCGGTCAAGGTCTTCGTCGATACCGCGCCGCTGATGGAAAAGCCGCTGGCCGAGGCCGCCGGCATCGGCTGGCAGGGCAAGCACACCAATCTTGTCAGTCGCGACTTCGGCTCCTGGCTGTTTCTCGGCGCGATCCTCACGGAGATCGTTCTTCCCGCCGACGAGCCGGAGACCGACCATTGCGGCTCCTGCCGAGCCTGCCTCGACATCTGCCCGACCGACGCCTTTCCCGCGCCCTACCGGCTCGATGCGCGGCGCTGCATCTCCTATCTCACCATCGAGCACAAGGGGCCGATCCCCCATGAATTCCGCGAAGCGATCGGCAACCGCATCTATGGCTGCGACGATTGTCTCGCCGTCTGCCCCTGGAACAAGTTCGCGCGGACCACCCATGAGGCGAAGCTCGCTGCCCGCGACGATCTCGCCGCGCCGCCGCTCGGGCGTCTCGTCCGTCTCGACGATGCCGCCTTCCGCCAAATGTTTGCCGGTTCGCCGATCAAGCGCATCGGCCGCGACCGCTTTCTGCGCAACGTGCTGATCGCCATCGGCAATTCCGAGGATCCGGCGCTTGCCGCGCCCGCCAGGGAGCAGCTAGCCGATTCATCGCCGCTGGTGCGTGGCGCCGCTATCTGGGCGCTCCGCAGCTCCTTCGCCCGCCGCCTTTGAAGACCTGCGCCGGCGCCATGCCGGGCGCGAGACCGATGCCGACGCACGGTCGGAATGGAAAGCCGCATGACCGATCCCGTCCGCCTCTTCGTCTTCGGCCTCGGCTACAGCGCCACGGCCTTCGCCCGCGCCGTGACAGGGCAGGGCGGATCGGTCACCGGCACCAGTCGCGATCCGGCCCATGTCGCCGCTCTTGCCGACCAGGGCATCTCCGCCATCGCCTTCGATGGCACCGGGTCGGCCGGGGGAATCGCCGAGGCGCTCGGCGCGGCGACCCATCTCCTGGTTTCCGTGCCGCCGGCCGAGGAGGGCGATCCGGTCCTTCTCCATCATTCGGCCGAGATCCTCGCATCCCGCAGCCTGCGCTGGATCGGCTATCTCTCCACCGTTGGCGTCTACGGCAATTACGGCGGCGCCTGGGTGACCGAGCGCACGACACCCCATGCTTCGAGCGGCCGGTCGCTTCGGCGCCTTGCCGCGGAGCGGGCCTGGACGGCGCTCGCTCAGGAAGGGCGGGTGCCGCTGGCGATCTTCCGTCTCGCCGGCATCTACGGTCCCGGCCGCAACGCCTTCGTCAATCTCGCCGAGGGCAAGGCCAAGCGCATCGTCAAGCCGGGACAGGTGTTCAACCGCATCCATGTCGCCGATATCGTCGGCGCCCTGTCGCTCGGCCTTGAGCGCAATGCCGCCGGGCTCTTCAACCTCGCCGATGACGAGCCGGCGCCGCCGCAGGACGTCGTCACCCACGCCGCCGGGCTGATGGGCGTCGCGCCGCCGCCGGAAGTCGCCTTCGAGGTCGCCGACCTCACCCCGATGGCGCGCTCCTTCTACGGCGAGAACAAGCGCGTCTCGAACAGGCGGATCAAGCGGGAGCTCGGCCTTGCCCTGCGCTATCCGACTTATCGCGATGGGCTCGACGGCGCTCTGGCATGACGGCACCTGGCGCCAGGGCTAGGACGTCTCCGTCGATCAGGCCCTCGACCGCGGCGGTCAGCCGTTCGATGTCTTCCGGCCGCGACAGGCGGTGGTCGCCGTCCTTGACCAGGGTGAGGACCACGTCGTCGCTGGCAAGGCGCGAGACGAGGTCGGTGGCGTGATGCCAGGGCACGTCGGTGTCCTGCAACGCCCTGAATGATGTGGACCGGACAGCCGGTCTCGATCAGCCGGTCGCCGAAAAGGTGGCAGGTCGCCGTCCTCGATCAATGCCCGGGTGATGACGTAGGGCTCTCCGAATAGTCGCTGGGCTCGCGATAGGCGCCATCACGCATCAGTTCGGAACGCTGCATCGGCGTCCATCTCCGCCCACATCAGGGCGCGGGTCATGTCGACCGCCGGCGCGATCAGCACCATGCCGGCGACCCGGCTCGCCTCCGCCGGCCCGGCCGCAGGCGCGGTGGCGTCGGCCAGAAGCAGCGCCAGCCAGCCGCCCATCGAGGAGCCGATGACGATCTGCGGTCCCTGCGTCGTCGCGAAGACGGCGAGCGGATTCCTCCAGCCAGCGCGAGATCGTGCCGTCCTCGAAGCGACCGCCCGAGATGCCGTGGCCGGAATAGTCGAAGCGGGTCATGGCGAGACCGCGTGTCTCGGCGAAGGCGTCGAGCGCCACCGCCTTGGTGCCGCCCATGTCGGAATTGAAGCCGCCAAGCCAGAAGAGGCCGGGCGCGGCGCCGGCGCGCCTGAGGATGGCGATCTCGCGGCCCGCCGCGCCGCTGCCAACGGCCAATCGCTCACTTGTCAAACCCGTCATCGATGCTCACATCCCTTCAACCATGGGCCGGATCCGGGGGCGTCCGCCGGGCTTATCGGTTGACTTCCCCTTGTTCTTGCACTGATTCCTTTGCAATTCGGGACTCGTGCCCCGCTTTCTGGGCGGCAGGAGTTTTCCTGTGTCGTCATCAACGTTACGAGGAGACAACCGCCATTCGCAGACCCTTTAGAGCGCCGCCGCCCACCAAGGAAGGGCCGCGGATCAATGACGAAATTCGCGTTCGCGAAGTCCAGCTCATCGACGACCAAGGCGACAATCACGGCACCGTTCCGATAGAGCGGGCGCTGGAGATCGCCACCGAAGCCGGTCTCGACCTTGTCGAGATCGCTCCCAATTCCGAGCCGCCCGTCTGCAAGATTCCTCGACTACGGCCGCTTCAAATACCAGAACCAGAAGAAGGCCGCCGAGGCGCGCAAGAAGCAGAAGACCGTCGAGATCAAAGAAATCAAGATGCGGCCGAATATCGACACGCACGACTATGACGTGAAGATGAGGGCCATGCGCCGCTTCTTCGAGGAAGGCGACAAGGTCAAGGTGACCCTGCGCTTCCGTGGCCGCGAAATGGCCCATCAGGAGCTCGGTATCCGCCTGCTCGACCGGGTGCAGCGACGAGGCCGCCACGATCGCCAAGGTCGAGGCCGAGCCGAAACTGGAAGGCCGCCAGATGATCATGGTCCTGGCGCCGCGCTGAGCGCGACGCCGGGCACCGGCTGAGGCCGCTGCTCCCAAGCGGCCTCCACTCGCGTGTTTCCGTGGGCTTGTATCCCCATCGGGAGGTCGCTATAACCCCGCGGTTCCGAGCCGACCGGCCTGAAGGGCATGCCGTGGCGGCTCCAACGCTCAATCGACAAGCCGAGACTGGCCGCGGCCCGCCCGCAGCGTCTCCATGGAGAGCAAAATGCCCAAGATGAAGACCAAGAGCAGCGCCAAGAAGCGCTTCAAGGTGACTGCGACAGGCAAGGTGGTGCACGCCCAGGAAGGCAAGCGCCACGGCATGATCAAGCGGACCAAAAAGCAGATCCGGGACCTTCGCGGCACTCGCGTCATGTTCAAGACGGACGGCGAGAACGTGAAGAAGTACTGCCTGCCGAACGGCTGACGCCAGCCAAGTCCGACTTAATTCAGGAGATTTGCCATGTCGCGAGTCAAACGGGGCGTCACCGCCCACGCCAAGCACAAGAAAGTCCTCAAGCGCGCCAAGGGCTTCTATGGCCGGCGCAAGAACACGATCCGCACCGCCAAGGCCGCGGTCGATCGTTCCGCCCAGTACGCCTATCGTGACCGCAAGAACCGCAAGCGCACCTTCCGTGCCCTGTGGATCCAGCGCATCAACGCCGCCGCCCGTGACCCATGGGCTGACCTATGGTCGATTTATCGACGGCCTCGGCAAGGCCGGGGTCGAGGTTGATCGCAAGGTCCTGGCCGAGTTGGCGGTGAGCGAGCCGGCCGCATTCCAGGCGCTCGTCGAGAAGGCGCAGGGCGCTCTCGCCGCATAACCCTCCCGAGCGCTGCCTTTCCGCGGCGGTCGGGACGCCCGACCGTCGGAGGTGACGATGGAAGGTCTGAAAGCCGAGCGTGTCGCGGGCGCGGTGCATGTTGCCCGCCCGAGCGACAGGTCGTGCCCGCGCCGTCTTCGGCGCCGGGCCGCTTTCGCGCGTCCTCGCGCCGCCGATGACCGGCCGCTGGCCTAGCTGACGGGACACGAACCATGGATACCAACTCTGAAATCGCCGATCTCGAACGGGATCTGGTCGCGCGCATCGAGGCCGCCGGCGACGAGGCGGCGCTCGAGGCCGAGCGCGTTGCCGCCCTCGGCAAGAAGGGCGTGGTCTCCGAGCGTCTCAAGGGGCTCGGCCGCATGACGCCGGAGGAGCGCCAAGTCATGGGGCCGGCGCTCAACGGCCTCAAGGATCGCATCGGCGCGGCCATCGCCGCCCGACGGCTTGTCCTCAAGGAGGCCGAGCTGACGCGGCGCCTGGAGACCGAGCGGGTCGACGTGACCCTCGCCCCGCGTCCCTCGCCGCTGGAGACCGGACGCATCCATCCCGTCTCCCAGGTGATCGACGAGATCACCGCCATCTTCGCCGATCTCGGCTTCGCCATCGCCGAAGGGCCGGACATCGAGACCGACCACTACAATTTCACCGCGCTCAACTTCCCCGAAGGCCACCCGGCCCGGGAGATGCACGACACCTTCTTCTTCAATCCGAAGGAAGACGGCGAGCGCATGCTGCTGCGCACCCACACCTCGCCGGTTCAGATCCGCACCATGGAGACGCAGAAGCCGCCGATCCGCGTTGCGATTCCCGGACGTACCTACCGTTTCGATTCCGACCAGACCCATACGCCGATGTTCCATCAGGTCGAGGGACTGGTGATCGACGAGGAATCGACCGTCGGCACGCTCAAATGGGTGCTGGAGGAGTTCTGCAAGGCCTTCTTCGAGGTCTCCCAGGTCAAGATGCGCTTCCGGCCGAGCTTCTTCCCCTTCACCGAGCCGTCGATGGAGGTCGATATCGGCTGCCGGCGCGAGGGCAACGAGATCCGCTTCGGCGAGGGTGACGACTGGCTCGAGATTCTCGGCTGCGGCATGGTTCATCCCAATGTCATCCGCTATGGCGGCCTCGATCCCGACCGCTACCAGGGCTTCGCCTGGGGTATGGGGATCGACCGCATCGCCATGCTGAAATATGGCATGCCGGACCTGCGCGCCTTCTTCGACGCCGATATCCGCTGGCTCAACCATTACGGTTTCCGCCCCCTCGACCTGCCGACGCTTCTCGGAGGGCTGAGTGCGTGACCAGACCGGCCACGGATGCGGGCACGCGCGGCAGGCCTGACGCCGCCGGCGCCCCGTCCGCTCAGCGGCAGCTCCTCTATGTCGCCGGCTACGGCCGCAGCGGCTCGACCATGCTCGGCCTCGCCCTGGCGCAGGACGATCGCGTGCTCGACCTCGGCGAGGCCGTCTTCGTTCCCGGGTTCCTCAAAGACCGCAAGCGCCCCTGCACCTGCCGGAAGTCGGTCGCCAAATGCTGGCTCTGGCGCCGGGTGCCACCCGTCACGCCGGGTAGCGAAAAGGAGATGCACCGGCAGCTTCTCGAAAGCATCATCCGCAAGACCAGGTATCCCTTCATCCTCGATACCTCGAAGACGGCGCATCAACGGGCGTTGCGGCCGCTTTATCTGGCGCGCCGGCTGTCGGTCCGCATCTACGTCATCCATCTGTTTCGCGATCCGCGCGCCATCCTTTGGTCGATCCTGCGCGAGTGCCGGCGGAGCGGCATGTCCCTGTCGGTCTGGCTGCAAGTCCGCACCGCGTTCAAGACCGCCACCGGCTGGACAATCGCCAACCTTGCCGCCGAGATGTTCCGTCTTGCGCATCCCCGCGACTATGTGCGTGTCTGCTACGACGAGATGGTAGAGGTCGGCTTGCCGCCAGCCCTCGATTTCGTCGTGCCGCACGGCCCGTTGCAGGGCCGCGTCCTGACTTCGCGTCGCGCCAACCACCATGCCGTCGTCGGCAATCGCATGCGCCGTCAGGAGACGATCGCGGTGGCCCTCGACGATGAGTGGCGAAATGAGCTGCACCCATTCGCGGCAGCGCTGATGATCGCGCTCTGCTTTCCGCTCGCCCTGCATTACGGCTTGTTGCGCCGCCGCGCCGCGTGACGCGCCGGCCATTTGAGGAGACCGACACCCATGCTGATCATTGGCGGCACCGTCGACGTTCATCCGGACGATCGCGACACCTATCTCGACTCGGTCGCGGCGGTGACGCCGCCTTCGCGAGCAGAGGCGGGTTGCCTCGTCTACCAGTTCTCGGTCGATCCCTGGGATCCGAACCGCATCTGCCTCTTCGAGGTCTGGGCGGATCAGGAAGCCCTCGATCGTCATCTGGAGACGCCGCATTTTCTCAGCTATCGCGACCGCACCAGCGGGCTGCGGCAGACCCGCAACATCAATCGCTACAATGCCGAGACGATCGCGAGCTAGGGCGAGGCGCGGAACGAAATGAGCCCAAGGGAAGGGAAGACAGCGTGAACCAGTCCGCGACGCAAGAGCCGGCAGCCTATGTGGTGACCGACGTCGAGCTCGACGGTCCGAGCCCGCTGCGCCATTCCATGCTGAGCTTCGGCTCGGTCGCGGTCGATGGCGCCGGCACGGTTCTCGGCACCTTCGAGGCGGTGCTGGAGCCGCGCCCCGATCGCGTGCCGGATCCGGGAACGCTCGACTGGTGGTCGACCCAGCCCGATGCCTTCGCCGCCGCCACCGAGGGAGCGAAGCCGCCGGCGGACGAGATGAAGCGCTTCGTCGCCTGGGTCGAGTCATTGCCGAGCCCGCGTGTCTTTGCCGCGCGCCCGCTGATGCTCGATGGCGTGTGGATCGATCATTATCTCGACGCCTTCACCGAGGACCGCATCCTGGCGATGCCGCGCGCGCCGCGCCGTCTCTTCTCCGGCTCGGGCGTCGACCTCGACAGCCTGGCCGGCGCGCTTCTGGCCCCCGGCCATCTTGTCGGCAACGGGATGCGCTTCTCCGCCGAGTGGCTCGGCAACGTGCCCCATACCCATCGCGCCATCGACGATGCGCGCGGATACGCGAATGTGCTGTCGCGCCTGCTCCGCATGGCGCGCGAACGAAACAGGGAAGGCGCAACGCCATGAAGTTCACGCTCTCCTGGCTCAAGGAGCACCTGGATACGGCAACGACCGTCGACGGCATTGCCGAGACCCTGACCATGATCGGCCTCGAGGTCGAGGGCATCGAGGACCCGACCAGGCGCTTCGCGCCCTTCACGATCGCCCGCGTCGTCTCGGCCGACAGGCACCCCAACGCCGACCGGCTGCGCGTCTGCGTCGTCGATACCGGCGATGGCACGACATCCAGGTCGTCTGCGGCGCGCCCAACGCGCGCGCCGGCATGATCGGCGTCTTCGCGCCGGCCGGCACCCATATTCCCGGCACCGGCGTCGATCTCGAAAAAGGCGTGATCCGCGGCGTCGAATCGAACGGCATGCTGCTGTCGGAGCGCGAGCTCGGCCTCTCCGACGATCACGACGGCATCGTCGACCTGCCCGAGGACGCGCCGGTCGGCACGCCCTATGCCGCCTATGCCGGCCTCGACGATCCGGTCTTCGACATCGCGGTGACGCCGAACCGGCCGGATGCGCTCGGCGTCTCCGGCATTGCCCGCGACCTCGCCGCGGCCGGCATCGGCATGCTGATCGAGCGGCCGGTCGCGCCGGTCGCCGGCGACGGTCCGTGCCCGGTCGAAGTGACGCTCGATTTCGGCGATACGCCGCCGCTCTGCCCGGCCTTCGGCCTGCGCCTGGTGCGCGGCGTCAAGAACGGCCCGTCGCCCGAATGGCTGCAGAAGCGCCTGCGCGCCATCGGCCTCAGGCCGATCAACGCGCTGGTCGATATCACCAACTTCCTCACCTACGACCGCAACCGGCCGCTCCACGTCTTCGACGCCGCCAAGGTCAAGGGCAACCTCGTCGTGCGCCGCGCCCGCGACGGCGAGGCGGTCGTGGCGCTCGACGGCAAGAGCTACAGCCTGGACCCCGATATCTGCGTCATCGCTGACGATAAGGGCGTCGAATCGATCGCCGGCGTGATGGGCGGCGAGGCGTCCGGCTGCGACGAGACGACCACCGACGTGCTGATCGAATTGGCGCTGTGGGAGCCGCTCAACATCGCCCGCACCGGCCGCAGGCTCGGCGTCCAGTCCGATGCGCGCCATCGCTTCGAGCGCGGCATCGATCCGGCCTTCATGGTCCCCGGCCTGGAACTCGCCACCCGGATGGTGCTCGATCTGTGCGGCGGCACGCCGAGCGAAATCCTCGTCGCCGGCGAGGTGCCGCAACCGACCACCGTCATCGATTTCCCGATCACCGAGGTGAAGCGCATCGCCGGCATCGATCCCTCGATCAGCGACGCCAGCGATATCCTCGAGAAGCTCGGCTTCGCCTGCAAGCCGCACCGCACCAAGGGCGAGATCGTCGTCTCCGTGCCGAGCTGGCGGCCGGACGTCACCATGAAGGCCGACCTCGTCGAGGAGGTCGTGCGCATCATAGGCGTCGACAAGGTGCCGCCGACGCCGCTGCCGCGCCTGCCCGGCGCCGCCGAACCGGTGCTGACCCCGATCCAGCTCCGCACCCGGCGGGCCAAGCGCGCGCTCGCCAGCCGCGGCCTCGTCGAGGTCGTCACCTGGTCGTTCATCTCGGCCGAGGCGGCGACCGCCTTCGGTGGCGGCGACCCGTCGCTGACCCTCGCCAACCCGATCGCCGCCGACATGTCCGACATGCGGCCGAGCCTGCTGCCCGGCCTCATCGCCGCCGCCAAGCGCAATGCCGATCGCGGCTTCGCCGATCTGGCGCTGTTCGAGGTCGGCCAGATTTACCGCGGCGACCGGCCGGACGACCAGCTCATCGCCGCCTCGGCCGTGCGCAGCGGCACCGCCGGCATCAATGGCAGCGGCCGCCACTGGTCGGGCAAGGCCGGACCGGTCTCCATCTTCGACGCCAAGGCCGACGCCCTCAGCCTGCTCGAGACGCTCGGCCTGTTGACGGCCAAGGTCCAGGTCACCGCCGATGCGCCCGCCTGGTATCATCCCGGCCGCTCCGGCACGCTGCGCCTCGGTCCCAAGGTGGTGCTCGGCACGTTCGGCGAGTTCCACCCGAAGGTCCTGGAAAGCCTCGACGCTGACGGCCCGCTGGCCGGCTTCGAGCTGTTCCTCGAGGCGATCCCGCTGCCGCGGGCGAAGCCGACCAAGACCAAGCCGCCGCTGACGCTCTTCGACCTGCAGCCGGTCCGGCGCGATTTCGCCTTCCTGCTCGACCGATCGGTCGAGGCGGCGCAGGTCGTGCGCGCCGCCGAGAGCGCCGACAAGAAGCTGATCGCCGGGGTCTCGGTCTTCGATCTCTTCGAAAGCGACTCGCTCGGGGCCGACAGGAAGTCGCTGGCGATCGAGGTGACGCTGCAGCCGGCCGACCATACGCTGACGGACGAGGAGATCGAGGCGGTCGCCGGCAAGGTGGTCGCCGCGGTGACGCGCGTCACAGGCGGCTCGCTCAGGGCGTGAACGGCCGCTACGCCGTTCACGGCCACGCCATCGTCTCGGCCGACGACCGCATCGCGGCGGCCGATGGCCTGACGCCGGCAGCCTTGCGCAACGCGGCCGACTGGCGCCGCTTCCAGACGGCACTCGACGAGGCCGCGGTGACCGTGCTCGGCCGCCTCGGCCACGAGGCCAATCCCAACGTCAAGGGACGCAATCGCCTGATCCTCACCGGTTCGCTCGAAGGCGTGGTGCGGCGCGACGATGCCTGGTGGTGGAACCCGGCGACGCTTGCCCTGAATGAGGCGCTTGCCATTGTCGCGCCGGGTGGCGGTATCGTCGCGGTGCCCGGTGGCAGGCGGGTTTTCGATCTCTTCCTCACCCTCGGTTTCGACGAATTCCATCTGGCGCGTGCCTCGCATGTCCGCCTGCCGGACGGCATTCCGATCTTCTCCGCGGTCACATCCGGGCGCAGTGCGGAGTCCATTCTGGCCGGTTGCGGCCTCGTCGCCGGCACGGTCGAGGATCTCGATCCGGCGGCCGGCGTGACGCTGACGGTCTGGCGCCGCCCGGCCTGAAACGCCCCTTCTTATTTCGCCGGTCCGATCGAGGTGACGGTGATGGTGGTCCCCTGCATGCAGGTCGAGACATCCGCGATCGTGCCCTCGACGCGCACGCGGTCACCGGGACCGAGCGCGCCGAGATCGTGCCGGCTCAAGGTATAGAGCCGGCCGTCGTCGCCGCGCAGCGCCGGGCACTCGACGCCCTCCTTCGACAGCGTGCCGGTCACGATGATCCGGTCGCCGTGGTCGGAGGCGCCGTGTTCGACAATGAGCGGTTCCGAGGTGAGGCGGACCCGGCCATCCTCGGTCTCGACGACGAAGACGAGGCGGTCGATCGCGATCGCCCAATCGGGAATGAGGACCTCGGTGTCGAGCACGCCGCGATCCGATGTCCTGGCATGAATGATGGCCTCGAGCGCCGAGCGCGGCGGTCCGGCGCTGATCGTCACCGGCGTGCCGCCCGGCAGGCCGCGTGCCGTCACCAGCACCTTCGCGTTCGGAAAGCCGCGCAGCGGCCAGACGACGAGGCTCGGCCCGGCCTCCGGCCTGGCATCCTTGAAGCCCGGCAGGCCGATCGAGGTGCCGAAATCGACAATGTCGCGATTGAGGTTCGGATGATCGGCCAGATAGTCGGAGACCGACCGGCCGGCGTCCCGCGCCGCCTGTTCGATGCTGCGGCCGGCCTCGTGCACCGCGTCGCGGGCCCGGTCGAGCAGGGTGTCGGCCCGCGCCGGCGCAGTGGCGAGCAGGGCGGCGATCAGCCCGCATGCGCGGATAAGGGGGAAGGACTGCATCTGTCGGATCCTCCACCGTGGGAGGCCGATCATACCCCCGATCTCTCCGGCGGGGACAAATGCGGTCATCGGGTCCGAGAATCAGAAGCGGCCCGGTATCACCGGACCGCTTCCTGCCCGTCTTGCGCGTCCACCGCGACACCTTCGTTCGGGTCCGAAGGGCGTGGCCTTCCAGGGGATGCGAAGGGAGGACGGTAAGGCGGGGGCCGGGTGACGGCGCGGGAGGGAGCGGTCGTCACCCGGTATCGGGCAATGCGCCGACTAGCTCGCCGGCGTCACCGCGGTCGCTTCCATCTTGTCGCCGTTCTGGTCGTAGGTGATGGTCACCTTCTCACCGACCTTCAGATCGGCCGCCGCGACCGACGCCGGCAGCATGTAGGTGTTGCCATCGTCGAGGGTGACGGAGCCGGAGCTCGGATCGACGGCCGTGATCGTCCCGCTCGCGTCGGCCGCATAGGCCAGCGACATGGTGGACAGAAGAGCGGCAGCGCTTGCAGCGAGCATCAACTTGCGCATTTGAAACCTCCTTGAGGACTTCGTTGCTGGTTCGTCGTTTCCGCGTTTTCGGCGGCTCCACGACGTCGCCCCCAGCACCTTCAGAGGAGCCTTCAATGCGGACTGAAAAGTGGCGAAGCCGCCATTTTCGCGTAACGTTTCCTTGCCGCGCGTTACACGCGGCGAGCAAGGCATCGGTCCTGACACGTCTTCGCTATTGCGCGGGCAGGCTTCCTTCGACGACGTAGCCGGAGGCCCAGCCTCCGGCGATATTGACCAGCGCGCCATAGATCTGCGCCCGGTAATCCGCCTCGGGCTTCGAGCGGTAGAGCGACGATTTCAGGATGACGTGCAGCTCGGGAAACATGCCGCAGGACCGGCTCTTGCGCAGGGCGTCATAGGCCCGCTTCGCCTCGTCGACACCTTGCGCGCGGGCCAGGACCAGCCGTTCGGCATAGGCCTTCGTCGCGCACAGCACCCAGTTGCGGACAGTCATCTCGACATTCATCTGCTGCCCGCCGAGTGGCGCCATCATCGTATCGGCGGGCGCTGTCGCCGGATCGTCGAGCGCCGCCGGCGCCGCGGCCCAAGCGGCGCCGCTGAGGCTGAGCGCCACGGCAACAGCCGCGAGGCGATGCAAACTGCGGAAGGAATCCATTTCGACCTCGTCTCGTTCTCGTTCGATGTCTCAGAGATCGGCTATTTCTTGCGCTGCGGCCGGGAGGCGATCGCGTCCGCCATGGGACGCGCGCATGGCGACCCTCAGGGCCAGCCTGTTGCCGCGATTTGTCGCTGCCTTGTTTTCGCCATAACTCTCCAGGCTCCGCGCGGGCAAATCACGATCCGCCCATCCGGGGATATTTGTCGCCATCTGTGGCCCTGCCGCCACGGGCCACGACCTCACCGAAATGTGACGCAGACGTGTCCCGCGGCGCCCCCACCCGTGGCTATGGTGCGCTGCACAATCCGCCGCCCGCGACGGCCCTCCCGCCCCGCGCCGGCCAGCAAGGAAAAATTCTACCGTGACGAAAATCGATACCGTGTTGTCGAGATGGGCGCCTCAGCTCCTCTCGGTTCTCCGCATCATGACCGCGCTCCTGTTTCTCGAGCACGCGACGATGAAGCTCTTCGACTTTCCGCCGTCCAACATGCATCCGCCGCTTCTCTCGCTGTTCGGCGTCGCCGGCGTCATCGAGCTGGTTGGCAGCGTGCTTCTCGTCGTCGGCCTGTTTTCGCGCATTACCGCCTTCATCCTGTCGGGCGAGATGGCGGTTGCCTATTTCATCGCCCATGCCCCGCACAGCTTCTTCCCGGTCGCCAATTTCGGCGAGGCGGCCGTGCTCTTTTGCTTCGTCTGGCTCTACATCGCGGCCGCCGGTCCCGGCCCGTGGAGCCTCGATGCGATGCGCGGTACGGCGGTGACGGCACCGGCGCGCGGATAGCCGCACCGGCGGCATTCATCGGGCGGCAACAGGGGCGCGCTTCCGGCGCGCCCTTTTTTTATTTGTGCATTCGTGCGGCGCCCGCGCCGCACCGGGAAAGGCATTGCGCTCCGGATGGCCGCGGCAAAATCGGATTGCTTGAAGGGGGTGCCATGGGGGTAGATGCTGCGTCTCCAATCACCTGACATCCGCAGGGATCTTCCCCCATGAAGACGCGCTTCGCCGCCGCCGGGCTGATGCTCGGCAATTTCATCGTCGGCACCTCCGTTCTCGCGCCCTCCGGCATGCTGCAGCGGCTCGCTTCCGGTCTTTCGGTCACGGCCACCGATATCGGATTGCTGATCACCTATGGCGCCGTCGTCCTGTGTTTCGGCTCGCCGCTCGTCTCCTGGGCGACCAGCCGGCTCGACCGGCGCATGGTTCTGGTCGCGATCCTCTTTCTCATCGCGCTTGCCGGGGCCGCCTCGGCCTTCGCGCCGAACTACGGCACGCTGCTCGCGCTGCGGCTTCTCATGATGGCCGCCGCGGCGCCCTTCACGCCGCAAGCGGCGAGCACCATCGCCCTGATGGTCGGCGAGCACGAGCGGGCGCGCGCCATCACCTTCGTCTTCCTCGGCTGGTCGCTGTCGGTCGCCGTCGGCCTGCCGATCGTCGGCTTCCTCGCCGACGGTCTCGGCTGGCGGGCGACCTATGGCGCCCTTGCCGCCGCCTCCGCCGTGACCGGCCTCGTCGTCGCCTTCGGCATGCCGGCTGGTGTGCGCGGCGCGGCCATGTCGCTGAAAAGCTGGGCCGATATCGGCCGCGATCGCCAGATCCTTCTCCTCCTGCTTCTGACGGCCGTCCAGGTCGCCGGCCAGTTCTCCATCTTCACCTATCTGGCACCGCTTTTGACGCGGCTGACCGGCGCCGGGGTGGGCACGATCGGCGGCTTCTTCGCCATTTTCGGGGTCGCCGGATTCCTCGGCAATCTGATTGCGACAAAGATCGTCCTCGACATCGGCCCGTTCCGCACGTCGTTTCTCTGCCTGCTGTCGATCCTCCTTGGCATCGGCCTATGGAGCTTTGGCGCCGGCCTGCTTCTTCTGATGGGTGTCGGCGTCGCCTTCTGGGGCCTCGGCTTCGCCGCCATCAATTCCATGCAGCAGGCCCGCCTGGTCGCCGCCGCCCCGCCGCTCGCCTCCGGCTCGGTGGCGCTCAACACCTCCGCCATCTATGTCGGCCAGGCGATCGGCTCCGGCCTCGGCGGCCTGTTGCTCGCCCATGATCTCGCCCGGCCGATCGGCTATGCCGGCATCGCCTTCATCCTCGCCGCCTTCGCCATCCTCGCGACCACCCGCAGTGCGCGCGAGCGGGTGCCGACGGCGGCATGACGGCGAGGGGCGGGCGCCCTCCAACGTCATCTCCGCGCATGCCACCCGCTGTCGTTCCGGCCAAGCGAAGCGCGAGCCGGAACCGCGTTTGCGACGGTGGAGAGGAACGGGGTCCCGGGTCTGCGAAGCAGCACTTCGTGCCGCATCGCGCCCGGGATGACAGGGGAGAGCGGGTCGGGATCGAACTTCCCCCTTTGAGGGCGGTACGGCCGCGTCCCCTTCCTCCCGCCGTCATCCCCGCGGAGGCGGGGATCCAGTAAACAATGTCTGCATGGCCGGAGGCGCGGCGGCAACCACTTGTGCCTCTTGCCCCACGCCCATCGTGTACTGGCTCCCCTTACCTCGGACCTCCGGTCCTCGCCGGGGATGACCGTGGTGGATACGGCCCGGTACGGCGCGATGGGCACAAAGCTTCGTTCCCGCGATCTGTTCGATCCGGGGCATGCGACGCGAGGGGAGGCGGAGCGCCGGTTCGGCACCTGCCGTGGTAGTCTCAAAGAAATGGGCGCCGGCCCGGCGCTCCGCGCGGCGGTTTTGGGCACACCTCTCCACACTCGGCGTCATGGGCAGGCGGGGTCCATTGGCTTGGACCAGCGTCCTGCTGCGGCCGCCGCGCCATGGCTCTCCACTCCCTCGCCCCCCGATATCCTGGAAGACGAAAGGCGGCACGGCACGACGGCTTCGGCCCATGCGCCGATTGGTCTGGCCCCCTGTTGAGGAGGCTTAATAGACAACCGGTCATAGTGCCGGCCGACGGGCTAAGGGGCCTCCCGACGGCGGGACACGCGACTTCCCCGCCGGCAGGCGCCGCTCCCCGCTCCATCCCAAGACGCCTCCGGAGACGCCCCTCGTGAACGGGGACGGGATGAGTGTAACGCAGCTTCGGGAAGCGGGGATAAGTACGCAGTGCCGCGATCGTCATGCCCGGACGTGTTCCGGGCATCCACGCGAACGTCGGCGGTGCAGAACAAGACGTGGATGGCCGGGACGAGCCCGGCCATGACGGAGAGGGTGTGCGCCGCAGCGCCGTAGGGTGGGCATAGCGACGGCCGCGACAGCGGACGGCGCGTGCCCACGCGGATGGGGGAGAGCCTGTTCGCCGGAGCGTTTGTGCCGTGTCACGTCCGCGTGGGCACGCGCATCTGCGATGCGCTCTGCCCACCCTACGATTGCTTACCCTCGCGGTCGTCCCCACGAAGGCGGGACCCGGTAAACGATGCGGTTTGGGCGAGAGACGCGGTGGCGACCTTGTGCGCCTCTCCCGGCACGCCCATCGTTTACTGGGTCCCCGATCGCGCTCGCGCCGCTCGCGCTTGTCGGGGATGACGATGGTGGGAGCCGTTGGTCGATGTGAAGCGCCATGTGGGGGATGCGCGAACAGGGCGGTCCCGGATTGTGCTGCGCCGATCCGGGCTACGGATGGCGGCCGAGGAAATAGACGAGGTCCCTCCATTCGTCCCCATAGAGGTCGGTGAGCGTGCCGCCGCCGGATTTGATCATTGACTTGAAGTCCTGAAAATCGACCAGGCGGACCTCCGCGACCTCGTCGCGATCGAAGTTGATGTCGGCGAGGTTGAAATCGCCTCGGGCGACGTAGACGTCGTTGAACTGGCGGTCGATGTAGTCGGGACGCGGAGCAGCATCGCGTCGGTAGGAAAAGAGGAAGCGGATCGACAGCCCGTCCGGGTCAAGGCCCAGTTCCTCGCGGATTTCCCGCCGGGCCGTCTCCATGCTGCTTTCGCCGGCCTCGACATGGCCGAGGACGGAGATCGTCAGAATACCGGGATAATGATCGACCGTCTCCGCCCGGCGCTGCAGGAGCAGGCGTCCGCCCGCGTCGAAGAGATAGAGATGGATCACGCGGTGCGGTTTGCCGAGCCGGTGAATTTCCTTCCTCGGAAGAACCTCGCCCGTCCGCAGGCCGGACTCGTCAAGGACGTCGATCAGGTCGGCCATCGGGACGATGCTCCTACGGGATCGGCAGGCCCGACGAAGGTGCCGCGGCACCTAATGCGCCTCGTCCCAGTTCTGCGCCGCCCGCGCGTCGACCTGGAGCGGCACGGACAGCGCGACCGCCGGTTCGGCGGCCTTTTCCATCACCTCGGAGACGAGCGGGATGGTCGCCTCGACCTCGCGTCTCGGGCGCCTCGAAGATCAGTTCGTCATGGACCTGCAGCAGCATCTCCGCGGCGAGCTTCGAGGCTTGCCAGCGCCGCCTCCATGCGGATCATGGCGCGGCGGATGATGTCGGCGGCCGAGCCCTGGATCGGCGCGTTGATCGAGGCGCGGTCGACGAAGGCGCGCTCGGCCGGGTTCGTCGAATTGGCGTTGGGGAAGTGGATCTTGCGGCCGAAAATGGTGGTGACGAAGCCGTCCTTGCGCACCTTCGTCTTCATCGCCTCCATGTAGTCCCTGATGCCGGGGAAGCGCTCGAAATAGGCCTTGATGTAGTCGCCCGCCTCCTCGCGCGGGATGCCGAGCTGGTTGGCCAGGCCGAAGGCGGAAATGCCGTAGATGATGCCGAAATTGATCGCCTTGGCGCGGCGGCGGACCTCGGCCGGCATGTCCTTGACCGGCACGTTGAACATCTCGCGACGCCGTCATGGCGTGGATGTCGAGCCCGTCGGCGAAGGCCTTTTTCAGCGCCGGGATGTCGGCGATGTGGGCGAGCACGCGCAGCTCGATCTGGCTGTAGTCGGCCGAGATCAGCTTGATGCCCTTCGCGGCGACGAAGGCGGTGCGGATCTTGCGGCCGTCCTCGGTGCGCACCGGAATGTTCTGCAGGTTCGGATCGGACGAGGAGAGCCGCCCGGTCGTCATCGCAGCCAAGCGCGTAGGAGGTGTGGACGCGGCCGGTCTCGGGTTGGATGTAGGTCGGCAGGACGTCGGTATAGGTCGATTTGAGCTTGGTGAGCTGGCGCCAGTCGAGAATGCGCTCGGCGAGCGTCGTTGCCCTGTCGCGGCGAGGTCCTCGAGCACGTTGGCGCCGGTCGCCCAGGCGCCGGTCTTGGTCTTCGTGCCGCCGGCCAGGCCGAACTTGCCGAACAGGATGTCGCCGAGCTGCTTGGGCGAGCCGAGATTGAAGTTCTCGCCGGCGATGCTCGTGCATCTCGGCCTCGAGGCCGCCGAGCGTCTGGGCGAAATCGCCGGACAGGCGCGACAGGATCTGCCGGTCGACCGAGATGCCGCGCTCCTCCATGCGGGCGAGCACCGGCACCATCGGCCGCTCCAGCGTCTCGTAGACGTTGGTCATGCGCTCGGCGACGAGGCGGGGCTTGAGGACGTGCCAGAGCCGCAGGGTGACGTCGGCGTCCTCGGCGGCGTATTCGGTCGCCTTGTCGATCGGCACCTGGTCGAAGGTGATCTTCGTGCGGCCGGTGCCGGCGACGTCCTTGAAGGTGATCGGCGTGTGGCCGAGCCAGCGCTCGGACAAGCTCGTCCATGCCGTTGCCGCGCTGCCGCCGTCGAGCGCATAGGCCAGCAGCATGGTGTCGTCGAAGGGGGCGACGTCGATGCCGTGGCGGGTGAAGACCAGCATAGTCGTATTTGAGGTTCTGCGGGATCTTGAGGATCGCCGGGTCCTCCAGCACCGGCTTCAGCCGCGGCGAGCGCGTCCTTCTCGGCGATCTGCCCCTCGGCGAGGCCGCCGCCGAAAGGTCGTCGTTGCCGTCGCTGTGGCCGAGCGGGATGTAGCAGGCCTTGCCGGGCTCGGTCGACAGGCAGATGCCGACGAGCTCGGCCTGCATGGGTCGAGCGAGGTGGTCTCGGTGTCGACGGCGACGCGGCCGCGCTCGTTGGCCTCGGCGATCCAGGCGTCGAGCCGGTCGAGGTCGGTCGACGGTCTCGTAGGCTTGGACGTCGATCGGCGCGCGACCGCCGCCGCCGCCGCGCGCGGCCGCCAGCGGCGCCGGCTCGCTGCCGTCGGCCGCGATCCGGCGCCGTGCCGCCGTCGGACTTCGGTTCGCTTGTCCGGGCCTTCCCGGTTCGCCGCTTCGCGCTTCGGCCGGCGTCGTCGGCTTCCGGCGCCGGCGCCTCGCTGCCCGGCGGCCAGAACCTGACCGGCACCTCGGCCGCCTCGACGGCCTCGATGTCGGTGCCGAGCGCCTCGGCGACGCGGCGGGTGAGGGTGGTGAACTCCATCGCCTTGCAGAAGGCGACGAGCAGTCGGCCCGTCGCGCTCGCGCACGCCGAGCTCGTCGAGCGGCATGTCGAGCGGCACGTCGGTCGTCGAGGGTGACGAGCTTCTTCGACAGCCGGCCTGGTCGGCGAAGGTCTGCAGCGACTCGCGCCGCTTCGGCTGCTTGATCTCGCCGGCGCGTTCGAGCAGCGTTTCGAGGTCGCCATATTCGCTGATCAGCTGTGCCGCGGTCTTGACGCCGATGCCGGGCACGCCGGGGATGTTGTCGACCGAATCGCCGGCGAGCGCCTGCACGTCGATGACCTTTTCCGGCGGCACGCCGAAGCGCTCGATCACTTCCGCCTCGCCGATGCGCTTGTCCTTCAT
>CAWEUR010000034.1:0-79904 GCA_963812285.1 uncultured Alphaproteobacteria bacterium | reverse complement strand
ACGACAAAGGATCGGAATATTTCACGATCCACGTGCGCGACATCGAGACCGGCACAGACCTCGCGGACGCGATTCCGGGCACGACCGGCAACCCCGTATGGGCGGCCGACGGCAGGACGCTGTTCTATGTCTGGGTCGACGAAAACCATCGTCCGGCAAAGGTGCTGCGCCACACGGTCGGCACCGACACGGCCGACGACGTCGTCGTCTTCGAGGATCCCCATCCGGGCTTCTTCATCGGCATAGGCAAGAGCCAGTCGAACGAAATCCTCTTCATCGAGAGCCACGACCACGAGACGTCGGAAGTCCATATCCTCGAAGCGGACGATCCCACGGGCACGCCGCGGCTCGTCGCCGCGCGGCGCAAGGCCGAGGAGTATCACGCCGACCACGGTGGCGACCGGCTCTATATCCTGACGAATGCCAACGGCGCGGAAGACTTCAAGATCGTCAGCGCGCCTGTGGCGACGCCCGACCGCCGTCACTGGCGCGACCTCGTCCCCCACCGCGCCGGACGGCTCATCCTTCATCTCAGCGTCTACAAGGACTACCTCGTCCGGCTCGAGCGCGAGAACGGCCTCGCCCGGATTGTCGTTCGCCATCTATCGAGTGGGAACGAGCACGAGATCGCCTTCGACGAGGAGGCCTATTCGATCGGCGTGATCGACGGCTACGAATTCGACACGACGACGCTGCGCTTCGTCTATTCCTCGATGACGACGCCGGCGCGGGTCTTCGACTACGATATGGCCGACCGGACGCGCATGCTGCGCAAGCAGGACGAGATCCCCTCGGGCCATGATCCGGCGGACTACGTCACGCGGCGCGTCTTCGCGCCAGCCGCCGACGGCGAGACGGTGCCGGTCTCCCTGCTCTATCGCCGCGGCACGCCGCTCGATGGCAGCGCCCCCTGCCTGCTCTATGGCTATGGCGCCTATGGCATGGCGACGCCGGCCTCGTTCAGCGCCAACCGCCTGTCGCTGGTCGATCGCGGCTTCGTCTATGCGATCGCGCATATCCGCGGCGGCAAGGACAAGGGATATCGCTGGTATGCCGACGGCCGGCGCGAGAAGAAGGCGAACACCTTCACCGACTTCATCGCCGCCGGCGACTACCTGGCGAAGGAGCGTTTCACCACACGCGGCCGCATCGTCGGCTGGGGCGGCTCGGCCGGCGGGCTGCTCATCGGCGCCGTCGCCAACATGGCACCAGACCTCTTCGCCGGCCTGATCGCGGAAGTCCCCTTCGTCGACACGCTCAACACCATGCTCGACGAGACGTTGCCGCTGACGCCGCCGGAATGGCCCGAATGGGGCAACCCGATCGAGAGCGCCGAGGATTTCAACACGATCGCCGCCTATTCGCCCTACGACAATGTCGGCGCGCATGCTTACCCGGCGATCCTGGCGCTCGGCGGCTTGACCGATCCGCGCGTTACCTATTGGGAGCCGGCGAAGTGGGTCGCGCGCCTGCGGGCGATGAAGACCGACGACCACCTCCTGATCCTCAAGACCAACATGGAAGCGGGCCATGGCGGCGCCGCCGGCCGGTTCGACCGGCTGCACGAGACCGCCTATGCCATGGCTTTCGCGTTGAAGGTCACGGGCAAGACCGCGCGCTGATCGGCTCTTCCCGGATCGACGGAATCGACTAGATTGAAGTCGAGGGCGGGCGGATCTTTCGGAGATCGTCCATGAAGGTTCTTGTCATTGTTCTGACGGTTCTCGGCACGTTCGCCGGGTTCGGCCTGCCAGCCGAGGCGGCGCAGCCGCCGCGCGTCCACGCTTATGCCTGCGGCCCGCTGGTCGCTTCGCGCGGCCCGAGCCGGGTTTGGCAGACGTGGTTCACCGGAGTGAAGCGGGATCTGTGGGACAACCACCGCCGCTACACGGCGGCCCCCTGCTTCGCCAGTCTCAGCGCCTGCAAGGCGTGGCTCTATTGGGCCCAGTCGGACTGGCCGGATCGCAATACGTTCCGCCCGTGTCGGCGGGGCCTGCATTATTGAAGCGAGACCGGAGCGGACCGTCGTTCACAGAACGCGCCGGTCCGCTCGATCCTCTTTGTCCTGGCGCAATCGCGAACGGAAAAGTGGGTTGACCACTTTTCCGTCAATTGCTCTTGCGATCAGCCTCGGCTGAGGGCCTTCTCGTAGAGTTCGACGACGTAGTCCCAGTTGATGAGACTGTCGACGAAGGCCTCGAGGTATTTCGGCCGGGCGTTGCGGTAGTCGATGTAATAGGAATGTTCCCATACGTCGCAGCCGAGGATCGGCGAGGCGCCGTGAACGAGCGGGTTCTCGCCGTTCGGCGTCTTGGAAATCTCAAGCTTGCCGTTGCGGACCGAAAGCCAGCACCAGCCGGAGCCGAACTGGGTCGCGCCGGCCTGGAGGAAGTCGGCGCGGAACTTGTCGTAGCCGCCGAGGTCGCTGTCGACCGCCTGCTGAAGGATCTTCGGCAGCGACTTGCCGCCGCCGTCCTTCTTCATCCACTTCCAGAAATGGATGTGGTTGAAGTGCTGGGCGGCGTTGTTGAACAGCCCGGCATTCTTCGAGTAGCTCTGCTTGACGACCTCTTCGAGGCTCTTGTCCTCGAGGCCCGATCCCTTCAGCAGGTTGTTGCCGTTGGTGACGTAAGCCTGATGATGCTTGTCGTGATGAAATTCGAGCGTTTCGCGCGACATGTAGGGCTGTAACGCTTCGTATTCGTACGGTAGGGCTGGCAATTCAAACGCCATGGGTACGCTCCTCTCGAAAGGCCTGGATTGTGTCCGCCGGAGTCCCCTCAGGCCGCAGCGGGGGGAATGGCGCAAAAGCGATGACGGGAACATAGGCCCCGAATAAGGCCGGGACAACGGTCAATCGGCCAAAACGGAACCCATCAGCCGTGGGCGAATTCCCAGTAAAGCTGGCGTGCGCGCTCCGCCACGGGACCGGGCTGAAGGCTGCGATCCTCGATGCGAATAATCGGCACGACCTTGGCGTAATTGCCGGTCAGGAATATCTCGTCAGCGTCGAGGAAGTCCCTGTAAACAATTGATCTTTCGTGGACGACCTGGCCCGCGCTGCGCAACAGTTCGATCGCCCGTCGGCGGGTGATGCCGGCGAGGAAGGTTCCGTTCTCGGCCGGCGTGTGGACGATTCCATCCTTGACCATGAAGACATTGGCGGTGGCGAGCTCGGCCACATTTCCCAGCATGTCGAGCACGACCGCGTTGTCGAATCCGCGGTTGCGCGCGTCGGTCAATGCACGCGCATTGTTGGGGTAGAGGCAGCCGGCCTTGGCGTTGGTCGGCATGGTTTCGATCGAGGGGCGGCGGAACGGCGACAGGGTCACCGAGAACCCATTCGGATCCGGCATCGGCGATTCGTGGATGTGCAGGC
Source organism: uncultured Alphaproteobacteria bacterium (assembly GCA_963812285.1). Classification (GTDB taxonomy): domain Bacteria; phylum Pseudomonadota; class Alphaproteobacteria; order Rhizobiales; family Kaistiaceae; genus CAVSRC01. Next base: position 76,525 of record CAWEUR010000034.1, on the reverse strand, counting down.
AGAAATTGGTCGAGGAAGGCTCCGGCGCCACCGCGAAGAAGCCACCCTGCTCCGCCCAGTACATCGGCCGGATATAGGTGGCGGCATCCTTGTCGAAACGGGCAAGCCCATCCTGCGTGAGCTCGACCAACTCCTCCCATCGCTTGGTCGGCTGGAGGCCGAGGGCAAGGGCGGACGCGTTGACGCGCTGACAGTGGAGGTCGAGGTCGGGCGCGACGCCTTCGAAGGCACGCGCGCCATCGAAGACGCTGGAGCCGAGCCAGAAGGCGTGGGTGTGCGGTCCGGCCAGCAGAAGCTCGCCTTCATGCCAGTCGCCCTCAAACCATGTCCAACGTTTCGGCGTGCTCATCGCCCGGCCTCCTTCACTCGTTGCCTGTCTCAACTCACCCGCGAAGGATGCTTCCGAGAACACCGCGCACGATGGCGCGGCCGATCGTGCCGCCCATTGAGCCGCCGACACTGCGCCCTAGATCGGCAGCAACCTTGCCGGCGACGCGATTGGTCACCGAGCGGGTCACCTCGCGCGCGACGCGCTGTGTCGGGGAGAGCCGCTGACCGCGTGGTCGTCCAACGCCGAATATCGAACTGAAGACGCCGCCGAGCACGGCGCCGCCCTGTGCGGATGGCGGAGGCGCGGACTGGGCCGGTGGCTGCGGCGCATTCGCCGGCGCGGTCGCGACCGGCTGATCGGCCGTCGTAACCTTGGTTGCCACGCGGGCGCCGAGCACCTCGAAGGCGGATTCGCGATCGACCGGCTTGTCGTAGATCGTGCCGATCGGGCTCATGGCGATGATCTTGGCCCGCTCCTGCTCGGTGATGGCACCGATCCGCGAAGACGGCGGGCGGATCAGCGTCCTTTGCACGATGGAAGGCACGCCCTTGGCCTCGAGCGTGGAGACGAGCGCCTCGCCTATGCCGACCTGGGTGATTGCGTCGGCGACCTTGAACTCCGGGTTGGGGCGGAAGGTCTCGGCCGCCGCCCTCACCGCCTTCTGGTCGCGGGGGGTGAAGGCGCGCAAGGCGTGCTGGACGCGATTGCCGAGTTGGGCGAGGACGGAATCGGGCACATCGAGCGGGTTCTGGGTGACGAAGTAGACGCCGATCCCCTTCGAGCGGATGAGGCGGACGACCTGCTCGACCTTCTCGAGCAGAGCCTTCGGCGCCTCGTCGAAGAGAAGGTGGGCCTCGTCGAAGAAGAAGACGAGCCGCGGCCTCTCGGGGTCGCCGATCTCGGGAAGGTCCTCGAACAGTTCCGACAGAAGCCAGAGGAGGAAGGTCGCGTAAAGACGCGGCGACTCCATCAGCTTGGCCGCGGCGAGCACGTTGACCATGCCGCGGCCGTCGCGGGTGGTGCGCATCAGCTCGCCGATCTCGAGCGCCGGCTCGCCGAAGAATTCTTCGCCGCCCTGTTCGTCGAGAACGAGGAGCTGGCGCTGGATGGCGCCGACGCTGGCCTTGCTGACATGGCCGTACTGGGCGGCCAGTTCCTTGCCTTCATCGGAGATGAAGGAGAGCAGCGCGCGCAGGTCCTTCAGGTCAAGAAGCAGGAGCCCCTCGTCGTCGGCGACGCGGAAGGCAATGTTGAGGACGCCTTCCTGCGTGTCGTTGAGGTCCATCAGGCGCGAGAGTAGGAGCGGCCCCATCTCCGAGACGGTGGTGCGGATCGGATGGCCTTCTTTTCCGAACAGGTCCCAGAAGACGACCGGCGCCGCCGCCGTCTTGTAGTCTTCAGCGAAGCCGAGCGTCTCGACGCGCTTGTCGATGAAGTCCTTCGCCTCGCCGGCCTCGGCCAGGCCGGCAAGGTCGCCCTTGATGTCGGCACAGAAGACCGGCACGCCGGCCTCGGAGAAGCCCTCGGCGAGCACCTGCAGAGATACGGTCTTGCCGGTTCCCGTCGCGCCGGCGATGAGGCCGTGACGGTTGGCGTATTTCAGAGAAAGGTATTGCGGCTCGGCACTCGAACCCAGATAGATCGCGTCAGTCTTCAGCAGCGTCATCGTCCGTTCCGTCGCCATGCCCCGTGGCGCAAGCTTACCCGCCGCACGCCCCGCGCCGCAATCTTGCATTTGGCCGGACGGCTCCTTAGCGGATCGATTCCGCTCGCCGGAGCAACTCCTTGAGCCGCAAGGCGGATCGCGGCTTGACCCGCTCGGCCATCGCGGCTTTGCTGAGCGCTTGGCTCCACGGGGAAGCAGGTGGCTCCCATGTTCAGCGCCTATGTCTTCGATGCCTATGGAACATTGTTCGACGTGCACGCCGCCGTGCGCTGGCACGCGGCAGCGATCGGCCCGGACGGCGCCGCCCTGTCGGAGCTATGGCGGCAGAAGCAGCTCGAATATAGCTGGGTGCGCGGCCTCGCCGGTCGCTATCGGGATTTCTGGGCGCTGACAGAGGACGCGCTCGACTTCGCGCTCGCCCGCTTTCCGGCGGTCGACCGGTCCGTGCGCCCTTCCCTGCTCGAGGCCTATCGCGCGCTTGAGGCCTATTCCGAGGTGACAGAGGTTCTCGGTGCGTTGAAGCAACGTGGCGCGCATCTGGCGATCCTGTCCAACGGTTCGCCGGAGATGCTGGAGGCGGCCGTCGGGTCGTCCGGCCTCGACGCACTGCTCGACGCGGTGCTTTCCGTCGACGCGCTGGCCACATTCAAGACCAATCCGCGAACCTACGCCCTTGTCACGGAGCGCTTCGGCGTGACGGCGGAAGCGGTCTCCTTCCAGTCGTCCAATCGCTGGGACATCGCCGGCGCCACCGCCTTCGGGTTCCGCACCGTCTGGATCAACCGAAGCGGCCAGCCGGACGAATATCTTGACCTGCCGCCGGCTAAGGCTGTGGGCGACCTGAGGGGGTTGCTATCCGACCCGGCCGGATGAGGTTGGCTTCATTTTTGCGTAATTGCTCAAGGGTTGGACTTGCCATGGCGTCTCGAATTGACGACCATTCGTCGCATTGCCAGCCACAAACCGGAGGATTGGATGAAGATTAAGCTCGGATTGGCGGTCGCAGCGATCGTCATCGGCGCTACAAGCGTCGCCTACGGAGACATCAACGAAGATATCATCAAGATGCGCCAGCGTCTGATGGATGCCAACGGTCAGGCAGCGCGTATCGCGGTGACGATGGCCCGCGGCGACGCCCCGTTCGATCCGGCGGTGGCGGAGGCGGTCCTTTCCTCGATCGCCCACGATAACACGGTCTTCCCGATGCTCTTCCCCGATGGCACCCAGTCCGGCGAAACCAAGGCCGGCGACGCGATCTGGTCGGATGCCGACGGTTTCAAGGCGTTGTCGGCGAAGATGGTGAAGGATGCGACGGCAGCGGCAGAGGCGGCGGGCAAGGGGCTCGACGCATTCAAGGCGGCGCTCGGGCCGGTCGCCAAGAACTGCCAGTCCTGCCACGAGAAATATCGCAAGAGCTGATCGGCTCGGCGGCAAAGACTTCAGGGCGGCACGTTCCCACCGGAGCGTGCCGCTTTTGCTTTGCGGCTTACGTGGCCAGGGCGGCAAGGATCCGCGCCCATGAGCGGATGCCGCCATGGAAGCTCGACAGCTCGTATTTCTCGTTCGGCGAATGAACGCGATCGTCGTCGAGGCCGAAGCCGACCATCAGCGAATCCATGCCGAGGACCGACTTGAAGTCGCCGACGACTGGGATCGAGCCACCACCGCCGACGAGAGCGGGATCGATTCCCCATTCGTCGTGAAGCGCCTTGCGCGCGGGCGCGAGATAGGGCCCGTCGACCGGCAGGCGAATAGCGCCGCTGGCCCCGAAGCTCGCGAACTCGACCGAGCAGTCCGCCGGCAGCCGGGCGCGGACGAACGCCTGGAACGCCGCGGCGATCTTCTCCGGATCCTGGTCGCCGACCAGACGGAACGACACCTTGGCCGAAGCCTTGGACGGGATGACCGTCTTGAAACCCTCGCCGGTATAGCCACCGACGACGCCGTTCACCTCGCAGGTCGGTCGCGCCCATATCTGTTCCAGGGCCGAGCGACCCGTCTCGCCCGCCGGCTCGGAGAGGCCGACCGCGCCGAGGAACCTGTCCGCGTCGAAACCGAGCGTCTTCCACTGCGCCTTGACCTCATCCGGCAGTTCCGCGACCCCGTCGTAGAAGCCCGGGACCGTCACCCGGCCGTCGCCATCGTGAAGCGCGGCGAGGATGTCGACGAGCACATGGATCGGATTGCGCGCGGCGCCGCCATACATGCCGGAATGCAGATCGCGGTTGGCGGCGGTGACGGTGACCTCTTGGGCGACGAGGCCGCGCAGCGACAGGGTGATGGCCGCCCTCTCCCGGCTCCACATGCCGGTGTCGCAGACGAGCGCCAGGTCGGCGGCAAGCTCGTCGCGATTGGCTTCCAGGAACGGCTTGAGGTTGACACTGCCGGATTCCTCTTCGCCCTCGAGAAGCACCGAGACCGCCACCGGCAATTCGCCGGTGACCGCCTTCCAGGCGCGGGCGGCCTCGAGGAAGGTCATGAGCTGGCCCTTGTCGTCGGCGGCGCCGCGGGCGGCGATGCGCTTCGAGCCGTCGGGCATGGTGACGAGCTTCGGCTCGAAGGGCGGCGTCTCCCACAGCGACAGCGGATCGACCGGCTGGACGTCGTAATGGCCGTAGAAGAGAACATGCGGCCTGGCCGTGGATGCACGGTCATGGCCGACGACGACCGGATGGCCGGGTGTTGGACGGGAACTCGCCTCGAAGCCGATCTGGCCGAGGCTCTCCACGAGCCAATCGGCCGCTGCCCGGCAGGCGTCGCGATGGGCCGGGTCGGTGGAGATGCTGTCGATGCGCAGGAGGGCGAAGAGCCGGTCGAGGCTGGCGGGAAGTTCGGCATCGATGTGTTTGAGGACCTCGTCCAGCATTCGCGTCTCCATTGACTTGCGGCGTCGTCATTTCGCCCGATCACGGGCTACGATAGAGGCTGGCGGGGCGGCGGGAAAGGCAGGCTTTTGCTTGAATTCCGGGGCGAGGTGGGATGACATGGCAGCGCCAGAAGGAGAGCCGGAACCATGGAAGAACTGATTGCCGCGATTACTGCCAATACCCGGCTCGACGCCGTTTCGGCGCGCAAGGCCGCCATCATCATCGTCGATTTTCTTCGCCGCGAAGGGCCGCCGGCGGATGTGCAGAAGCTGCTGGACGGCCTGCCGGGCGCCGCAGAAGCCATCGCCGGACATGACGGCGCCAGTGGAATCATGGGCGTTTTCAACCAGTTGACCGGTGCCGGACTCGGTATGGGCGACATCCAGCCGGTCGCCAGCACCTTTGTCGAGGTCGCCAAGGCGCGAGTCGGAAGCGACACCGTCGACAGGATCACCCAGTCGATCCCCGGTCTCAGCCAGTTCATGTAAGTTTCCCCCGAGGATTGCGCCGACCTTTCAAGTCTTTTCCGCCGAGGCATCCGCGACAGGAAGAATACAGCCCTTGCAACAGCCCTCTCGTCTTCCCTGTATTGACCCGATGACCCGACGGGCCAAAGCCGGCGCCCTCTCCGATGGCTGACGAGGCGCCGCTTTCCGGCGGATTTCCGCCGTTTTCGGAGGAAGACTGGCGCGCCGTCGCGGCCAAGGCTGCCGGCGTCGAGACCATCGAGGCCCTGGCGGCGCGGAGCGACGACGGCCTCGCCATCGGTCCGCTCTACGGGCAATTGGCCGATGGATGGACGGGACATGGCCGGCCCCATGGAACGGCCTGGACGATCGTTCAACGGGTGGACGATCACGACCTTGAACGGGCCCTTGCCAACATCGCCGAGGACCGCGCCAATGGCGCCGACGGGATCGACCTCGTCTTCGTCACCAGCCCGCTGGCGCGGGGTCGCGGGCTGGCGAAGCCCGGCAGCGAAACCGCCGCGCGTCTCCTCGAAGCGCTTGCCGGCGACACCGCCGGCGCTGCGGGTCGATGCGGGTGAAGCCACCCACGGTATTCTTGCCGCGCTGATCGCGGCGGCCGGGCAAGGCGGCGCCGGCCTCGACCTCACCGCCGCCTTCGACCCGCTGGCAACGCTTGCCGCCGGCGGTGTGCTGGCGCGCGGGCTCGACGATCACGCCGAGACGATCGCGGCGACCATCCACGGCCTCGACCGCCTCGGCCTTGCCGGCGCGGCGCTGATCGCCGACGGGCGCATCTGGCACGATGCCGGGGCGAGCGAGGCGGAGGAGCTGGCGCTGGTGCTGGCCGGCATGGTCGCCGGCCTGCGCCTCATCGAGGCGGCCGGCATCGCGCCGGCCGAGGCGGCCCCGCGCATCGGCGCGGCGCTTGCCGCCGATGCCGAACAGATGCTCGTTACCGCCAAGTTCCGCGCCTTCCGCCAGATGTATCAGCGGCTCGCGGAAGCGGCGCGCCTGCCGGAGGCGCCCTGCCGGCTGCATGGCGAGACGTCGTGGCGGATGATGAGCCGGCGCGAGCCCCAGGTGAACGTGCTGCGGGCGACGGCGGCGGCCTTCGCGGCCGGCACCGGCGGCGCCGATTCGGTCACCGTCCTGCCGCATGATCTCGCCGCCGGCACGGGCGACGCCCATGCCCGCAGGCTGGCGCGCAACACCCAGACGATCCTCGTCGGCGAGGCCCATGCCGCCCGCGTCGGCGATCCCGGTGCCGGGTCCGGCGCCATCGAGGCGCTGACCGCCGACCTCGCCGCGGCGGCCTGGGCGCGCTTCCAGGCGATCGAGGCGGCGGGCGGGCTGCTCGAAGCCTTGCGCGCCGGGACGGTGCAAACGACGATCGCGGCGATGCGCGCCGCCCGCGCGCATCAGGTGGCGACCCGCGCAAGGCTCCTCACCGGCGTCAGCCTCTATCCCGATCTCGACGCACCGCCCGGCGATCGCGCCGCCGAAGCCGCCGCACAGACAGACGCCGCCCTCCCCCACGAACCACCGGCCGCGAGGGTAGATGTCGCGGCGCTGACGATGACGCGCCTCGCCGAGCCCTTCGAGGCTCTGCGCGCGCGCGCCGACGCGCTGGCGCAAGCGGTCAGGCGGCCGACGATTGTCCTCATCGCCCTCGACCGCCCGGCGGCGGTCGCCGAAGCGGTGAGCCTTGCCACCAACATCTTCGCCGCCGGCGGCATCGCCGCCACCGAGGCCGGCCCCTTCGCCGACCCTGCCGCCGCCATCGCCGCCTTCGCCGAAGCCGCGACACCGCTGGCCTGCCTCTGCGCCCCGCCGAAGGCGACCCTCGACGCCGTCGCCCCCCTCGCCGCCGCGCTGAAACAGGCGGGCGCCGCCGCCGTCTACGTCGCCGGCCTCACCGCCCCGGCCACGGCATTGCGCGCGGCGGGCATCGACGCGGCGCTGGGGGATGGCGGGGATGTGGTGGCGATGCTGGGGGGGGCGCTGGCGCGGTTCGGGTGAACGCAACCAACTGACAAAAATCCGACCTTCCTTCAAGGGCTTGGGCACGTTACGGTTGCGAGTGGTGAATCGGCGCATCGCTTATCCTCGGGGGGACCGTTGACCAGCACGACGCTCGCAAGCGCGGTCTCGGCCTTTGGCGTCAGCGCCGAAGGCGAAGCTCGCCAACCCCGGAGCAAGGGCGCGCCGGAAGATCAGCTCCGCGCCCCGCTTGAAACTGGTCAAAGCCTTGCAGTCGCGGCGGGATGCGCCGGCGGCTCGGTCCATCGTCGGCGAGACCACGCTCGCCGAGCTCAGCACGCGGCCCGATTTCGCCGTCACCGTCAGCAAGGCGCTGGTCGGTTTCATCGAGGTCAAGGCGCCCGGGAAGGGCGCCGACCCGCGCAATTCACCGATCCGCACGACAAGGAGCAATGGGACAAGCTCAAGTCGCTGCCGAACCTGATGTACACCGACGGCAATGCGTTCAGCCTCTGGCGTGACGGTGAACTTTTAGAGCCGATCATCCACCTCGACGGCGATGTCGACACCGGGCGCGAAGCTGACGGCCCCGCCAGGCCTGCTCGCTGATCGGCGATTTCCTCCGCTGGTCACCCATCCCGCCGAACACCGCGAGAGCTCGCCGAGGTCTGCGCCCGCCTCTGCCGCCTGTTGCGCGACGAGGTCGAGGAGCAGATGGAGCCGGCAGCTCCGGCCTGACCAGCCTCGCGAAGACTGGCGGAACCTTCTGTTCCCTCAGGCCGACGACGCGCAATTCGCCGACGGCTACGCCCAGGCTGTCACCTTCGGCCTGCTGGTGGCGCGGGCTCGGGACATCCCGCTTGACGGACGGCATCGATGCGGCGGCGCAGGAGCTGCGCAGATCGAACTCGCTTATCGGCACGGCGCTTCGGCTGCTGACCGACGACCCGGACAATCAGGAGGCGCTCAAGACCTCGCTCGGCACGTTGGCCCGCGTTCTCGACGAGGTCGACTGGCACGCTGTCAGCAAGGGCAAGCCGGACGCCTGGCTCTACTTCTACGAGGACTTCCTGGAAGTCTACGACAACACCTGCGGAAGCGGACCGGCTCCTACTACACGCCGCCCGAAGTGGTCGCCGCGATGGTGCGGCTGGTCGACGAGGCGCTGCGCGGGCCGCTGTTCGACCGCGCGCCCGGCCTCGCCGCGCCCGACGTCACCGTCGCCGACCCGGCAGTCGGCACCGGCACGTTCCTGCTCGGCGTGCTGCGCCGGATCGCGGCGACCGTCGCCGAGGATCAGGGCGCCGGGGCAGTACCCGGCGCGTTCGAGGCGGCCGCCGACCGCCTGATCGGCTTCGAGTTGCAGTTCGGCCCCTTCGCCGTGGCGCAGCTGCGGCTGATCGCGGAGATGCAGTCGCTGATGGCAGACGCCGGGCCCGCGCCGCATGCCCGACTCGGCTCTTCATCACCGACACGCTCGGCGACCCCTACGTCGAGGAGGATGCTCCGCAGGTCTAGAGCCCGATCGCGAGTCGCGGCGGGAGGCCAACGCGATCAAGACGGAAGAGCCGATCACCGTCGTGATCGGCAACCCGCCCTACAAGGAGAAGGCGGAGGGCGCGGCGGCTGGATCGAGAAGGGCGGCGGAAGGCTGCGACGCGCCGATGGACCGGTGGGCGCCGCCGCCGGAGTGGGGCGTCGGCGCGCACGCCAAGCACCTGAAGAATCTCTACGTCTACTTCTGGCGGTGGGCGACATGGAAGGTGTTCGGCCCGGGCACCACGCCGCGACCGGGCGGCCGGACAAGGACGCGGCGGCATCATCTGCTTCATCACCGTCGCGGGCTTCCTGAACGGCCCCGGCTTCCAGAAGATGCGGGACGATCTGCGCCGCGACCTGCTCCGAAATTTGGGTAATCGACTGTTCCCCGGAGGGCATCAGCCGGAGGTGCCGACCCGCATTTTCCAGGGCGTGCAGCATCCGGTCTGTATCGTGCTGGCGGCGCGCAAGCTCGGACAAGACCGCGGAGAGCCGGCGCGGGTGCGTTTCCATCGCGCTGCCGGAGGGACAGCGCGAGGAGAAGTTCGCGGCTCGGCCAAACTCTCACTCGACGGTTCGACTGGACGGATTGCCAGCCGGTTGGCGCGAGCCGTTCCTGCCGGAGCAACGGGCGCCTGGGCGGCGTTTCCGTCGCTTGAAGGACCTCTTCGTCTACGACGGCTCCGGCGTCATGCCGGGCCGACCTGGGTCATTGCGCCGGACGGTCAGACGCTTGAGACGCGATGGGAACGTCTTAGCGACGAAAAGATCCAACAGAGAAAGGAAGCGCTGTTTCATCCGCATCGAGGCGGGACAAAACCATCTCGAAGACGTCAAAGGATTCGGCCAGACATCATACGCGTTGCGATCGGAGTCGCGAAGGACGACAAGAGCCAGTTGATCGCCCCAGTACGCTACGGTTTTCGGTCATTCGACCGACAATGGATCATTCCCGACCGCGGCTGATCAATGCCCGAACCCGACACTGTGGGATAGCCATTCGGCTCGGCAAGTCTATCTGACTGCGCTTGAAAGCGCACTCGCCACTAGCCGGGCCCGCGATCACATTCACCGACATTATTCCTGACCTGCATCACTACAACGGCTCGCGGCGGACGTGTTTACCCTCTCTGGCGCGACCGCGGCGCGAACCGAGCCGAACATCAAGCCGGCGCTGCTCGCCCACCTGGCGAAAGTCTACGGACGGCCGGTCAAGCCCGAGGACGTGATGGCCTATATCGCCGCCATGATGGCGCATCCGGCCTTCACGGCGCGCTTCAGCCCGATCTCGTCCAGCCCGGTCTGCGCGTGCCGCTGACGGCCGACGCAGACCTGTTCGCCGAAGCCGTCGCGCTCGGCCGCGAGGTCATCTGGCTGCATTGCTATGGCGAGCGCTTCGCCGACCCTGCGGCCGGCCGGCCGAAGCAGGCGCCGCGCCTGCCGAAGGACGCGCGCCCGACATTCCGGCCGACGGCGCCATTCCCGGCGCGCCCGAGCCACTGCCGGACACGATGGAATACGACGCCGGCGACGCGGCGGCTGAAGATCGGCAAGGGCTATGTCGAGAACGTCACGCCGGAGATGTGGGCCTACGAGGTCTCGGGCAAGAACGTGCTGCGGCAATGGTTCAGCTATCGCCGCCGCGACCGCAGCCGCCCGATCATCGGCGACCGGCGCCCGCCGTCGCCGCTCGACAGCATCCAGCCGGACCACTGGCTGCCGGAATACACCACCGACCTGCTCGATCTGCTGCATGTGCTCGGCCGGCTGATCGCGCTGGAGCCGGCGCAGGCCGAGCTGCTGGAGCGCATCTGCGCCGGACGGCTGCGCAGCGCCGAGGAATTGCGCGAGGCCGGTGCGCTGGCCGAGCCGGAGGAGAAAGGCGGCAAGCGAAAATCAAGGGGAAAGGCCGCTAATTGACGCCGATCTGAGCTACGGGGATAAGTCCGCGCATCCCTCTCGCATCGGCGGGTGAGGTCGCGCATCATTCTAAGCGAATTCGCCAACGACACCGCTTGCGCCATGACCAATCCCCGCCAAGGCGACCTCTTCGGCCATGACGAGCAGGACGACCTGTTCGAGGATCGGCCGACACCGGTCTATCGGGCCGACCCGGACGAGGTGAGGGCCGAGCTTCTCGCTATCCTGGCGGAGGCGCGGGCGGCGCGGACGATGCCTTGGGGGCCGGACAAGGTCTCGCTCTACCGCACCATCTTTCCGCAGATGGCCAACTGGCTGCCGGAGGCGGAAGCCGAGCAGCTCCGCTTCGACTTCGCGACCGAGATGGCGCGGCTGGAAGCTGCGTACGCCCCCTCACCGCCAGAAATTGTTCTTGAGCAGTTGGTAGACCTCGTCGGCGCGGCCGTTGAGGACGGCCTTGATGCCGTAGAGGGCGGTCGAGGTGACCTGGGAGGCCTCGATCTTCGGCGGCATGACGAGTTCCATGCGGTTGACCTTGACGTCGAGCAGCGCCGGGCCGTCGTGGTCGAGCCAGGCGCGCATGGCGGGCTCGAGCGCCTCGCCCGTCTCCACCCGTCGGCCGAACAGGCCGCAGGCCTCGGCGAGGCGGGCGAAATCCGGGTTGTGCGAGATCGGTGTAATTGTCGAGCAGGCCCTCGACCTTCTGCTCCATCTCGACGAAGCCGAGCGAGCCGTTGTTGAAGACGAGAAGCTTCACCGGGATCTTCTCCTGCACCAGGGTCAGCAGGTCGCCCATCAGCATGGTCATGCCGCCGTCGCCGCACATGCGCGATCACCTGGCGGCCGGGATAGGCCTTGGCGATGCCGATCGCCTGCGGATAGGCGTTGGCCATCGTGCCGTGGAGGAGGCTGATGAGGAAGCAGCGGCGCCGTTGGCCGTGACGTGCCGCAGCAGCCAGACCATGGGCGAGCCGCCGTCGGCGGTGAAGACGGCGTCGTCGGCGCGGCGAGGCGATCGAGGGCGCGGGCGACGAATTGCGGGTGGATCAGGTCCGCGGTCGGGTCCTCCTCGCGCGCGGCGTTCTCCTTCTCGTCGCGGGCGCCGCGGGCGAGCGTCCTTCAGGAAGGTGTCGTCGGTCTTCTCCCCGACGAGCGGCAGCAGCGCGTCGATGCGTGTCGCCGACGTCGCCGACGAGACCGAGATCGACCGGCGCGCGGCGGCCGATATGGCTCGGCCTCGATGTCGACCTGAACGATCTTGGCCTTGTGCGGATAGAACTGGGTGTAGGCGAAGTCGGTGCCGAGACAGATGAGCAGGTCGCATTCGTCGACCGCCTCCAGCCCGGCTCGCTCGCCGAGGATGCCGGTCATGCCGACGTTGTTGGGGTTGTCGTGCTCGAGGAATTCCTTGGAGCGCGAGGTATGGGCGAGCGGCGCCTTCAGCTTGCCGGCGACAGGGCGACGACGGCGTCATGGGCGTTGCGGCAGCCGATGCCGCCATAGAGCGTGATCCTGTCCGGCCTTGCCGATCATGGCGGCGAGCTCGGTCGAGTTCGTCGTCGTAGGGGCGGACGACCGGCTGCGGGCGGTTGACCGACCATTGCCAGCGCATCCGTCGCAGGTCTTCCTTGAACATGTCGCCATTGACGACGATGACGGCGACGCCCTTCTTGCGTCAGCGCCGCCTGGGCGGCGAGCGCGGTGATGCGGCGCGCCTGCTCGGGATGGGAGACATATTCGCAGAAGACCGAGCACTGCGCGTAGAGGGCTGCGCTGGTCGACCTCCTGGGGGAAGTCGAGGCCGACCTCGCGGCGGTCGATCTGCGAGGCGATCGAAGACGCACCGGGGCGCCGTTGCGGTGGCTCTCGAAGATGCCGTTGATGAAATGCAGGCTGCCCGGCCCGGCCGTGCCGGCGCACAGCGCAGTTCGCCGGTCATGTAGGCCTCGCCGCCGGCGGCGAGCGCGCCGACCTCCTCGTGGCGGACATGCACCCAGTCGATGGGCGAGCGGCTGAGGGCCTCGGTGAAGTGGTTGATGGTGTCGCCGACGATGCCATAGCAGCGCTTGGCGCCCGCCTTGACGAGCGTGTCGACGATGACTTCCGATACGGTGCTGGACATGCTGGCGATCCCGTTTGGTGAGGTTCGAGGAACGCGAGGGCGCTCGAGGCGGTTCCCCCTCACGCGCGGGCCGGTTTGGCACGGCCGCTCCGATCCGGGATAATGGCGACAGCCAGCCCCATGAAGCAACCCGGCACGCCAGAGGCAGGGACCCATGAAGACGTCAGGAATCGCCTCCTTTCTCACGCTCGACGGCATGAAGCGGGCGATCATCCCGATCACCGCCTTCGTCCTTTCGCTGATCTTTCTCGCGCTTTCCGCGGTCGCGGCCGGCTGGCTGATCGGACTGATCGTGACGGTGCCGATCGTCCTGCTCGGCATCTTCGATGCGACACAGACGCACTGGACGCTGACGCGGAATTTTCCCGTGGCGGCGCGCATCCGCTGGATCGCCTATGACCTCAGGCCCTATCTCAGGGCCTATATCGTCGAAGGCGACCTCGAGGGCAAACCCTACAGCGTCGAGGCGCGCGGGCTGGTCCATGCGCGCGCCGAGGCGCGCACCGACACCCATCCCTTCGGCACCGAACGCGACGTCTACGGGGCCGAGTACAAATGGCTGACCCATTCGATCGCGCCGGCCGAAGACGCGCGACGAGGACCCGCGGGTGACGATCGGCGGGCCGCAATGCGAGCACCCCTATTCGGCTTCGCTCCTCAACATCTCGGCGATGAGCTTCGGCGCGCTGTCGGCGCGCGCGATCGAGGCGCTCAACCGGGGCGCCAAGCTCGGCAGTTTCTATCACGACACCGGCGAAGGCGGCCTCAGCCCCTATCACCAGAAACATGGCGGCGACATCGTCTGGGAGATCGGCAGCGGCTATTTCGGCTGCCGCGACGAGGACGGCAATTTCGACCGAGAGCTCTTCACCGAGACGGCGCGGCTCGAGCAGGTCAAGATGACCGAGATCAAGCTCAGCCAGGGCGCCAAGCCCGGCCATGGCGGGCTGCTGCCGGGCGCCAAGGTGACGGCCGAGATCGCCCGGGTGCGCAAGGTGCCGGCAAGGCAAGGACTGCCTGTCGCCGGCCGGGCATTCGGCCTTCTCGACCCCGCGCGAGATGATCGAGTTCGCCGCCGAGATGCGCGAGATGTCGGGCGGCAAGCCGGTCGGCATCAAGCTCTGCGTCGGCCAGATCGCACGAGGTGATGGCGATCATGAAGGCGATGCTGGAGACCGGCATCGCTGATCGACTTCATCGTCGTCGACGGCGCCGAGGGCGGCACCGGCGCGGCGCCGCTGGAGCTCTCCAACCATGTCGGCATGCCGCTCGTCGAGGGGCTGGTGACGGTGCACAACGCGCTGGTCGGCACGGGCCTGCGCGACCGCATCCGGCTCGGGGCGAGCGGCAAGGTCTATTCGGCGGCGAGCCTCGCGGAGAACTTCGCGCATCGGCGCCGACTGGTGCAACGCCGCCCGCGCCTTCATGTTCTCGGTCGGCTGCATCCAGGCGCAGCGCTGCCATCTCGGCACCTGCCCGACCGGCGTGACCACGCAGGACCCGGGGCGCCAGCGCGGCCTCGTCGTCGACGAGAAGGGCGAGCGCGCGGCGCGCTTCCACCGCCAGACGATGAAGGCGCTGGCCGACATCGTGCAGGCGGCGGGGCTGGAGCATCCGCGCGACCTGCGCCCGCAGCACCTCTTCCACCGCAAGTCGCCGACCGAGGCGCGGCCATTCGACGAGATCTACTCCTATATCGGCGAGAACGCGCTGCTCGAGCATCCCGACGAGACGCCCTATGCCGACTACTGGAAGGCGGCCGACCCGGACAGCTTCAAGGCGCGCTACGACATCGCCGAGGAGCGCCAGGGAACCGAGGCGGCGGCGCTGACCACGAACTGAGCCGCGGGACGGCGGAACCCAGTGTGTTTCACGACATGCGCACGGTTAACGGCCCGCGCCAGCGTTAACCGCTTCTTTGCGACGTTCGGGGTTTTGGCCGGATCGCCGGGCCGAATCAACGCCAGGGCAATGAATTAGGACAAGCATCGCTGGAAGGCAGAGCAGAGAAGTCTGCCGCCCGTGGTCCGGATCGCCAGCGAAGCATGATCAGAGTTCCTGTTCGCGTCACCCTTGCCGCCATCGCCCTCGTCGCGACGACGACCTTCGCCGGCGCGGATCCGATCACGCTGACATGCGCCTATTTCTCCTCCGACCGGACGAGCAACTACCTGGCCGCAATCAAGCCCTTCGTCGACGCCGTGAACGCCGCGGCCGAGGGCAAGCTCGTCATCAATGTCGCGTTCAGTGGCGCGCTCGGCCGCAATCCGGCCGATCAGGCGCAACTCGTGCTGGACGGCAAGGCCGACCTCGCCTTCGTGGTGGCAGGCTATACGCCGGACATCTTCCCCGACGTGGCAGTCATCGAACTTCCCGGCCTGTTCAGCGGTGTCACGGACGCGACCAAGGCAATGAGTTCACTGGTCGCGGCGCGCGACCTCGCCGGGTTCACGAAATTCTACGTGGTCGGTGCCTTCGCCGGCGAACCGGAGACGATCCATGGCCGTGTGCCGATCGAGACGCTTGCCGACCTGAAAGGCAAGCGGATTCGCGTCAACGACGCGATCGAGGCCGAGACGCTGACGAAGCTCGGGGCGACGCCGGTCGAATTGCCGATCAACCAGATCGTCCCGGCCATGAGCAAGGGCGACATCGACGCCACGACCTTCCCGGCCAACGATCCGCTCACCGAGTTCGGTATTTCACGGATCGCGACCCATCACTACCTGCTCGGCCTCTCGGCCGTTCCGCTGGCACTGGTGATGAATTGCGACAAGTTCGACGCGCTGCCGAAGCCGCTGCAGGACATCATCACGAAATATAGCGGCCAGTGGCTCTCCGAGCAGTTCATCGCCTCTCAGGCCGCCACGGGCACGAAAGTCATCGCGGCGCTCAAGGCCGACCCGAGGCGGCTGGTGGTCGAGCCCTCGGCCGACGATCTTGCGCGCGCCCAGTCGGTGTTCGACAGCGTCACCAAGGACTGGCTGGCGCACGATCCGCACAATGCCACGCTCCTCAAGAAGGTCGAGACCACGCTTGCGAACAATCGATAAGGCAGCCACGGCATTGAAAGACTATCTCGACGACAAGCCCCTGCGTCGCAACATACGCATCATCGTCGTGGCCCTGGTCGTCGTGGTCGCCGGTACCTGGTTCGCGGTGAAGGCGACGACGGACTACCTGCTTTACCGCACCGCCACGGACATGGCCAATGGCTGGGCCCAGACGCTTGCCAAGAATGTTCCCGACATCGCGCAGATCGCCAACGGCGAGGCGCCGTCCAGCGAAAGCATGGCCTTCTTCGACTGGGCGCGGAAGACCGGTTCGGTCTTCCGCTACGTCATCTACAACACCGCCGGCTACTCGCAGCTCGTGTCCGAGAAGGCCGTGACGCCGGTCGATGTCTCTGATTTCAGCCCGGAAGCGCTTCGCGCGATCGAGACCGGCAAGCCGGTGACCGACGCGATCGAAGGGTCCACACCCGACCGACCGGCATATTATTCGCGTGCCTTCGTGCCAGTCGTCGTCGACGGCAAGCCGGTCGCCGCGATCAGTGCCTTCGTCGACCAGACCGAGGCGCGGTCAGTCGTCCTCAAGACGCTGTTCACCGCCGGCAGCGGATTGAGCCTGCTTGTCGCGCTCGCCTTCGGTGCGCCAGCGATCGCCTGGTACCGTCGCAGCAAGGAGAATCAGATCGCCGACCGGCGCATTCACTTCCTCGCCCATCACGACGCGCTGACCGGGCTGACCAACCGCTCGCGCCTGATGGAGCGCCTCGACAATGCCATCGTCGCGCGCGTGTCGGAGGGCAACGGCCTCGCCCTCCATTTCATCGACCTCGACAAGTTCAAGGAGATCAACGACACGCTGGGACACGATGGCGGCGACTTCCTCCTGAAGTCGATCGCCGAACGGCTGAAAGCGGCGACGCGAATGGGCGATTTCGTCGCCCGTCTCGGCGGCGACGAGTTCGTGGTCGTTCAGGATTCGGTCACCGACAAGCAGGAGGCCGGGCACTTCGCCGAGCGTCTGCTGAACACGCTGCGCGCGCCGCTGCAATTCGAAGGCTTCGAACTCCGTCCGGAAGCGAGCCTTGGCATCGCGATGGTGCCGACCGACGGCACGACCTCGGAGCGCCTGCTCAAATGCGCCGACCTGGCGCTCTATGCGAGCAAGGCGGCGGGGCGCAACCGCTTCCATTTCTTCCTGCCGGAGATGGATGCCGAACTGCGAGCCCGGTTGAAGCTTGAGCGACAGGTGCGCGAGGCGACCCAGAAGCAAGGCTTCGTCCTGCACTTCCAGCCGTTGTTCGAAACCCAAGGGCAGCACCTGACCGGCTTCGAAGCCCTGATACGACTGCCTCAGGATGACGGGACGCTGATCGAGCCGCTGACGTTGATCCCAGTCGCGGAAGACCTCCACCTGATCGGCGAGATCGGCGCCTGGGTAATCCGCTCCGCCTGCCGCGCCGCCGTCTCCTGGCCCGAAGAACTGACCGTCGCCGTCAATCTATCGCCGGCTCAGTTCGAGGAAAGCAAGGTCGTCGACATCGTCAGGAGCGCTCTCGACGAGACCGGCCTCGCACCGGACCGCCTCGAGATCGAAGTCACCGAGCGGCTGCTTCTGCGCGACAGTGACGAGGTCATGCGGGAGCTGCGCGCGCTGAAGGCTATGGGCGTCTCGGTGGTGATGGACGATTTCGGCACCGGCTATTCGAGCCTCAGCTATCTGTGGCGCTTCCCCTTCGACAAGATCAAGATCGACCGCAGCTTCATGAGCGCCTTCGACGATGCGACGGGCGATTCCGAGACGGTGGTGCGCACCATTATCGGGCTCAGCCGCCAGCTTCACATGGCAGTGACGGTCGAAGGCGTCGAGACCGCGAAACAGGTTGCTTTCCTCGAGGGCGCCGCGGCCGACCAGATGCAGGGTTTCTATTTCGACAAACCGATGCCGGCGTCGGATGTGGCGGCCTGCATCCTCAAGAACTTTCGTCAGCCCGCCGAAGCGGAGCCGGCAAAGAAGGCGCCGAAAGCGGCGCGATTGACCAGCTAGCAGGCGGCCCGCCCGCGGCCGGCTGTCACATTTCCTCAAGGTTTTCCGCGAGAAACTCGGCGTTCGAATCGGCCCGCGCCCCCGGGTGGTTCCTCCCGGCGAGGCGGCCTATACTGGTCTCGATAGGCTTTGGGGGAAGGCTATGCGTCGTATTGTTGTGATGATCGCAGTCGCGCTTGCCGGCGCGCTCATGGGAGGCCAAGTGGCCGAGGCCAACGGGCAGTTCAACGGCCAGTGGTCGGTGACCCAGGATGCCGAACGGAACGGCTGCCCGAGCGGGTTCCGGTTCACGGTCCGGATCGACAATGGCCATGTTGCCTATGTCGGTGGCAGGATCCTGGAAGCGCAGGGCGGCGTCAGCCCGCGCGGACGGGTCAACGTGGTCTTCGACTACGGCAGCTTCAGACTGGAGGGCACGGGCGGGCTCAACGAGCATTCGGGTGCCGGCCGCTGGTCGGTGCCGGTGGCGAACTGCTCGGGACGCTGGCACGCGGAGAAGAAGTGACGGCCTCGCACGGCAAGTCTCCGGCAGGTGGATCGTCCCTGCCGGATTTCGCGAAGGTTTCCTGGAAGGCGCCGCGCCCGGCGAGGGTGTCGGCGGCGGCGACGTGGCTGACGCCAGAAGGGATTCCGGTCAAGAGCGCCTATGGACCGGCGGACCGGGACGGGCTCGACACGCTGCAAGGCTGGCCGGGCCTGCCACCCTATCTGCGCGGCCCCTACCCGACCATGTATGTCCAGAAGCCGTGGACGATCCGGCAATATGCCGGCTTCTCGACGGCGGAGGAATTGAACGCATTCTACCGGCGCAACCTCGCCGCCGGGCAGAAGGGCCTGTCGATCGCCTTCGATCTCGCCACCCACCGCGGCTACGATTCCGACCATCCGCGGGTGGCGGGCGATGTCGGCATGGCCGGCGTGGCGATCGACTCGATCCTCGACATGCGCACCCTCTTCTCGGGCATTCCGCTCGACCGGATCAGCGTGTCGATGACCATGAACGGCGCCGTGCTGCCGGTGATGGCGCTCTATATCGTGGCGGCGGAGGAACAGGGCGTCGACCAGGCCAAGCTCGCCGGCACGATCCAGAACGACGTGCTCAAGGAGTTCATGGTCCGCAACACCTACATCTATCCGCCGGAGCCCTCGCTCAGGATTGTCGGCGACATCATCGCCTATACGGCCGAGCACATGCCGAAGTTCAACTCGATCTCGGTCTCCGGCTATCACATGCAAGAGGCCGGGGCGACGGCGGATCTCGAACTCGCCTACACGCTCGCCGATGGGCTCGAATATGTGAAGGCGGGCGAAGCGGCGGGCCTCAAGGTGGATGCGTTCGCGCCACGGCTTTCCTTCTTCTTCTGCATCGGCATGAACTTCTTCATGGAGGTGGCGAAGCTGCGGGCGGCGCGGCTGCTGTGGGCCAAGCTCATGCGCGAGCGCTCCGGGCCGACGGATGCGCGCTCGCTGTCGCTGCGGACCCATTGCCAGACCTCCGGCTGGTCGCTGACGGCGCAGGACGTCTTCAACAACGTGGTGCGCACGACCGTCGAGGCGATGGCGGCGACGCAGGGCGGGACGCAGTCGCTGCATACCAACGCGCTCGACGAGGCGCTGGCGCTGCCCTCGGACTTCTCGGCGCGGATCGCTCGCAATACGCAGCTCTTCTTGCAACAGGAATCCGGCACGACGCGGATCATCGATCCCTGGGGCGGCTCCTTCTATGTCGAGCGCCTGACCCATGACCTCGCCGCCCGCGCGCTGGAGCACATCGCCGAAGTGGACGAGCTCGGCGGCATGACCAGGGCGATCGAGGCGGGGTTGCCGAAGCTCAGAATCGAGCAGGCAGCGGCGCGGACCCAGGCGCGGATCGATTCCGGCAGCCAGATCGTCGTCGGCGTCAACCGCTACCGTGCTCTCGACGAGCCACCGCTCGACGTGCTCAGGGTCGACAATTCGGCCGTGCGAGCGGCGCAGATCGAGAAGCTGAGGCGGCTCAAGGCGGAGCGCGACGACATCGCGGTGACAGCAGCGCTCGACGCCCTGCGCGTTGCGGCGTCCGAGGGCACGGGCAACCTGCTTGCGCTTTCGGTGGCGGCGGCGCGGGCCCGGGCGACCGTCGGCGAGATAAGCCTTGCGCTGGAAGATGCCTATGGCCGCTTCCGCGCCGACACGCGCACCATCTCCGGCGTCTACCGCCAGGCGATCGGCGAGGCGAGTGAGGACGTCGCCGCGGTCGACGCCCTCATCGAGCATTTCGAGGCCCAGGACGGGCGCCGGCCACGCATCCTCGTCGCCAAGATGGGCCAGGACGGCCACGACCGCGGCCAGAAGGTGATCGCCTCGGCCTTCGCCGATCTCGGTTTCGACGTCGATGTCGGCCCGCTCTTCCAGACGCCGGAGGAAGCGGCGGCGCTCGCCATCGAAAAGGACGTGCACATCGTCGGCGTGTCGTCGCTGGCCGCCGGGCACCTGACCCTGGTGCCGGCGCTGAAGCAGGCGCTCGAAGCGGCGGGCCGTCCCGACATCATGGTCGTCGTCGGCGGCGTCGTCCCACCGCGGGACTATGATGCCCTGCGCGAGGCGGGCGCGGCGGCGATCTTCCCGCCGGGCACGGTCATCGCCAATGCCGCCGCCGCCCTCATCGGCGAGCTCAACCGGCGCCTTGGCTACGAGCCGCCCGCCAAGAGCAATTTCCCGCCAATCGAGGCGGCGCTGTCCGGGCGGTAGGGCAGCGGCCCCGCCTCCCCCTTGTCCCGCAACGCAACCGGCCCTATCTTCAATAAACTAGTTGGCTAGTTGATTGGGAAGTCCGCGATGACGGCGACGGTCGGTATTTTCGAGGCAAAGACGAAGCTTTCCGCCCTCGTCGAGCGCGTGGAGCGCGGCGAAGAACTGGTCATTACCCGCAGGGGAAAGCCGGTCGCCAAGCTCGTGCCGCCCGACCGGAAGCCCGCAACCACGGCAACGGTTGAGGATCTGATGAAGATCGCCGACGCGTTTGGCGACCTCGTCGAAGGCGAATTCACCTCCACGGACATCGACACGATCCTTTATGACGAGGAAGGGCTGCCGAAGTGATCCTCGACAGTTCGGCCGTTGTCGCCGTTCTGAGGAAGGAACCGGAAGCCCGGGAATTCGCGGACTTGATGCTGCGCGCGGATAGCCTCAAGCTGTCATCGGCAACCTATGTCGAACTGGTGAATGTCATCGATCGGCGGATCGGCCCGACGGGACTGGTTGTCCTCGACCAATTCCTCCAAGCGATCCACGTCGAACAGGTTCCCTTCACCGAGCGGCAGGCCGTTCACGCTCGCCATGCGCGGGTCACATATGGGGCTGGCCGACACGAAGCGGCGCTCAACTTCGGCGACTGCTTCGCCTATGCGCTGGCGAAGGAAACGGGCGAGCCGCTTCTCTATAAGGGTGATGACTTTTCCAGGACGGATGTCCCGTCCGCCTTTCCCGCCTGATCCGTCCCGATCTGGCACGGAATTGGCGGCATGAAAGTTGAGTGGTCTTCGGCAAACCTTGACCGGAGACCATCATGGATCGCCGCAGCTTCCTTACCGGCGCCCTCGGCGTCGCCGCCCTTTCGCCCAACGCGGCCTCGGCGTCCGTGCCCGACCACGCCAGTGACGAGGGTGGTTCGCCGCCAGCCTTGCGCCGGACTCTCGACCCCAACGAATATGGCGTCCAGCCGGGCAGCCAGGACAACCAGACCCGGCAGATCCAGCGCCTGATCGACGACGCCTCGGCCGCCAACCAGCAGATCTTCCTGCCGCCCGGCCGCTACGTCATCTCCAACCTGATGCTGCCGACGCGTACGCGCATCCACGGCATTCCGGGCGCGACGACGCTGGTCTATGGCGGCGACGGCCACATGATGATCGCCGAGAACTGCCAGGTGGTGGCGCTGGACGGGCTGACCATCGACGGCGCCAACGCGCCGCTAGCCGACTACGTGCCTGGCCTCGTCCATATCGCCAATTCCAAGGGCGTCTCGGTGGAGAACTGCCGCATCCTCGGCAGCGCCAAGAGCGGCCTGGCGATCGACCGGTCCTCGGGCCGCATCGACCGCAACATGATCACCGGAGCGATGTCGGCCGGCATCCGCGCCATCGAGTCGAAGGGCCTGTCGATCACCGACAATGTCGTGGCCGACTGCGCCAATGGCGGCATCCTCGTCTGGCGTTGGAGCGAGGGCGAGGACGGCACGATCGTTTCCGGCAACCGGGTCGAGCGCATCGCCGCCAAGGCCGGTGGGACGGGCGAATACGGCAACGGCATCAACGTCTTTCGCGCCCACTCGGTCATCGTCTCGAACAACCGCATCGCCGACTGCGCCTTCACCGCGGTGCGCGCCAACTCGGCCAACAACGTCCACATCACCGGCAACAATTGCTCACGCATGGGCGAGGTCGGCATCTATTCGGAGTTCAGCTTCGAGGGGGCGATCATCGCCAACAACCTCGTCGACGGCGCCGCGACCGGCATCAGCGTCACCAATTTCAACGAGGGTGGCCACCTTGCCGTCATCTCCGGCAACATCGTGCGCAACCTGACCGGCAAGGGCCCCTACAAGGTCGACCCGCCCGGCTTCGGGCGCGGCATCGGTGTCGAGGCCGACGCCTCGGTCACCGGCAATGTCATCGACGGGGCGCCGCTCTATGGGCTGTCGATCGGCTGGGGGCCGTTCCTGCGCGATGTCGCGGCGACCGGCAACGTCATCCGCCGCTCGCCTGTCGGCATCACCGTCAGCGTGGTCGAGGGCACCGGCTCGGCGATGGTCAGCGACAACCTCATCTCCGGCGCCAAGCGCGCGGCAATCCTCGGCATGCGCTGGCGCGAGACGGCGACCGGCGACCTGGCGCAGACGGGCGCCGAGACCTTTCCCAACCTGACGATCGAGCGCAACCGGGTGAGCTGAGGCGGGCTGTCAGGCCGGAAGGCCGACGGAAGCGACCGTGACGTGAAAGAGCGGCGGCACGGCGAGGCCGTCGTCGCGGCCGGCGAAATAGCGACCGTTCAACGTCGCGGCGTCCATGTCCTCGACAGAACTGAAGCCCAGATCCGCCAGTTCGCGGCGCAACTCCTCGGGCGCGAAGAAGGTGACCCAGGGCTCGCCGCTGGCGGCGACGCGGGCGGCGACCGCCTCATAGGCGCCGCGCACCGAGGCCGGGGCCGCGGCGAAGGGCTCGGAATAGTCGAAGACGATTTCCGCCGAGGACGCGGTTGAGGCGATCATGCCAAGGGTCGCGAGCACCGAGGCGCGATCGACATAGGGCACGACGCCGAGCAGGGAGAAGACCGCCGGCTCGTCGAAATGGAAGCCGGCCTCGGCCAACCGCTGGCGCAGGCTCTGGTGCTCGAAGTCGACGGGCACGAAACGGAGCCCCTCGGGCGGGACGAGACCCGCCTGCTCCAGCCGCCGCCGTTTCCAGCCCTGCGTCGCCGGATGATCGACCTCAAAAATCGCCAGGTCTGGCACGGTGTTGCGGAAGGCGAAGGTGTCGAGGCCGGCGCCGAGGAGCACATATTGGCGCACGCCGCGATCAAGAGCGCGAGCAAGCACCTCCTCGACGACGCGGCTGCGCACGACCAGGGTGGCGCGCAGGCGCAGAGACCGGGCAGCGCTCTCGGCCGCCGTCGCCAGAGCCTTGTCGCGGTCGGGGCCGAGGACGCGCTCGGCCCACGGATCGTCGAACACTTTCGGCGCGTCGAGGCGCTGGTGGAGGGCACGCAGCACCGCCACCTGATAAGCGGTATGGCTCGGGCGTTCCTGTTCCATTGACTACTCCTCTCCTGCCCCGACTATTCGGCCGCGACCTGCTCGGCCTCGGCAGCACCGGAGGCCGCTTCCTCTTCCTGATGGACGAAACGCCCACCGCCCGCCCAGGAGGCGACCGCCGCGAGCAGATAGAGGATCGTCGAAAAGCCGAAGGCGAAGGCGAGGCCGTGCATGAAGGGGCCGGATATCAGGCCCGGGAAGAAGTGCCCGCCGGTGATGGTCGCGGCGTCAGCCGACGGCAGGGCCTTGAGGACATCGGCCGGGATCAGCCGTCCCATCGGATTGTAGCCGAGGAAGGCGGCGAAGAGGCTGGCGACCGGCGGCGACCCGGCGACCTTGGCGGCGACATCGACCGGGACATGGGCGGCGACAAGCGCGGTGCGCATCGTGTGCGGCAGGGTCTGCGCCAGGCCGATGATCATCAGGCTGAAGAAGATGCCGATCGACAGGAGCTGGCCGGTGTTCATGGTCATGGCCCGCGCGCCGGAGGCCTGGCCGCGCTCGTTCGGCGGGACGGCGTTCATGATCTGGATGGCGTTGGGCGAGGTGAAGAGGCCACTGCCGACGCCGTTGACAAAGAGCAGCAGGGCGAAGAGCCAATAGGGAAAATCCGCCGGCAGGAGAACGAGGGCGAGGAAGCCGGCGGCGCCGAGGACCATGCCGCCGACGGCGAAGGGGCGCGAGCCGAAGCGGTCCGACAGATAGCCGGAGAGCGGCCCGGCGACGAGGAAGCCGACGGTGAGCGGAATCATGAAGATGCCTGCCCAGAGCGGCGTCGACTCGAAGCTGTAGCCGTGTAGCGGCAGCCAGATTCCCTGCAGCCAGATGATCAGCATGAACTGCAGGCCGCCGCGCCCGACCGAGCTCAAGAGGCTGGCGAGATTGCCGAAAAGGAAGGGGCGGATGCGCAGCAGGCGAAGATCGAAGATCGGCCGGGCAACGCCACGCTCGATGAAGACGAAGCCGGCGAGCACGGCAAGCCCGCCGATCATCAGCGCCAGGATATGGGGCGTGCCCCAACTCATGACGCTCGCGCCGGCCGGCTGGATGCCGTCGGTGATGGCGATGAGGATGAGGACGAGCCCCAGGCCGAAGGAGATGGTGCCGGCCCAGTCGAGCGTCTCGCGGCGTGGCGGGCGGATCGTGCGCAGCTTCCAAAGACCCCAGACCGTGCCGACGAGGCCGACGGGGACGTTGACCCAGAAGACCAGGCGCCAGTCCCAGTCGGCGAGCAGACCGCCGATGATCAGGCCGAGAAAAGAGCCGCCGATCGCCGCGATCGAATTGATACCGAGGGCGAGGCCGCGCTGACGGGGCGGGAAGGCGTCGATGAGGATCGCGGTGGCGTTGGCCATGAGCAGCGCGCCGCCGACGCCCTGCGCGATGCGCAGGATGATCATGTAGAGCGCCGCATCGGCGCCTTTGCCCGGAATGAAGGAGAGGCCGATAGCGGCGAGGGTGAAGATGGCGAAGCCGGCATTGTAGGCGCGGGCGCGGCCAAAGATGTCACCCAGCCGGCCGCAGGCGACGACCAGCACGGAGGTGGCGATCATGTAGCCCATGATCGTCCACAGCAGGTAGTTGATATTCTGCGGCTCGAGCGGATCAAGGCCGATGCCGCGAAAGATCGCCGGCAGGCTGATCAGCAGGATCGAGGCGTTGAGCGTGGCGGCGAGGATGCCAAGCGTGGTGTTGGAGAGCGCGATCCACTTGTAATTCGGATCGGCGGTCGGAGAGGCTGATGCGGTCATCTGAAATTTCCGGGCCGGCGCGCCGCCGGCTTACGTTGAATTCGACTCCCCTCCTCCGCGGTTTCCACCCTGTGACCGGCGGCGCCTTCTTGAGTGAGCACCCCGATCGGGCCGACGATCCTTCCGCCAGTCGCGGCCGCAGTTGTCCCCGGGCCATTTCGCCCGCGGCATACAAGCTGGTCCACCCGAAGCGATGGCCGATGACGATGGTCCGAAATTCGAGGACGCCGGACGCCATCGTCGCCGGATCGGAAGTCGGGATCGCGTGTGGAGTTGCGACGTGGCGGCGCCGCTGGTGAAGTAATAAGCTGACCTAGCTTATCATTCAAGATGGTGCGGTGCAAAATCGTGTGGGCGGATGCATGCACCCGGCACCGGCGGCGCGCGCCCGGCGTGACACGCCGATTTAATCGGCGACGTTAACGGGCTGACGCAGCACGCCTATTGCCGTCGCGGCAGACGTCGCGGCGGCGGCTCGACGATGGAAAAGGCCGATCGCGCGTTATTCGCCGTCGGGCGCACGCTTGTGGCCGGTGAGCATGGCCTTCACCAGATTTTCGCGATGCTCGAAGCTGGCGATGACGACGCCGACGAGATGGAAAATAACAAGTAGCACCAGCAGGTTGACGATGAGGCTATGGGCGATGCGGACCCACTCGACGCCCCAATAGGCATCGCTGATCATCATCATCCCGGTCACCGCCGCGCCCGCCAGGCCGAGCAGCAGGAGCACGACCATGGCGCCACCAGCCGGGTTATGTCCGACATATCGTCGCGCGCGTAGGCCAAACGTGTCCCTGATGAAGGTGACAATCGTCGCCGGGTGATAGATGAAATCGCTGAAGCGGGCATGGCGGGTGCCGACGAGGCCCCAGACAACGCGAAAGGCGACGAGGCCGACGACCGCATAGCCAGCGATGAAGTGGACGGATTTGCTTTCGCCGCCGCTCAACCAGGCGATGCCGACCGCGGCGGCGAGCGACCAGTGAAAGACCCGGACGAGCGGATCCCACACCCGGACCGTTGCCGGCCGCGCGAGGCGGCCGGCAGCAGCGTCCTGATCGACCGTGGCCGACATCAGTTGCTTTCATTCTCGTTGTTGACGATCTTGCCGGTGATCGGGTTCATCACCGCGAGAGTGTGCTTGCCGCTCTTGTCGATGGCGAAGACGTCATAGCAATTGTTCTCCACCTTCACGCTGCGCACCTTGTAGCCGAGCTTCTCGGCATTGGCCTTGGCGGCGGTC
Source organism: uncultured Alphaproteobacteria bacterium (assembly GCA_963812285.1). Classification (GTDB taxonomy): domain Bacteria; phylum Pseudomonadota; class Alphaproteobacteria; order Rhizobiales; family Kaistiaceae; genus CAVSRC01. The sequence continues at coordinate 49,787 of CAWEUR010000034.1, read as the reverse complement.
TTGCCGATCCACTTGGAGGCGGGCTGGGTCGTGCAAGCAGCCTCCTTCGCCGAAGCGGCCTGGACCGAGACGGTGACAAGCGGCGCAATGGCGAGTGCGGCGGCGATGATAAGCTTGTGCATATTGGAATTTCCTCAAGTGAAGCGCTCGGACGAGCGATGCAGCCGAGGTAGCCCAGACGCCCTTGCAAACGGCTGAGGGCGGTTGTCAGGGTTTTGACAGGTTGGGGCGCGGGACGAGGACACCCGGCCGGCCATGAATTGGGTCGCGGCCCGCTTCGGTGCGCAGAAGCACGGGTGCCGCCAAAGAGGACAGAGATGCCGTTTCGCTCCTATTTCCTTTGTGCGACCCCGCGCAGCGGCAGCACGCTTCTGTGCGACGTCCTGACCGAGACCGGCGTCGCCGGCCGCCCCGCGTCATATTTTCGCAAAGAGGACGTGCCGCTGTGGTCGCAGCGTTTGGGCGTGCCGTTGCAGGCCGACCCGTTCGACTACGGAGCGGCGTATCTGGAGGCGGTCGTCGGGCACGGGAGCGCCGGGACGGACCTGTTCGGCTGCCGCATCATGTGGGGCAGCCTCGGCGAACTCTCGGCGCGGCTGGGCCCTCTTGGTGACGGGCTTGAGGGCGACGCCGCGCGCATCGAACGGGCCTTCGGGCCGACCCTCTATATGCATCTTTCGCGCGCCGACAAGCTGGCACAGGCCATCTCGCTGGTGAAGGCGCTGCAGACCGGGCTGTGGCACATGAACGGCGACGGCAGCATGCGCGAGGGCGTGGCGGCGCCGCGACGGGCATCCTACGACGCCTCGCTGATCGCGGAGCACCTCGAGGCCATGCGGCGGGACGACGCGGCCTGGCACGCGTGGTTCGCGGAAAACAGGATCGCACCCTTGCGCCTCACCTACGAGACGTTGATCGCCGATCCGCGCCACGCGGTCGCCGACATTCTGTCGGCGCTCGGTCTCGATCGTTCGCTGGCCTCGAAGGTGGCACCACGGACGGCGAAGCTCGCCGACGACGAATCCGAAGACTGGGCGAGACGCTTTCGCGCCCAGGCCGGGCGCGGCGGACCGATTGCCTAACCCGCCCTGCCCTCGCGCAGCGATTCAACCAGGCCCGCCACCGGCCTGATTTCACCGACTTTCGCTCCGCGGCGGTTCCGATGGGCGGGCGCATGCGATCGGCGAAGCGGGCGCGCTCTGCCTCGCTCATCGGCAGGAGGGCATCGATCACAGTCGCCATCAGCGCCTCGGAAGCCCGGTCGGCACCGTCGTCGGCTTTCACCGCCACGCCGAGGCCGAGATCGGGAAAGGCGGCGCAGAAGACGCCCTCGGCGCCGGTCTTGACGAAGACACGCCTGCCGAACAGCGTCATCGTATCGGTGCAGAAGCGCCCGGTGCCAGCGACCATGAAGGGCTCCTGCCAGCAGGCTTCGGCAAGGCGGCGGGCGGCGGCGGCGCGGGTCGGCGACAGGCCGTCGCCGGTGATGAAGCGGGCGAAGCCGAGGGCCAGGGCGTCGAGCGGGATGCGCATAGGTCGGGATGGTGCAGCCGTCGACGCCGCGATTGGTCTCGTCGAGCCGGGCGCCGGTCATCTCGGCGAGCACGCCGGTGATCTCGCGCTGGACGGGATGGTCGGGCGCGACATAGCCCCTCGGGTCGAGGCCGCGATGGCACGGCGAGGCAGACGAAGCCGGAATGCTTGCCCGAGCAGTTGTTGTGGAGCGGGCTCGCCGCCTCGCCGGCGCGGATGAGCGCCGCGGAGGCGCCTTTGTAGGCGGGCATGTGGATGCCGCATTCGAGGTCGGCGACGCCGCGCCCTGCCTTGGCGAGCATCGATGTGGCGGCGGCGACGTGGCGCGGCTCGCCGCCATGGGAAGCACAGGCGAGCGCGAGCTCGGCCGGGGTCAGACCGAAGGCATCGGCGGCGCCGCTCTCGACCAGAGCCAGGGCCTGCAAGGCCTTGACGGCGGAGCGCGGAAAGACCAGCCTGCTCGACATCGCCGATGGCGGCGCGGCGATTGCCCTTGGCGTCGACAACGACAATGGCGCCGCGATGGCGGCTCTCGACGGCGGGATCGCGGGTGACTTCGATGAGAACGGGATCGGTCATAGGAGAACCTGAAGCAAGAAACTCAACGCAGCCAATTCTCAACCCGGAGATCGGGAACGCGAGCGAATTCTCTCATGTTGTCGGTGACGAGCGTGCAATCGAGCGCCAGAGCGTGGGCGGCTATGAACAGGTCGTTGGCGCCGATGGGCCGGCCCTTGCGCTGAAGGTCGGCGCGAAGCTGGCCGTAGATGCGGTCAGCGGGGCTTTCCAGCGGAAGGATTTCGATCGCGCCGAGAACCGCGTCGACCTGCGCGCTCAACCGCGCCGACGGCGTTCTCGACAGGCCGAACCAGATCTCAGCGGAGACGACAAGACTGGTTACCACGTTCTCCTGACCAACCTGCCTGATGCCGTCAGCGATCTGGCCATCGGGATGACGAACGAGGTCGGAGAGCGCGTTGGTATCGAGGAGGTAGCGCATCACTCGAAGCCAAGATCGACCGGCTCGGGTGGCGGATCGTCAATTTCCGGAAACTCTTCCTCGATCGGTTCAAGCTCGGCCAGAACTTCGAGCAGCGTCTTCTTCTTCTTCGGCTCGAGGATGAGGCGATTGCCCTCGCGGGTCAGAATCGCTTCGTCTCCCGGCAATTCGAATTCGCGGGGAATGCGAACCGCCTGGTTGCGGCCGTTCCTGAACAGTTTGACGTGGCGCGATTCGTTCATCGGCGTCTCCAGGCCCCATCGGCGAGGCCTATGCCATAGCATAGGCCAAATCAGCGCCGTTTCAAGGAGGGCGCAGCCTGCTTCAGGTGGCGTCGGCGACCCACCGCCCGAGGCGATCGAGCGCTGCGTCGAGGACTTCGTCGCGCTTGGAGAAGCAGAAGCGGACGAAGCTCTTCGGCGCGTCCGACTGGTAGAAGGCGGAGACCGGCACGGCGGTGACGCCGGCCTCGACGGTCATCTTCTCGCAGAGCGCGGCATCATCGGCGGTGAGGCCGAGCGGCGCGACATCGGCGGTGATGAAATAGGTGCCGGCGCAGGGCACGACGCCGAAGCCGATCTCGGCCAAGCCCCTTCGCCAGGCGGTCGCGCTTGGCCTCGAGGTCGCCGGAGAGCGCATCGTAATAGGTATCGTCCTTGGCGAGACCATAGGCGACCGCCTTCTGCAGGCCGGGCGGCGTCGTGAAGGTGGTGAACTGATGCGCCTTGGTGACCGGGTCGAGGAGATGCGGGGCGGCGGTGACGTAGCCGACCTTCCAGCCGGTGAAGGAGAAGGTCTTGCCGGCCGAGCCGATGCGCAGGCAGCGCTCGCGCATGCCGGGAAAGCTCATCAGCGGCCTGTGGCGGCGGCCGTCGAAGAGGATGTGCTCATAGACCTCGTCGCAGATGGCGAAGGCGTCGTGGCTGACGACCATCTCGGCGATGAGGGCGAGCTCGTCCTCGTCGAAGACCTTTGCCGCCGGATTCATCGGATTGTTGAGAAGGATCGCCTTGGTCTTCGGGGAGAAGGCGGCCGACAGCGCCTCGGCGATCGAGCCGCCAGTCGGGCGGGGTGACACGGACGAGCTTCGGGACCGCGCCGGCGCGACGGACGAGCGGCAGGTAGCAGTCGTAGAGCGGCTCGATGAGCACCACCTCGTCGCCGGGCTCGATCAGGCCGGCCATGCAGTCGGACAGGGCCTCCGTCGCGCCCGACGTGACCAGCACTTCGCTCTTCCAGTCGACATCGAGGCCGTAGAAGCGCCGGTTGGCCTCGGCGACGGCCTGGCGCAGTTCCGGCACGCCCATCATCGGCGGATACTGGTTCGGCCCGGCGACGATCTCGTCGGCGGCGAAGCGGCGGATGTCCTGCGGCCCGTCGACGTCGGGAAAGCCCTGGCCGAGATTGATCGCGTTGTGCTCGATGGCGAGCCGCGACATGACCTCGAAGATGGTCGTCGGCAGGCCGGTATAGATCGGATTGGTGCTCTTCACCTGCATGGCCCGCCTGTCGCCGTTCTCCCTCGCCTTCTCTTAGGATCGGGCCCGGACGAGCGCAAGCGCGGCGGGCGCGCGATAAAACTATTCCGAGCAAAGGGTCCGGACTATGATACCGGCTTGGAAAGCGGCGGGAGGAAACCATGCCGGCCGAGAGCCTGAAGCCAGCCCTGCGCGCGGCCCTGCGCATGCACGAGATCGGCAATGGCACGCCCTACGAAATCTCGTTCGCCGGCAAGGGCAACAGCGGCGGCAGCTTCGGCTCCATGCAGGGCGACCTTGCCGCCGGCCAGGCGGTGGCCAAGAAGACCTTCGTCGACTGCCTGACGGCGGCCGGCGTGCCGAAGCCGAAGATCGACCAGATCCTTGCGGCGATCGCGGTGCCGGTGAAGGTCAATCCGCTCAGCCAGGCCGATACTGACCTCGTCAACGCTGCGCTGCGGCGCGGCAGCGCGCTTGTCGACGCGATGGACGAGGCGATCCTTGCCGGCATCTATCCGGATGTCGACACCTGCACCAGCGCCGCCGCCAGCGCCGGGCGCACCATCGCGCCGCGCGCCCTCCTCTACATGGCCCTGTGGATCAACATGACCGGCAAGCCGACCAAGCTGCGCGACTGGCTGCGCGGTGTCGATGTCGGCATTCCCCAGCCCGGACCGGTCGTCGATGCGGCGGCGATCGAGACCTATCTGCTCGCACAGAAATATTACATCGAGCACAAGGCCAATTTCCCCCATATGCGGAAGTCGGTCGAGACCGGGGCGGCGCTTCTTCCCTGATCCGGTGCCGGCTCCCCGGCGCGATCACGGCCTCGTGATCGATTTTTGCGGGCCACCTGAAACTCTCCGCCGAACCTCTCCGTAGCTGGCCATGTCCCCCAGAGAAATGGGGCCAGACAGCCAAAGGAGAGTTTCCATGAAATCCCCGCTTCGTGCCCTCTTGCAGGCGACCGCCATGGTCGCGGTCCTCGGTACCGCCGGCGCCGGCGTCGCCACGCAGTCCTTCGCGGCCGATACCGTGATGGTCGGCGGCGCGCCGATGTATCCCTCCAAGAACATCATCGAGAACGCGGTCAACTCGAAGGACCACACGACCCTCGTCGCCGCGGTGAAGGCCGCCGGCCTCGTCGAGACGCTCGAAGGCAAGGGCCCGTTCACGGTCTTCGCGCCGACCAATGAAGCCTTCGCCAAGCTGCCGAAGGGCACGGTCGACACGCCTGCTCAAGCCCGAGAACAAGAAGAAGCTCGTCGCGATCCTGACCTATCACGTCGCTGCCCGGCAAGCATTCGGCCGAGAGCATCATGGCCGACATCAAGAAGATGGGTGGACAAGGCCGCCTACAAGACCGTCGAGGGCGATCCCCTCACCTTCTCCATGAAGGACGGCGCACCTGTGGGTCTGGGACGAGAGCGGCGACACCGCCAAGGTGACGATCGCCGACGTCAACCAGTCGAACGGCGTCATCCACGTCATCGACACGGTGCTCCTGCCCAAGATGTAAGTCGGACCCATCACTCGTGTCTCCAGGTTCGACGCAGGCGGCTCCGCCCATCCGGGCGGGGCCGATGTCGTTTGGGACATCGGAAGGGCCGCTCGTGCATACCGCGGCGGTCGTCTATTCGGTGGGAACCAGCGTACCGGAGAAGACGACCGGACCGGTGGGGGCGCCGGTCGGCGAGCCGCCCTTCGGCTCGAGGCTGATCGCCAGGGTCAGGCCCTTCGGCGCGACCGGCAGGGGCCGCGACAGGCTGGCATTCTCGACGAGGCCGAGCGATTTCGGCGCCGCGCCCGAGGCAACGGCCCAGAGCTCGTAGCTCTTGTCGGGCGGCGCGGGCGTCGCGACGCGGCGGACAGCGATGGTGCCCTTGACCGTATCGACGGTGGCGACGAAGGCCGGCTTGTCGCCGCCGGCGGTGAGCACGGCGACGAATTCGGTCTGCGGCTGCGGAAGGACGTAGCGATCGACGACGATGAGGCCGGCGAGCACGGCAGCGATCGCGCCGGCCAGCGCCGTCGCGGTACGCCAGCGGCGGAGCGAGCGACGCAGGGTGACGATGCTGGTCTCGCCGCTCGCCCGTTCCCTGGCGATCGATCTCGGCCATGATGCGGTCGAGCCCGCCGGCGGCAAGCGGCACGGCGTGCGCGGCATCAGCGAGCGGCTGCAGCCGGGCCTCCCAGGCGGCGACGGCACCGCGGAACGCGGGATCCGTGGCGAGACGCGCCTCGGCCGCCAGCCGCTCGTCCGCGGCCAGCGTGCCCAGCACGTATTCGCCCGCCAGGGCGTCCAGGTTGTCGCGCTCAGTCTCCGCCACCGAGGCATTCCTTCAACGCTATCAGGCTGCGCCTGAGGATCGTCTTTACCGTCGCGACCGGGCGCTCGAAGCGCGCCGCCAGTTCATCCCTGCTCCAGCCGTGACAATAGGCGAGCATGACCATCTGCCTGCGATCGGCGTCGAGACGCCCGAGGCAGGCAGCAAGAGCGCTGCCATCGGCCAGCCGGTCGCCCGCATCCGGCGCCGGATCGGCGAGCCGCTCGACGAGTTCCGGGTCGAGCTCGCGACCGGCGGCCGAGACCTTCTCGGCGCCGCGGCGCAGCATGTCGATCGCCACATGGCGGGCGATCGTCGTCATCCACGCGATCGGCGAGGCGATCGTGGCGTCGAAATCGGCCGCACGACGCCATATGCGGACATAGGCTTCCTGCACGGCATCCTCCGCGACGGCATCACTGACCAAGATACGTCGAACCGTGCCGTGAAGTTTCGCGCCCGTGCGCCCATACAGCAAGGCGAAGGCCCGCCGGTCGCCCGCCGCGACGCGACGGAGCATGTCGACGAGTTCGGATTGTCCGCCCTGCTCCATCGCCCCTGCCGTTGCCTCAGGCGTTGCCTATGAGGATGCCGGTAATGAAAACCAGCACACCGCCGACGACCACCTGGAAGGCGGCGCGCAGGAAGGGCGTGTCCATGAAGCGATAGCGCACCCAGGAGATGGCGAAGAGCTCGATGACGACGACGAGGACGGCAATGGTGGTGGCGATGTTGAAGTCGGGAATGAGGTAGGGCAGCGTGTGGCCGATGCCGCCGAGCGTCGTCATCAGCCCGCAGACGATGCCGCGCACGATCGGGCTGCCCCGGCCCGACAGGCTGCCGTCATCCGACAGCGCCTCGGCGAAGCCCATGGAGATGCCGGCGCCGATCGAGGCGGCAAGCCCGACCAGGAAGGCATCGACAGCTGTTATGGGTGGCGAAGGCGGCGGCGAAGAGCGGCGCCAGGGTCGAAACCGAGCCGTCCATCAGGCCGGCGAGACCCGGCTGGACGATACGCAGGACGAAGAGCCGGCGGGCGGCATCGTCCTCGGCGGCGCGCACGTCCGGGGTCAGTGCTTCCTCGCCCATGCGGCGGGCGGCATCGACATGGCCGCCTTCGGCCTCGGCGAGATCGCCAAGCAGCTTGCGGATCGAAGCATCGGTCGCGTGCCTGGCGGCGTTCAGATAGAAATTGCGCGCCTCCGCCTCCATCATCTCGGCCTGCTTGCGGGCGAAATCGAGGCCGAGCGGGCGGACCAGCCAATAGGGCCGGCGCTGGATGAAGCCGCGCACGTCGTTGCGGGTGATCGGCAGGATGTGCTCGCCGAACTTCTCCCGGTAAAGGTCGATCAGCATGCGGCGGTGCTCGTTCTCCTCGGCAGCCATGCCGTCGAAGACCGTGGCCGAGGCCGGGAAATCCTCGCGCAGCCCGTCGGCGAAGGCCGCGTAGATACGCCCATCCGTCTCCTCCTGACCGATGGCGAGCGAAAGGATTTCCTGCTCGGAGAGCGAGGAGAACTGACGACCGAAAATTGCCACTTAGGGAGGCTCCTGCATTGGAAAGGCGGTCAAGCTACCGAAGATTCCGTGTCTTTTTTGACACAGAATACAACGGAATGCGCGCCGTCGTCCGTCATTGGACCACGACGTACATTGCGCCGCAACAAAAGTGAAGGCAAAAGCGCAAGCAATGACAAGCCTTTGACGAGGACGTCATACAATTCGGACCGGTTCGGCAACGATCCGTTCCAGTCCCGCGCCGGGCGAACTTGCGTCTCATTCTTTCTTAAAAGCGCGTCCGGCAATCGCTATATCCACCCAGCCTCAATTCGGGTGGGCGCACGTCACTGGCTCCTCAGCCAAGGGTGAACCGGAAATGGCTTCTCGATTCTTCAAACCGAGCCGCATCGTCGCGGTCGCCTTGATCCTGGGCGCCGGCCTTTGGATCGCCTCGGGCGAACTGACCAAAGGTGGCGCGGCGGAGGAAGCCGCCCAGAAGGCGGAGACGGCCCGCGCGGCGGAAGCGCAGGCCGATCCTGTGCAGAAGGTCGCCGTGTCGACGGCGACGCCCGAGAAGCATGACCGCCAGGTGGTGCTGTCCTGCATCACCCAGGCCGATCATCGCGCTTTCGCCAGCGCGCGCGGCGGCGGACTGATCGTCGACCTCAAGGTCCATCGCGGCAGCGCGGTCATGGCCGGCGACGTGGTCGCGGTCATCTCCGACGAAGGTCGCGTGCGCGGCGGTCAAGCAGGCGGAGGCCCTGCTCGAGCAGCGGCAAGGCAGAGATCGCGGCCAAGAAGAAGCTCATCGACCGGGGCGATTCCCCGCGCAACAATCTGCCCGCGCTGGAAGCGGCGGTGGCGGCCGCGCAGGCGACGCTCGCCACGGCCCAGGCGGAAGCGGAGAAATCGATCGTGCGCGCGCCGGTCGACGGCATCGTCGATTCGGTGCCCGTCCAGGTCGGACAGGCGGTCCAGACCGGCACCGAGATCGCCGAGATCATCGGGCCCGACCCGATGCTGGCGGTCGGCTGGGTGAGCGAGAAGCAGCGCGGCTTTCTGCAGAAGCGGCCAGAACGCCGACGATGCGCTTCATCAACGGCAACACCGCCAACGGCACCGTCTCCTATGTCGGCCTCAGCGCCGACAAGGCGACGCGCACCTACCGGGTGGAGGCGCGCATGGCCAATCCCGACGCCGCCATCCCCGATGGCGTCACCTGCGAGATGATGGTGACGCTGGAGCCGGTCGAGGCGGCGGCGGTGCCGCGCTCGGCGCTGGTCTTCTCCGATGACGGCAAGCTTGGCGTGCGGGTGGCCGATGCCAAGAGCCAGGCGCGCTTCGTGCCGGTCTCGATCGTCGACGACGGCCGCGCAGCAGGTCTGGGTGACCGGCATCGACCAGCCGACGCGGGTGATCGTCGTCGGCCAGGACTTCGTCAAGGAAGGCGACACGGTCGAGGCGGTTTCGGCTGCCGAGGCGGCGCCCGCCAAGTCGGAGTCGCCCGCCGGATGAGACGCATCGTCGACTACGCCATCGGCCATTCGCGGCTGACGCTCGCGGTCCTGATCTTCCTCATCCTTGCGGGAATCACCGCCTATGTCGGTATCCCCAAGGAGGCGAGCCCGGACGTCCAGATTCCGATCATCTATGTCCAGCTGTCGCAGCGGGGCATCTCGCCGGAGGATGCCGAGCGGCTGCTGGTCAAGCCGATGGAGACGCAGCTCAAGATCGGTCACCAACGTCAAGGAGATGCGGGCCGCCGCCTATGAGGGCGGCGCCTATGTGCTGCTCGAGTTCGAGGCCGGGCTTCAATTCCAACGCCGCCATCCAGGATGTGCGCGCCAAGGTCGACCAGGCCAAGCGCGACCTGCCGGCCGACGCCGACGAGCCGGGCGTGTTCGAGGTCAATATCAGCCTGTTCCCGGTCGTCGTCGTCACCCTGTCGGGCGACCTCTGCGAGCGGACCCTGACCACGATCGCGCGCGACGCCAAGAACACGATCGAGCAGGTGCCGGGCGTGCTTGTCGGCGGACGTCCAGGGAACCCGCGACGAGGTGGTGGAGATCATCGCCGAGCCGATGCTGCTCGACAGCTATGGCGTATCGCTGACCTCATTCGCCGCCAGGCCGCAGCCGGCGGCAACAGCCTCGTGGCCGCCGGCGCACTGGAAGGTCCGCAAGGGCGGTTCGCGATCAAGGTGCCGGCGCTGATCGAGAAGCCGGAGGACGTGCTCAACATCCCGGTCGCCGCGTCCAGTCTCGGCGAGCGTGACGCTCGGCGACGTCGCCGATATCCGCCCGACCTTCAAGGACGCCACCACGATCACCCGGGTCAACGGCAAGCCGGCGGTGGCGATCGAGGTGAAGAAGCGCACCGGCGCCAACGTCATCGAGACCGTCGACGGCGTGCGCGCGGCGGTCGAGCAGCTGGCAGAAGCGCTGGCCGGAATCGGTCCATGTCGCCTTCATCCAGGACCAGTCGAAGGAAATCCGGCAGCTTCTCAACGACCTGCAGAACAGCGTCGCTGACCGGCGTGCTGCTGGTCGTGGTGATCATGCTGTTCATCCTCGGCGGGCGAGCCTCGCTGTTCATCGGCATCGCCATTCCGGCCTCGTTCCTGACCGGCATCCTCGGCCTCGACCTGTTCGGCATGACGCTCAACATCGTCGCCCTGTTCAGCCTGATCCTGGCGGTCGGCATGCTGGTCGACGACGCGATCATCGTGTCGGAATTCGCCGAGCGGCGGATGAGCGAGGGCATACCGCGCGCGCGAGGCCTATGCGCTCGCCGCCACCCGCATGTCCGGCCCGGTGACGGCGGCCACCCTCACCCGCATCGCCGCCTTCTCGCCGCTGCTGTTCTGGCCCGGCATCGTCGGCCAGTTCATGAAGTACCTGCCGATCACGCTGATCGCGACGCTGTCGGCCTCGCTGGTGACGGCGCTGATCTTCACGCCGACGCTCGGCGCGATGATCGGCCATGCCCATCCGGTGGTCGAGGAGAAGTCGAAGCGCGACAGCGCCCTACATAAAGGCCGTGCGCTTCTCGATCGCACCATCCGGGCCTCGTCATCCTGCTGGCGATCGGCGCTGCTCGTCGGCGTTCAGGTCGCCTATTCGCAAATTCGGCAAGGGCGTCGAGTTCTTCCCCAATGTCGAGCCGGACAACGCCGTCGTCCTCGTCCATGCGCGCGGCAACCTCTCGCTGACCGAGAAGGACCGGCTCGTGCGCGAGGTCGAGCAGCGCATGCTGCCGATGAAGGAGCTCGAGACGGTCTATGCGCGCGCCGGCGACATGGGCCGCGGCTCCAACGACGTCACCGAGGACGTGATCGGCCAGATCCAGTTCTCCTTCGTCGACTGGAAGCTGCGCCGTCCGGCGGGCGAGATCATGGCCGATATCCGCAAGCGAACCGCGGACATTCCCGGAATCCGGGTCGAGGTGCAGAAGCCCAATTCCGGCCCGCCGACCGGCAAGCCGATCCAGATCCAGCTCTCCAGCGACTATCCGGATGCGCTGACCGAAGCGGCCAAGAAGGTCACGGCCGAGCTTGCCAAGCGGCCCGAGATCCGCGACCTCGACAGCGGGCTGCCGATGCCCGGCATCGACTGGCGGATCGAGGTCGACAAGGCGGAAGCGGCCAAATACGGCATCGGCGTCGGGGCCATCGGCCAGGCGGTGCAGCTCGTCACCAACGGGCTGAAGATCACCGACTACCGGCCCTCGGACACCGACAAGCCGGTCGACATCATCCTGCGCTTCCCCGAGGACCGGCGGACGCTCAGCGAGATCGACAATCTGCGCATCGAGACTCCCGACGGCTCGGTGCCGATCGGCAACTTCATCAAGCGGGTTCCCGCCCGGCAGCGTCGGCATCATCAACCGCGTCGACGGATCGCGGGTCGACAATGTGACGGCGAACCTGGCCGAAGGCGTCAACGTGGCGGCGGTCCAGCAGGCGATCACCAAGGAACTGCGCAAGGCCGACTTCAAGGGCTGGTGAACTGGAAGCTCAAGGGCTCCGACGAGGAGCAGGCCAAGGCGCAGGCCTTCCTGGTGAAGGCCTTCGGCGCGGCGCTGTTCCTGATCTTCGCGGTGCTGCTGGCGGTGTTCAACAAGTTCTCGAGCGTCCTGCTGATCCTGTCGGCGATCATCCTGTCGACGATCGGCGTGTTCCTCGGCGCGCATGATCATGCAGCAGACCTTCGGCATCGTGATGTCGGGCATCGGCATCATCGCGCTGGCGGGCGTGGTGACGAACAACAACATCGTGCTGATCGACACCTATGACCGGCTGCGGCGCGAGGGCGTGCCGATGGAGGAAGCGATCGTCACCACCTGCCGCGAACGCGCGCGGCCGGTTCTCCTGACCGCGGTCACCGCCATCCTCGGCGTGCTGCCGATCGCCTTCGGCATCAATCTCGACTTCCTGACGCGGGACGTGACCTATGGCGCGCCGTCGACGCAGTGGTGGGTCCAGCTCTCCACGGCCATCGTCTTCGGTCTCGGCTTCGCCACGATCCTCACCCTGATCGTGACGCCGGCCTCGCTGGCCGCGGTCGCCAAGGTCGGCGGCTTCTTCAAGCGGCTGCGCAATCGCCTCAGCCGACGCAACACGGCCGAAGCACCGGCGGAATAGGCCCCCTACTCCGCCGCCTCGGGCAGCGAGCCGTGGGCCGTCGGCACATTGCCGCGCCGGGTGGCGTTGCGCTCGCGATAGCGCGAGAATTGCTGGTCGGCGATGACGCCGATCAGGATCACCGAGCCCATCACGGCGAAATTCAGCGACGAGGGAATGCCGAGCAGGTTGACGAGGTTCTGCAGCACCTGAAGGAGGATCGTGCCGAGCACAACGCCGAAGATGGAGCCCTCACCCCCGCGCAGAGAGAAGCCGCCGAGCACTGCCGCGGCGATGGCGTAGAGCTCGTAGAAATTGCCGTGCCCCGAAGGCAGGATCGAACGCGTGTACATGGCAAAGAAGATCGCCGCCAGCGCCGCCAGCGTCGTGCAGATCATGTAGGCGGCAACGATCACGCGGGTCGTGCGGATGCCCGAATAACGCGCCGCTTCCTCGTTCTTGCCGACGGCATAGAGATAGCGGCCGAAGACCGAGCGATGCAGCACCACCCACATGATCGCCGCGATCACCAGCATGATGAAGAAAGCGTGTGGAATGAGAATGGAGTGAACGGACCCGCCGGTAAGGAGCGACGACGACGTCGGTGCGCCCCGTGGTGATCCATTCCAGGTTCGGGAAGCTGACCCCGAACGGAAATCCGGCGGTGGCGTCCTTGGTGTAGAAACGCGCGACCCCGCGATAGATCAGCAGGCCGCAAAGCGTCACCACGAATGGCTGCAGCTTCAGCTTTGTGATCAGCAGCCCGTGCACCAGGCCCATCAGCATGCCGATCGCCAGCACCACCATCGAAGCGGCTGGCCACCACACGCCCTTGTTGGCGATGAGGTCGACAAAGATGACGCCGAGCAGCGCGATGATCGAGCCGACCGAGAGCTCGATGCCGCCAGTAATGATGACGAAGCCCTGACCGATGGCGAATATTCCGAACAGTCCGACCAGATTGGCGGTATTGGCGATGTTGATCGGCGAGACGAACCGCGGGTTGATGATCGCGACCACCGCCCCGACGACGATGATCAGCACCAGCAGACCCAAGTCTTTCTTCAGCATCGCCGTCCCCGTTCCCTAAAGCGGCCGTCCGACGGCCAGCCGCAGTATGTTTTCCTCGCTGCACTGGACACGGTCGAGCGTACCTTGGATCTGCCCCTCATGCATGACCGCGACGCGGTCCGATACGCCGATCACTTCTTCCATGTCCGACGAGATCATCAGCACGGCAACGCCGGAGTCCGACAGCTCCGCGCATCAGGTGATAGATCTCGGCCTTGGCTCCGACGTCGATGCCGCGCGTCGGCTCGTCGAAAATGATGACCTTGGGTTTCATGGCCAGCCACTTGGCGAGCACGACCTTCTGCTGGTTGCCGCCCGAGAGCGAGGACGTCGCCTGCGTAACGCTGGATGTTCGGATGTCGAGGTCGGTGCGGCTGCGCTCGGCCTGTTCCAGTTCGGCGTGCTGCGAAACCACAATTCTGCGCGCATAGGAGCGCAGGTTGGGAAGCGTAATGTTCTGCGCAATCGAAAGATCGAGCAGCAGGCCGGCGCCCTTGCGATCTTCCGGCACAAGGAAGACGCCGGCACCCACCGCGTCGGCCGAGGTCGCAAAGTGTACTTCCTGGCCGCCGAGCGCGACGCTTCCAGCCTCGCGGCCGGTCAATGCCAAACAGGACCCGGGCGAGTTCCGTGCGCCCGGCGCCGACGAGGCCCGCCAGCCCAAGAATCTCGCCGGCATGGAGGTCGAGGCTGATCTCGCGGTGCGGATAGGCGGACGTGCGCACGCCCTTGATGGAGAGCACGGCCTCTCCGCCGTTCAATTTGGGGGGCACGTAGTGGACCTTGAGGTCGCGACCGACCATGAGCCGGACCATGGTGTCGTGGTTGATCGCTTCGCCTTCGAGCGCGCCCACCAGATTGCCGTCGCGCAGCACCAGGACGCGGTCGGCGGCCTCAACCACCTCATTCAGCCGGTGCGAGACGAAGATGACCGCGATGCCGTGCGCCTTCAGGCCGGCAATCACCTGGAGCAGCTTCTCGGTCTCGGCCATCGGCAGGCTCGATGTCGGCTCGTCCAGGATGACGAGACGCGACTGGAGGCTCAGTGCCTTGGCGATCTCGACGATCTGTTGCTGGGCGAGCGAGAGGCGCGCGACCGGCATCGTCGGCGAGAACGTCGCGCCGAGCTGGTCGAGAAAGGGCTGTACGGTCTTTTGGAGCTTGTCGTTGTCGACGAGCTGCAGAAAGCCGTACTTCCTGGGCTCCCGCCCGATATAGACGTTCGCCGCGACGCTCAGGTTGTCGAACAGATTGAGTTCCTGATGGACGAAGGCGATGCCGGCGGCCATCGACTGCGCGACCGAAAGCGAGCTGATGCGCAACGCCGTCGATCGCGATGGTGCCCCGGTCGGGCTCGATCACCCCGCCCAGGATGTTCATCAGGGTCGACTTGCCGGCGCCGTTTTCGCCGACCAGACCGATCACCTCGCCCGGCCGCACATCCATGCTGAAATCGGCCAGCGCGACGACGCCGGGATAGGTCTTGCGCAGACCCGACAGCCTGAGGAAGGGCTCGGCGGAGCGCCGACGGCGCGGCGGCAGTTGCGGACGCGGTCATGGCGCCGACAATCTCACAGAGGCCGCATGATGAGGAGAATATGCCCGCGGCCGGCGAACCGGCCGCGGGTATCGGACTGCTGCATCAGCCGCCAGACAGCTTCTTCTGGAAGTCTTCCTGGAACTGCTTGACGTTGTCCTTGGTCAGGGTCAGGCCCGGGATGATGATGACCCCGTCGGCCGGGATCTTCGACTTATCGCCATTGAGGTAGTCGGCGATAAGGTGGGCGCTCTGGATGCCCCACTCATAGGGGTTCTGCACAACCGTGCCGGAGATCGAGCCCTCGCCAACGCCGCCGAGCGTGATCGGGTCCTCGTCGAAGCCGACGACGGTGATCTGCCCGAGCTTGCCGGCGTCACGCAGCGCTTCGTAAATGCGCGGCGTGTTGTACGAGTAGAACCCGACCATGCAGTTGACTTCGGGGTGGGCGACGAGCACGTCGTCAACGTTGGCGCGGGCGCGGGTCTGGTCGATGTCGTCACCGCGGACGTCGATCAGCTCGAGGCCGGTACCTTTGACGGCCGCGTTGTAGCCGTTGATACGCTCCTTCGCGTTGTCGGCGCCGGGCAGACCGACAAACCCCATGCACTTGCCTTCCTTGCCGGCCATCGCCTTCTTCATCAGCTCACCGGCCATCGTGCCAAGCTGGGTGTTGGACGAGCCGATGTAGGCGACGCGCTTGGACTGGGGCGCATCGGAGTCGAAGGTGAAGAACGGGATCTTGGCCGAAACGCTGTTGATCTCATCGATCGAAGTCGGCGGATCGACCACCGAGACCGACACGGCATCGACGCCGGCCGCGACAAGATCGTCCAGCATGCGCTTCTGAATGGCCGCATCAGCGCGCTCAGGGTACTTGAACTGCAGATCGAAGTTCGGCAGCTCCGTCTGAGCCTTGGCGACGGCCGCTTCCATGATCTTCCAGAAGTCCGACGGTCCGTTCACGACGAACGCGATCGTCTTCTTGTCGGCCGCCTGGGCCGACGCGACAGATACCGCCAACGCAGCGGATACAACAGCAAGAGCAAGGCGCTTCATATAGCATTCCTCCCGATTAGTTCCGTTGTGTTTAGACCCGACGTAAACCTCTTAGATTGTCATTCGTCTGATGAAGGACGATTTCCCGGCCTTGCAGTCCGTACCGCATCGGCTCTTCGTGTGGGGTTTAGCGTTTTCGCCTTCTTTTCATCCTACAATTGGAAGGTACCGAGTTCGCTGTCCGCTTGCAAGATGGCACGCCGGGCCCGCCCACAGCCCTGGCATCATCAACCGTATCGAGGGAACGCGGGTCGCAACGTGACGGCCACCCCGGTCGAAGCCGTCAAGCGTGGCGGCGGCTTCTTCAAACGCCTGCGTGGCCGCTTCCGACGGCGCAGCACGGCCGATGCGTCGAAAATAACTCAAAAGGTTCACAGGCCGCCCTCTCTCAGCCCACAATCGACCTGAAGGTCAGGAAAGGCAGGGAATGTCTTGCGAAACCTTGGTTCGGCGCGGCTGCAACACGCCGGGCAGGCGCACCGACATGTCCTGCGCTAACGATCTTCATGGGTTGTCTCAGACCGAGACCAAACACCTCTGGAAAATCGTATTGGAATCGAGATAAGCTTAGTCAATGTTGATCGCGTTTTTGTCGATCAGCAGGCCGCTCAAGCCATAAAAACACTCCACTTTTGGGGGGGCGGCAAAGAGACTGGCCAACGGCTTGCCATTTCGCAGGCCGCACGGGTCACAGCGGGGAGGGTCAGGGCACTTTCGTCATTCGACCAAGCCTAAGCGGCCGTGCATATTTTTGGTGCGGTCACCACAAAGCGGGTGGAATGCCGAAGGGGTGCGTTGCGCCAGCCCGACCGTCCCCGCCAGTCCCGTCACAACGCTTTCAAGACGCTGCCCGAAACGGACCGTCGTTCGCCGGGATCACCAGCCCGCAAGCGTTGATCGCGTCTTTCGCAAGTTCGGATGGAGACGCGGTTACCAAGCTTCCTGCGCCTATTGTGGCGCAGGCGGCAGGTCCGGTTCGCGCTTGGCGAGCCCGGCGCGCATGTCGGCGGGCAGGGCAAGCAGCGCATCCATCGAAGCCTTCTGGACTTCGGCGAGCATCTGGTCGAGCTGGCCGCGAATGTCGGCCAGATGCTGGTCGATGGCGGCGCGATCGGGGTTGGGCTGAGCTGCCAGCTCGCCGAGCTGCTGGCGCAGGTCGCGCAGCTTGTCGAGATGAGCCTTGGCCTGCCCGCGCACATCGTGAAGCGCCGCGGCAACGCGATCGATCCCCTTCTCGGGCAGCCGCCCAGCCAGCCAGCGCAACTGGAACTGGACGATATGCGGCTCACCGTGGTGGTGGTGGAAATTCGGCCGGATCAGATCGGTCGCCGCAGCCCCCAGGAAGAAGGCGTTGACCACGACCGAAGCCACCAGCGCGATCACCAGCGTCCGCCGCCTCCGCCAGAACGGAACGGGCTGGCTCATTGCAGGCCGATCTCGGTCGGTCCGAATACGAGCGGATCGAGCACGACCACGTCCTGTGTCGACTGGCTGTCCGCGGTGGCGGTCAGCTTGAGGTCGACGGCGCTGCCGAGGCCGGCGGAGACAAGGATGGCGGCGGCGACCGCGATCCAGCGCATCGGCCGGCGCGGTTCGGACCGCGGTGTCAGGCGCGCCAGGACAGCCTCGCTGACGCGTTCGGCAACGCCGGATTCCTCGATCTCGGCATCCATGGCGTCGCGCGCGGCGCGCAGCCCGTCATCGAGCGTGATGGCATCCTCGAGATAGGCGCGCAGCGCCCGATCGGCGAGGATCGCCGCGCGCACTTCATTGGCGCGCGACTGATCCGGCCAGGCCGCCAGATTGGCACCGTGGCGATCGATCATGCCGCAAAGGTCGGCGCGATTTGTCATCATCATCTACCTCCCCTCTCCCGGTCTATTCCGTCGCCCGCGAGGATTGCCCTCAGTTTCCGTCGCGCCCGCGCGAGCAAGGATTCGTATGCGCTCTCCCCGATACCCATCACCGCCGCCGCCTCGACCTGACTGAGATTCTGAAAGTGACACAGCACAATGGCGATCCGCTGCCGGTCAACCAGCCGGTCGATCGCCTCCTGCACGACACGCGCCTCGTCAATGCGGATCAGATGCTCCTCGGGCACGGGAGCCTCGTCCTCGAGATCCGCTTCCACCGTTTCGATGGCGACCCAGCGCCGCTGCCGGCGGAGACTGTCGATGCACAGGCGATAGGTGACCTGATGAAGCCAGGTGGAGACGCGGGCATTGGGCTGCCAGGTATCGGCCTGGCGCCACAGGCGCAGCAGCGCCTCCTGAACCACCTCCTCGGCTTCGGCTGGATTGGCCGCCAGCATCGAGCGCGCGAAACGCAGCAGCCGCGGCGACAATTCGCCGATAAGGCGCGCGAAGGCCGTCTCGTCCCCGCCGGCAATGGCGACCATCAGCGCCTGATCGGCAAGGATGCGGTTCTGATGGTCCTGCGGACTGTCGGATGACGCCAAACGATCTCTCCCGGAGCGCCCCTTGTCAGCGGCGGCGTCCGCTCTTCCGCCGGGCAGTGGCCGCAACCGCGCGGCCGAGCCCGCGCCCGGAAGACGAGAATAGCCGACCGCCGCGGTCCCTGCACAACCATCGGCCGCCAGAGCGGCGGAGCCGGGGCCGTCAGAGCCGTGTTTCCAGAGGAGCGCAGAAGTACGCATGGGATCGATCGTCCGGGCTATTCGGCCGCGGCCGGGAGTTCGCCGGCCTCGGCCGCCGAGGGTGCATCGTGAACTACGGCGCCGCTTGCCTCGGCAAGCTCGCGCTCCAGCCGCTGCTGCTCGGCGACGCGCGGCTTGGCGAAGCGGGCGAGCAGGCTGTAAGCGACCGGGGTCAGGAACAGGGTCGTAATGGTCGAGAAGCCGAGACCGCCGACGACGATCCAGCCGAGGGCCTGACGCGCCTCGGCGCCCGGACCGCCGCGCAGGATCAGCGGCAGGCCGCCGAAGACGGTCGCGAGCATAGTCATGACGACCGGGCGCAGGCGGACCAGTGCGGCGTTGCGGATCGCGTCTCCCACCTCCTGGCCGTCGTCACGGAGCTGGTTGGCGAACTCGACGATCAGGATGCCGTTCTTGGCCATGAGGCCGACCAGCATGATGAGGCCGATCTCGGAATAGATGTTGAGCGAGCCGCCGCTGAGGAAGATCGCATAGACCGCCGCGGCAAGGCCGAAGGGCACGGTGAAGAGCAGGATCGTGGCGCTGATGAAACTCTCGAACTGGGCCGCGAGCACAAGCAGGACGACGACGATGGCGAAGACGAAGGTGGTGATGACACCGCCGGAGGTCTCGTTCAGCTTCGCCGCCTCGCCGAGGAACTTGATGTTCATGCCCGGCGGCAGCGTCTTGGCGGCAAGCGCCGTCACGTCGTTCATGGCGTGACGCAGGTCGAAGCCCTGGGCGAGCGAGGCGATGATCGGCACGGCGCGGCGCTGGTCCTCGCGGCCGAGCTCCGGCGCCACGGCGTTCTCCTGGAAGGAGACGACCGAGGACAACGGCACGACCGCTCCGCTGCCGGTCTTGATCTGGATGTTGTTGAGATCGTTCGGGTTCTGGATCAGCCCGTCGGGTGCCATGACGTAGACGTCGATCGACTGATCGTTCTGATAATAGGTGCCGACCTTGTCGCCATTGAGCAGGGTTGCGACCGCGTTGGAGATCGAGGACAGCGGAATGCCGAGATCGCTGGCGCGGGCGCGGTCGATCTTGACCGACACCTGCGGCTGGGTGGTGTCGTAGGACAGCCGCGCGGCCGTGAAGGTCGGATAGTTTTGCTGCATCGCCGCGGTGAATTTCTGCGCCGCATCGGCAAGATCGGCGTAGTTCGTGCCGGTGATGGCGAATTGCAGACCCTGGCCGCCACCGCGGATGCCGAGACTGTTGGACGACCGCACGAAGACCTGAACGCCGGGAATCGTCTGCAGGCGCCGATTGAGGTCGGCGGCGATCTGCTGCTGGCTGCGCAGGCGCTGGTCCCAGGGCTTCAGGGTGAGGATGATGAAGCCGCGATTGCCGCCGCCAAAGCCGGAGATCGAGAACATGTTGTTCGCTTCGCCGTCCTGGACGAACGGCAGGGCCGTCTGCTCGATCAGGCGCATCTTGGCGTCGGTATAGTCGACCGAAACGCCTTGCGGCGTGCTGACCGAGATCGGTACGACACCGCGGTCCTCCTGCGGCGTCAGCTCGACCGGCAGCGTGGTGTAGAGCAGCACTGCGCCGGCAGCGAAGAGCACAGCCGCGGTGAGGACGATGGCCGGCGCGGCCAGCGCGGCGTCGAGCAGGCGCGTGTAGATCCGGATGACTCGCGAGCCAACCGCGCTGAGGGCGCGATGGAGGCGGTTGTGGTGGATCGTGTGCTCGCCCTCGGCCTCGGCATAGGAGCCGATCCAGCGCGAGGCGAGCATCGGCGCCAGCGTCAGCGCGACGAAACACGACAGCAGCACCGAGAAGGCGAGCACCCAGCCGAATTCCGAGAAGAGGCGCCCGACGGTGCCGGGGAAAAAGGAGATCGGAATGAACACGGCGACAAGGGTCGCCGTGGTCGCCAGCACCGGCATGAAAACCTGACGCGTGCCGAGTACGGCGGCGGCGCGCGGGCCGAGATTGTCGACGGCGCGGCGGCGGGCAATGTTCTCGATGACGACAATGGCGTCGTCGACTACCAGGCCCGTCGCCAGCACCAGGGCGAGAAGGCTGAGGATGTTGATCGAGAAGCCGGCGAGCCAGATCGCGGCGATGGTGCCCATCAGGGCGATCGGTACGGTCGCGGCGGGAATGAAGGTAATGCGCACGGAGCGCAGGAAGATGAAGATGATGCCGATGACGATCAGCGTCGAGAGGCCGAGGGTGATGACGACCTCACGGATGGCGCCGCTGATGAACTCCGCGTCGTCGGAGGTGACAACGACATGAACGCCCTTGGGCAGCGAGGCATTGAGCTCGTCGACCGCGGCATGAACGCCCTTCGACACGTCGAGCGTGTTTGACTGCGCCTGGCGGATGACGCCCATGCCGACGCCGGTGTGACCGTTGACCCTGAGACCCGAGGTCTTCTCCGCCGGCCCGTAGACGACATCGGCGACGTCGCCGATCCGCGTATTGGCGTTGATCTGAATGTTGGCGATCTTCTCAGGCGAGCCGACGCTGGCGTCGGCGCGTACGAAGAGCGAGGTATCTCCGTCGCTGATATTGCCCGCCGGCGTATCGATGGCGGCCGATCCGACCGCCGCTTCGAGGTCCGTCAGCGAAAGGTTGCGCGCGGCCATCTTGGCCGGGTTGATCATCACCCGAACGATCGGTACGCGATCGCCATAGACCTGGATATCGGCGACGCCCTCGACCGCGGACAGGCGGTCGGTGATGGTGTTGTCGACAAGATAGGACAGCTTGTCGATCGACATCGTGTCGGAGGTAACCGCCAGACGCATGATCGGGTCGGAATTGGCGTCGGCCTTGACGACAGTCGGCTGATCAGCGTTGTCGGGAAGGTTGCGCTGGGCATTGCCGACGGCGCTGCGCAGATCGCTGGCGGCGGCGTTGAGGTCGATCTTCGGATCGAACTCGACCGTCACCCGACTCTGGCCGACCTGGCTGGTCGAGGAAATGGCCGTGATGCCCGGCGTGCGCGCCACCGCGCCCTCGACGACACTGGTGACTTCCTTGTCGATGGTCTCGGGCGTCGCGCCCTTGTAGTTGGTGCGAATGCTGATCACCGGCTGGTCGATGTTCGGCAGCTCGCGGACCTCGACGCCGCCGAAGGCGGCCATGCCGGCGACGATAATCAAGATATTGAGGACGACCGCCAGGACCGGCCGGCGCACGCACAGCGCGGCGATGCCGCCGAGCGAGGCGCGGCTCTCTTGGACACCACCCGATTGCGAGCCGCTCGAATGCGGAGGCGTACGGGAGATCGAGTTCACGACGATCCCCCTCCCGACGGCTTACCGGCCGGTGGCTTGCCGGCTGGTGGCTTGGCCGTGGCGCCGGCGCCGTCGGTTGCCACTTCTTCGTCGACGCGGGTGACCTTGGCACCCGGCCTGAGGCTCTGAACGCCTTCGGTGATGACCTGATCGGATTTCTTCAGATCAGCCAGCACCACAACAGACTGGCCGTGACGGGTGAGGATGGTGACGCCGACGCGGCTAACCGTGCCCTTGTCGAGCTTCCAGACATAGGAGCCCTGGCGATCCCACTGGATGGCGAGCGAGGGAACGGCCGGATGGGGCACGCCGGGAAGGGTCAGGTCGACATTGACGGCCATGCCGGGCTTGAGGGCGCCGGCATCGTTGGGCAGCGACGCCTTCATCTTCAGCGTCCGCGTCGCCTGCTCGATGCGGTTGTCGATGGCGACGATCTTGCCGTCGAACTTGCGCCCGGGAAGCGCGTCGGCGGTGACGGTGATGAGCGTGCCGATCCGGACCTTGTCGGTGAAGCGCTCGGGGGTCTGGAACTCGACGGTCAGGGTGGAGACGTCGTCGAGGGTGACGATCAGCTTGGAGGTGGTGACCAGATCGCCGGCCGAGATGTCGGTGAGACCCGCGGTGCCGGCAAAGGGCGCCTTCAGCGTGCGCTTGGCAAGATCGAGCTCGGCGCTGCGCAGATCGATCTGGGCTTTGGCGGCGGCGGTCTTGGCGGCATTGAGGGCAACGGCGGAGATATTGCTCGACTGGGCGAGCTTCTGCGAACGGGCAAGGGCGGCATTGGCATCGTCGAGGGCGATCTTGGCGCGATCGACCGCCACCTTCTGGTCGCCGTCATCGAGGCGGATGAGGGTCTGGCCGGCCTCGACATGGCTGCCGGGGGTGAAATCGACCGCGGTGACGATGCCGGTGACCTGCGGGAAGATCTGTACCTCGCGGGCGGCGGTCAGGGTGCCGATGGCGGTCAGCTCGTCGCCGGTGGCATCGATGTCGACGGCGCCGGCGACGACCGGAATGGCGCCGCCGCGCCCCCGGCCTCCCCTGGCGCCGGCGTGACCGCCTCCGCCGGCGGCCGCCTGCTCGGCAGCCGAACCGCCGAAAAACAATGCGCGGTGCTGATATGCGTACCAACCGCCCACGACGAGCACGACGACGAGGAGCGAAAAGACAATCTGCTTGGCGAGCGACATGGGATGGCCAAAGGTATGGTGCGACGCAACGTCTACTATAACGTAGCGTCAAAGAATCTCCGTCGCGAAGAAATCACGGCACCATTTGTTTCAATCGCGCGGTCGGACGACCTGGAATGCGCGCTAGAAGGCAGTTTTCACCTAGTGATTGCATGTGGCGGCGCACTTTGGCGATTGCCGTGTGGCATCTGGGCGAAGAAAAGACGGTTTGGTGTCGGAATCCTCACCTCGAATTCATAATTCCGCCCTTTATTTGCAGCGTCTAGTTTGCAACAGTGCGGGTGGGGAAACTGCCCAAGTGCCCGATAGAGGCAACAGAGTGAGCACTATCCAGGAAGTCTCGAGCGAGGGCTCCAGTCTGAGCCCAGCCGGGCAACGTGCCGCGGGGCAGGGAATGCCCCCGACAGATATCGGCAATCCGGACTATTTCCATAAGGTTGTCGACTGCCAGTGGGCCTGCCCGGCGCATACGCCGGTGCCGGAATATATACGGTTGATCGCAGCGGGCCGCTACAGCGACGCCTATATGGTCAACTGGTACTCCAACGTCTTTCCCGGCATCCTCGGGCGGACCTGCGACCGGCCGTGCGAGCCCGCCTGCCGGCGTGGCCGGGTCGAAGAGCAGCCGGTGGCGATCTGCCGTCTGAAGCGGGTCGCGGCGGATAACAAGGACGATATTTCGGGTCGCCTGCCCAAAGCACCGGACGCCCGCAACGGCAAGCGCATCGCGCTGATCGGCGCCGGTCCGGCCTCGCTGACGGTGGCGCGCGACCTGGCGCCGCTCGGCTACGACCTCGTCCTCTACGATTCGGAAAAGCGCGGCGGCGGCATGATTCGCAGCCAGATCCCGCGCTTCCGCCTGCCTGAATCGGTGATCGACGAGGAAGTCGGCTACATCACCGGCATGGGCGGCATCGAGACCCGCTACGGAACCCAGGTCGACAGCCTCAAGGCGGTGCTCGACGAGGGCTTCGACGCCGTGTTCGTCGGCACGGGCGCCCCCCGCGGGCGCGACCTCGACATTCCTGGCAGGGCCGAGGCTTCGGCGCATATCCATATCGGCATCGACTGGCTCTCGAACGTCTCCTTCGGCCATATCGACAGGATCGGCCGCCGCGTCGTCGTCCTCGGCGGCGGCAACACGGCGATGGATTGCTGCCGCACCTCGCGCCGCCTCGGCGGCGAGGACGTCAAGGTGATCGTCCGCTCCGGCTTCGACGAGATGAAGGCGTCTCCCTGGGAGAAGGAAGACGCCATGCACGAGGGGATCCCGATCCTCAATTTCCTCGTGCCCAAGGAATTCACCCACGACAACGGCAAGCTGACCGGCGTTATCTTCGAGAAGGTCACCGCGCAATATGACGACAATGGCCGCCGCCGGCTGGTGCCGACGGGCGAGCCGGATTTCCACGTTGAATGCGACGACGTGCTGGTGGCGATCGGTCAGGAGAACGCCTTCCCCTGGATCGAGCGCGACATCGGCCTCAACTTCGACAAGTGGGGCATGCCGGTGGTCGATCCGGTGACCTATCAGTCGACCCACGAACGGGTCTTCTTCGGCGGCGATTCCGCCTTCGGGCCGAAGAACATCATCTGGGCCGTCGCCCATGGCCACGAGGCAGCGATCTCGATCGACAAGCTGTGCCAGGCGGCGGACGTGAAGGAGCGCCCTGCCCCGCATGTGACGCTGGTCAGCCAGAAGATGGGCATCCACGAGTGGAGCTACGACAACGCCATCTCGATCGACCAGCGCCGCAAGGTGCCGCTGCGCGACCAGAAGCTGGCGCTCGCCGACATCAAGGCGGAGGTCGAGCTCGGCTTCGACACGCTGCTTGGCTATGAAGAGACCCAGCGCTGCCTCAATTGCGACGTCCAGACGGTCTTCTCCGAGTCGCTGTGCATCGAGTGCGATGCCTGCGTCGACATCTGCCCGATGGACTGCATCACCTTCACCGAGAACGGCCCGGAAGACGACCTGCGGCACCGCCTGACGGCCCCGGCGCCGGACCTGACCCAGGACATCTACGTCTCGGCGGGACTGAAGACGGGCCGGATCATGGCCAAGGACGAGGACGTCTGCCTCCATTGCGGCCTGTGCGCCGAGCGCTGCCCGACGGGCGCCTGGGACATGCGCAAATTCCTTCTCGATATGACCCACGCGCCAGGACAGGCCGGATGCTACACGTGACACCGGAAGGCGAGCAGAAGTCGCGGGTCAACGACTTCGTCGTCAAGTTCGCCAATGTAAACGGTTCGGGATCGGCCAGCGCCAACCGGCTGTTCGCCCGCTCGATCCTGCGCATGGGGGTGCCGGTTGCCTCGCGCAACATCTTCCCCTCCAACATCCAGGGCCTGCCGACCTGGTACGAGGTCCGGGTGTCCGAGGCCGGCCACATCGGCCGGCGCGGCGGCGTCGACCTGATGGTCGCCATGAACCCGCAGACCTGGGACCAGGACGTCAAGGAAATCGATCCGGGCGGCTATCTCTTCTACGATTCCACCCGGCCGATCCCGCCCTCGAAGTTCCGCGAGGACGTGACGGTGATCGGCATGCCGCTGACCGCCATCTGCAACGAGCGCTACACCGACCCGCGCCAGCGCCAGCTCTTCAAGAACATCATCTATGTCGGCGCCCTGACCGAGCTCCTCGGCATTTCCGAAGAGGTGGTCGAGGCGCTGATCGGCGAGCAGTTCAAGGGCAAGGCCAAGCTGATCCAGCCCAACATCGACGCCTTCCGTATGGGCCGCGAACATGCCCGCGCGGAGCTCGAGGCGATCGACCTCGGCGTGCGCAAGGCCGACGCGGTCGGCGACCGGATCTTCATCGAGGGCAACAATGCCGCCGGCCTCGGTGCCGTCTATGGCGGGGCGACGGTCTGCGCCTGGTATCCGATCACGCCCTCGACCTCGCTGGCGGAAGCCTTCGGCAAGCACTGCACCCATTTCCGTGTCGATCCTGAGACCGGCAAGCACCG
This sequence comes from uncultured Alphaproteobacteria bacterium, assembly GCA_963812285.1. Lineage (GTDB taxonomy): Bacteria > Pseudomonadota > Alphaproteobacteria > Rhizobiales > Kaistiaceae > CAVSRC01. The sequence continues at coordinate 23,580 of CAWEUR010000034.1, read as the reverse complement.
CTTCGCCATCGTCCAGGCCGAGGATGAGCTCGCCTCGATCGGCGTCGTCATCGGCGCGGCCTGGAACGGCGCGCGCGCCTTCACCGCAACCGCGGGCCCCGGCATCTCGCTGATGCAGGAATTCATCGGGCTCGCCTATTTCGCCGAGATCCCCGCGGTGCTGTTCGACGTGCAGCGCGGCGGCCCGTCGACCGGCATGCCGACCCGCACCCAGCAATCCGACATTCTTCTGGCCGCCTACGCCTCGCATGGCGACACCAAGCATGTGCTGCTGCTGCCCGAAGACCCGCGCGAATGCTTCGAGTTCGGGGCGCTGGCCTTCGACCTCGCCGACCGGCTGCAGACACCGATCTTCGTCATGCTCGACCTCGACATCGGCATGAACGAGTGGCTGTGCGAGCCGCTGGCCTGGGACGACACGCGCAAGCTCGACCGCGGCAAGGTGCTGACGGCCGAGGAGCTGGAAGCCGGCCGCGAATTCGGCCGCTATCTCGACGTCGATGGCGACGGCATCCCCTACCGCACCTATCCGGGCACCCATCCGACCCGCGGCGCCTTTTTCACCCGCGGCACCTCGAAGAACCGCTTCGCGCGCTACAGCGAGGAAGGGGCCGACTACGTCGACAACATGCAGCGGCTGCTGCGCAAGTTCGAGACGGCCAAGACGCTCGTGCCGGCCCCGATCCGCCGCGACGCGGCGGAGGCGACGCGGCTCGCCGTCCTCTATTACGGCTCGACGGCGCCGGCGATGGACGAGGCGCTGGACGTGCTCGCCGGCCAGGGCATCCATCTCGACACGATGCGGCTGCGCGCCTTCCCCTTCTCCGAGGACGTCGTCTCCTTCATCCTCGAACATGATCAGGTCTTCGTCGTCGAGCAGAATCGCGACGCCCAGCTCCGCACCCTCATCATCAACGAATGCGCCATCGATCCGGCGCGGCTGCTGCCGATCCTCCACTATGACGGCACGCCGATCACCGAGCGCTTCATCACCGGCGCGATCGCCGAGCAATGGCGCGCCATCTCCGGCGTCTCCCGCCAGGACGCGGCGGAATGATCCATCGCGCTTGGCAAACCTTGGCAGGCAGGACATGACCTATCTCGTCAAGCCGAAGTTCCACCATCCGAAGCTGCCGACCAACAAGCTCGGCTTCACCCATCGCGACTATGAGGGGCGGGTATCGACGCTTTGCGCCGGGTGCGGGCACGATTCGATCTCGGGCGCGATCATCCAGGCGTGCTTCCAGCTCGACCTGCCACCACACCGCATCGCCAAGATGTCGGGTATCGGCTGTTCGTCGAAGACGCCGACCTATTTCCTCGGCCAGAGCCACGGCTTCAACAGCGTCCATGGCCGCATGCCGTCGGTGGCGACGGGCGCCAATCTCGCCAATCGCGACCTTGTCTATCTCGGGGTCTCCGGCGACGGCGATTCCGCCTCGATCGGCATCGGTCAGTTCGCCCATTGCCTCAGGCGCGGCGTCAACATGGTCTATATCGTCGAGAACAACGGCGTCTACGGCCTGACCAAGGGCCAGTTCTCGGCGACGGCCGATGCCGGCTCGCTGTCGAAGCGCGGCGTCGGCAACACGGACGAGCCGATCGACCTGGTGTCGATGGCCCTCCTCGTCGGTGCGACCTTCGTCGCCCGCAGCTTTTCCGGCGACAAGCACCAGCTCGTGCCGCTGATCGAGGCCGCCATCCGCCATCGCGGTCCGGCCTTCATCGACGTGATCAGCCCCTGCGTCGCCTTCAACAACCATCCCGGCTCGACCAAGAGCTTCGACTATGTGCGCGCCCACAATGACGCGGTGAACGCCCTCGACTTCATCACCGGGCGCGAGGAGATCACGACCGACTACGAGCCCGGCACGGTGCGCGAGGTGACCCAGCACGACGGGACGGTGCTGCGCCTGCGCAAGCTCGCCGACGATTATGACCCGACCGACCGCCTCGCCGCGATGACCTACGTCCAGAACGGCCATGCCAGGGGCGAGATCGTCACGGGGCTGCTTTATATCGACGAGAGCTCCGGCGACCTCAGCGACCGGCTCAACGTGGTCGACCAGCCACTGAACGCGCTCGGCACCGAGGAGCTGTGCCCGGGAAGCGCGGCCATCGACGGGATCAACGCCTCCTTCCGCTAGAGCGGATCATCGTTCGATGGAATCGCTGATCCTCTCCAACTTTTTGTTCTCATCGCAATTTCGGACGGAAAAGTGGTGCCCACTTTTCCTGCAATTGCTCTAGGCATCGCGGCGGAGCGGAGAGAGCCGAATTCGGGCCTCCCTCCCCCGCGGCTTAGGTGCTATGCCACGTCTGGAAGGCCTCCAGGGTGCCGCGCCGTTGTCCGATCCGACAGAGCGGCGCATTCCCGGCGAAAGGGCGAGACGCTTCGCGGATGACGCGGATCCTGATCATCGCGCCGGCCTGGGTCGGCGACGTGGTGATGGCGCAAAGCCTGGTGGCGCGGCTGCGCCAGCATCACCCTGACGCGACGATCGATGTCGTGGTTCCGGCGCCGCTGGCGCCGCTCGCCGCGCGCATGCCGGGCGTCACCAACGCGCTACCGGTCAACTTCACCCACGGCCGGGTCGGCATCCTCGGCAGCCTGCGCTTCGGCCACGGCCTCAGGGAGAGCCAGTACGACTGGGCGATCGTCCTGCGCAGCAACTGGAAATCGGCGCTCATCCCCGTAGCCGCGGCCATTCCACGCCGGCGCGGCTATCTCGGCGAAAGCCGCTATTTCGTCCTCAACGATGCGCGCCCGAACGTGCGCGGCCGCGCCCACCGGCGGACGGTCGACGTTTACGCATCGCTTGCCGAGGATAGCGGGACACCGATCACCGACGCGCCGGCGCCGGTCCTCAACGCCGATCCCGACAATGCGCGGGCGGTCGCCGAGCGGCTCGGCCTTGCCGGTGAGACCCGGCCGGTGGTGGCGCTGTGCCCGGGGGCCGAATTCGGGCCGGCCAAGCGGTGGCCCCCGGCCCATTTCGCCGCCCTCGCCGACCGGCTGGCCGAAAAGGACTATGCCCTGTGGCTGATCGGCGGCCCAAAGGAAGCCGAAGCGGCGGACGCCATGCTTGCGCTGGTCCGCGCCCGCGACAAGCGCGCCCTGCCGGTCAATCTGTGCGGCAAGACAAGCATCATCGAGGCGCTCGACCTCCTGTCGCTGACCGCGGCGGCGGTGACCAACGATTCGGGGCTGATGCATGTCGCGGCGGCGCTCGGACGGCCGGTTGTCGCCCTTTTCGGCTCGACCTCCTCTACCGTCTCGCCGCCGCTCAGCGAGCGGGCGCGGGTGCTGGAGATCGACTTGCCCTGTCGCCCCTGCGGCAAGCGGATCTGCCCGCTCGGCCATCTCGACTGCCTGAACCTCATCAAGGCCTCCGACGTGGCGGCGGCGGTCCTGGAGGTGATCGCCCCCGCCGCACCGCCACCGCTCGCCGAGGCGGTCGGCGGCTGAGGGCCCGTCATCCGTGGAGCCGGGCGGCGACGGCGGCGAGGACCGCCTCCATCGCGATGGCATTCATGCAGCAGGCGCCGGACGGCTCGCGCGAACAGTGCCGCTGGCCGCAGGGCGCGGCCGGATGGGGCGAACGCAGGACGCTCTGGCGGTCGCCATAGGGACCACTGAGGGCCGGGTCGGTCGGCCCGTAAAGCCATACCCCGGGGACATCGAAGGCATTGGCGAGATGCATCAGGCCGGTATCGAGCCCGATCGCCAGCCGCGCGCCGGAAAGCAGGGACGCCAGCGCCGGACCATCGAGGACGCGCGGCAGAACAAGCGCCTTCGCCAAGCCGTCGGCGAGACGCTCCGCCCGCTCCCGTTCTTCCCCATTGCCCCAGGGCAGCACAATCGCCAGCCCCCTGGCGTCGAGGGCTTCGAGGAGCCGGCGCCACGCTGCCTCCGGCCAGAGTTTTGTCGACCAGCTCGCCATGTGGACGGCGACGGCATAGTCGGCCGGCAGATCGAGGCCGGTCGGGGCATCCGCGATGTGCAGGCCGAAGCGACCGGTCGAATCGGGCAATGGATAGCCGATAGCGGCGGCGAGGAGACGCCGGCTGCGCTCGACCGCATGCAGGTTCCGGGGGACGACGAATGTCCGCTTGTAGAAGACCGCGGCGGTCGCGTTCCTGGCACTCTCGCGGTCATAGCCGGCAACCGGGACACCGGCCAGATTGGCCAAGAATCGCACTCTTCGGCAGGCCCTGAAGGTCGACCACATGGTCATAGCGGCGGGCCCGCAGGGCGCGCCGGAGCGCCCGAAACTCGGCAAGCAGGGCCGGCCATTCAAGCGGCCGGGCGCGACGCCGGCGAAGCGAGATCGTGAAGACCGCGCCAACCGCCGGATGAAGGCGCAGCAAAGGCGCGAAGGCCTCCTCGACGAGCCAGTCGACCTCCGCCTCCGGAAAGGCCGCGGCGAGGTCGCTCAGCGCCGGAAATGTGTGGACGACGTCCCCGAAGGAGGAGAGCTTGACGACCAGGACACGCATGGCAAAGCCATCGCGGATGCGGCGCGGGGCGTCAAGCGGCGCGCGGCGGCGCGGTCGTCACGGTGCTGCCTGGTAAAGCGCCACCCGCCCTGCCCTTGCCCGGCGGGCAAGCGGCCTATAAGCCATTCCGGCAAGGTCGGCGGGGAGCCGCCGGGCCATCGTTTGAATGCGGTTTGAGCTTCCATGGATGCCAGTGTTGTCGATCGTCTGGCCACGGCCAATGTCCTCGTCGTTGGCGACGTGCTGCTCGATCGCTTCGTCCAGGGTCATGTGACGCGGATCTCGCGCGAGGCACCGGTGCCGGTGCTCAAGCTGGACACCACCCATGCGGTGCTCGGCGGCGCCTGCAACGCGGCCGCGAACGCGCTGGCCTATGGCGGCGCGGTGACCCTGATCGGCCTCGTCGGCGCCGACAGCGCCGCCTCCGAGCTTGCCGAGCTCTGTGACGCCTTCCTCAGGCTGACGCCGGTCCTCCTGCCCGACAAGAGCCGGCCGACGACGGTGAAGACCCGCTATCTCAGCGGCTGGCACCAGCTTCTATGCGTCGATGCCGAAGATAACCGGCCGATGTCCCCCCAAATCCGCCAAGCTCTGATCACGGCGGCCCGCAACGCGCTGCCGGCAAGCAATGTGATGGTGCTCTCGGACTATGGCCGCGGCGCGCTCGACGCCGAGACGGTCTCTGCCCTGATCGAAGCCGGCCGCGCGGCCGGCAAGACGATCGTCGTCGACCCGCGGCACGCCGAGGCGGACATGTTCGCAGGGGCAACGATCGTCACCCCCAACTCGGAAGAGATGTTCAACTTCACCGGCATCCGCCCGGACAGCGACACGGCCGCGGAAGCGGCCTGCCGCAACGTCCTCGACAGGGTGGCGATCGAGGCGGTTCTGCTGACGCGCGGCGAGGCCGGCATGACGCTGGTCGAGCGAAATGGCGCCGAGCCGCTGCACATCCGCGCCGAGACTCACCAGGTCTTCGACGTGACCGGTGCCGGCGACACGGTGATCGCGACGCTGGCGAGCGCGCTCGGCGTCGGCGTTCCGCTGGCGGACGCGGTGCGGCTCGCCAACAAGGCGGCCGGCATTGTCGTCACCAAGCCGGGTACGGCGACCGTGCAGCCGCAGGAGCTGAAACAGGCGCTCGACGGCATCAAGGCCGTGGGGGTCACCGACAGGGCGAAGGCGGCTGAAACGGTCGCCACATGGAAGGCCCAGGGCCTCAGGGTCGGCTTCACCAATGGCTGCTTCGACCTGCTCCACCGGGGCCATCTCCACTCCCTCGAACAGGCGGGCGAGCGTGTCGACCGGCTGGTGGTCGGCGTCAACACGGACGAGTCGACGGAGCGGCTGAAGGGGCCCGGTCGACCTGTGCAGGACGTCGGCACCCGGGCAGCGGTGCTGGCCGCGCTGCGTCCGGTCGACCTGGTCGTCGCCTTCGACGAGGACACGCCGGAAGAGCTGATCAGGACGCTCCGGCCGAACGTGATCTTCAAGGGCGCGGACTACAAGGACAAGCCGGTGCCGGGCAGCGAATTCGTCAAGAGCATCGGCGGCTCGGTGGAACTGCTGCCACTGCTCGACGGCCACAGCACCACCGGCACGGTCGCGCGGCTGCGCGACGGGTCATAGCGACCCTGCTCTCAGCAGAAGTCGAAGTCGCAGCCCTCGTCCGCCTGCAGAACATGGGCGTGGTAGAGGCGGTCGTAGCCGCGGCGCTTCGGCGCGGCGGCGGCCTCCGTGGCGGCGCGGCGCCGGGCTAGCTCGGCTTCCTCGACCAGCAGGTCGATCGTCCGTTCCTTGACGCTGAGACGGATCCGGTCGCCATTGCGGACAAGGGCGAGCGGGCCGCCGGTCGCCGCGTCCGGCGTCACATGGAGCACCACGGCGCCATAGGCGGTGCCGGACATGCGCGCGTCGGAAACACGGATCATATCCTTGACGCCGGCGCGGGCGAGCTTCTTCGGAATCGGCAGGTAGCCGGCCTCCGGCATGGCCGATTCGCTCTGCGGGCCGGCGTTCTGGAGAACCAGGACATCATCGGGCGTCACGTCGAGATCCGGATCGTCGATGCGTGCCGACAGATCCTCGAGCGAGGTAAAGACCACCGCCCGGCCGGTATGCTCGAAGAGGCGCGGATCGGCGGCTGAGCGCTTGAGAATGGCCCCGCCCGGCGCCAGCGATCCGAAAAGCGCGATGAGGCCGCCTTCCGGTTCGATCGGCGTTTCGCGGGCACTGACCACGGCCCGGTCGGTCGGATCGAGCGGCGGGCGTTCCAGCCGCTGGCCGAGGGTCTCGCCGGTGACCGTCATGCAATCGAGGTTGAGCAGCGGCTTGAGCTCTCGCATCACCGCCTCGAGGCCGCCGGCGGCGAAGAGGTCTTCCATATAGCCCTCGCCGACCGGCTTGAGATTGACCAGAACCGGAGTCGTTTCAGACAGTTCGTTGAATCGGTTGAGGTCGATCCTGATGCCGCGGCGGCGGGCGATCGCGGTGAGATGGAGGACCGCATTGGTCGAGCCGCCGATGGCCAGCAGGACGCGAATGGCGTTCTCGATCGAGGCCTCGGTGACGATGTCGGACGGCTTCAGCGCGCCATCGACCATGGCGGCGGCGCGCAGACCACTCTCCTCGGCGATGCGCAGCCGGTCGGCATGAACCGCTGGCGCGGCGGCCGAACCGCGCAGCCCCATGCCCAGGGCTTCGGTGAGGCAGGCCATGGTGCTCGCCGTGCCCATGACGGCGCAGGTGCCGGCCGTCGTCGCCAGCCGCCCCTCGACCACCTCGATATCTTCGTCACTCGATCTCGCCGGCACGGTAACGGGCCCAGAAGCGGCGGCAATCGGTGCAGGCGCCGAGCCGCTCGCCGCGATGGCGCGAAGTCGACATCGGTCCGCCGACGAGCTCGATGGCGGGCACATCGGCCGAGACAGCGGCCATCAATTGGGCGGGCACGGTCTTGTCGCAGCCGCCCATCAGGACCACGGCGTCCATCGGCTGGGCGCGGATCATCTCCTCGGTGTCGAGCGCCGCCAGATTGCGGAATTTCAGGCTGGTCGGAGACAGGAAGACCTCGCCGAGCGAGATCGTCGGGAACTCCAGCGGCAGCGCGCCGCCGGCAAGCACGCCGCGCTTCACCGCCTGCAGCAGCTCGGGAAAATGGCGGTGGCAATTGTTGAAGCCGCTGTGGGTATAGGCGATGCCGACGACCGGCCGGTCGAGCATGGCATCGGAATAGCCCATGGACTTGGCGAAGGAGCGGCGGAGATAGCGGGCGAACGCCGGATCCCCGTAATTGGTCAGTCCGCGATCGATCCCGCGGCGGCGTTTGGCGGCCTCATTCATGCGACGAGTTATTCCGGCTGGGTGTTGTCGGGGAGCGGCATTCTTGGCCGCCGCGCGCGTTCTGGCAAGCACGGAGGCTATCCCGGGTCAGTTAGTTGCGCGTGCGGTCCTGTGCGAAGCGCAGACGAGCGATCTCATCGGTGACCCTGGCCAGCATGCTCGCCATCGCCGCGGCGGCGCGCGCAGGATCTCTGTCGACGATCGCATCGTGCACGGCGGCGTGGCTTTCAATGATCTCCTCGCGCACGGGTGCGGTCTCGCTGTGAATGCGGAAACTCGCCCGGAACAAGGGGCCGAGAACCGTGCTCAGCCGGTCGATCAGGCCATTCCCGCTGGCAGCGAAGATCGCCAGATGAAACGCAATGTCGGATGCGATGAGGGCGTCGGTATCGCCCTTGTTGCGCCGCATCGCCTCGAGCGCCCCGGTGATTTCCGCGATCTTGTCGGCCTCGCCGCGCTCGGCGGCATAATAGGCCGCGGCCGGTTCGATGATCTGGCGGATCTCTACAATATCGTTGAGGAATTTGGACTGGAGCCCAAGCGGCGGATGCCAGGCGAGCACGTCTGGATCAAAAAGGTGCCACTCGCGGCGGGGCGTGACAGAGGTACCGGCACGCCGGCGCGACGTCACCAGACCTTTGGCGGCAAGAACTTTCAGCGCCTCACGGATGGCCTGCCGGCTCACCGAAAACTGATCCGACAATTCCGCCTCCCGCGGCAGGCTTTCACCTTCCGCGATCGCCCCGGAGACGATTCGTCGTCCTATTTCGTGAGCAACCTGTCCGTGTAGCGCCGCTGAAGGATAGAGGCGATCTTGAGTCACAAGAGATGTGATGCTTCGAACCTAGACAAGGATGTCTCAACTGTAATAGGGCCAAATCTAGCAGTGTTTCTACTCCCGGTCCATGGTTGCGTCGTCTGGGGCACGCCATCCGAGGTTTAATTCCGAACCATGTATATAAGATTCATTGAAATCCGCAGACGGCTACGCCGCGCCGACGCATCCGCCATGGTTGACGGCAACCGCAGATTTCGACCCGGCGATGCGCTGACGCGCCTCGGACCGCTTCGAATCGCCCGAAAGCGACTACACGACGATCAGGTGACGATTTGATAGCCGGCGGCCTCGAAGGCGGCGGTCAGGTGACGATGACCCATGCGGGAATATTCAAAGGGCGGCGCCTTCTCCGGATCCTGTTCCGCCTCGACCACGACCCAGCCGTCATAGCCGATCTCGGCCAGTTGCCGGGCGAAGGCGTGATAGTCGATGAAGCCGTCGCCGGGCACGGTGAAGACGCCATCGAGGATGGCGGCGAGGAAGCTCTGATCCTTCTGCCGGGCGGCCTTCAGCACGTCCCAGCGCAGATCCTTGCAGTGGACATGGTTGATGCGGCGGCCGTGCTTACGGGTCGTCTCGGCGATGTCGCCGCCGGCGAAGCGCAGATGGCCGGTATCGAGCAATAGCCCGACGGCCGCGCCGGTATGGGCCATCAGCAGGTCGATCTCGCGCTGGGTCTCGATGACAGTGCCCATGTGGTGATGGTAGGTCATCGCCACTCCGAAATCGGCCATCCATTCGGCGAGCTCGGTGAGTTTCCTACCGTAGGCGGGGAAATCCTCGTCGGCGAGATGCGGTCGCTTCGAGAGCGGCGTGTCGATCCTGTTCTGCACCGTGCCGGTGGTCTCGGCGTAGACGAGGACCGGCGCGCCGAGCGCCTTGAAGGTCTCCATCTGAGACAGGATGCGCTCCTTCTCCGCCTTGACCGAGCGCTTGATCAGTTCGCCGGAGAACCAGCCGGAGACCAGCGCCAGCTTGTGTTTGGCGAGAACCGGCTGGAGCACATCGGCATCCATCATGAACTTGACGCCGGTCTCGGTGCCGGAGAAGCCGGCCTTGCGGCTCTCCCTCAGGCAGGTCTCGAGCGAAGTGGCGCCGCCGAGTTGAGGCAGGTCGCTGTTCGACCAGGCAATCGGCGCAACGCCGAGGCGGATGAAGCGGGACATGGGGTGGGGGCTCCGATGGGGGAAGCGGGGGAAGGCAGTGGGCAGTCGGCATTCGGAAGAAGGGAAGCGACTGCCAACTGCCGATTGCCAATTGTCGACTCAGATGCCGACGCGCTGGTTGCCCTTGCTCTTGTCGTGGTCGGCGCGCGCCTCGCGCACCTGCTGGCGCTCGCTGATCTCGGGCACGCCGGTCTCCCACCAGGCATCGCCCGGAGTCCAGGTGTGCTGCTGCACCTTGATGACGATGACGCTGGTGCGGTCGGCCTGCTTGGCGCGGGCGAAGGCGCTTTCCAGTTCGCCGATCGAATGAACCGTCTCGGCGATGGCGCCCATGGATTCGGCATGTTTGGCGAAGTCGACCTCGACCAGGTCCTTCACCCGGCAATCGGCGATGAGGTTGTTAAAGGACTTGGAGCCCTTGAAATTCTGCAGGCGATTGATGACCGCGAAGCCGCCATTGTCGCAGACGAGGACGATCAGCTTGTGGCCGGTCAGCACCGAGGAATAGATGTCGGAATTCATCATCAGATAGGAGCCGTCGCCGACGAGCGAGATCACCTCGCGCCCGGGATCGGCCATCTTGGCGCCCCAGGCGCCGGCGATCTCGTAGCCCATGCAGGAATAGCCATATTCGCAGTCGAAGCTGCCGACCGACTTTGCCCGCCAGTTCTTGTTGAGCTCGCCCGGCAGACCGCCGGCCGCGGTCAGCACCAGATCGGTCGGCTCGCAGACGCGGTTCACCGCGCCGACGACCTGGGCATAGCTCGGCACCTCGGCGTTGGTCGGCCCCGACAGCTTGTCGATGAGGGCGTTCCACTTGGCCATCTCGTCGGCGCCGCGCTTCGCCCATGCATCGGCGGAGCGCCAGCCGGACAGCGCCTCTGTCAGTTCCTCCAGGCCGATCAGCGCATCGCCGACGACCGACAGGGCGCGATGCTTGTGAGCATCGAAGCGGGCGGTGTTGAGCGAGACGATGCGCACATCCGGATTGTCGAAGACCGTCCACGAGCCAGTGGTGAAATCCTGCAGCCGCGTGCCGACGGCAAGCACCACGTCGGCCTCGGCGGCAAGGGCGTTGGCGGAGGTCGAGCCGGTAACCCCGAGCGGCCCGATATTGAGCGGGTTGTCGTGGAGGAGGATCGTGCGGCCGTTCATCGTCTCGGTGACGGGGATGTTATGCCGCTCGGCGAAGTCGGCCAGCGCCTGGGTGGCGAGCGAATAGTGGACGCCGCCGCCGGCGATGATCAGCGGCTTCTTTGCCTTCCTCAGCAGGCTCGCCGCCTCGCGCAGCGAATCGGCGTCCGGCCGCGGGCGCGGGATGCGGTGGACGGTGGGCTCGAAGAAGGCGGCGGGGAAATCGTAGGCCTCGCCCTGGACGTCCTGCGCCAGGCCAATGAAGGCCGGCCCGCAATCGCCGGGATCGAGCATGGTGGCGATCGCCTGGGGCAGCGAAGTGACGATCTGCTCCGGCCGGGTGATGCGGTCCCAGTAGCGGGTCACCGCCTTGAAGGCGTCGTTGACGGTCGTCGTCGGATTGCCGAAATGCTCGACCTGCTGGAGCACCGGATCGGGAATGCGGCTGGCGAAGGTGTCACCGGACAGGATCAGCAGCGGCAGGCGGTTCGACAGGGCGACGCCGGCGGCGGTCACCATGTTGGTGGCGCCGGGACCGATCGAGGAGGTGGCGATCATGATCTGCCGGCGCTTCTTCGCCTTGGCATAGGCGATGGCGGCGAGCGCCATGGACTGCTCGTTCTGGCCGCGCCAGGTCGGCAGCACATCCTGGACCGGCTCGAGCGCCTCGCCGAGGCAGGTGACGTTGCCATGACCGAAGATGGCGAATACGCCGCCGAAGAGCGGAACCTCCTCGCGGTCGATGACGATCTTCTGGGCGGTCAGGTATCGAACCAGGGCCTGCGCCATGGTCAGCCGCACGGTCTTCATGGATGGCTCCTCCCCTCGCCTGCTGAGCCGATCACGCCCACCTGTCGCGGACACCGATCGCCGGGATTTGCCCCGGACTATATGGGAATCGGCGACGGCTGGGAATCGCAATCGCACAAAAATTCTATTCCCTCCGAAATTGGAACAAAGATTTCATTTCGGCGTGATCGTTCCGATGATTGGACGGCGGGAAAATGTCGGCCTCCCGCCCTCCGAGCTTCATCGTTCAGGATGATATCGCGTTCCCGCCGGGCGGGGACATGCTGCCTCACAATTCGAGCGCGCAGTCGACCCAGGCTCCGGTGCGGGCGGATTCGAGGGCGGCGTCGATGAACTGCATGCCGATGGCGCCGTCGGTGGCCGAGGGAAAGGCGAAGACCGGCCGGTCCGGCAGGGTGCCGAGCCGGCGGGCGACCATCGCCTCGGCCGCCTCGGCATAGAGGATCGCGAACGCTTCCTGATAGCCCTCCGGATGGCCGATGCCGATGCGGGCGGCATCGAGCGCTTCCTGCTTGAGGCCCGGGCCATTGCGCTCATAGACGATAGTCGGCTGGCCGAGGCGCGTATGGGTGAGATGGTTCGGCTCCTCCTGATGCCACTCGAGGCCGCCCTTCTCGCCGAAGACGCGGAACATCAGCCCATGGGAGGCACCGGCGCCGGCCTGGGTGACCCACATGATGCCGGGCGCGCCATTCTCCAGGCGGAAGAGCAGGCCGCCGTAATCGTCGGCATTGCGACCCGGCACGACCGCGGTGACATCGGCCATGACGCGGTCGAATTCGAGGCCGGTGACGAAACGAACCATCTGATGGGCATGGCTGCCGATGTCGCCAAGGATGAGGGAATCCCCGGCCTTGTCCTTCTGCATGCGCCACATGCCACTGGTGCCGTCGCGCTCGCCCCGGCGCAGCGTCGCATTGTGACCCTGGACATATTCGACCTTGATCATGCGGATCGTGCCGAGGTCGCCGTCGCGCACCATGGCGCGGGCCTGGCGGACCATCGGGAAGGCCGAATAGTTAAAGGTGAGGCAGAAGACGAGGCCGGAGCGCCGGACGCGCTTCACCAGATCGGCGGCGTCCTCGAGGGTGGTGGTGAGCGGCTTGTCGCAGATGATATCGAGCCCGCGCTCGATGGCGGCGCAGGCGAGCGCGTAGTGGCTGTCGTTCGGCGTCATGATGGCGACGGCGTCGACACCGTGATCGCGCGCCGCCTCGCCGGTGAAGAACTCCTCCGCCGTTCCGTAGGCGCGGTCAGCGGCGAGGCCGATCGCCTTTCCGTATTCGCGCGAACGTTCCGGATCGGACGAGAGGACGCCGGCGACGATCTCGAAATTGTTGTCGAGGCGGGCGGCGGTGCGATGGACCCCGCCGATGAAGGAGCCCGGCCCGCCGCCGATGACGCCAAGCCGCAGACGGCGGCCGAGTTTGGCAAGTGTCGTGTTCAATTCCACGCGAACAGTCTCCCTCGTCTTGGATTTTCGATGCGCCGACGGCGCTCAGACCTCGGCGATATCGAGCCAGCGGCCTTCATCAGACGAGCGGGCGACCGCATCGACGACGCGCTGGATTTCGTAGGCCTCGCGGAAATCGGGCTGGAAGGTCTCCTGGCCGGCGAGCGCGGCCATCAGCGCCCGGACCTCGATGGTCTTGATATCGTTGAACCCCAATTGGTGGCCGGGGGCCGGACAGAATTCCTTGTAGAAGGCATGATCCGGGCCGGCGAGGATGGTCTTGAAGCCCTCGCGGCCGCGCCTGCCGCCGGTGGTGAACAGCTTGAGCTCGTTGAACCTTTCGTGGTCGACGGCGATCGTACCCTTGGTGCCGGTGATCTCATAGGCGAGCGTCATCTTGCGGCCGGCGGCGACCCAGCTTGCCTCCAGGGAACCGGTGGCGCCGCCGGCGAAGCGGAGAAGCGCGCGGGCCTCGTCATCGACCTCGACCTTGCGCATCTCGCTGGAACCGGCGGAAACCGGGCGTTCGCTGGTGACGGTGACCATCTGGCCGGCGAGGGATTCGATCGGACCGACGAGATGCCTCGCGATCGAGATGATATGGCTGCCGAGGTCGGCGATGACGCCGTGGCCGCCGGTAGGGATCAAGCCGCCAGGTCCACGGCGCGGCCGGATCGGTCATGTAATCCTCGGCGTGAATCCCGCGGAAACTCACGACTTCGCCGATCTCGCCGGCGGCGATGATCTCGCGGGACAGCGCCACCATCGGGTTCTTCAGATAGTTGAATCCGACGGCGGTGAGGACGCCGGCTTTCTCGGCGGCTTCGGCCATTTCGAGGGCCTCGGCGGCGTTGGGAGCGAGCGGCTTTTCGCAATAGACCGGCTTGCCGGCGGCAATCGCGGCAAGGGCGATCGGCTTGTGCAGCTTGTTGGGCGCGGTGATGTCGACGAGGTCGATATCCGGATCTTCGACGAGCGCCTTCCAGTCGCCGGTCGAGCGGGAAAAGCCCAATGCTTTCGCGGCCCTGGCGGCGATCTCGTCGTCGACATCGGCGAGCAGTTCGAGGACCGGGGCGGCCGGCAGCTCGAAGATCCCGGCGGCCGCGCGCAGGGCATGGGCATGGCTGCGCCCCATGAATCCGCTGCCAACCAGACCGACGCGCACTATCTTCACGACCGGCTCCTCCCCCTCCAACATGGCCGAGCCCTGACCGGCGCCCGGACACGTGGTCGGAACGGGCGGAAGGGCTGAAGAACGGCCCTTTGAACTACCCCGTCCATGACCGAGGCGGAAGGGGGCGCGGATCGAATATTCCGTTCGAGAAAAACGCGGAATGAATCATCCGGCCCCCCTTTCCGCTCACCGGTCCGTCAGGCCAGATAGTCGTGAGCGACCTTGCCGAGGCCGAGGGTGATATCGGCGAGGATGTGGACGGCGGAAACGATCTCGAGCACGGGCAGTTCGCCGACCGGCGCCAGGGCATGGGAGGACAGGCTCAGCGCGGCGGGGCCGGACCAGGCGCCCTTCAGATTCACGTCCTCAAGGTAGTACTCGACCAGTTCGCAGATGCGCGGGCTACCGTCGACATGGGGGATGATCTTGAGAAGGAAGTTGGGCGCGGCGAGCGACGCCTTGACGGCCTCGTGGTCAGCCTGCCTGTGCTTGTAACCCATGGTGCCGGTGGCGATGCGGATGGGGCCGTAGTCGAGCGTACCGACGAGGGTGTCGATCTCGGCGGTGAGGGTCGGGCTGGCGAGCTTCTTGGGAAAACCCCATAGCTCACGCCCGCCGGCGATCGGCGGATGGTCGTTGAGAAACATGCAATGGCTGTAGCCGCCCTTGCGGCCGGCGAGCGAGACCGGGATCACCTGCCCGCTCTCGGTATAGTCGCCGAAGCCGGTCGAATCCGGCATGCGGATGAACTCGAACTTGACCAGCGGCTCGTCGATCTTGAGCGGCTCGGGCACGACGGCGCGGAGCTTCTCCGGGTCGGTGCGATAGGTGATGACGAAGAATTCGCGATCGATGAACCGATAGGGTCCGGGCGGATAGGCCGGACTGGTCAGGGGCATGGCAAAGGCCCGCTTGGCGACATCGGCCTGTTTCATGGCGATATTCCCTTCCTGGCACTGTCAATGCCGCCCGGAAGGAAGACTTCGAGGATCATCGCGCCGCTTTTGTGGCGCCAATCGCGCTGGCCCAGGCGTCGCGGATCGCGGCAAGTGTGGCCGGCGGCTCCATGACGAAGGGAATGGCGAGGCGGCGGACTTCTCACCCGGTCAGCCTCGGCGGTGATGTATTCGACCGGCGACTTGCCGTCGACGCGGGCAAGGAACAGGGCGGGCAGGAGCGCGGCCGCGCGTGCCTCGAGGTCGCCTGCCGGCTCCCAGTCGATACCGACGCGATAGGCTTCGGCCAGCGCGTCGAAGGCGGCGAGAAAGCACGACGCGGCCGGCGGTACCCAGAGACATTTCAAGAGGAGATGATTGAGACAGAAGGCGAGGTCGAAGGCCGGATCGCCATACCAGGCGCATTCGGCATCAAGGAAGAGCGGGCCGGCAGGTGCGACCATGATGTTCTTCGGGCTGACATCGCCATGGACCAGGGAAAGGCGAGTTGCGGCAGTGAGATCGGCGAGATGGTTGAGCCTCTGATCGAGGTCCGGATGCCGCCGTCCGGTGGCGCGCAGATAGGGATCGAGCCTCAGCGCCTCGAACAGCGCACCGGTCGGGAACGCCGCCTCGACAGCGGCATCGCCGGCGGTGGCGGAGTGGATGGCGACCAGCCGGGTGCCGACATCCGCGGCGAAGGCGACATCGACGCGGCCGGCGGCCAGCTCCGACTTCCACAGGAGATGCGTCGTCGGATCGAGAAAATCCATGGCGAAGAGCATGGCCTCGTCGTCATGGGCGATGATGGACGGCGCCGCGCCCGGCACCCGCTTCGCGGCGGTCTCGTACCACAGCCGCTCGAAACGATTGCGCTCAACCGGCGCGAACCAGTCGTCCTTGACGGCAAGTTTGGCCATGGCCCGCTTGACGCAGAAGGTCACGCCGCCCGCCGTCACCTTCCAGATATCGGAGGACACGCCGCCGGTGAGGCGCTCGACAACAACGCGCAATCCCGGCGCGAGGAGGCCGAGGCGGGCAAGACTGGCGGCAACGTCTTCGGGAAGATCAGCGGTCATGGGGCCAGACGCAAGAAATCGTCCGCGCAATCTGCCCCAAGGATGGCGACACGAAAAGAGACGAAGTTGGACGTCCGTCGGCTAGGCGCGGCGGCGACCGAAGACGGGACGGGCGGGCGCGGTGAAGCCGCTGGCCGGCTTCTCTATCCTGTCAGCCTGAGCTTCGCTCGTCTCCATTTCGCCCTCGACCGATGACGCCGAGTTCCGGCCGGTCAGGAGCCGCCTCGGCAACCGGCGCGGCGGCCATCGGCGGTGCATCCGGCGCGAGCGGGATCTCCTCCGGCGCCGCGGGCGGCGCCGCGATGTCGTGCTCTTCCATGTAGCGGGCGATCATCCGGTCGATCTCGGCCTCGCGCGCCGGATCGTCCTCCTCGACGGCGGAGTGGCGAGCGCCAAGGCGGCTCGAGCGGATGTCGGCATAGGTACGGGCATCGGTCGCGGCAATAAAGTGGCGGCCGTCGTCGAGCTTGACCATGAAGGTCAGGTCCTTGCCCTTGCGCACGGCCAGGGCGCCGGCGGCAAGTCCGACGGGCCCCATCGCGGCAAGACCGGAGAGGCTCAGCTTGAGAGCGCTGCCGAGGCGCTTCGACTGGTCGTTGGCAACGGGTTCAACCTCGGCGAGCACGCGAAAGGAAACGCGCTCCTCGCCGTCGGTCATCTCGGGATTGGGCAGATACAGTCCGTCGTCACTGAGGCGGACTTCGCCGCTGGCGCCGAAGTCACCAGCAAGGAGCTTGATCTTGCCCATGGTGCTCTCCCCTGCTCTCCATGGCGGCATGATCTTCTGCCACGAAAGTCCTTAAGGCAGGCCTAAGGAGACAGGGAAAACCCCGCATAAGTGCATCGCCGCCGGAATCGCATCGGGGAGCGATTCATTGCACCCTGAGGTTACCGGCAGATGGCTTTCGGTGACCGACGCCGCAGCCGGCCTGATGGGCGCGGGCGGGCTGAAGCCGGACGAGCCGATCCTGGTCGTCAACCGCGACCTGCCGGATGCCTTCACCGTCTACGGATTGCGGTCGCTGATGGGGAGCGCCTGCGCCGTGACGTGGGGAGCGCGCCCCCCGGTTTGCCGACCTCTCCCACCAGGGAGAGGTGGCGGTGCGGCGGGCCCTGGGCGAACCAAAGTCAATTGTCGAAGACGATCACCGAGCGGGCGAGTTCGCCGCGTTCGAGCTCGGCGAGGGCCTCGTTGACCTGCGCCAGGGCGATGCGCTGGGAGATGAGTTCGTCGAGCTTGAGGCGGCCGTCGAGGTAGAAATCGACATAGCGCGGCATGTCGACGGGGAAGCGGTTGGAGCCCATGAAGGAGCCCTGGATGCGCCTCTCGCCGAGAAAGTCGCTGCCCTCGAGCTCGATCTTGACGCCGGGCGGGACCATGCCGATGACGTTGGCGGTGCCGCCGCGGGCGAGCATGGCGAAGGCCTGCTCGCAGGTCCGCTTGAGGCCGATTGCCTCGAAGGCATGATGGACGCCGCCGCAGGTCATCTCCATCACCTGTTCGACCGGATCGCCGGCGCCGGCATCGATCACGTCGGTGGCGCCGAATTGCTTCGCCAGGTCCAGCTTCCCGGCAACGCGGTCGATGGCGATGATGCGGCCGGCACCGGCGATGGCGGCACCATTGACGGCGGAGAGGCCGACGCCGCCGCAGCCGATGATTGCCACCGTCTCGCCCGGCCTGACATGCGAGGTGTGGATGACGGCGCCGACGCCGGTGACGACGGCGCAGCCGATGAGGGCGGCGCGATCGAGCGGCATGTCGGGCCGGATGGCGACGCAGGTGTGCTCGTGGACGAGCATCTGCTCGGCGAAGGCGGAGAGGTTGGCGAGCTGGAACATGCGGCCATCGTCGCAGGCGAGCCGCGGCGCCTCGCCCTTGCGACGGCGGGTGTCGGAGGAGACGCAGCGCGACAGATGGCCGGTCAGACAATGCTCGCAGCGCCCGCAGAAGGCGTTGAGGCAGGTGACGACGTGATCGCCGGGCTTGACCGTGCGCACTTCCTCGCCGATGGCCTCGACCACGCCGGCCGCCTCGTGGCCGGGGACGATGGGCATGGCGGTCGGATAGGTGCCGTTGACGAAGTGGAGGTCCGAGTGGCAGACGCCGGTCGCCATTGTGCGGATCAGCACCTCGTGGGCGCGCGGCTTGTCGATGGCGACCTCCTCGATCGCCAGCGGGACGCCGACCTGGCGCAATACGGCTGCCTTCATGCGGACCTTCCTCTCTTTGCGACCGCGATGCCACGGCGTCGGCCGACACCATGACGCAATGGCGCGGCGGGGCAAGGCGCTTGTCGCCACACCGCCGTCTCAATAGTCTCGGGCGTCGCCGGCCGCCCGGCCCCCCGCATGAGAGACCGTCGTGAGCAAGCGCACCTTCTTCTGCATCGATGCCCATACCTGCGGCAATCCGGTCCGCGTCGTCACCGGCGGCGGGCCGGCGCTCTCCGGCGCGACGATGAGCGAGAAGCGCCAGCATTTCATCGCCGAGTATGACTGGATCCGCACCGGGTTGATGTTCGAGCCGCGCGGTCACGACGTCATGTCGGGAACGATCCTCTACGAGCCGATGCGGGCGGATTGCGACGCGGCACTGCTGTTCATCGAGACCAGCGGCTGCCTGCCGATGTGCGGCCATGGCACGATCGGCACGGCGACGGTGCTGATCGAGGAAGGACTGGTGACGCCGAAGATCGAGGGCAGGCTCGGCTGGAAGTGCCGGCGGGCGTGGTCGAGGCGGAGTACAGCCGCGACAACGAGGGCCATGTCAGCCAGGTGCGCATCCGCAACGTGCCGGGCTTTCTCTACGCGACGGGGTTGTCGGTCGCGGTGCCGGATTTCGGGCCCCTCACCTTCGACGTCGCCTATGGCGGCAATTTCTACGCGATCATCGAGAGCCAGCCGTCCTATGGCGACCTCGACGACATCTCGGCCCTCGATATCCAGCGCCTGTCGCCGATCGTGCGCCGGCTGATCAACGACAAATACACCTTCACCCACCCCGATGACCCGACCATCGCCGGACTGCGCCACATCCTGTGGGCGGGCAAGGCGCATGACCCGCGGGCCGATGCGCGCAACGCCGTCTTCTATGGCGAGAAGGCGATCGACCGCTCGCCCTGCGGCACCGGCACCTCGGCGCGCATGGCGCAGATGGCGGCGCGGGGCGATCTCAAGGTCGGCGACGACTTCGTGCATGAATTGATCATCGGCAGCCTGTTCTTCGGCCGGGTCGAGGAAGCGGTGAAGGTCGGCGACCATGACGCGATCGTGCCGAGCGTCGCCGGCCAGGCCTGGATCACCGGCTACAACACCATCTTCCTCGACGACCGCGATCCCTTCGTGAAGGGCTTTTCGGTGCTGTGAGGCGATGATCGTCAGAGCCGCCGAGACGGAGGATATCCCCGGCCTCACCGCCCTGGCGCGCCGCACCTATCGCGAGGCCTTCGGCGAGACGATGTCGACCGACGACCTGCGCTTCGTCCTCGAGGAAAAGCTGACCGACGACTATTTCGGCGGCGCGATCGCCGCGGGCACGGTTCTCGTCGCCGAGAGCGATGGCGCGCTGGTCGGCTTCATCGAGGCGGGCGCGGCAAGTCTGCCTGTCGCCGGACGCCGACCCGGCGACCAGGAGATCCGCCGCGCCTATGTGCGCGCCGACGTCCAGGGCCAGGGGATCGGCGGGCGGCTGATGGCGGCGATCCTCGCCGAACCCGCGATCGCCGCGGCCGGCACCGTCTATCTCGACGTCTGGGAAGGCAATCACCGCGCCCAGGCGTTCTACAGGCGCCACGGCTTCACGGTCGTCGGCGCGCATGAACTGACGCTTGCCGGGGAGCCGCTCGACGAACCGGAACTGATCATGGCGCGACGGCGCTAGACGGACCGCCGGTTCATGGCCGCGAGCCGAGCACCCGCCGCGCCTCTTCAAGGGTTTTTCGGAGGCTGGCTGTGCTGGCAGTCCGGCGCGAACCTGTCTCAGTCTTCATTTCCCTGTCTTGACCGAGCTCGCCGGGACCTTCGCGTTTCCCGCCCTCACCCTGGTTCGGCGGCCGGGTCTCCTTGAAAAGACAAAGGCTTGTTGGAAAATCCTCCTACCTCTTGATCGGCGAATTTCTCGCCTCTTGTGGCGGCTAGTGAGTCAGGAACAGGGAATTCTGCCCACCATCCCTTGTCATTAGCCGGGATCGGATTGTCGTTGTCCGGGATCCGACTTCAGATAATTGGAATGAAGCCACCGTTATCCAATACCAAAGCGGTGCCGAGCGGGTTGCGATTGTGCTCGCGCGAAAACGGCTTGCTGTTCAGTGCCGAGTGGCTGCGGCGGCACGGGAAGGCACCGACGCTAAGCACGACGCGGTGCTGCCAAGTGAGAATGCTCGCATGGCTCAGGGACGTCGACCTGGGGACAGCCGCGATTGCGAACGCCCCGTGCTTGCGACCTTGGTCCTGTTGAGGCGCACATTTTGAGCTGCAACCAGCCGAGGTTCACATTTCGGCACAATTTTGATTTCGGCCAATTGATTGCCCGTGTCGCCGATGCGCCCGGAAGGGCCGTCGCACGTTCAGTAGCGTCACTCGTCACCTCAGGCTTTGCGGATCGGTACCGCTAGGAGGCTCTGACCATCTACGAGGAGAAGTCGGCCATCTTGCACGACCATATAGGGCTCATAAAGCATGGTCGCGATTGGCTGCTGTCGGCGCAAGACGCGGGTCTCGTACCCCATACCGAGGCTCCAGCGCCCGCCGAGAAATTTCCGATCCTCGACGACGATCGCACTGACGCTGCCGTCATCTGCAACGTCGACGGCGTTGACGGTGCCGGTCGTGAGCGGGACGCCGCTCTTGAAGGTGATCCATGCATCCGGACGGTCATCGGGCATCATCTCGTCCATCGCGACCTCGGCGGCCAGCGAAGCCA
This sequence comes from uncultured Alphaproteobacteria bacterium, assembly GCA_963812285.1. Classification (GTDB taxonomy): domain Bacteria; phylum Pseudomonadota; class Alphaproteobacteria; order Rhizobiales; family Kaistiaceae; genus CAVSRC01. The sequence continues at coordinate 2,225 of CAWEUR010000034.1, read as the reverse complement.
GCGGGCGAAACGGCCTTATGGCGTTGTGAAGGACCGCGACGGCGGCTTCGCCGTTCTGTGAGCGCAAGAGCGCATGGCCGGCGTCGCCGCGGCGCTGGACGTGGGGAGTGTCGGCAGCATGGGCGGCGCCATCGATCGACAACGCGATAATGCCGGCATCGACGTCAGGGTTGGCAGCGATGACCCGCTCGACGGCTCTTTCGACTGAAGCGCCGGCCCGCATCAGGTCGAGGACCTCCTCGTTGAGATTGATGCCGCTGCGCCGATCGTGTTCGGCATGCGGTGCCCGGTTACGAGGCCGACGCCGCAAACGCAGGCGTGAACTGGCTAGCGGCTCCGGGCGGTCCGGCCCACTCGACATGAGTCCGGCCGCGCGAGCACGGCCGCCGGAGAAGGCATCCATCGATTGGCCCCAGGAACAGCCCGGCGCTACCGCCGCGCTGCATCTCGACCGCTCGATGTGCCTCTGCTGTCAGCGCCACGTAGCTGACGAGCCCCGGATTGCCCCCGGCCGACAGCTTCGACGGCGGCCAGGGCACGGAAGACAGCGAGGCCGGCATCGGGTCCGAAGGCGGCGATACCGATGGTCATGAGGCGGTCCAATGACCGGCGCGACATCGACCAGCGGTCCGGCGGATAGTCGCCCCGGGATGGTTCGATCGCGAGCGGTTGCGTTGTGAAGGGTCGGGATGGGAACGGCCGAAAAAGCGTTCGGTATAGACGTGGGCGGATCCTCGAGGACGGTCTGGGTGGGACCAAATTCGAGAATGCGCCCGGCGCGCATGACCGCCACCCGGCTCGATATGCCGGACGACAGCCAGGTCGTGGGAGATGAACAACATCCGATACCCAGCTCCGTCGCAGTTCCGACAGCAGGTCCAGCACCTGAGCCTGGATCGACACGTCGAGGGCAGAGGTCGGCTTCGTCGGCGACGATGATCGCGGTTCGGCGGCCAGCGCCCGCGCGATTGCCATCGCTGTCGTTGACCGCCGGAAATTCGTGAGGATAGCGAGCGCCCATGTCGGCGCTGAGCCCGACCCGTTCGAGCAAGGAACGGCCTTGTCCCGGCTTTCGCTTCGATCTCCCGGCACCGTGGATGACGATGGGCTCGGCGACCGTGCGACCGACCGGAAAGCGAGGATCGAGCGAGGCGTAAGGGTCCTGGAAGACCATCTGCACCTTGGGCGCGGTCCCGCAGGGACGCGCCGAGAGACGGGTCATTCGCGCCGTCAACCGCCATCTCGCCCGCGTCGATGGCGAGCAGCCGGGCGATGGCGCGTCCGAGCGTCGACTTGCCCGAACCGCTCTCTCCGACGAGGCCGACCGTTTCGCCCTGTCCGACGTCGAGGCTGACGTCATCGAGCGCCTGGTCCTGTCACGCCGCCGACGTGCCCGAATGTCTTGCTGACTCTCGACCAATCACTGGCGACAGGTTGGCACGTGCGGCGGCGGTCGGATGGGCTCGCCGCCGCATCGATCCGCGGCACGGCCGCGAGCAGCGCCTTGGTGTAGTCGGCTGCGCCGGCGGATCAAACAGCGCCCGCGACATTGGCCTTATCGACCGCGGCCGTCCCGCATGACGCGACGCTGTCGGCCATTTCCGCCACCACGCCCATATCGTGGGTGATCAGGATGAGGCTGAGCCGCTTTCGCGGTAGGTCCTGCGATGAGGTCCAGGATCTGCGCCTGGATGGTGACATCGAGCGCGGTGGTCGGTTCGTCGGCAATCAGCAGCGCCGGGTTGCAGCATCAGCGCCATGGCGATCATCACCCGTTGCCGCATGCCGCCGGAGAACTCGTGCGGATAGTGGTCGACGCGCCGGCTTGTCGGGAATGCCGACGCGCTCGAGCATGTGAGGCGAGGTCGCGCGCCTCTTGCCTTCCGGCGCGAGCCCATGATGCAGATGACGCCCTCGGTCAGTTGCCGCCCGATGGTCAGGACCGGATTTAGCGAGGTCATCGGCTCCTGGAAGATCATCGCGATGCGGTCGCCGCGGATGCGGCGCAACTGTTCCGCCGGGACACGGGCGAGATCCGTGCCGTCGAAGCTGATCGTCCCGGCCGTGATCCGGCCCTGACCGCGCGGTAGCAGCCCCATGATCGATAGGGCCGTGACGCTCTTGCCAGAACCCGATTCGCCGACGATGGCAAAGGTCTCGCCCACGCCGACGGTGAAGGACAGCCCGTGGATGACCTCGTGGGTTTGATGCCAGAACTCGAAGGC
>CAWEUR010000033.1:0-60259 GCA_963812285.1 uncultured Alphaproteobacteria bacterium | reverse complement strand
GCCTGCTCCGACGGATTTAGCCGTCGATCCTCTGCTGTGTCACTCCATCGAAGAGGTGGATTTTGTTCTGGTCGAACTTGATCCAGACATTGTCGTCTGGGTTGAGGCGGACGTGTGGGGGTGCGCTGACGACGACGTTGGCGGTGCCGAGATGGACATGGGCGTAGGTGATGTCGCCGGTCGGCTCGACGGTATAGACGCGTCCGGGCACGGCGCCCTCGGTGGGCTCGTGGTGGAGGCCGATGGTCGAGTGGCGGGCACCGAGGACGATCGCCTTGCCGGTGGCCTTCCTCGCCCTGGCGGCGTTCTCGGGCGACAGGGCGAGGCGCCATCCCTCGCTGCTGACGAGGGCGGTGCCATCTCCCTCGCCGGCGATCTCCAGCTCCATCAGGTTCATCGCCGGGCTGCCGACGAAGCCGGCGACGAAGGTGTTGACCGGGTGTTCAAAGACCCGTTCCGGCGCGTCGTATTGCTGCAGGATGCCGCCGTTCATCACGGCCATCTTGTCGGCCATGGTGACCGCCTCGAGCTGGTCGTGGGTGACATAGATGACGGTCGCCTTGAGGTCCTGGTGGAAGCGCTTGAGCTCGGCGCGCATCTGCACGCGCAGCTTGGCGTCGAGATTGGACAGCGGCTCGTCCATGAGGAAGGCGCGCGGATCGCGGACGAGGGCCCGGCCGAGAGCGACACGCTGCTGCTGGCCGCCGGAGAGCTCGCGCGGGCGCCGCTCGAGCAGGTGCTCGATGTCGAGCAGCTTGGCCGCGGCCCTGACCTTCTGCTCGATCTCGGCCTTGGGCAGCTTGCGCATCTTCAAGGGGAAGGCGAGGTTCTTGAAGATCGTCTTGTTGGGGTAGAGGGCGTAGTTCTGGAACACCATGGCGATGTCCCGGTCCTTGGGGTCGAGGTCGTTGACCAGGCGATCGCCGATATGGATCTCGCCGTCGGTCATCTCGATCAGCCCCGCCACCAGGTTGAGCGTGGTGGTCTTGCCGCAGCCCGAGGGCCCGACCAGGGCGACGAACTCGCCGTCCGCGATGGTCAGCGAGACGTCGTTGACCGCCAGGAAGGTGCCGTAGCTCTTGACCACGTTGCGGAGCTTCACTTCTGCCATTGATCGTCCTTCCTAAAGCGCCACGAACCCGCGGGTGCTCAATGTCTGGCTAGGATTTGACCGCGCCTTCGGTGAGCGCGCGGACGAAGTACTTCTGCAGGATGAGGAACATCACGACCACCGGGACGCTCATGATGAAGGAGGCCGCCATCAGCCCCGGCCAGTTGGTCGTGTACTCGGTGAAGAAGCGCTGCAGCCCGACCGGCAGGGTCAGCTTGGACTGGCTGTTGAGGAAGGTCAGCGCGTAGACATACTCGTTCCAGGCGATGATGAAGGAATAGATCGCGGTGGCGATGATGCCGGGCGAGGACAGCGGCATGACGACCTGGAAGAAGGCCTGGAAACGGGTGGCGCCGTCGATCCGCGCCGCCTGCTCGAGCTGCACCGGGATGTTGTCGTAGAAGCCCTTGAGCAGCCAGATCGACAGGGGCAGGCCGAAGGTCAGGTAGGTCAGCACCAGCGACCAGCCGCTGTTCACCAGGCGCAGCCAGCGCATGAGGATGAACAGGGGCATGAGGAAGACCACGGCCGGGAACATGTTCCTCAGGAGCACCGAGTAGAACAGCCACTGGCGGCCGGGAAAGCGGAAGCGCGAGAAGGCATAGGCCGCCGGCACCGCCACCAGGACACCGAGGATCGTCGTCGCCGTCGAGATCCAGATCGAGTTGACCATGTAGTGGAGGAACTCGCGCCCGATGTCGCTGGAGGGCGACAGCAGCGTCACATACTGGCTCAGCGTCGGATTGCTCGGCCACCATTCGGGCGGATATTGCAGGGCGGCGAACTGGGTCTTGATCGAGGTCAGCACCATCCACAGCATCGGCACGACCGCGAAGATCAAGAGCAGCGTCAGGAAGACGCGCCCGATCCAGCGCCACATGTCGAACTGCTTGCGGCGCCGGTGCTCGCTCACCATGGTCGCGCTCATAGCTGGGGTCCTTCGTCTCCGCGGGTCAGTGCCCGGACATAGAAGTAGCCGAGCACCATCATGACGATGAACAGGATGACCGAATAGGCCGAGGCGAGGCCGAAGCGGATGCGGCCGAAGGCGATCTGGTAGACCTGGGTGATCCAGATGTCGGAGGCGCCGGCGGGCCCGCCGCCGGTCATCACCCAGGGAATGGTGAAGTTGTTGAGGTTGGCGACCATCATCAGCAGCACGGTGACGATGGTGACGCCCTTCAGATGGGGCATGGTGACATGCCAGAAGCGGTGCCAGGGTCCGGCACCGTCGACCATGGCGGCGCGGTGCAACTGGTCGGGCACCGTCTGCAGGCCGGCCAGCATCATGATCATGGCGAAGGCGAACTCCTTCCACACATTGACCACGATCAGCGAGGCGAGGACCGAGTGGACGTTGTCGAGGAAGTTGATCGGCCCGTCCGTCAGGCCGAGCTGCACCGACAGGGCGCCGATGGCGCCGTAGTCGGAATGGTAAAGCCAGCGCCAGACATAGGAGGCGGCCACGGCGCTGACCACATAGGGGATCAGCAGCAGGCCGCGGATGAGGCCACGGCCGACGAACTCGCGATTGAGCGCCAGCGCCGCGCCAAGGCCGAGGATGAAGGCGAAGAAGGTCGAGGAGATCGCCCAGATCGCCGTGTTGATCGTGGTGTCGCGGAAGCTGCGGCTGTGCAGGATCAGCGAATAATTGTCCAGACCGGCAAAGATCTTCTGCGCCATCGACAGGCTCGGCGGCGTCTTGAAGAAGCTCAGATAGACCGTGAAATAAACCGGATAACCGATCACAAGGATCATCACGCCCAATGCCGGAGCAATGTACAGATAATCCGTCCGGTGACGCACAATCCGACGGAAAAGGCCAGGCTGCCGGCGTGCCTTGTGCCGCAGCGCGGCCGTCTTACTCGTTCCTGCCGCGCTCGCCACGCCAGCCGCCCCTCTGAGCTCGCTACAAACGACGGCCGGCAGGATAGATCTCCCGCCGGCCGGTCGGTTTCGTCGTATCGGCCCAGATACCGCCGATGATCCCTTCGATCTTCTGGGCGGCGTCGTTCGCTGCGTCCTTGACGGACATCTTCTCGGTCAGCGCGTTCTGCAGCATGTCCGGGACCACGATGTTCATGATTTCCGTGGATTCCGGGAATGACCGGGAACGGGATGCCGCTCGGCAGCATCGACGTGGTGACGTTGAGGAACTTGATCTCCTGCAAGCCGCTGCTTCATCCACTTGGTGCGGAAGCCGCGCAGATTGCCCGGATTGGACCCTGTCCAGTCGGTTCTTGATCGCACCATTCGGGCCCGGTCGAGAAGGCGATGAAGGCCCTTGGCGCGCCCTCGTCGAAATTGCCGCCGTCGACGACATCGGGCTTGAACATGTGGAGGTTCCAGCCGCCGAAGACGACCGCGCGACGGGCCGGCCCCTTCGGAATCAGGCCGTAGCGCATGTTCTCCACGACCTTCTCGGCGATCTTCTTCTCGTCGCCGGTCGCCTTGTTGGCCCGGTCGAGCACATAGGCATATTCGGTCGGGTGGCTGATCATCATCGCCAAGCTGGCCGGCGACGAACGGATCCTCGTTCTGCGTCTGGGTGTTGGTCAGCGCCGAAACCGGGACCGACTTGTCGCGGACATACATGTTGAAGGATGCCTGCAAGGCCGCGCTGGCGCCGTCATTGTTGATGTAGATCTTCTTGTAGGTCGGGTTGTCGGCTCGGTCTCGTCCAGCGCCGCCGCCGCCATAGGCCCAGCATTGCGGCATGAAACGGAAGGGCGTGTTGCCGGCATTGACGCGGGCGACCAGGCCGTAACCATTCTTGCCGGTCTTCTCCTTGATCTGCTTGGAATAGGCGACGAGATCATCCCAGGTCGCCGGCGGCTTCTCGGGATCGAGCCCGGCCTCGTCGAAGATCGCGGCATTCCAGATGAGCGCCATCGTCTCGTTGTTGGTCGGGACGCCGTAGATCTTGTCCTTCCAGGTCACCGACTTCATGGCGCCCGGCCAGTACTCGCTCGTCGCGTAGCCGACATCCTGCGGACCGAATTCGCTGCAGCTAGCCCTTGGCCGCGAATTCGACGCCCCACAGGATCGGCATGCGCGCCGCCATCGGCGCGGCATTGCCGAGCGCCGCCGTGCGCAGCTTGTCGAGCATCTGATTGTAGTCGAGGTTCTGCTTGTTCAGCTTGATGTTCGGGTAGGTCTTCGCGAAAGCCTGGAAAAACTCGGCCTCGAACTTCTTGTCGATGTCCGGCGAGGCCTGTTGGTGCCAACCCACCAGTAGGTGAGCTTACCCTTGTAATCGAGCGGCACGACCTTGGCGCACTCCGCCGCAGTGTCGACCTCGCCGTTCCGGCGATCGAAGTGATGTACTCGGGCGACCACTTGCTGATGTCAACTCCGGACTTGGAATCGGCGGCGAACGCGCGAAGCGAGGGGCCCATCAGGGCGGCGGTCGTTCCCGCAAGGGCGGAATAGGCCATGAATTCGCGGCGGCTGAGCCCGCGCGTAAACGGATTTGATCCTTTTGATTTCGGCATTTGCGTTCCTCCTGGTTGCCACCTGCAGCCGTGCGCGCGCTTCGGCGCCGGCTATGTCTTCATCGATTGAAATGGACTCTGCGGCGGGCGCGCGGGACGCCATGCGTCCAGGCCCTGCCGTGATCGTGACGTTCGGCTCTTCCTCCCAGAAATCCGGTTCGCCCACGATTGCGTCGTGTCTGTGGCAGAGACCGGCGTCCCTTCCGTCCGGCGGGCCGGCCGAAGGACCGGACTTCCGAACAAACCATTGTTTTTCTTAGAATTCCGGGCGCCTGACCCGAGCATTCCTTGTTTGATTTTTGGAGGGTAACGATCATACACAATTTGTCAATGTCCGTGTATAATTTCAAAATTGATGTGTATGATTGACGGCTCGACGGCGATCGGCCCGGCGAAAGCGGCGATATGGAACTGCTTCGATGCACGCATGAGACCGGAAAGGCGGCGCCCGCCTCCGAGGGGGAGAGTGTTTACGAACGCATCCGCAGGGACATCGTCGAGGGACGGCTTGCCAGCGGCGAACGGCTGAACGTCGCGGAATTGGCGCGCCGCTACGGCACCAGCACCAATCCCATCCGTGAGGCGCTTCAGCAATTGCGGGGCGAGGGATTTGTTCTCTTCAGCCGCAATCGTGGAGCCCGGGTGCGCCTGATCGACGACGACTTTGTCCGCGAGATCTACGAAGTCGAGATGCTCCTCGAGCCCTACATGACACGCTGGTTCGTCAGCCATGCTACCGACGAGGAAATCGACCGGATGGAGGCCATCCAGGCGCGGATCGAGGCGGACGGCTTCGATGACCGGCGCAGTTACGGACGCCTCGACGACGAACTCCACCATGTCGTCTATGACCGGCATTACAATCGGCATGCCTTCGATCTCTGGTGGCGGCACCGCGACGCTCTCAGGGCGATCGGCAACCGGTTTCCCTTCAGCCGCGCCCGCCGGGAGGCGGTCCTCGGCGAGCACCGCGAGCTTGTCGCCTGCATCAAGCGCCACGACGCGGACGGCGCCGCCCGGACGATCGCCCGCCATGTCGAGGGAGCCGGACGCGAACTGATGGAGCACCTGCGCGCCGAGCGCACCGCCGGCAAAACCGATGGCGGTCGGCGGTGACGATGTCGTCGGACGAAGAGAGGGAGACGTGTCCTGGACCGCATCGAGCGTGGCCCTTCGGTGTCGCGAACGGGGCAGGGATGTCAACGGAACGCAGCCAGTCTGCCGCTCGGCGGCTCCATCCGCGGCGAATGCTTCATCGCCATCCCTCCCGAAACTGCTTTGTTCTAGATTGGCGCTTGCCGGACAGACGGTATCAGTGGCAAACGCGCTGTCAAGCGCGCACCGCAACAAATTTGGTTGAAGTTAGCTTGTTAGGTAGCTGGGGATTTGGGAGAATGATGTCGTCCCCGACCGCTGCCTCAGCCGACAAGGACTGTCTTTCGAACCTCCGCGACCCTCTCTTCAGGGGCTGCGTTGCGCTCACAAACAACGGATCGCAAGGTCCGCGCCGCATCACGGCAGCGCGGACCGATGCGATCTTCCACCGCTTCCAGGGAGAACGCGACCAATGAAGATCACCGATATGAAATGCGCGGTCATCGGCAATAATCCGATCGTCCGCATCGTGACCGACGAGGGCATCAGCGGCTATGGCGAGGCCGAGCAATACAAGCCCTATCTCAAGCCCTTCGTTCTCCATTTCCGCGATGCTCTGATCGGCATGGATCCGACCGATGTCGAGCGCTGCATGATGCGGATCCGCCAGCGGGGCGGGTTCAAGCCCTGGGGGGCGGCGGTCAGCATCATCGAGCACGCGCTGTGGGATACGGCCGGCAAGGCCGCCGGCGTGCCCGTCCACAAGCTTCTCGGCGGCAAGGTGCGCGACAAGGTGCGCTGCTACAACGGTGCCCGGCGCCGGCCCTACAAGGCGCACAATCCGGAGGACTTCGCCGAGGACGCGAAGTGGATGAAGTCGCTGCCGGAGAAGTTTCCCTTCGTGAAGATGGGCATCGCCTTCCACTCAGGCATGAAGCGCGAGATCCCGGACCTCTATTTCGGCGAGCCGGACCGCAGCCCCTTTCATGGCGCTCTCGATTCCGGGTTGCTGACCGAAAAGGGAATGAAGCATGTCATCGCCTGCGTCGAGGCGGTAAAGGACGTCCTCGGCGACGAAGTCGGACTGGCGCTTGACTGCGGTCCGGGCTGGACCGTGCCGGACGCCATCCGCTTCGCCAAGGCGGTCGAGCCGCTCAACATCATGTGGCTCGAGGACATGATCACCGGCGACTACGTTCCCTACGTCAATCCGGACGTGATCCGCGAAGTTACCCGCGCCACCTCGACGCCGATCCACACCGGCGAGCAGATCTATCTGCGCCAGAATTTCAAGCAGCTCATCGAGAGTCACGCGGTCAATATCGTCGGCCCGGACCCGGCCGATGTCGGCGGCCTCGCCGAGATCAAGTGGATCGCCGAATACGCCAACCTTCACGGGATCATGATGGCCCCGCACGGCACCGGCAACGGACTGCTCGGTCTCGCTGCGCTGGTGCAGGTCTCGGCGACGATGCCGCTCAACTACATCGCTTTCGAGTATCCGGTCGGCAATCCCGACTGGTGGTACGACATCGTCGAGGGGCTGCCCAACCCGATCGTCAAGGATGGCATGATCGAGGTCTTCGACCGTCCCGGCATGGGCGTCGATCTCATCCCCGAGCGCGCCAGCAAGTATCTCAAGGAGGAAGACGCCGGCTTCTTCGACTGAGCCTGGTGAGCGGGCGGCGATGTCGCCCGCTCACACCTGCGCAAGGATCAGCGCAGCAGCGACTGACCGCCGTCGATGAAGATCGGGCATCCGGTCACGTGACGCGAGCGGTCGGACGCGAGGAACACCACGACCTCGGCCACGTCCTCGGTCATGGCGGCCTTGCCGCCGGTGAGGGGGATATCGCCTTCCGGCCATACGACGGGCACCTGGGCCATCTCCCGATTGCGCATGATGGTGCTGAGGTTGATCGAGGTCGACACCGAACCCGGACAGATGGCGTTGATACGGATGCGGTGGCGTCCGAGTTCCAGCGCCAGTTGCTGGACCATTGCCAGTTGCCCGGCCTTGGCGGCCGAATAGGCCGTGGCGCCGGCGGTGGTGAAGGTACGCGTGCCGTTGATCGATGACGTGACGACGATCGACCCGCCGCCCACTGCCTTCAGATGCGGGATCGCGAAGTGAAGGGTGAGATAAGTGCCGCGCAGATTGACCGTGATCGTGCGGTCCCATTCGGCCGGCTGAAGGTCGTCGATCGGTGCCCAGACGCCGTTGATACCTGCATTGGCCATGACGAAATCGAGGCGGCCTTGCGCTTCCATCAGGCTCGCCACTGCCGCGCGCATCTGGTCTTCGTTCGACACATCGGCCACGAGCGGTATGGCCTTGCCGCCGGCCGCTTCTATCTCCGCGCAAGTAGCCTTCACTTCGTCTTCGACGAGGCTCAGCGCCGCCACGGTCGCGCCCTCCGCCGCAAGGTGTTTGGCCGATGCCTTGCCGATACCCGAGCCGGCGCCGGTCACGAGCGCGACCCTTCCTGAAAGCTGCATGGCGGAAATCCCTTCCTTCGCACTTGCCCGCATAGCCCCGTGCGGGCAAGCATCGATGTCGTTTCTATGTGGTGAAATGAGGTGGGCCGACCGCCTCACTATTCCCTTTGGCGGCACAGGTCCACAGCGAACAACGGCTGCCGCCGACGGCCCAGCCGCCAAACAGGGTTTGGTTTTCAAATTTGAATTGAACGATCCGCGATCGGCGGTTGTAGCGCCCGTTTCAGCCTTTGACCTGCTTGAGAATCCGGTTCCGCCAGGTCGTGGGCGGCGAAGCGGGGCCGGTCGATTCGCGGGTCACGATCTCGGCGACCAATGCCACGCGCACCGGAGGACGCGTGGCTGCTTCCTCGCTGGCGAGACGATCGGCGATGCAGCGGACCATTGCCGCTCCGATGGCGACCTGAGGGGTTCGCACGGTTGTCAGGCGTGGCGCGACCTGCGTGGCAGCGACGAAATCGTTGAAGCCGACTACCGACACATCCTCTGGAACGCGGATGCCGAGCCGATGAAGCTCCGAGATCACGGTCACCGCAAGGCCGTCATGGGCGCAGAAGAGCGCCGTCGGCGCCGCCCCGCCGGCCAGATAGTCGAGGAAGGGTGCGCGGAACCCTAGTTGCTCGTCGAAAACGAGATCGTCTACTGCAGCCTCCGCCACGTCGCGAGCACCATCGCGGAAGCCGCGGAGCCGTTCGGAGCGGCCGACCGGTGTAGCGTTTCCATGGACGAAGAGGAGGGCGCGATGGCCGAGTTCAGTGAGGAGCTGTGCGACGGCAAAGCCCGATTCCCAGTCCGTTCCGCTAACCTGGTCGACCCGCTCCATCGGACTGACGTAGCTGGCGGAGACGACTGGCAGGCCGGTCCGCACCGCGACCTTCGCCAGGCCGCCCGGCCGCGGCACGGCGAGGATCAGGCCGACCACCTGCGGATCGATCGGGCCCTCCTCGGTGAGGTAGCGTGCCTGGCGTGGAACGATAGTCAGGCCAAACCGCTCTCCCTCGCGTTCGGCTCCGTGCATGATGTTCAGCCACAATTCGCTGCTGACCGGATCGATCTCCTGGCGGATGAAGAGAATCTGTCCGGTGGTCGGCGCGAATTCCTGATTGACCCTGTAGCCCATGCTCTGGGCCATTCGCAGGACCCGATGGCGCGTGGTCTCGCTGACGCCGGACTTGCCCGACAGCGCACGGGACACCGAGAACTTCGACAGCCCGAGCTTGTCGGCAACATCCTGGATGGTCACGCGCCCTGACGCCATGCCTGCCTGCCTCAGTGTTGACCGCCGCCATGTCGGTGCCGGCGAGGCCTGAAAGGGGAAAGTCGCGCGGGAGGCGCTTGCCACTGTTGTTTGGCGATGTTACTTCATGACCTAACAAAGGCAAACATTGCGCTTGCACGAGTCGATACCGGATAGCGGCCCGACCCGTGCGGCCATTGCGGCGACCCAGCATGTCCCCGGTCCGCCGTTCTTGCCGGCCGAAAACGGAACGAAAGAGAGCTCGGCGGCGAAAGGTCGCCGACCGAGCCTTGGGCATGCGCGACGCCAGTTGCCGTGCCAGGATGACCAGAGCCAGAGGGATAAGGAGCCGCCCAATGTCTGAGCCGATTGTAACCCACGACATCACGCGTCCGCCGGCCGAATATGTCGAAGCGCTGAAGAAGATTGGCGCCGCGACGGCAAGCAGCACGCTCGCCCATATGGGCATTCGCAACTCGCACATCATCGGGCCGACGGCGCACAATCCCGGTCGGGCGATCGCCGGACCGGCACTGACGCTGCAGTTCATGCCCAAGCGCGAGGACCTCTACGGCGAGGACGAATATTCCGAGCCGGAGCGGCAGCTTCACCGGCATGTCCTCTATCACACGCAGCCCGGCGACATTGTCGTGGTCGATGCCCGCGGCGACATGAAGAGCGGTGTCTTCGGCGACATGATGCTCACCTATTTCAGGGGCAAGGGTGGCCTTGGCGTCGTCGTAGACGGCTGCCTGCGCGACTTTCCCAACATCAGCCGCCTCGACCTCGGCCTGTGGGTGAAGGGCTTCACGCCGAACTTCCATACCCAGACCGACATCATTCCCTTCGCCGTCAATGAGCCCATCGCCTGTGGCGGCTGCCTGGTCATGCCCGGCGATATCATCGTCGCCGACGATGATGGCGCCGTTGTCGTGCCGGTAAAGCTCGCAGCGGAGGTCATCAAGCAGGCTTCCGAGCATCATGAGTGGGAAGAGTTTTCGCGCCAGCGGCTCTTCGAAGGGGGTGAGCTCAAGCGCTACTACCCGCTCTCCGACGCGGCCCGGCCCGAATATGAGGCCTGGAAGAAGGCCCAGGGGCAGGGCTGACCGTCACTCCCGGTTGAAGCCGCCGTCTCACACGATTGGTGTCAGACGGCGGATTTCGCTAAAGAATTCATTGCCAGTCGAACGGCCCCATCGGTGGGCCCGGAGCGGTGATGGATGATCTCAATCTGCGTCGCCAGGAAATCCTGGCGATCGCCCGCGCGCAGGGTCGGGTCAACGTCGAGGCGCTCGCCGAATGCTTCGCGGTGACGCCCCAGACGATCCGCAAGGATCTGAACGAGCTCTGCGAGCAGCGCCTCCTTTCGCGCATTCACGGTGGCGCCGTCATCGCCTCCGGTGTCGAGAACATCGGCTACGAGGCGCGCCGCTTCATCGCGCGCGACGAGAAGCGCGCCATTGGTGCCGCGGCGGCGGCGCTGATCCCCGACAACACCTCGCTCTTCATCAATATCGGCACCACGACCGAGGAGGTGGCGCGTGCGCTCCTGGACCATGAGGGGCTGCTGGTCATCACCAACAACATCAATGTCGCCAATATCCTCTACCGCCATCCGAGCATCGAGGTGATTGTAGCCGGCGGTGCCGTCCGGCGCAGCGACGGTGGCATCATCGGCAGCACGGCCGTCGACTTCATTGGCCAGTTCAAGGTCGACCACGCGGTCATCGGCACCTCGGCGATCGATGAAGCCGGCGCGCTGCTTGATTTCGACTATCGCGAGGTCCGGGTCAGCCAGGCGATCATTGGCAATGCCCGGCAGGTGATCCTCGTCTCCGATCGGCTAAAGTTCGAGCGCACCGCGCCCATCCGCGTCGGACACATCTCCCAGGTGAGCACCTTCGTCACCGACCGCATGACATCGGTGCCAGTGGCCGAGCTCTGCCGCACCCACGGCGTGCAGGTCGTCGAGGCATGCGCGGCGGAGGCCGAGCCGGACTGACCGGCTCCTCTCACGAACGGTTCACCCTCTTCGATAACCGACTCCAATCGCTTGCATTTCCGCCGGCTTCGCCAGGGCCATTGCCTGTATCCTCGTTCACTTCCCGGCAATTGAATTCGCTTTAGTTTTCGCTTACCGTTTCATTCGAAAATGAAACGAATATGCTTGCGATGAGCCTCCTAGCCCTTCATGGCCGTGCCAAATGACGGGATCGCCATATGATCTTGTCGTCATCGGCGGCGGTATCAACGGTTGCGGCATCGCGCGCGACGCGGCCGGACGAGGGCTCTCGGTCTATCTCTGCGAGCAGGGCGACCTCGCCGGTGCGACCTCATCGGCTTCGACCAAGCTGATCCATGGCGGACTGCGCTATCTCGAATTCTACGAGTTCCGCCTTGTGCGCGAAGCGTTGATCGAGCGCGAGGTTTTGCTCGCCTCGGCACCGCATATCATCTGGCCGCTGCGCTTCGTTCTTCCCCATCACAAGGGCCTCAGGCCGTGGCCGATCATCCGCCTCGGGCTCTTTCTCTATGACCATCTCGGCGGTCGAAAGCGCCTGCCGCCAACGCGCAGCCTCAATCTTGCGACCGATCCGGCCGGCAAGCGCCTGAAGCCCGAATACCACCGCGCCTTCGAATATTCCGACTGCTGGGTCGACGACGCCCGCATGGTCGCGCTCAACGCGCGCGATGCGGCCGACCGCGGCGCCGAGATCCACACCCGGACGAAATGCACCGCCGCCCGTCGCCAGGCCGGCCTCTGGCACATGACAGTGGAGGACCGGCGCGACGGCGAGCCGCACGGAGATCGAGGCCCGATGCCTCGTCAATGCTGCTGGCCCCTGGGTTTCTGACATTCTGACCGATGTCGCGCGTCTCGAACTGCCGGCGCGCGTGCGTCTGGTCAAAGGCAGCCACATCGTCGTCGACCGGGTCTTCGATCACGATCGCGCCTACATCTTCCAGAACGCCGACGGGCGCATCTGCTTCGCCATTCCCTATGAACAGGACTTCACCCTGATCGGGACGACCGACGAGGACTTCAAGGGCGATCCGTCGTCCGTCGAGATCACCGATGCGGAGACCGACTATCTGCTCGCCGCCGTCAGCGAATATCTTGAGACGCCGTTGACCCGCGACTCGGTCCGCTGGAGCTATGCGGGCGTGCGTCCGCTCTACGACGATGGCGCCAGCAAGGCGCAGGAAGCGACGCGCGACTACGTCCTTAAGGTCGATGGCGGCGACGGCGACGCGCCGCTGCTCTCGGTCTTCGGCGGCAAGATCACCACCTTCCGGCGGCTCGCCGAGCACGCCTTGGAAAAGCTCGCCGGCTATTTCCCGACCATGCGGCAGTCCTGGACTCATGACGCCAGGTTGCCCGGCGGCGATGTCCCGATCGACGATTTCGACGGCTGGGCCGCCGGGGTCGCAAGCCGCTATCCGTTCCTCGACGAAGGAATGGTTTTGCGGCTGTGCCGATCCTACGGCTCGCGGGTCGAGACATTGCTCGAGGGTGTCACATCGCCGGCGGATCTTGGCCATGATTTCGGCGCCGGCCTGACCGTGCGCGAAGTCGACTATCTCGTCGCCAACGAATGGGCCGAGACCGCCGACGACATTCTCTGGCGCCGCTCGAAGCTCGGCCTGCACATGACATCTGATCAACGGGCCGCGGTGCGGGCCTGGTTCGAAGCCGGCCACGACGCGGAAATGGCGAGCCATCCGCAAAGTGGATGAAGTGCGAGCGGGGCGCCGCTAATCTCGCGAGTTGCGGCTTCTGACAACAGCAAGAGGGGGAGGAGAGGGGAGGATGGGCGACTACGTTCTGGCCATCGATCAGGGGACGACGTCTTCGCGCGCGATCATCTTCGATGCGCATTTTCAGACTATCGGCGCTGGACAGAAGGAGTTCCGCCAGCACTTCCCGAGGCCCGGCTGGGTCGAGCACGATCCGGAGGAGATCTGGAAGTCCGTGCTCTCCACCTGCCGTGCAGCGATCCGCGCTGCCGGCATCAAGGCGTCGGATATCGCCGCCATCGGCATCACCAACCAGCGCGAGACGGTTGTCGTCTGGGATCGCGAGACCGGCAGGCCGATCCACCCCGCCATCGTCTGGCAGGACCGGCGGACCGCGCCAATGTGCCAGTCGCTCCGCGACGCCGGTCACGAAGCCGAGGTCGCCGCTCGCACCGGCCTGCTGCTCGACCCCTATTTCTCCGGCACCAAGCTCGCCTGGCTGCTCGACAACGTGAAGGGCGCGCGCAAGGCCGCCGAGCGCGGCGACCTCTGTTTCGGGACGGTCGACAGCTACCTCATCTGGCGCCTCACCGGCGGCGAGGTCCACGCAACCGACGCGACCAATGCCTCGCGCACGTTGCTCTTCAACATTCACGAGGGGCGGTGGGACGAGGAACTGCTTGCGCTCCTGCGCATCCCCGCCGCGATGCTTCCCGATGTGCGCGACTGCGCCGCCGACTATGGTGTCGCCGAGCGCCGGCTCTTCGGCGCGGCGATCCCGATCTATGGCGTGGCCGGCGATCAGCAGGCGGCGACCATCGGCCAGGCCTGCTTCAGGCCGGGCATGCTGAAATCGACCTACGGCACGGGCTGCTTCGCATTGCTCAATACCGGCAGCGAGGCCGTTACCTCCACCAACCGTCTTCTCACCACGATCGCCTATCAGCTCGACGGCAAGCGAACCTACGCGCTGGAAGGCTCGATCTTCGTCGCCGGTGCCGCCGTCCAGTGGCTGCGGGACAGTCTGAAGATGATCAGGCACGCGGGCGACACCGCCACGCTCGCGAAGAAGGCGGAGGCAGAGGATCCGATCTATCTCGTGCCGGCCTTTGTCGGCCTCGGCGCGCCCTATTGGGACGCGGAGGCGCGCGGCGCGATCTTCGGCATCACGCGTGGCACCGGCGTCGCCGAGTTCGCCCGCGCCGCGCTCGAATCCGTCTGCTACCAGACGCGCGACCTGCTGGAGGCCATGCGCGGCGACTGGCCGAAGGGCAGGGGTGCGCGCACGGTCCTCAGGGTCGACGGCGGCATGGTCGTCTCCGACTGGACCATGCAGTTTCTCGCCGACATTCTGAATGCGCCGGTCGACCGGCCGAAGGTTCTGGAGACGACGGCGCTCGGCGCCGCCTATCTGGCGGGGCTCAAGGCCGGCCTCTATCCGCGGCCCAGCGAATTCGCCAAGAGCTGGAAGCTCGACCGCCGCTTCAAGGTCGAAATGCGCCCCTCCGTCCGCAACGCGAAATTTGCGGGCTGGCAGGACGCCGTGCGCCGCACTTTGAGTGCGACATAGAGCAATTGCAGGAAAAGTAGACACCACTTTTCGGTCCGAAATTGCGTTCGGAACAAAAAGTTGGAGCGGATCTGCGATTCCATCGAGCGAGGATCCGCTTCGATCCGGTCAGTGAGCCGGTCTCCGCGGCAGCGGCCGTGAAACATGCGCGGGCCGTTCGTACCAGCCCTTCGAGCGGTTGACGATCCACACGACGCTAAGCATGACCGGCACTTCGATCAGCACGCCGACGACGGTCGCCAGCGCCGCGCCGGACTGAAAGCCGAAGAGACTGATGGCGGCGGCGACGGCGAGCTCGAAGAAGTTGGAGGCGCCGATCAGGGCCGAAGGGCCGGCGACGCAATGCTGCTCGCCGGCCAGCCGATTGAGCAGGTAGGCAAGGCCGGCATTGAAATAGACCTGGATCAGGATCGGCACCGCCAGCAGCGCGATGACCAGCGGCTGGGCGAGGATCTGCTCGCCCTGGAAGCCGAAGAGCAGCACCAGCGTTGCCAGTAGGGCAATCAGCGATAGCGGCTGGATCCGGTCGAGAAGGCGCTGCAGTGCCGCCTCGCCACCCGACGCCAGCACCCGCCGGCGCAGGACCTGGGCCGCCACGACCGGCACCACGATGTAGAGCACCACCGAGAGCACGAGCGTGTCCCACGGCACTGTGATCGCCGACAGGCCGAGCAACAGGCCGACGATCGGCGCGAAGGCGAACACCATGATCATGTCGTTGAGCGCGACCTGCGATAGCGTGAAGTGCGGCTCGCCGCGCGTCAGGTTCGACCAGACGAAGACCATCGCGGTGCATGGTGCCGCTGCCAGCAGAATCAGTCCTGCGATGTAGCTGTCGATCTGCTCGGCCGGCAGCAGGGGGCGGAAGAGAAAGCCGATGAAGAACCAGCCGAGCGCGGCCATCGAGAACGGCTTGATCGCCCAGTTCACGAAGACCGTGACGCCGATCCCGCGCCAGTGGTCGCGCACGCTGCCGAGCGCGGCGAAGTCGATCTTCACCAGCATCGGCACGATCATCAGCCAGATAAGCACAGCGACCGGCAGGTTGACCTTGGCGACCTCGACCGCGCCGATGAGCGTGAAACACGCCCGGCACCAGATGGCCGAGGGCGATGCCCGCGACGATACAAAGGGCGACCCACAGTGTCAGCCAGCGCTCGAAAATGGACATGCGCCCTCCGCTTTGTTCGGGATGATCGCCGCGCTGTCAGGCGGCGCTGTCGCGTGGCGTGGTCGCGCCGTCCATCCGACCGATTTCGTGCAGCTTCGAGCCGAGGGCCATGGCGTCGAGCTTGTCGAGGGGGAGGGCGGTGAAGGCGGAAATGCGGTTCTTCAGATAGCGAAAGGCGGTGACGAAAGCGCGCTCCTTTTCGATCACGCTTCCCTCGACCGCCGCCGGATCCTCGATCCCCCAATGGGCCGTCATCGGCTGGCCGGGCCAGATCGGACAGGCCTCGCCGGCGGCGTTGTCACAGACGGTGAAGACGAAATCCATGGCCGGCGCGCCCGGCACCGCGAACTCGTCCCAACTCTTGGAGCGAAAGCCGGTCGATGGATAGCCGGCGGCCTCCAGCGTCTTCGGCGCCAGCGGATTGACAATCCCCTTGGGCTGGCTTCCTGCGGAGAAGGCGCGGAACCGACCAGCACCCTCCTTGGCGAGAATGCTTTCGGCGAGGATCGATCGCGCCGAGTTTCCGGTGCACAGAAAAAGGACGTTGTAGACGCGGTCAGTCACGGGCGGTTTCCTTCCTTGATGACTGGGAGGGCGCGCAGCAAGGCGTCAGTTCCGCCACCAGTGGCGCGCAGATTTCCGGACGGCCGCCGCAGCAATCCTTGAGCAGATAGGCGACGAGCATGTGCATGGCATCGAGCTGCGCGCGATAGACGATCGAGCGGCTGTGGCGCTCGGCTTCGATCAGCCCGGCGCGGGAAAGGACGGCGAGATGCGACGACATCGTGTTATGCGGCACGGCAAGGTGGCGCGCGATCTCACCGGCGGCCATGCCCTTCGGCTCCTCGCGCAATGAGGAGACGAAAGACCTCGAGCCGCGTGGACTGAGCCAGCGCCGCGAAGGCGAGGATCGCTTGTTCTGATTCCATATGTCGAGAATAATCGACATATTGGGCCGCAGCAACTCCCAATCGATTGACCGTCACACCGGAGCGCCGAAGTGAAGGGGCCGCCGCGGCCAGGTGATCAACATGGACGCCCGGCGATACGTCCTATTGAACGCCGCTGACCGGTGAACGAACGCGGTTTGAACCGGGCCAGGACGGGCCGTCCCCGGCATAGCGGTCCATGCCGACATCGACGAGGGTCGCGCGCCGATGAATCTCGGCCATGTAGGGTTCGAATACGGCGTTGCGCTTCTCGAGCTCGGCATGGTCGGCGAGCCAGGCGGGGACCGCCTCGCGGATCTCGGCAAGCAGCGAGTCCTCGTCAACCAAGGTGAGCCGGCCATCGCGGACGACGATTTCGCCGTCGACCATGACGCGTTCGATCGAGGAGCCGTTCTCGCAATAGACCACCTGCCTGGCGGCGTCGTTGAGCGGGGTGAAGTCGAGCCCTTTCATGGAGAGGAGGATCAGGTCGGCGCGCTTGCCGACCTCGAGCGAGCCGGTGCGATCCTCCAACATCGCGGTGCGGGCGCCGTCGATGGTCGCCGCCTTCAGGATGTCGGCGGCCGAGAGCCAGCGCGAATAGTCCGGTCCCGAGACGCCATGGATGAGGGCGGCGACGCGCATGACATCGAAGAGGCGCAGCGTATCGTTGCTGGAAGCGCCGTCGGTGCCAAGGCCGACGGTCACGCCGGCATCGATGAGGCGGCGGAGCGGCGCGATGCCGGCACCGAGCTTCTGGTTCGAGATGGCGTTGTGGACGACCGAGAGGCCCGCCTCGCCCATCAGCGCCATGTCGTCGTCACTGACCCAGACCGAATGGGCGATGGTGACGTTGCGGTTGAGGAGGCCGAGATCGTGCATGTAGCGAATGAGGCTGCGGCCGAAGATCTCCGCGCCGGTCACGGCCTGCGTCTTGGTCTCCAGCACGTGCGTGTGGAAGGGGACGCCGTGAGACTTGGCCAGCGACGAGCACGCCTCCAGCAGGTCGATCGTGCAGCGCTGCGGCGCCGACGGCGAGACCATGTAGCGCAGGCGCCCGGCGCGACCGTCGAAGGCGGAGAACGCCGCCTCGCAATAGTCCGCATAGGCGGCACCGGTTACCATCCTGGCACCGTCGAGCTGCGCCTGCAGGTCGGTCGGCATGATCTCGCGGGCGAAGGGCAGGCAATCGAGCGCCCGGATGTTGATGATCGAATTGGTGACGTTCGCCCTGATGCCGGCATCCTCATAGGCCGAGAACACCGTGCCGAGCCGCTCCAGCGACAGGACCGGTGGGTCGAAGAAGCAGTCGCAGATGGTGGTGACGCCGTTCTTCAGCAATTCCATCGCGACCAGCATCGAACGCAGGTAGAGCAGGCGCTCGGGGATTTGCGGCCCCATCAGGAAGGGATAGGCGTAGAGCAGCCAGACCTCGAGCGGCATACGCTCGTAGCGGCCCTTGAAGAATTGCTCGCTCGAATGAAGGTGGCCATTGACGAGGCCGGGCATGACCAACCGGTCGGCGCCGTCGATCACTTCGGTGCCGGGCGCCTCGCCAAGCGAGGAGCCGATCGCGGCGATGCGCTCGCCCTCGATCAGAATGTCGCCGGTGAAGGGATCCGCACCATGGGCCGCGTCCATGGCGAGAATGGTCGCGCCACGAATGAGCGTCCTTCGCGACGCGCGCGTCGTCATGGCAGGCGCGCCAGCCGCTCGGTCAGGAGGGCGTAGAAGCCTTCGTCATCGGCGGAACGGAGATAGTTGACGTTTTTCGGCCGGTCGGTGACCCGCCAGTAGTCGGCGACAGTCATGCCCCGGGTCAACTCGCTCGCGGTCTCGATGGTGACGTTGATCTGCCGCCCCTGGAACAGGTCCGGTTGCAGCAGATAGGCGATGACGCAAGGGTCGTGCAGCGGCGCGCCCTTGTTGCCGTACTTTTCGAGGTCGAACCGCTCCGAAAAGGAGAGCATCTCGGATACGGCCTTGCCCGTCCTGTTGCCGATGTCGCGAAAAGCCTTGAGGCGCGGCGGATAGCTGAGGACGCCATGAGTCACATCGAGCGGGATCATGGTGATCGGGATTCCGGCGGTCAGCACCGTCTCCGCCGCTTCCGGATCGACATAGACGTTGAACTCGGCTGTGGGCGTGATGTTGCCGACTTCGAAATAGGCGCCGGCCATCATCACGATCTGTTGGATCCGGCTGCCGATGTCCGGCGCCTTGATCAGCGCCATGGCGATATTGGTGAGGGGACCGAGGGTGCACAGCGTCACCGTGCCCGGCTCCTCCCGGCGCAGCGTCTCGATGATGAAGTCGACGCCATGCTGCGCCTGCAGCTTGATCTGCGGATCAGGCAGATCGGGCCCGTCGAGGCCGCTCGGCCCGTGGACGTGCTCGGCGGTCACCAGCGGGCGCAGGAACGGACGCGCACAACCGGCGTAGACCGGTACGTCGGTTCGCCCCGAAAGCTCGACCACCTTCAGTGCGTTCCTGGCGTTCTGCGTCAGGCCGACATTGCCGGCGACGGCGACGATGCCGAGGACGTTCAAATCCTCGGGCGAGGCGAGGGCAAGCAGGATGGCGACGGCGTCGTCCTGGCCGGGATCGGTATCGATGATGATCTTTTGGGTCATGCGAAGTTCCTAAGCGGGTGGTCTCATCTCGAAGCCAGGCAAAATTATCCTACCGGCGCTTTGGGGCATACCGGCGCTTTGGGGCAATTGCCGTGCCTCCAAAGTGGACGCAGACGAACCTTACGGCTGCCGGGCAATTCGCTCCACCACGATCGGGCCGAGGGGCGTAGGAGGCGTGGCCGAGATCCGGATCGAGGCGCGCAGGCGCGCCGCGGCATCCTCCCATTCCGCCGTGTTGCGGGCGTGGATCGTGCAGAGCGGCGTGTCGCCGCGGACCTGATCGCCGACCTGGCAGAAATCGGTGAAGCCGACCGTCAGGTCGATCGGGTCGTCCGGCCGCCTGCGTCCGCCGCCGAGGGCAATCAGCGCGAGGCCCACAGCCCTGGCATCCATCCCGGCAACGAAGCCGCTCTCGGCCGGATGAAGCGGACGGACGATGTTGGCCGCGGGCAGGTAATGGCCGGGCCGGGCAACGAAATCCGCCGGGCCGCCGAGCATGGCGAGCATCCGGCCGAAGTGATCGGCGGCGGCGCCGTCCGCCAGACGCGTGCTCGCCATCGCCCGTGCGGTTTCGACATCCGGCGCAAGGCCGGCGAGGGCGACCATTTCGGCCGTCACGTCGAGCACCAGTTCCTCGACGCGCGGGTCGCGATAGGCGCCGGTCAGGAAATCGACCGTCTCGACCATCTCCACGGCACTGCCAACCGCGGTACCGAGCACCCGGTCGAGATCGGTGAGAAGCATGACGCTCGGCACGCCGGTGCCGGCCGCGACTTCGGCCATGCTTTCGGCGAGGACGCGCGCGTCGTCGAGCGTCGGCATGTAGGCGCCGGAGCCGGAGCCGACAGTGATGACCAGCCCGCTCGGCCCGGAGGCGAGCTTCTTCGACATGATCGAGCCGGTGATGAGCGCGACGTTCTCGACCGTCGCGGTGACGTCGCGAACCTTGAAGATCTTGCGGTCGGCAGGCGCGAGGTCGCCGGTCGGGCCGATGATGGCGCCGCCGGTCTCGACAACCGAGCGCATGAAGGTCTCAGGCGATGGCGCACCGTCATAGCCGGGCACGCTGTCGAGCATGTCGATCTCCCCGGCGCAATAGTCGAGGCCCCAGCCGGAAAGGTTGGGGACATAGACGCCACAGGCGGCCGCGAGCGGCACGACCAGCAGCGTGATCTTCTCGTCGCCGACCCCGCCCGAGGAATGCTTGTCGATGATCAGCGGCCTGTCGATGCCGGTGCCCGACCAGTCGATGACCCGGCCGGAATCGCGCATGGCGAGGGCGAGCGCGATGCGCTCGGCCGTGGTCATGCCGTTGAGATAGATCGCCATGGTGAAGGCACCGACCTGGCCTTCAGAGACAGAGCCATCGGTGATGCCCTGAACGAAGGCCTTGATCTCGTCGGCGCCAAGTTCCTTGCGATCGCGCTTCCTGCGGAGAACTTCCTGGGGCTGCACCGTCGCTAGTCTCCCTGATCAAGGGCGCCGACCTGCCCGCCTTCGTTCCAGGCATAGAGTTCCCAGATCTCGTCGTCGGGGCCGGCGAAGTAGCAGCAGCGTGCGTTCCATGGATAGTCCGCGGGCGGGCCCTTGAAGACGACGCCCTTGGCGCTCAGTTCCGCGTAGCAGGCATCGACCTCGGCGGGTGATGGTAGCCTGACGGCGATGCACGCTTTGTGGGCGCCGGGACCGCGCGTCGCCGCGATGCCGGTATTGGCGCTGACGTGGTCGATCTCCCACAGCGCCAGCGTCAGGCCAGCGCCGGTGAAATCGGCGAAGCCTTCGGCGCGGTGCTTCGGCTTGAAGCCGAGGCGGTCGACATAGAAGCGGATCGAGCGCTCGATGTCCTCGCAGAGGACGCAGACATCGCTGATCGCGTGACGCTGTGCGAATTCCAAAGCCATGACAGATCCTAATAGTCCTTGAGTTCACCGAAGGTTGCCGCCGCCTTGGCGCCACCGCGCAGGCGACCGCTGATCCACACGCCGATCACCGTGGCGATGTAGGGGAGGGCAAGCAGCAGGTCGGGTGGCACCTTGGCGCCGAAGAGAAGCTGGGCGCGGATGCCGAGGGCGCCAACCAGCGCGAAAAAGAGGGCGGCGGCGGTCGAGCCGATCGGATGGGCGGCGCCGAAGATAACCGCAGCAAAGGCCATGAAGCCGCGGCCGGCGGTCATGCCGTAGGCGAAGATCTGCAGCGAGCCCATCGACAATTCGGCGCCGCCAATGGCGCAGAGCACACCGCCGAGGCAGAGCGCGACCAGCCGCATGCGCGAGGGATTGACGCCGACGCTGCGTGCCGCGAAGGGATGCTCGCCGCAGGCCGAAAGCTGCAGGCCCCAGCGGGTGCGCCGGGTCAGCACCCAGACCGCCAGAACGACGATCGGCATGAGGACGACGAGGATCGAGAGCACGCCGAAACTGCCGAAGGCCGGACCGAGGCGCGGCAGGCCATAGGGCGCGTTGACCGAGGCCTGGCTGCCATAGATCGCCTGGACGGCGAGATCGGTGCCGCCGAGGCCGAGCCCGGTGAGACCGAGGCCGGCGATGATCGGGTTGGCGCGCAGCTTCTCGATGACGAACCAGAGAAGCGCCGAGGCCAGCACGCACAGCACGATGCCGATGCCGAGGCCGACGGCGATCGATCCGGTCTGCACGACGCCGAGCGCCGCGGAACAGGCGCCGATGATCATCAGGCCTTCCAGGCCGAGATGCCAGATGCCGGCGCGCTGGGCGAGAACGCCGGCAAGGGTGACGTAGATGAGCGGCGTGCCGGAGCGCAGGATGGCGATGATGGTGTCTTCCATGGGCCCGGCCTCAATCGCCACCGGAGCGGGAGGTGAAGAGCCCGCTGAGGCGTTGCGGCCATGCCCGGGCGGTGATGAAGAGGGCGATGGCGGCGTTGATGATGTCGATGGCGGCGGCCGGCAGGCCGGCGAGCACCGGCAGATAGAGTCCAGCCGCGGCGAGGCCGCCGAAGAAGATGGCGACGAAGGCGGTCGCGGCCACTGAAAGGTTGGCGACGAGTGCGATCAGGATGGCGGTGAAGCCGTGGGTCGGCAGCATGCCGCTGCTCAGCCGGCCGATGGGACCGAGCACCTCGACCGTGCCGGCGAGGCCGGCGAGCGCGCCGCCGATGACGAAGCCGGCAAGGCCGAGGCGCGACAGCTTGGCGCCCTGCCAGACGATCATGATCGGGTTGCGCCCGGCGAGGCTCGACAACACGCCGAAGGAGGTGCGGTTGACCAGCACCCAGGCGCCGATGGCGACGACGACGCAGATGATGATGATCGTCAGCGACAGGGAATTGGTCGCCGCGATCCGATACATCGCGTCGACCGGCCGGCTCGAGGCCGCCTGGCCGGTGCCGGAGGGGTCCTTCAGCGGTCCCGAGGTCGACATAGACGAGGATTAGCCCGGCGATGAAATTGCCCATCAGCGTCGTGATGACCTCGTCGGTGCCCGAGCGCACGCGCAGGAGCCCCGGCCACAGCGCCCACACCGCACCGCCGAGGATGCCGGCAAGGAAGGTGAGGGGGAGGACGAGGAAGGCGGGCGAGCCGTCAAGGCCATCAACGACGAAGGTGGCGGCGATGGCGCCCATGTAGAACTGGCCCTGCGCGCCGATATTGAAGAAGCCGCAGCGGAAGGAAATGACGACGCCGACCGCCGTCAGGAACAGCGGCAGCCCCCAGCGCAGGCTGTGCTCCCAGGCATGCAACGACAGGAAGGCGCCGTCGGCGATGCTCTGGAACATCAGCGGCGCCGAGAAGCCGGCGAACTCGAAGATGATGCCGCAGAGAATGAGCGCGACGAAGACGAAGGCGAGCGCCCGGATGACCTGGTTGGCATATCCGAGCATCAACCGGCTCCCGTCATGGCGGCGCCGATGTCGCCGAGATGGTAGGGGTGGTGGAACTCGCCATTGATGCGGCCCGACAGCATGACGACGATGCGGTCGGAGATGTCGAACAGCTCGTCGAGATCGGACGAGATGAGCAGGATGCCGCAGCCGCGGGCGCGCGCTTCGCGCAGCGACCGCCAGACGAAGGCGGTAGCGCCGACATCGAGGCCGCGGGTCGGCTGGGCGGCGATGATCAGCGCCGCGTCGTCGTCGATCTCGCGGGCGAGGATGAGCTTCTGCGCATTGCCGCCCGACAGCGAGCCCGCCGGCTGGTTGGCCGAGGCGAAGCGCACGTTCCAGACCTTCAGAGCGTCCTCGCAGGCATGGCGCAGCTTCGACGGGCTGATCAGCCGCAGCACGCCGCCGAGAAGCAGCGAGCGCGCCGCCCAGTTCTCCCACAGCGCGCTCGACAGGCTGAGTCCCTCGGTGTTGCGCTCGAAGGGGATGACGCGCAGCCCGTTGGCGCGCCGGTCGCTGAGCGGCGTGCGGGTCACGTCCGTGCCGACCAGGGCGATGCTGCCGGCCTCGAGGTCGGCGAGATGGGAGAGGGCGCGCACCAGCGTGCGCTGGCCATTGCCCTCGACGCCGGCAATGCCGACGATCTCGCCGCGCCCGACCCGCAAGGTCACCTTGTCGAGCGCCGGGCCTTCCGGATCGGCTTTCGTGCTGACATCGCGCATGTCGAGGATCGCCGGCGCGTCGCTGGCGGCGGCCGGCACGGCATCCAGGCCGCTATCCTCGCCGGCGCCAACGAGGGCCTCGCGATCGGTCTCTGAGAGCGGATCCTCGCCGCCCGAGCCGATGATCGCGGCGGCGAGCGCCGACGGGCTGGTCGCCGAGGTCGCGATCGGACCCTCGATCAGCTTGCCGCCGCGCAGCACCGTGACCGTGTCGGCGATGGCGAGAACTTCGCGGATCTTGTGAAGGATGAGGATGATGGTGACGCCGTTCGCCTGCATCACCTTCAGCCGCTCGAACAGTTTCTCGACGCCAGAGGGCGAGAGCACCGCCGTCGGCTCGTCGAGGATGAGGATGCTGGCATCGGTGACCAGCGCCCGGGCGATCTCCACCGCCTGCTGGGTCTCGACCGGCAGGTCGCGGATACGGTCGCGCAGTCCGACCTGGACGCCGAGGCCTTCGAGATGCCGCGTCCAGCGCTTCTCGAGTTGCGCGCGCGTGAACAGGCTGCCCTTGCCCTCGGCACCGAATTCCATCGCCTCGGCGACGGTGAAGGACGGGGGCAGGGCGAAGCTCTGGTGAACGAGCTCGATACCGGCCGCCCGTGCCCGGCCGACGCTGCCGACCGGCACGTCCCTGCCGCCGATGGCGAGCACGCCGCGGTCGGGCCTGACAATGCCGGAGGCGACACGGGCAAAGGTGGTCTTGCCCGCGCCATTCTGTCCGACGACGGCATGGATGGAGCGCGGCGCGAAACCGACCGAGACACCCGACAGCGCCGCGACATCCCCGTAGTTGACGGAGACGTCGCGACACTCGAGGGCAAAGCCTGCCTCAGTCGTCATTCCGTGCCGCGCACCACTGGAGTTGTTACCCCGTGACCATCAGAGCTGGGTGTTGAAGGGCACCTTGAGCGTGCCGGCGATGATGTCGGCGCGCGCCTTTTCGATCTCCGGCCACACCGCCTTCGCCTTCGCGTTCAGATCGGCCGGGCCCTGCTTCTCGAACTCCGGCGACAGCACGAAGTCGATGACACCGGTACCGAGACCCGTGGCGACGTGCCCGCCCTTGAAGTCCGAGCCGAGCGCCTTGGTCACCTCGTTGTAAAGCGACTGCCCAAAGTCGAGGCTCACCAGTGCAACCACGGACTGCGGGCCGATCTTGTACTGCGACGGCGAAATGCCGCTGACCATCCGTCCGGCCGCTTCGTTGGCGGCCTGGATGATGCCGGTGTCGGTCGCAGCCGAGTCCGTCTGGATGTAGTCGATCCCGGACTGGTACATCTGCGTCGCGATCTCGTGGCCCTTGGCCGGATCCTGGAACGAGCCGGCGAAGGCACCCGTCACCGTCTTGTCCGCTCCGACGGTGGCCGCAGCCGCCTTCATCGCATTGAGGTCGGCATTCAGCGGCGGCAGGCTGACGCCGCCGATATAGCCGATCTTGCCCGACTTCGAGACCTTCGACGCGAACAGGCCCGACAGGTAGCATCCGAGATAATAGTCATAGGAGACCGTCACGACATTCGGCATCGGCGGATCGAAGGGGTCGCCGAAGATCTGGATCCACTTGGTGTCGGGATATTTCGGAGCCAGCGATTTGATCGGCTCGGCGACCTCGTTGAAGGTGCCGACGATCACTTCGGCGCCGGCATCGGCGAGGCTGGTGAAGATCGACGGGAATGTCGCCGAATCCTGAGCATAGATCGTGCGGATGGGGAAGCCCTTCTCCTTGGAGAGCTTCTTGAGCGAGGCGATCATGGAATTGATCGGGCCATTGTCGCCGGCGGCCTGGGTGTGAACGAGGGCGACGAGCCCGGTACCGGCCGCCTTGGCGCGTTGCGGTAGCACGAGGCTTCCCGCCCCGCCCGCGACCAGCACGCCGGCCGAGGTCTGGAGGAAACGGCGACGCGACAGGAGCGCGCCGTTCAGGCCTAACTCGAACTTCTTGCTCATCTGGATTCCCCTCTGGTTCGGACCATGCGCAAGATCCGCACGTCCGTTGCATCGCTCATTGTTGGGCGAACATGCATGCGAGTTCCGTGCCGCCGACACCGTCGTCGCGCTTCGCGCACGCGGCAGCGAAAGGCGCAATCACGGCAGGCGAAAACGTGTCAGGTTGTTGGTCGCGGGACGGGTAGAAGCGCCCGGGCACGGGGAAATCGGCGCGATGAACACGTCCAATTTCAAAACGCATCGTGCCGTCCCCTAAGCGTTCGCGGTGCGTTGACGATAGTCGCATCTTGACCGAACGGTCAACTTTGGAAACGATCAATCTTGACGCTCGGGTCAGCTTTTCCCGCCCCGGTGGCAATGCGGGAACAGGGCCCGCGCGATCGTGGCCAAGCGCGCAGCCGGGCTTCGTCGGACGGGCCTTTCGCGCTGTCGTCATGACCCGCTGAAGAAGCGTGCGACCGGCATGTCGATCTGCCCGGATCGGCGCCACCATGATGCCCACGCAATCATCCAAGGGGCGGCGTGAAGCTCGTCGGTCTCAGGAAGCGGACCTCCTGAGTTTCGATCGCGCCCATCTCCCAGATGGAAGCGATATAGGCCGTCCATTCGGGATCGGCGTTCATCGCGGCACGCCGGCGGTCGCGCTCGTCGAGGCTGTCATAGGCCCACAGCATGATCGTCTGGTGGGCGTTGCCGCTCTCGGCGGTGAACATGCCGAGAAAGCGGCCGAGATGGCGCTTTTGGATGGGCAGCCCCTCGGTCTCGTATTTCTTCAGCCAGCCCGGCAGCGTGCCCGGGCGGAACGTGTAGGTGCGGTGTTCGACGATCAAGGGAGCCTCTCCGCTATTGGTTCGAGGTGAGGATCATGTCGGCGGCCTTCTCGCCGATCATGATGGTCGGGGCGTTGGTGTTGCCGCTGGAAATGATCGGCATGATCGAGGCGTCGGCAATCCGCAGGCCGTCAATGCCGCGGACGCGCAGCTCATGGTCGACGACGGAATCCTTGGTGCTGCCCATCTTGCAGGTACCGACCGGATGCAGGGTGGTGCTGCCGGCCTGTTTCAGCCAGGCGATCAGGTCGTCGTCGCTCGACTTGTCTGGTCCCGGCGCGATCTCGGCGCCGAGGATATCGGCGAAGGCGGGTTGGGCCATGACATCGCGCAGCAGCTTCACGCCGGCGATGGTGGTGGCCTTGTCCGCCGGTGCCGAAAGATAATTGGCGAAAATGCGCGGTGGGTCGGATGGGTTGGCTGAGCGCAGCGTGATGTGACCGCGACTTTCCGGATTGACCGGCCCGACCCGGATGGTGATACCGTGATTGTCCTCGACGCGGGCCTTGCTGAAGAGCTTCGGCCAGTGAAGGTTGGCGGTCTTTTCCAGCGCCGGCATGAAGTGCGCCTGGATGTCGGGCGCCGCGAGGCCGGGCCGCGAGCGCAGGAAGGCACCGCCCTCGTAAGGGAAGGTGGTGGCGACACCGCGCCCGAAGAGCGCGCCCTCGAGGATCGCCATGGTCAGCCGGTCGATGCGCAGGTCGCTGTAGAGCGTCACCGGCTTCGTCACCTCGTAGACGAGGCAGACGTCGACATGGTCCTGGAGGTTCTTGCCGACGCCAGGCAGATGATGGACCGGCGCGACGCCATGCGGCTTCAGTTCGTCGGCATCGCCGATGCCGGACAGCATCAGGATCTGCGGCGAGTTGACGGCGCCGGCCGAAAGAACGATTTCGCGCGCGGCCTCGGCGCGATGACGCGTTCCGTCCTGCTTGTACTCCACCGCCACCGCCCTGCCGTTCTCGACGACAATGCGCTCCGTCAGCGCATGGGTGGTGATCGTCAGGTTGGCGCGCCCCATCGCCGGGCGCAGGAAGGCGACGGAGGTGCTGCAGCGCTTGCCGTTGCGGATGGTGAAGTCGTAGCGGCCGAAGCCGTCCTGGCTGGCGCCGTTGAAGTCGTCGTTCGCTTCATGGCCGGCCTCGACGCCAGCCGCGACGAAGCGGTTGAACAGCGGGTTGGTGGCGCGTGCCCGGCAGACCGAGAGCGGTCCGGTCTCGCCGTGGAAGTCGTCCCGGCGTTGGGCATGGCCTTCGGACTTGCGGAAGTAGGGCAGGACGTCGTGGTAGGACCAGCCGGGATTGCCCATCTGCGCCCAGCGGTCGTAATCGGCCGCATTGCCGCGCACATAGATCATGCCGTTGATGGTCGAGCTGCCGCCGAGCGCCTTGCCGCGCGGCCAGTAGACCTGGCGATTGCCCAATTCGGGCTCGGGCTCGGTATCGTAGCTCCAGTTGTAGATCTTCGAGTGCATCAGCTTGCCCATCAGCATGGGCAGCCGCACCAGCGGATGGCGGTCCTTGCCGCCCGCTTCGATCAGCAGGACGGAGCGGGTGGGATCCGCCGACAGCCGGTTGGCGAGCACGCATCCGGCCGAGCCGGCGCCGATGACGATGTAGTCGTAAGTCCTGGAGGCGGCCATGGCGGTCACCATGAGATCGGTTTGGCGCCCATCGCCGCGAGCAGGCGATTGCAGGCAGTGAAGGGATTTTCCAAAGCCAGAACGGCGTCGGCCCGGGCGGGATGGTCTCGCAGGATGCTGACGGCTCTTGCGCCCGGGCCGGCGCTTTCCCCGACGGGACTCCTGCCTCGGCGAGTGCGTTCCGCGCCTGGTCGCCGAAGGCGATGAAGACGATGGGCCGACCGCTCCGGGCGAGATGCCGCAACACGGTCACCATCAGCGGGCGCCAGAGCGGCAGGTGGCCGCGAAGCTGGTGCGGGTCGCCGGTGACCGCGAAACGGCTGAGGGTGAAGGAGGAATTGAGGAGGAGGGCACCGGAGGCGATCCAGCGGTCGGCGATCTCCGCCGCCGGCTCGATGGCGACGCGACCGGCCTCGACATCGGCGATCAGCCGGTCCCAGTCGGCGATCGAGCGGGCATAGGTCGGGTCGCGGAGGCGCGCGGCGACGATCAATTGCATATAGGTGCGCACGCTGGTCGAGAACATCTTCTCGAGCTCGCGCCAGTGGGCGACATTGCCGGCCTCGAAGGCGCGGCCGGTGGCGAAGGCGGGGCAGGGATAGGGATCCTGGCCGAGGACGACGCAGCGCACGGCCTCGGGCGCGATGCCGTCGAAGGCGCGGAAGATATGGGCTCCCTTCGGGGCGCCGGGAAAGATGCGTCCGCGCCGGGCGGGAAACACCGGCTCCCATGGCTCGAGCGTCAGGCCGGGGTCGATGGCCTCGAAGCCGAGCGCGACATCGGCGACGACCGGATGCCATGCCGGATCGAGATCGTCCCGCCAGTCGGCGAGGATCTCCCGCATTGCATCCCTGAGCGAAAGGCTCATCCGCGTTCCTCCCGAGGCCGGGACCATATTCAGAAGTTGACGGTGGCGTCAACTTTTCAGATTGTCAAGCTGACGCTCGCGTCCACTTTTCGTGTAGACATTGCCATGCGAGTCGGCGAGTTTTCCGGGCACATCTCCGTGCTGGGTGATCGATGATGAAGAAGGGACGTCCCGCCAGGGGGCGTGCGGCGAATGCCGACACGCGCATAGCCGCGCGCAACAAGAAGACGATTCTCGAGGCCGCGATCGGCGTCTTCACCGAGAAGGGCTATGACGGCGCCAGCATCGCCGAGATCGCCGACCGCTCGGACCTGCCGAAGGCGAACGTCTATTACTATTTCGGCTCGAAGGAGGCGATCTATCGGACGATCATCGGCGACCTCATCCAGGAATGGGACAAGGCGCTGAACCACCTGACGGCCGATCGCGAGCCCGCCGACGCGCTCACCGCCTATATCCGCGCCAAGCTGGAATTCTCGCGCCGCCACGCCGCCCAGTCGCGCATGTTCGCCAACGAGGCGGTTCATGGCGGGCGCTTCCTCAGCCGCGCCGACCGCGCCCACATGAAGGCGGTGACGCTGAAGAAGATCGCGGTCTTCGAGGCATGGGTGGCCGCCGGCAAGATGGACCCGGTCGACCCGATCCACTTCTTCATCATGCTGTGGGCGACGACCCAGTATTACGCCGACTTCGAGATCCTCGCCCGCAGCCATCTCAGCAAGCCGCGTCTCGATATCGGCGCCTTCGAGGCCGCCGCCGAGACGATCTGCCGGATCGTGCTGAAGGGCTGCGGCGTCGAGATCAGCCCATCCTTCCTCGACAAGGCCACCGACAAGGTCAGCGCCGTCGAGTGACCCGATCGGCCGGGCGGCGCGGCCGTCCGGACCTGCCAAACGGCGCATCGCCGCACGGAAATTGTCGCTGCGCTTGCGCACGGGGTTACGCCCGCTCGCCGGAGAACAATACCCTGACCTTCCAGGTCTTCTCGCTGGTTGGCGGACGCTACCAGATCGAGTGGGACTACGTGATGGTGGCGACGCTGGTCGCCAGCGTTCCGGCGGCCGTCGTCTTCGCTCTGCTCCAGCGCTACCTCGTCAGCGGCCTGACGGTCGGCGCCGTGAAGTGACCCGGCCGGCGAGCGCGCGGCAGGTACCCCAACACAACAGGATCGGAATCCGATGGGACTGAAGGACTGGTTCGGCCTCGACGGCAAGCGGGCGCTTGTCACCGGGGCAAGCCGCGGGCTCGGCCGCGAAATGGCGCTGGCCCTTGCCGAGGCGGGTGCCGACATCATCATCACCGGCCGCACGCAGGAAACCCTCGACGCGACCGCCGCGGATATCAAGGCGCTCGGCCGCAAGGCCTGGACCGTGAAGGCCGACATGGCTGCGCCGGAGGAGTGCGAGAGCGCCTGCGAGATCATCCTCGCCGACATGGGACCGATCGACATCCTCATCAACAATGTCGGCAACCGCGATCTCAATGTGCCGATCGAGAAGGAGACTCTCGATGACTGGCGCAAGCTCATGGATCTCAACGTCACGAGCTGCTTCGTGACCACCCGGGTCATCGGCGGCGCCATGATCGAGCGCGGCGAGGGCGGGCGGATCATCAACATTGCCTCGATCAGCGCGCTCATCGCCAATCGTGGCATCGGTGGGCGCCACTACGAGACCGGCAAGGCGGCCGTGCTCCACTTCACCCGCTGCGCCGCCGCCGACTGGGCGCCGCACGGCATCACCGTCAACGCGATCTGCCCCGGCCTGTTCATGACCGACGCCAATCGTCGCTGGAACGAGACGCGGCCGGAAGTGATCGACGCCTTCGTCCAGAACGTGCCGATGGGCCGGCCCGGCAATCCGCCCGAGATCGGGCCGCTGGCGGTCTATCTGGCGAGCCCCGCCGCGACCTACGTGACGGGCGCGGCCTATGTCATCGACGGCGGCTATACGCTGTGGTGAGCCGGGGCTAGAGGCGCCGCGATGTCGGTTCATTCCTTCGGCCGTCTGCCCTATGGCACGGCGGTCGACGAGATCCGCCTGGCGAATGGCGCCGGCGCGACCGCCTCGGTCCTGACCTTCGGCGCGGCACTGCGTGATCTCGTCGTGCCGGCACCCGAGGGCCGCCGCCGGGTGGTGCTCGGCTTTCGCGATCTCGATGGATATCTGGACAACAGGCGCTTTCTCGGCGTCACCGTCGGGCGTCATGCCAGCCGCATCGCCGGCGGAAAAGTCGCAATCGACGGAAAGACTTACCAGCTCTCGCTGAATGACGGACCGCATCATCTTCATGGCGGGGTGACGGGGTTTTCGAAGAAGGTCTGGTCGATCATTGAAGCCAATGAGAGCGCGGTGACGCTCGGTCTTGTCTCGCCGGACGGCGACGATGGCTATCCGGGGCAGCTCGAGGTGCGCTGCACCTACCGGCTGCTCGAGCCGACGACGCTGAGCATCGAAATGGTTGCCACCACCGATGCGCCGACCATCGTAAGTCTCGCGCATCATTCGTATTTCTCACTTCAGCCGGGCACCTCGGCGCGCGATCATCGCCTGCAGGTCGAGGCCGATCGCATCACGCCTTTCGGTGCCGACATGCTGCCTTCCGGCGCGATGGCGCCGGTCGAGGGCACGCCTTACGACTTCCGCACGGCGCGTCGGATCGGCGATTTCGATGGGCCCTACGACTGCAATTTCGTCCTGAATTGGACGGGAATCGGACAGAGTTGGGCGGCGCGGCTAACGGCGCCGGACGGCGGCTTGAACATGGACGTTCACACCACCGAGCCCTGCCTCGTTTTCTACGATGGCGCCGGCCTTGGCGGCGACCGGCCGGGGCTCGACGGCGCGCCGCACGTCCCCCATGCCGGCCTCTGCCTCGAGCCGATGCGCTTTCCCGACAGTCCCAACCAGCCGACTTTTCCCTCAGCGGTGTTGCGGCCAGGCGAGACCTACCGGCAGGAGACCGACTACCGCTTTGTCGGGTGAGGGCGGATCGGTCAGGCCGCCCGGGTCGTCTTCGCCAGCTCGCGGAAATTGTCGCGCATATAGCCGGCGGCCCTCAGCGCCAGTGCCGAGATGGTCGGCGTCGGATTGACCACGCCGCCGGTCGTCAGCACGCTGCCATCGACGATGAAGAGGTTGGGCACGTCCCAGCTCTGGTTCCACCTGTTGACGACCGAGGTCTCGGGATCGGCGCCCATGCGGCAGGTGCCGAGGAGGTGCCAGGCGGGCGTGCGGTAGACGCCCTTGTCGTCGCGATAATCCTGAAGCCGGTACTCGAAGGCGTTCGCCGCCCTGGCGATGTCCTCGATGCGGTCGAGCGCGAAATTCATCATGCGCTTGTCGTTCTCGCCCGGCGCGTAATGGGTGACCGCCGCCGGCATGCCGTCCGAATCGGTCAGCTCCGGATCGAGCGTCACCCTGTTTTCCGGGTTGGGCAGGTCGTCGCCGATGGCGAAGACACCGAAGCCGTGGCCGAAATGGCGCTCGAACCATTTGTGGTGGTCGCGGCCCCAGGGCGCCTTGGCCGGGGAAAACCAGCCGCTAGCGGTTTCGCCGGCCGAGGCGGCGCTGGTGATGCAGTTGAAGTTGAAGCCGTTGACGAAGCCGCGGCTGATGTCGGTCTCGGCGAATTCGCGCGAGATCATCGAGGCGACATAGCCGGTGTGGCCGTCGACCGGTTCGTCGACCCAGATCTCGCCGGCGACCAGCGTATGGTGGAGCAGGTTGCGGCCGACCTGGTCCGACTGGTTGGCGAGATTGCCCGAGGCGAGCAGCAGGCGCGGCGTGCCGACGCCGTTGGCGGCGACGACGACGAGACGCGCCTTCTGGAAATGATGGTGGCCAGTGTTGCGGTCGACATAGAGCGCGCCGGTGGCGCGGCCGTCGGGCCCCGTCTCGATCCTCAGCACCCGGGCATTGATCCGAAGCTCGGTTCCGGCCTTCAGCGCCTTCGGCCAGATCGACAGCGAATATTTGCTCATCGAGCCGCGCGGGCAGCCATTGCAGGTACCGCAACCGTTGCAGGCCGGGCGCCCGTCATAGTCCTCGCTCACCGCGCCGGCCTCGACCGGCCACCAGTGCCAGCCGAGCCGGTCGAAGGCGCCCGACAATGCGCCCGTCACTTTCGAGGGCGGCATCGGTCGGGTCGGGCAGGGCGCGCGTGGCGGCATCGCCGGGTCGCCGGCAAGGCCGGAGACGCCGACCAGCCGATCCGCCGCCTCGTAGAAAGGCGCGAGATCCTCATAGGCGATCGGCCAGTCGGGCTGCAGCCCGTGCTCGGTGCCCTTGCGGAAGTCGGAGGGGCGGTAGCGCGGCCAGATCGCGCCATAGACATTGGTCGATCCGCCGACGCCGTTCCACATCAGGATCTGCGAGGAATCCGAGCGGACCGGATAATCGTCCGGATGATGGCGCTTGTTGACGTCCGGGTTCCAGTTGGTGCGCCGCTGCCAGGTCCAGTCGGCGTGGAGATGCGGATGATCCTCCGCCTCGACCCAGGTTCCCTGTTCCAGGCAGACGACGTCGAGCCCGGCTTCGGCAAGGACGAGAGCGGCGAGGGAGCCGGTGGCGCCAGCGCCGACGATGAGGACGTCGCAGGTCCGTTCGGCCGTCATCGCTCGAGCCCCCAGCGCGTGGTGCGCGACGTGCCGAGGTCGAGTGCGGAGACGTCGAGGGGACGGACGGCCTCGGTCGGCGTGTAAGCGCCACGGCCGTGGCGCGGCGTGTCCGTCGCGGGATCGAAGGGCGCCATCGGATAACCGGTGAGGTGCGGTCGCAGGGCATAGGGTCGTCCCAGCCGGCGGATCGCCATCACCACATACGGGCTTTCGTAATAGGCAAGGACGGTCGCCGCCCTGAGGCGCTCGAAGAGCTCCGGCGCATCCGCTTCCAGGCGCTCGACAATGGCGAGGCGCTCGTCCGCCGATCGGCCGGCAAGGGGACCGCCGGCGGCGATGACGGCATCGGCGATCCGCGCCATCTCGTCTTCGCCCGCTTCGTCGCACAGCCGCGCCGCGACCAGCCCCTGGACCCCGACCGTGGAGGCGGCCGGCCAGGCTTCGTCGCCGGGGATCAGTTCGTCGACCAGCGCGGCAAACATGGCCGCGCTCTCGACCGGGGAAAGGGCTTCGCCGGTTCCATCTGTGGTCATGACCGCATCCCTGTTTTCCGGCTTGTGCTCATTGACCCGGCTCCCGAAGAGATCTCGCGCCTACTCCGGATGCCACCAGCGGCCGCCGATGACCACGCCGGCCGCGAAGAGGCGTTCATCGGTGGTCACGACCTCGCCGAGCACGTCCTCGAGATCGAAGGAGCCCGAGCGCATTTCCAGGATGCTCGCGTCGCCAACGCTGCCGGGCCGAAGGAGCCGAGTTCCGGCCGCCGCAGCGCCTCGGCGGCATTGACGGTCGAGGCTGCGATCACCTCGACGAAGCGGCATGCCGAGCGCCAGGAACTTCGACAGGGTCGTCACCTGGTCGTAGACCGGGCCGTCGATGCACAGCTTGTGGACGTCGGAGGAGATCGTGTCCGGCGGAAAGCCGGCGGCCATCATCGCCCGCGCCGTCTTCCACGAGAACGAGCCCTTGCCGTGGCCGATGTCGAAGAGGACGCCGCGCTGCGCGGGCCGGCCAGCACCTCCGGCCTTGCACGCTTGCCGTCGCCGTGGACGGGCGAGTTGGGGAAGGGCCGGTAGCGTGGGTGAGGACATCGCCCGGCCGCAGCTTCGCGACGACCGCCTCGTAGCTCGGCGGCGGCTCGTCGATGTGGCACATGACCGGCAGGCCGGTCTCGTCGCCGACCTGCAGCGCCACGTCGAGCGGCGCGATGCCGGACGGGCCGCTGGCGATGCCGGCCGATCCGCACCTTGATGCCGACGATCACGTCGCGATTGGCGTCGGCCACCTCGGCCGCGTCGCGCGCAGCCATCAGCCGCATGTCGTGGCTCTCGCCCACCATGATCGTCTTGGAGAAGGCGAAGATGCCGGCAAAGGAGACATGCAGATAGGCAAGGATGCGCGCATGGCTCGGCTCGATCACATGCTTGCGGAAGCCGGCGAAATTGCCCGGCCCGGCGCTGCCGGTGTCGACCAAGGTGGTCACCGCGCTGGCCCGCGCGAATTCATCGGGGTCGACGCCGAGCGAGGTGCCGCCCCAATAGACGTGGGTGTGCAGGTCGATAAGGCCGGGCGTCACGAGCAAGCCGGAGACGTCGCGGGCTTCGTTTCCGGCAAGGTCGTCGCCGACGGCGGCGACCTTGCCGTCGGCGAAGGCGACGTCGGTGATCCGGTCGATCCCCTGCGAGGGGTCGATCACCCGGCCGTTCTTGAGGACAAGATCGAAAGCCATTGGGCATTCTTTCGGATCGGAAGGAGCGCGGCGGCCACGGGCGACACCGGTCGGTGGGGCAAGGGGACGGGCGGGGCGCCTAGAGCGGCTTGTAGGCGATCGGCCTCGACCTCGATCTTGATGTCGATCATCATGCGCGCCTCGGCGGTAGTGCGGGCCGGCGGCTCATTGGCGAAATAGCGGCCATAGACGCCGTTGAAGGCGCCGAAATCGCGCGCGTCCTCAAGCAGGACGGTCGTCTTGACGACGTCGTCGAGGGTGCAGCCGGCGAGCGCCAGCGCAGCCTTGACATTCTCCAGCACCTGCTCGGTCTGCTCGACGATGCCGCCTTTGACGACCACGCCATTGGCGTCCGACCGGCACCTGCCCGGAGATGTAGACGAAGTCACCCGCCCGCACGGCCGGCGAGAGAGGAACATGAGATTTGCCAAAGCATTGTTTCGCCACTTTCACTCTCCTCGGGGTACGATGCCAATAAGGCTGGGATGGCTGGATGCGCCGCGTTCACTGCCTGTGGCGCGGCGACCTGCCGGGTGGCGGGTTCGCGGACGGGAAAGGCCGCTTTCCGGGGCCGACCTGTGCGCCATGCCGCGAGCGGCCGGCGGACTTGATTGTCGGGGGGCCATTCACAGCAGCACAATGTTCCTATATAGTGGAACCAATGACGCAATAGCAGAAAGCGGCATGCTAGCCGTGCTCGCTGGGCTGTGCAATAGAAACCGGCAATTGCTCTGAGCTTCTGGAGGATTTGCCATGGCTTCGCAGACCGTGACCGCACTCAGCCCGACGCGGCGCATGCGGGGGCTGGACCGCGCCTTGGAAATCCTCGATTTCCTGCGTGAGCACCGACAGCCGGCACGGCCGCATGAGATCGCGCTGGGCATCGGCGCGCCGAAGTCGACGGCCTACGAGCTCATCAACCTGCTTCTGAAGTCCGGCATCCTCGAATATGCCGACAGGGACGGCCGCGTCTTCCTCGGCCGCCGGCTCTATTTCCTCGGTCTCGCCTATCAGAGCCATTTCGACCTGACGCGCGAGTGCAACGCCTTCCTCGACCACCTGGCCGAGGTGACCCACGAGACCTCGCAGCTCTGCATGCTCGACGGCGACAAATATGTCGTCGCCATGATGCGCGAGGGAGAGCGGCCCTTCAACATCAGCTCCGAGGTCGGCAAGCCGATTCCGCTGCCCTGGACCGCCTCGGGCCGCCTGCTGCTTTCGCATATGAGCGACGACGAGATCCGCGCCTTCATCCCGGAGGTGGATTTCGTCCTGCCCGACGGCTCGCGTCTCGACCCGGATGTCTTCCTCGCCGAGGTCCACAAGGCACGCGCGGAGGAGTTCTTCTCCTTCGACACGCTCGTCGACAACTTCACCCACTGCTTCGCCGCACCGGTCTATCAGGACGGCACTGTGTGCACGGCGACGCTCTGCCTCATCGCGCCGCGCAGCGACGCCAGGCGCAACTACGACCATTACCGCGACACGCTGCTCGCCAGCGCGCACGATCTGTCGGCGAAGCTTTCGACGACGCCGATCCGCCTGCAACAAAAGCGGATGGGGTAGGGCATCTGGCCCGGGTCGCGCATGGATGAGTTGAACCTTTCCAACCCATGGCGCGGCCAGGCAGTGCGGCACAGGCCGTTGCTCCGGCGCGGTCCAATCGCCTTCACTGCCAACAACGGGTCCCCATGATTTCTCTCGACAACAGGCACGTCCTCATCACGGGCGCGGGCGGTGGCATCGGCCGCGCGCTCGCATCGATCTTCGCCGAGGCTGGCGCGACCGTCAGCGGTTTCGACGTCAATAGCGAGATGCTGGAAGCAACGCCGCTCGCCCACCGCGGCGTCTTCGACATGCGCGACGAGGCGGCGGCCCTGTCCGCCGTCGATGACCTCATCGCGGCCGAGGGTGTGCCCGACATCCTCATCAACAATGCCGGCTACACGCGGACAGAGACCCTGCCGGCGGTCGACAAGGCCGCCTGGGACATCGATATCGGCGTCAACCTCACGGGCGTCTTCAACATCACCAAGCCTGTGGTCGACGCCATGATCGGGCGCGGCAGCGGGTCCGTGGTCTTCATCTCCTCGGTCAACGCGCTCGCCCATTACGGCAACCCGGCCTATTCCGCCGCCAAGGCCGGCGTCATCGCCTATTGCCGAGCGATCGCGGTCGAATACGGCGTCAAGGGCATCCGCGCCAATGTCATCTGCCCCGGCTCGGTGCGCACGCGCGCCTGGGACCACCGGGTCGCGCGCGATCCCGATGTGGTGAAGAAGGTGACCGACCTCTATCCGCTCGGCCGCATGCTCGAGCCCGAGGACGTCGCCGGCGCGGCGCTGTTCCTCGCCTCGCCGCTTGCCTCCGGTATAACCGGCGCGGTGCTGCCGGTCGATGCGGGCCTGACCGCAGGCAACATGCATTTCGTCCGCGACGTTCTCGGCGGAGCCAGTTGAAGCGCGACGCGCGCATTTCCTTTCCAAGAATCCAAGAAATCAGGAGCGCCTGCGATGGCCATGACTCTCGATGGGATCGACACCCCGGCAATCGTGATCGATGTCGACCGGGTGGAAGCCAACCTCAAGCGGGCGCAGGACTACGCCGACAGCCACCGCCTGAAGCTGCGGCCGCATATCAAGACCCACAAGCTGCCGGTCTTCGCCAGGCGGCAGGTCGAGCTCGGCGCGATCGGCATCACCTGCCAGAAGATCGGCGAGGCCGAAGTGATGGCCGATGCGGGCATCGAGGACATCTTCGTGCCTTACAACATCCTCGGCCCCCACAAGCTGCCGCGCCTAATAGGCCTCGCCCGCCGGGCGCGCCTGAGCGTCACCGCCGACAGCCGCGTGACGGTGGAAGGCTATTCGGCCGCCTTCGCCAGCGAGGCCGAGCCGCTGCGCGTCCTCGTCGAATGCGATACGGGCGGCCATCGTTGCGGCGTCCAGTCGCCCGCCGACGCATTGGCACTGGCCGAAGTCATCGCCAACAGCAAGGGCCTCGCCTTCACCGGCCTCATGACCTATCCGGCCGCCGGCAAGGTCAGGGAGAACGCCGCCTGGCTTGCCGAAGCGGTGGCGCTGCTGGACAAGAACGGCCTCGCGCCGGAGGTGGTCTCCAATGGTGGCACGCCGGATTTCTGGTCGGCGCATGAAGTGACCGCGGCGACCGAGCACCGGCCCGGCACCTACATCTATCTCGACCGCTCGCAGGTGGCGCGCAAGGCCGGCACCTTCGACGATTGCGCGCTGACCGTGCTTGCCACGGTCGTCAGCCGCCCGACCGCCGACCGTGCCATTCTCGACACAGGCTCCAAGTCCCTGACCAGCGACACGCTCGGCATGACCGGCTTCGGGCGGATCACCGCCTATCCCGATGCCGTCATCACCGGCCTCAGCGAGGAGCACGGCGCTGTCGACCTCACCGCCTCCGCCGACAAGCCGGCGATCGGCGAGCGCGTGCGCATCATCCCCAACCACGCCTGCCCGGTGAGCAACCTCTTCGACAAGGTCTATTTCGTCTCCGGCGAGACCATCCTCGACGCTGTGCCGGTCGCCGCGCGCGGGCGCGTCACCTGACGGCGCGATCGGGAAAGCGCTTCGCCATGACCCAACGCGCCATCTTCGCCTATGCCTGGGACCTCGCCGAGGGCCTTGAGGCCGCGGTTGACGAATTCAAAGACCTCGGCCTCGACACGATCTCGCTCGCCTGCAGCTATCACGCCGGAAAGTTCCTGCGCCCGCACGGCAAGACCGGCAAGGTCTATTTCCCCGAGGACGGCACGGTCTACTTCCGACCCGACCTGTCGCGCTATGGCGCGATCAAGCCGAAGGTCAGCCGGGTCACCGAGGAACGCGACATCCTCGCCGAGATCTGCGCGCAAGGGGATATGGCGGCGAACGCCTGGACGGTGCTCCTGCACAATTCGCGGCTCGGCATGCTCCACCCGGACGCGACCGTGCGCAACGCCTTCGGCGACCGCTATGTCTACAGCCTCTGCCCCTCCGCGCCCGCCGTGCGCGAATATGCGGTGGCGCTGTGCGCGGACATTGCCGACCACTATCCGGTGCGCGGGCTCTCTCTCGAGACGCCTGGTTTCCTCCCCTATGCCCACGGCTATCATCACGAATTCGCGCTGATGAAGCTGAACCGCTGGCTGACCGGCCATCTCGGCCTCTGCTTCTGCGACCATTGTGTTGCCGGCGCCGAAGCCGCCGGTATCGACGCCAGCCGCCTCAAGGCACGGGTCGCCAGCGATGTGGAGGCTTACCTCGCCAGCGATTTCGACCTGCCGGACGACATGGCGGAGGCCTTCTGGCTGAGCGACGTGCGCGCTGGCGGCGATCTCGCGCGCTATCTCGGCTGGCGCTGCGACGTTGTCACTTCGCTCGTTCGCGACATCCGCGCCGCCGTGCGCCCCGACGCGAGCCTTGCCGTCATCCCCTCGGTCGCCCGCCCGACTGGCGGCGCCTGGTACGAAGGCACCGACCTGAAGGCCCTGGCGGAGGCCGCCGGCATCATCGAGGCATGCTTCTATGAGCCGAGCGCCGAGCGCGTCCGCGCCGACCTGTGGGATACGCGAAGGCGGCTTGGCGGGGCAGGGGAGCTGCGCGGCATTCTCCGCCCCGGCTACCCCGATCTCAGGTCGCGCGAGGAACTTGTCGCCGCGGTCGCCGCGCTGCGCGCCAGCGGCGTCACCGGCGTCGGCTTCTACAATTACGGCCACCTGCGCGGTTCAAGCCTCGCCTGGATCCGGGACGCGCTGGCGGCGGCGTAGCCGTGCGTGCGTCTTGGCGAGCTACGCGCAATCGGAATACAACAATTCCCTGACGTCGAATTCACATGCCGGAGACGGGCTCAATGGAAAAAGGCGACTTCAAGGGCGTTCTGCCCGCGATCACCACCAAGATGACGGCCGACCAGGCGGTCGATCTCGGCGGGGTGCGCGCCGACGTCGACTTTCAGATCCGGGCCGGTGTCGACGGGATCATCGTCTGCGGCTCGCTCGGCGAGGCGAGCAGCCTGACCCGCGACGAGAAGCTGGCGATCGCCGAGGCGGCGATTGCCGAGGCAGGCGGGCGCCGGCCGGTGATGCTCACCATCGCCGAGGATTCGACCCGGGCCGCCGCGGCGCTTGCCGCCGACGCGCGGAAAATCGGCATCGCCGGCCTGATGGTGCTGCCCGCCATGCGCTATCTCTCCGATGAGCGCGAGACGATGGCCCATTTCCGCGCCGTCGCCGAGGCCTCGGACCTGCCGATCATCATCTACAACAACCCGGTCGCCTATGGCGTCGACCTCAGGCCGCAAGCCCTCGCGGCGCTTGCCGACGAGCCGAAATTCGTCGCCATCAAGGAATCCTCTGGCGACACCCGCCGCATCAACGAGGTGCTGAGGGCAGTCGGCGATCGCTACCAGATCCTCACCGGCGTCGACGATCTGGCGCTGGAAAGCCTGATGCTCGGCTGTGTCGGCTGGATCGCCGGCCTGGTCGTCGCTTTCCCGGAAGAGACGGTCGCGATTTATCGCCTGATCCGGCAGGGAAGGCTTGACGAGGCGCTTGCCATCTACCGTTGGTTCCTGCCGCTGCTTCACCTCGATATCGGCCCGAAATTCGTTCAGCAGATCAAGCTTGCCGAACATATCGTGCGCGGCACCTCGCCGGTCGTCCGCCAGCCGCGCCTGGCCCTTGTCGGCGAGGAAGAGGCGGCCGTGCGGCGCGTGGTCGAGGAAGGCCTCGCCACCCGTCCGGATCTTAAGCGCATGGCGGCCTGAGGGCACGCGCGGGTCGAGACTGGTGGGCCGGTTTCCCTGGAATCGCTCATGCGCGTAAGACTTCTGCGACCGGTGGAATCGCGACCAATGCGGCCCGCCGGTCGATGACGTAGGGAGGCGCCTGCTTCGCGGCTGTCGCGGGCGGGCGGGAAACCAGGGCAAGGGCCGAATGACAAAATTCAAGGATGGACTTCACGCGCGACGCCGTCAGATCGGGGCGTGGCTGACGACCGGAAGCGCGACGGTGACCGAAATCTTCGCGAGCGCCGGCTATGATTGGATGCTCATCGACATGGAGCATTCGCCGAACGACCTGACCCAGGTGGTCGATCACCTGCGGGCGGCGGCGGACAAGGTGGACGTCATGGTGCGCGTGCCCTGGAACGATCCGGTGACCGTCAAGCGCATCCTCGATGCCGGCGCCAAGTCGCTGATGTTCCCTTACGTGCAGAGCGTCGAGGAAGCCCGCGCCGCCGTCGCCGCGACGCGCTATCCGCCGGTCGGCGTTCGCGGCG
This sequence comes from uncultured Alphaproteobacteria bacterium, assembly GCA_963812285.1. Classification (GTDB taxonomy): domain Bacteria; phylum Pseudomonadota; class Alphaproteobacteria; order Rhizobiales; family Kaistiaceae; genus CAVSRC01. The sequence continues at coordinate 18,275 of CAWEUR010000033.1, read as the reverse complement.
TCGCCGGCACCACGCGCGCCAGCGATTACGGCCGCACGCCGGACTATCTCGTCAACGCGGCCAAGGACATCGCCGTCATCGTCCAGATCGAGACACCGGTGGCGGTCAGCCGGATCCCGGAAATCGCGGCGGTCGAGGGCGTCGATGGCGTCTTTATCGGCCCCAACGACCTTGCCGCCGGCATGGGCCATCTCGGCAACCAGACTCACCCGGAAGTCCGCGCTGCGATGCTCGCCGGCGCGAAAGCAATCCATGATGCCGGCAAGTCGGCGGGAACGCTGCTCTACAAGCCCAATTCCGCCGGCACGCCCTTCGATGAGGGCTTCGACTTCCTTGGCATCACCTTCGATGCCGGCTCGCTCGTAAGGGTCGCGCGCGAAGCAATCGCCGAATGGACTCCGATCCGCGACGGCGGGTAGGGCGTTTCCCGACGATAAGGCGGCTTCCGCTCGTGCGGGAGCCGCTCTACCGGTTTCCGGGATTGTCGATGTCGAAATCGAAGCGGTCGGGGACCTGCATGCCGGCTTCGAGGTGGTGGCGGATGGCGCGCAGCGACATGCCGTCGCGATAGAGCCAGGGATCGTCCGTCGCCCGCTGCCAGTCCTCCATCGCCGCGCGGCATTCCAGCAGACGGTTCTGGTGGCCCGCATCGCCGGCGAGGTTCTTCACCTCGCGCGGATCGTCCTCGAGGTCATACAGTTCTTCCGGCGGCCGGCGCAGATAGTCCTTCAGCGACCGTTCGCCGATCCGCACCGGGCTGGTGTTGCGGATGCCTTCCCATGAGAGCGAGCCGTAGAGGTCGCCGGAGAAGGGGAAGTCGAGCTGCCAGGCCACGTTGCGGTGGTATTTGTAGCGCGGCGTGCGCAGGAAGCGCGTCGGATAATAGTTCGTGATCTCGTGGAAGGTGTGCGAGCCGAACACCCGCTGCCAATCGGGCAAGAGTTCCGTCTCCTCGAGGATCGGCATCAGGCTGCGTCCGCGGCGCGCGCCCGGATCGGGGGCATGGCCCGCCCAGTCGAGGAAGGTCGGCAACAGGTCGGTGAAGGAGACGAGGTTCGGATTGGCGATGCCCGCCTTGCCGCCGGGCCTGCGCATGACGAGCGGCAGGTGGACGCCGGCGTCGTAAAGCGTCGTCTTGGAATTGAGGAACGGCGAGCCGTTGTCGCTGAGGAAGCAGACCAGCGTTTCATCGGCAAGCCCGGCCCGCTCCAGGGTGGCGAGGATGAGGCCGACGCCCTGATCCAACCGGTAGACTGACCGGTAGTACTCGGCGAACTCCTCGCGCACCTCCGGCAGGTCGGAGAGGAAGGGCGGCACCGTCACCGCATCGGGCGAGAAGATGTGGTCCTCGATGCCGCGATAGTCACCGTCATTGCCGAAGCCGGAGCGCGTCGCGTCGCGATGCGGATCGATGAATCCGACTGTCAGGAAGAACGGCGCCTCGTCCGTCTTGGCGCCCTGCAGGAACGCCTCGGCCCGCTCCGCCGCCCAGGCGACATCGCGCGTCCCGCTCTCCTCGCGCACCTGCCAGGGATAGACGTCCGGCGGCCCGACATGGACCTTGCCGATGATCCCCGTCCGGTAGCCGGCCCGGTTGAAGAGCGCCGGCGCCGTCTCGACGTGGGCGAAGGTCATGAAATGGTGGTGGGCGTGATGCAGCCCGTATTGACCGGTCTCGTGGGTATGCAGGCCGGTGTAGATGACCGAGCGGCTCGCCGAGCAGGAGGCCGTCGAGGTGAAGGCCATGTCGAAGCGGGTGCCCTCGCGCGCCAGCCTGTCGATGTTCGGCGTGCGGATGGCCGTCTCGCCGTAGCAGCCCGCCATGCGGCCGAGGTCGTCCGCGATGAGAAGCAGGATATTGCGCATCATGTGTCCTCGAGGCTGACGGCGATCGGATCGTCTCGGCGGGGGAATTCGGAAATCACCCGGCCGGCGACGAGAATGCCGGTCTCCAATGCGCGCCCGAGCGGCGCGCCCTGCGCGACCGCGCCGAGATAGCCGGCATTGAAGGCATCGCCGGCGCCGACGCTGTCGATGATGGAAAGGGCGGGCGCCGGTCGGCCGGTGACGGTGCCGCCGGTCAGGCAGGCCGCGCCGTCCGGCCCGCACTTGACCACAAGGCGCGTGTCTTCGGAAACGAGCCCTGTGGCTGCGGCATAGGCGGTGGGAAGATCGTCGGTACCGGTGACGCCGCGGATCTCCATGTCGTTGAGAAGGATGTGATCGGCCTCCAGCATCCACTCGCGGGCAAGCGCGGTCTCGTCGGCGGTCCAGCCGTCGCCCGGCCAGCCGGGATCGATCGCGACCTCGGCACCGCGCGATCTGAGCCAGCGCAGAAGGCCGGTGTGCTCGCGCATCAGGGCCGGCATGGCGAAGCCGCCGCTGACCAGTGCCAGAGCGCCGTCGAGCGGCCAGTCTTCCAGGCGCTCGCGGAAGAAGGCACCGTCGAGGCTATCGAGATGGCCGGTCGTGGTGAAGAAGGTGCGCTCGCCGCCGGTCCGAAGAATGCCGACGGTCATGCTCGTGCGCTCGGGGCGATGGTCGATGCGGTCGAGCGCCCCGCGAAAATGCCCGCCGATCATCGCGCCGGTCGTATCATTGCCAGTGGCCGAGACGAGGCCGACCGCGCAGCCGAGGCGCTGCAGAACGATCGCGCTATTGGCGGCCGAGCCTCCGACGCGAAAGTCGGAATCGGCGAGAAAGATCTCGGTTCCCCATTTCGGCCATTCGTCGACGCTGCCGACGACGATGTCGAGATTGGCGTTTCCGATGACGCAGATCGCACGGCCCCGTGCCGTCTCAAGCCGTGTCATTGCACCTCTTGTCGCCTGGCTGTGATTCCCCGTGACCCTATCATAGGTCGGCGCGCGCCCGCAGGCGCGCGCCGATCATTGTCCTACCAGCCGCTGCCCTTGAGGTGCTTCAGCTCACCTTCCAGCTTGGCGAGGTTCTCCTTGGCCGTGCCCTCGCCGGCGAGCGTGTTGTGCACGGCGGTCCAGAAGTCGGACGAGACCTCGTTGTATTTGCGCTTGGTCGCAGCCGAGGGACGCGGCAGGGCGTTGTCGACGACCGGCTTCCACAACGGAATGAAAGGCTGCTTGGCGCCGACATCCGGATCGCTATAGACGGCGTTCAGCGTCGGCGGCCGCGACAGGTTGATCGCCCGGTCCTTCTCGTTGTCGTAATTGTCGAGGAACTTGACGAGCTCGATCGCCTCCTTCTGGTGCTTGGAGTATTTCGAGACGGCGAGGTGCCAGCCGCCCAGCGTCGCGGCGGACTTCAGGCCCGGGCCGCCGCTCGGCAGCGTCGTCACGCCGAACTTGCCCTTGACGGCTGAATCGCTGCCATCGGCCAGCGCATAGGCGTAGTTCCAGTTCCGCATGAACACCGCGTTGCCGGTCTGGAAGACGCCGCGCGCGTCCTCTTCCTGATAGCTGAGGACACCCGGAGGCGCGATGGTCCCGATCCAGGAATGCGCCAGTTCGAGCGCCGCCGCGGCCTTGTCGTTGTTGATGGTGATCGAGCCGTCGGTCTCGACGATGTGGCCGCCGCCGAAGCTCGCCACCCATTCCTGCGCGTCGCAGGTCAGGCCTTCATAGGCCGCGCCCTGGAAGACAAAGCCCCACATGTCCTTGTTGCCGGCGGCGCGCTCGCCATCCATGATCTTCTTGGCGGTCGCGGTCATCTCCTGCCAGGTCTTCGGCACCGGCTCATGGTACTTGTCGAGCAGGTCCTTGCGGTAATAGAGCGCCGGCGCGCCGAGGAACATCGGCAGGGCGACGAGCTTGCCGTCGACGGTCTGCGACTGGATGGCGGCGGGAACGAAATCGCCGACGATGTCCTTCACCGAGTTCGGTGAGATCGACGAAATGCTGGGCAAGCTGCGGCGCCCAGATGACGTCGAGCCGATAGACGTCGATGTCGCTGGTCTGGGCGGCGAGCCACAGCTTGTACTGGCCGAACTGATCGGTCGTCGAAGCCGGCATGTTGACGATCTTGACCTTGTTGCCGGTCTTCGCCTCGAAGACGTCGAGCTGCTTGCGCAGGTTCTCCTGGTCGCGCCCGACGGCGCCGTGGACGATCGCCAGATCGACCGCGAAGGCCGATGACGCCAGCAGCATGCCGCCAACGAAGACGGCCGCGAATTTCCCTATGTGCTTCATGCCTTTCTCCCTCCGTGTTGGCTCAAAGCAAGAGCCGGTGACAAGCCGTCGCCCGTGGCGACGGCGCTTTCATCCCTCGAAGTCCTTCCTGCAGAAGATCGGCGAGGTCCACGCCATCTGCCCGTTGGCCTGGCGCAGGCAGGCATAAAGGGTCTCGCCGTCGGCAAGCGCCCCGAGTGCGACTTGCCCGTGCCATTGCCACTGGCGCGGCAAGGGCAGGCCGTGGAAGCGATAGGCCGGGGAATCGATCGGCCCGAGATTGCCGGCGACCGCCCCATCGAGAAGGCGACGCGCCGGCAGGGTGACCTGCTTTCCCGACAGCCGCGCACGGACGATCGCATCGTCGTCGATCCGCATCCGGATGGCGAAGCCCTGGGTGGCCGGCGTGACATTGTTCGGGTTGGCCTCGGCCGTGATGGCGAAGGTCACCGAACCGTCCTCGATCACGAGCCGCGGCAGGGCGTGGCCGCTATCCTCGCCTTCCAGCGGCGAAACGACCTCCGAGCCGCGAAAGCGTGGCTCCAGGCCAAGGATCTCGCCGCCTTCGAGGTGGATCGTGCCCTCCCAGGCGTGCGAACTGCCGCGCGCGCCCCAGCCGAGTTCGACCTGAAGCACCGTCTCGATGCCCCGCGCGCCCGCATCGATCGGTGCCGGCGTCAGCTCCGGCGACATGCGCGCAAAGAGCGTCCCGTTGCGGACGATGTCGATCGTATCGATGAAACCGCAGACCGCCGCCTCGATCGACAGCGTCGCGTCATTGGCCGGTGCGACGATGCCGCCCTGGGGCGTCTCGCCGATCATCGTCAGCAGGTGCACGTTGTCGCCGGTCAGCGCATTGGTGCGCCGCGCCCGCATCGCCGACCAGATGGCGTCGCGGCCATCGCCACTGGCGTAGAGGCCCGTGCGCCCGTGCCCCCAGGAGCCGGGAAAGCCGCTGTGATGGTCGGTATTGCCGACGATGCCGAAGACGTGGCCACGGGCAAGACCGGAGGCCATGGTCGCGGCGCCGTCGAGCGGTCCCATAGAGTGGAGATAGGGACGATCGGTCTCGGAGCGTTCGGCGCAGCCATGCATCGAGTTCATTTCGACGAAGGGCGAGAGCGCCGGGTCGAAGGAGCTCCAGTTGATGCCGCGGGCGCCGAGCCGATAGCCGATGTGATGGGGAAAGGCGAGGGCGCGTGTCCCCTTGGCGGCCGTCAGCGCCGCCTTGAGCGCGGCAGGATTGTCGGCGAGCTGGAGCGGCGCCGGGTCGAGATCGGCATAGACGATCGTGTAGTCGCCATGGGCGCAGGAATGGATCTCGTAGCCCGGAAAGACGGTGAAGCGACCGTCATCGTCAAACGTTTTCAGCGTCTCGAAATGGCCGATCCAGTTGTCGCGCAGCCTGGCGAAACCCTTGACGTGGAAGTCGACGATATGGGCGACGCTCGGCTCGTCGACCGGCATGTCCGGCCAGTCGGCATGGCCGGTGATCGAGACGAAGTCGAGTTGCAAGGCCGCGCGCGCCAGCGCCTGTTCGAGGCTGCCGTGGCCGTAGGAGAGGGCGCAGTGATTATGGATGTCGCCGTAGAGCGGCATCAGCCCGGCGGCGGCGGCAAGAGGGGTAAGGCGTTCGGGCAGGCGGGCGCGCATCATGAGGCCCCGAGCGTTTCGGGATCGACAGGGATGCCGCCATTGCGCAGGGATTCCTGCGCGGCGAGCACGATCCTCAGCGAGGCCAGCCCCTCGCGTACCCCGACCGGCGGCGCCTCGCCATCGCAGAAGCGGCGGAGCGTGCGCACGAGTTCGAGGTCGGCGCCGAAATGCGTCGAGGCGCGGTCCGGATCGGCGAAAGTGACGGTCTCGTGCCTGCGGCCATGATCGGCGACGACGTCGATGGCGCCCGAATGCCGCTCCATGCGCAGCCTTCCGGTCGAGCCGACGATCTCCAGCGTCTCCTGGTCCTCGGCCCAGGGGCCGAAGATCGAGAAGAACAGGCAGGCGGCGATGCCGTTCTCGAAGCGCACGGTAACGATGGCGTGGTCGTCGATGTCGGAGCCTGGACGATAGACGCAGGTGTCGTTGCGGTCCTCGACGCGCTCCGCCGCGCTCCAGCTCGCATTCGCCACCGCGCCGACGCCCTCGAAGCGGTCGACCAGCGTCTCGTGGCGGCGATAGGGGCAGTCGCGGTCGCATTCACTGCAGCGCTCCGGCACGTCCGGGTCGGGCGCGAAGATGGCACTGCGCCCGCCGATCGCCGAGACCGAGACGGCGCGCGATTTCGCGATCCAGTTCAGCACGTCGAAGTGATGGGAACCCTTGTCGTTGAGGGCGCCGCCGGAAAGCGCGCTTTTGCGGTGCCAGAGCTGGAGGTAGCGCGTATAGGGAATGACCGAGCGCAGGAGGATCATCTGCGGGGCGCCGATCGCGCCGGTCTCGGCGAGGCGTACGGCTCTCGATCCACGGCCGCTCGTAGCGGCGGGTAAAGCCCATCAGGATCGGCCGACCGCCTTGCCTCTCGGCGGCAAGGATCGCCTCGCCGTCTTCGAGGGTCACCGAGATCGGCTTGTCGAGATAGGCACGCTTGCCGGCTGCGACCGCCGCTTCCAGCGGTGCGCGGTGGGCATTGGTGTGGGTGGTGACGAGGACGAGCCCGACATCCGGATGGCTTGTGGCCTCGGCGAGGTCGGAGAAGACCGCGACCCTGTGAGCGATGCCCTGCCGCTCATAGACCGCGTTGAGGTGCTCGGCAGCATAGCGTGCCCGATCCGGCAGGACGTCATGGACGCCGATGATGCGAAAGCCGGTCTCGGCGGCGATTTCGGCCATGCGCGTGCCGATGAAATAGACGCCGCGCTCGCCCGCACCGATGATGGCGACACCGATCGTGCTCTTCTTGTGGCTTTCGCCCGCCATTCGTCGCCCCGCCCGGAGTTATTCCAGGGAGCGACGCTATGTGAGTATAATTGCCGCTACAACACGGCTTGTACCCACTGCGCCTCACGGGCGGACGATGCTGCCATGGTCGGCGTAGCTGACGGCGAGGTAGTGGGTCTGAGGCGCGCGCTCACGCCCGGCGACGCGGTCGCTGATCACCGTCTCGAACACGTCGAGCTTCTCGGCGTTGGAATTGCCGACGACGTCGAAGCGGCCGAGGTGTTCTGAGGGGAAGTCGACGCTGCCGAGGAGGACGACGCTGAGATCGCCGCCGATGCCCTGGCCGATATCCGACAGCGCCCGTTCGAGAATGAAGCCCTCGACCACGCCCCAGACGATCAGCGCCGTGAAGGGCAGGCGCCCGTTCCTGCGGCGCAGGCGCCCGAGTGCGTCGGAGATGTCGCCGATCTGATAGCTGCCGGGCAGGGCGTCGATCTCGACCAGCCAGCTTCGCGACGGGTCGGGTAGGGCGCCGCTCAGCATGCGGAACTCGCGCCGCGCCATGGCGATCTGCCGGGCGGTGTGGCCCGATGTGAGGAAGGCGATTTCCTCGTGGCCGCGATCGCGCAGGATGCGGAAGGCGACCGAAAGTGCCTCGCGCCAGTTGGTACCGACGGAATCGACGTCGATCCCCGTCGCCGAGACGCCGTCGATGACGATGCTGTCGACATGGCGGCGCAGGGCGGCGAGGAACTCGATCGACAGGACCTCGAAATTCACTTGCAACAGGCACGTCCGGAACCGTCCGATCCGCTCCAGCACAGCCAGGGCCTGCGCTTCGCTGGTGTAGCCGATCTGGAGGATGGAGATGCCACGTGCTTTCAGCCGCCGCTCCATCTCCTGAAGCAGATTGCGGGCGAGGCGGCTGTCGGAATTGCGATAGAGGACGAGAAGATCGGCCTCGAAATGCACCGCCTTCTTCTGGCCACCCGCTGGGTCGGCGACGACGATGCCGGCGCCGGGACGCGCGTTCAGCCGGCCGGATTCGAGATAGGGGCGAAGCGCCTCCTCGACCGTGCGCTGCGCCGTCGCGTGCTGCCGCATCATCTCGCGCATGGTTGGCAGCCGGTCGCCCGGCTCGGCCGTGGCGATGAACGCATCGAGGGCGGTGCGGATATTGGCGATGGTGGATCGAGTATGGGCACGCATCGACAGAGATTGCACTCGACTTGTACTCGATACAAGTCTCACGTGCGGCTCGCCGCGGGCAGGCCTATTGCTCGATCTCCGGCGTCAGAAGCCAGTCGCGGATCAGCCGGGCCTGGCTGTTGACCATTTCTCGGCCGGTGACGAGCGCCGCCCCGGCCTCTTTCGCCATCGCCGCGAGTTCGCGTCTTCGACGGATCGGCGACGATGTCAGCGACCCAGTCGGTGCTGGCGACGAGTTTGTCGGCGAAGGGGCTGGGGTCGTCGTCCCGCATGCCGAGCGGCGTGGCGTTGATGAGGAGGTCATAGGCGCCGGGGAGGGGAGCCTCGGTCGCGGAGACAGGAACGTCGGCCTCGCCGCGAAGGCTGGCGATCGCCGCATCGCGCAAGGCACGGTTCGTATCGAGGATCGCCAGGCTCGCGCAGCCATGGGCGAGGATCGCCTGGGCGATGGGCAGACCGGCGCCGCCGACCCCGGCGAGAAGAACGCGCGCTGTTTTGAGGTCGGCACCCCGCGCGCCGAGCGCCGCGACCAGCCCGAGGCCGTCGAACTGTGCCCCGACCATCTCGCCCGAAGCCAGCCGCTTGGCGGAATTGACGCTTCCCGCCGCCTTGGCGGTCGTCGAAATCCGCGCCAGATGCGCGATGGACGCCTTCTTGTGCGGCATGGTGATCATGAGGCCGTCGATCGTCCGGTCCCGCACGGCTTCGCTCATGAACCCGTCGAGCGCGTCCGGCTCGACATGGCTGGTCTCGACCGTCGCCTCGACCCCGACTTCGGCCATCAGCCGCTCGAGCACCTCCGGCGTGCGTACCTTGGTCACCGGCGCACCGATCATGATGTAGCGCATTGCGACGCGAACCTCGGCCAGTCAGACGAACTTGTAGACGCCGAGCTTCTGGAAGATGCCGTAGATGCGCTTGGCATATCGGGCGAAGTCGGGATATTCGCCGAGATGTGCCGGACGCGGACGGGGCAGGTCGATCCTGATCTCGTCGACGATGCGGCCCGGCCCGGTCGACATCACCAGCACGCGGTCGCTGAGGCCGATCGCCTCGTCGATGCTGTGGGTGATGAAGAGCACGGTCTTCTTGGTATCGAGCCACAGCATTTCGAGATCGTGGCGGATCTGGGTGCGGCTGATCGCGTCGAGCGCGCCGAACGGCTCGTCCATGAGCAGCATCGAGGGATCGTGGACGAGCGCGCGGGCGATCGACACGCGCTGGCGCATGCCGCCGGAAAGCTGCCGCGGATAGCGGTTCTCGGCGCCCTTCAGCCCGAGCCGCTCGAACAGCTGGCGGGCGCGCTCCTGCATCGCGCGCTTGTCGAGGCCGCGGATTTCCTGCTGCAGCATGACGTTGCGGATCGCGGTGCGGAACTCGAGCAGGAGATGGTCCTGGAAGACGATGCCGACCTCGGTGATCGGCTTGGTCAGCGGCTTGCCGTCGACCGCGATCGTGCCGCTGGTATGCGGCTCGAGGCCGGAGATGAGCAGCATGGTCGTGCTCTTGCCGCAGCCCGACGGGCCGATCAGGCTGACGAACTCGCCGGGCTTGATGTCGAGGTCGATCGGGCCGAGCGCGTGATAGGCGTTCTCGCCGCTGCCATAGGTCTTGGTGAGGTCGCGGGCGACGATCGACGCGCCGATGCTCATGCCAGCTCCTTCATCTCGCCCCGGCTTCGGTTCGGCGGGAACGAACCCCGCCGCCATGCTCTGCTCATGATCTATCCGGACTCACTCATTGCCAAGGGACCTTTCGCGGCGGCGAGCCTGCCGGCGCCGGCTATCGGGTGGCGCGCAGCCAGGGCATCAGCAGCTTTTCCGCCGAGGCCAGCGCGCCGTTGAAGATCAGGGCGACGATCGCCACCGCGATCAGCCCGTTGAACATCAGCCCCAGGTCCATGAAGCTCGAGGCGCGCATGATCATGAAGCCGAGCCCTTTGCTGGAGGCGATGAACTCGGCGATGATGACGCCCTCGACCGCCTTGACGATGCCGATCTTCATGCCGGCGAAGATGTGGGCCATCGAGGCCGGCAGGCGCACGAAGCGGAAGGTCTGCCAGTCCGTCGCGCCCATCGAACGGGTGATGTAGTAGAGCTGCGGGTCGATCGCCCGGAAGCCGAGCATGCTGTCGACCAGGATGGGGAAGAAGCACATCAGGAAGACGATCAGCACGGAGACGAACTGGTTGACCCCGAACCAGATGATGAGGATCGGGCCGATGACCGTCTTCGGCATGATGTTGAGAAAGACGATGAGCGGGTAGAGCCCGCGCTCCAGCGCGCCGATCGAGACGATGAGGAGCGCGAGGGGGACGGCGATGACGATGCCGAGCCCGAAGCCCATGGCCAGCGTCGTCGGAGGTCGCCAGCGCGTTGCCGAGGATCTCGGGATAGTCGGTGAAGAAGCGGCCGAGGAAGTCGGACGGCTTCGGCATCAGCCATAGCGGGATCGCCAGCACCCGGATGAGCACTTCCCAGATGAGCGAGGAAGACGCGCGACCGAGACGGCCGGATAGACGATCGACCAGACCCAGCCGAAGCGGCTCCGGCCGGCCTTGACCGGCTCGGCGATTGGGCGGATGGCGGTGTCCGTTCCCGTCACGATTGGATGCCTCGGGCGATTGCGCTGGTGGCGCACCGGAATGCGCCACGGGCGGACGACAATGCGCCGTCCGCCCGCCTGTTGGATGAGACGACGGCTACGGGCAGAGCACCGGCTGCTCGGGGAGCAGGTCCAGCGTGTAGTAGTCGGTGACCGGCTTGGTCGTCGGGAAGCCCATGGCGCTGGTCATGACCTGGAAGGTCTTTTCCCAGCCGGCCGCGTCGGTGACGCCGATCTTGTCGCCTTTGCCGCCAGGGCAGACCGAGGCGAAGCTGTAGGGCGCGCTCTTCATCAGGTCAGCCTTCGACTTCTCCGCCTCCGGGAAGACCGCCTTCAGCGCGTCGACTGCCGCTTCCGGATCCTTCATGGCTTCCTGCCAACCCTTCAGGGTTGCCCGGATGAAGCGCTTGTAGAGGTCGGGATTGGCTTTGATCTTGTCCTCGCGCGCGACCAGGCTGAGGCTGACCAGCGGCACGCCGTGGTCATAGAAGTAGAAATGGCCGGCCTTGATGCCCTGGGCCGCGAGCGGCACCACGATGTTCTCCGGCGTCTCGGCGACGGCATCGACGCCACCGGAGGTCAGGAGGCCGATATCGGCGTTCTGGGCGGCCGAGACGATCTTGACGTCGGATTCCTTCAGGCCGTTCGCCTTGAGGAACACCGGGACCAGCGGCACCATCGCCGTACCCGGAGCGACCGCGAGCTTCTTGCCGGCGAGGTCCTTCGGCTCCTTGATGCCCGAGGAATCGAGGAAGATGATGCCGAATTGGCCGGCCTTCCAGATCGTCGAGATGATCTTGATCGGCGCGCCCTTCGAGGCGACGTTGAGGATGGCGCCGGCATCCGCATAGCCGAGCTCGGACTGGCCGGTCGCCACGAGCTGGGCGGCGACACCCGAGCCGCGGCCCTCCTGCAGCGTCACGTCGAGCCCTTCGTCGGCGTAATAGCCCTTCTCCTTGGCGAGCGCGAAGCCGAGATGGGCCGAGTCCGCCCGCCAGTTCATGGTCATGGTGATCTTGTCGGCGGCGCTGGCTTGCAGCGAAGGCGCCAGCGCCAATGTGGTCACTGCCGCGGCCGCGAGAAGTCTCGTCAGGCGTTTCATGTCAGTCTCCCTCCTGTGTCAGGCGTTTCGCCCGGCCGCGTCTTTTCGGCCGAGGCAGTCTTGCGGCACCGATCGCCAGCGGTTCTGTGTTTGCTGGCTCATTGGCGCCGCCATGGAATGGCCATGCGTTCGAGCATCGCGAGGACGTAGCTGAGCAGCACGCCGATCGACGAGGCGACGATCAGCGTGGCGAAGATCAGCGAGGTGTCGTGATTGTCCATCGCCCTGAGGACGACGTAGCCGAGGCCGTTGTTCGAGTTCAGCCACTCGACGACGATCACCACGGTCACGGCGATGACGATCGTGATCTTGAAGCCGGAAAAGATGCTCGGCAGGGCGGACGGAAGCTGGATCTTGGAGAAGGTCTGCCACCACGAGGCGCCGGTCGAGCGGCTGAGATAATAGTGGCGGTAGTCGACCGACTTGAAGCCGGCGACGCTGTCGACCAGCACCGGGAAGAAGGTGATGAGGGCGGTCAGCAGGATCTTCGGGAACATGGCGTAGCCGAACCAGACCAGCATCAGCGGCGCCAGGGTGATCTTCGGCAGGCCCTGGATGAAGACGACGAGCGGATAGAGGAACTGCTCGACGATGCGCGAGCTGGCGATGATGTAGCCGAGGATGACGCCGGGAATGGCGCCGGCGATGAAGCCGTAGATGACCAGCCGTGTCGTGATCAGCCCCTCGATGAAGAGGCGCTGATGGTCGGTGGCGATGCGCATGAGGAAATTCGAGGGCGGCGGCAGGATGAAGACGGGCACGTGAAACGCCCGGACCAGCGCCTCCCAAAGGATCAGCAGCCCCGCGAACCAGAGGGCGGGTTCGATGATCCTGCCGAGGGACCGGGCGATGCTCACGCCTCCACCTCGTCGCGCCCGGCAAGGCTCGCCGCCATCGGCCTGTTCCGCTGCCGGATCCGCAATTGCCAGATGGCCGAGACCTCGTCCGCCGCCGCATGCAGCTCGCGGCTGAGGTCCTCGTAGCGCTCCGGCGCGATGCGCAGGATGGGGCCGGCGATACTCATCGTGCCGGCGACCGGCGCGCCCGGCTCGGGGCTGGCGAAGAAGGGGACGGCGAGGGCGGCCGTGCCGGCCTCCGCCTCGTCAACTGCCGTGGCAAAGCCGCGCGCACGGGTCTCGTCGAGATGGCGGCGCAGCGAATCGACATCGGTGACCGCGTGCGATCCGATCGGCCGGCGCGTCTCGAATCCCCGGGCGCAGACGATGCGCAGGGCTTCGTTCTCCGGCAGGGTCGACAGCCACGCCTTGCCGTTGGCGGTGGCGTGAAGGACGATCTCCTGCCCCATGTCCGGGTCGTAGCGCAGGCCCATCGTCGCCCCTTGCGCGCGCGCCACCCAGACGAGGTCCTCGCCCTCGACGATCGCCAGCCGGCAATATTCGTCGGGTCCGCCGGGCGAGCTTGTCGAGCACCGCCTGGACGACGTCGGGCACCGCGCGCGCATCGAGATTGCGGAAGGCGAGCGTGCTGAGGCGCAGCGACAGCGCGTATTTCTGGCTCGACTGGTCCTGCACGACCCAGCCGCGCGCGACGAGCGTCGCCAGCATGCGGTGGACGGCGCTTGCCGGTTGCTCCAGGCGGCTCGCCAATGCCGACAGCTCGCGGGGCTCGGCCTCACCGGCGAGCACCTCGATCAGATCCAGGCATCGTTCGATCGCGACGACGGACATGCGTTCAATCCTTTGACTGGCGAAAGCATATAGAAACGCTTTTCGAATTGGAATAGGATTTCAAATCGACAATCATTTCATCGCCGGGTATCCGCCCGGGGGCCGAGAAATCCGGAGATTGCAATGAGTTTGCTGGGAGAGGGGGCGGTCGCGATCTGGCACGACATCGCGCCCGAGGGGATCGACGAGTTCTATGCGTGGCATGGCCGCCAGCACATGCCGGAGCGGGTCGGCATCCCCGGCTTCCTGCGCGGCCGGCGCTACATCGCGCTTGAAGCCGATCTCGACTTCTTCAATCTCTATGAAGCCACCACGCCGGAGGTTCTGACGGGTCCCGGCTATCAGGAGCGCCTCAACAATCCGACGCCGTGGACGGTTGCAACGGTCAAGCACTTCCGCGATGTCGCCCGCTCGCTCTGCCGCGTGGCGGCAAGCTTCGGCAATGGCGAGGGCGGCCTTGTCGCGACCTGGCGCTACGATGTCCCGCCCGACATGGCGTCAGTCCACACGGAGACGATGCGGCGGGAAATCCTGCCGGCGCTGGCGGGCCGCGGTATCGTCGCCGGTGCCCATCTCCTCGTCGGCGACACCGAGGCGAGCGCCGTCAAGACCGAGGAGGTGAGGGCACGAGGCGGCGAGAACGTCCTGCCGAGCTGGATGATCGTTCTTGAAGGCTGGGGCGAGGAAGCGCCGTTCCGCGCGCTCTGCCGCGAGGCGCTGTCGCGCGATGTCCTTGCCGCCGCGCATGTCGCCGGCGAAGCCGCCTTCGGCCTCTATCAGCTTCAGGCGACGATCACGCCCGCCGATATCGAGACGGCCTCGGCCTGACCGCCGGGCAGGCTCTCAGACGAGTTCAAAGGCAAGCGGCGGTAGCGCGCCGAGGCTCGTCACGACGGAGCCGGGCGCGGGCAGGGGAACCACACCGCATAGCGTGCCGGTGGTGACGATCTGGCCGGCGCGCAGGCCGCCGGCGAAATCGATCGGCGCATTGGCATAGGCGACGAGGGGCGCCAGCGGGTCGACATTCACGTGGCGGGCGGGCACCTCGCACATGACATTTCCGCCGCTGGTGACGCGGGCCGTCTGTCCGGCGAAGGAGTTCGAGTATCGCGCGATCGATTTCAGGGCCGAGGACGAATCCGACATTGGCGAGACCGTCGGCGAGAAACAGCGTGAAGGGCGGAGCCGGCGTCCGGGTCAGCCGGCCACCGACCAGTTCGACGCCGAGATGAACCGCCTCGACCGCTTCCATCAGCTTCGCCCGGTCGAGCGGACCGGATGGTCCGGCGGTGACGTCGGATCCGAGGCGGACGCACAGTTCGAGCTCGAGCGCGAGACCAGGGAAGAAGGCGAAGGGCTTGTCGTCCGCACCGCGCACGTCGACCATCGGTGCGGCGACGGCATTGCCCTCGCTGATCGCGACCTTCCAGCCCTTCGGCGCGGCCCCGAGCAGCGACAGCACCGCCGCCTGCGTGCGCATCGCATCGGCGATATCCGCCGGCGCCGCGAGGTCGCCCGGCGTGAGCACCGCGCCCTCGGTCCGCGCCCGCACGAGCCGTTCGGCGAGGGTCATGATGTGCGAATCAAAGGCTGGCTGGTTGGCATTCATCGATGGGGACCGTTCTGTCTCGGGGCGGGGAAGCCTCGGCAGGGTCGCCGAAGACTGGACCGCGGGTGATCTGGGCCTGTGGCGGGCCGCGCTGGCGCGGCGCGTGGGAGCGACGACCATATCACCGGTTCCGTGATCTTGTGACCCACCTCGCGCCTTCCCGCCGGCGAGATGGCGGGCGGCTCCGGGCGATCGAGGCCGATCGCCGGCCGGACCGCGTTCCGGATGTCATCCCTCTGTTCAACGCAGCCGTGCATGTGGTCTACAATGCCCGTTGATCGACCAATCCGTCCGGGGAGGCACGGCTGGGGATGGCCAATCCCGTTCTGACCAGTTCGCTCGGCTCCACATCGAAAGCCGCCGGCAGGTCCCCCGTGATCGTCCATTCAACGCGCGCCCGGTCTGAAGCCAGAGTCCATCCCGACGGAATGGCCGAATTCCGGCTGGTCGCCCTCGGGGCGCTTGTCGCCAGGATGAGCCCGGATGACCTGAAGAGATGCGTCGCGCTCGGCCGCAAATGCGGCGCCCAGCCATGCGTTGCGCAGGCGCTCATGCTCTGCGATTCCCTCCTGGCGGCCGGGAATCATCGAAACGTTCCGGTTGTATCTTCAGCGAGCTTAGAGCAGTTGCAGGGAAAGTGGATACCACTTTTCCGTCAGAAATCGCGGTAAGAACAAAGAGTTAGATCGGATCGGCGATTTCGATTGAACAATGATCCGATCTAGGCACTCGCCGTCGCGGTGAAAAGGCCCGGCGAGGCGGGGTGCCCGCTCGCTGCCGGTCGCGGCTTCAGCGCCACTGCGAGGCAGAGTGCCCGGCGCTGCGTCACCGGCATCGACAGAGGAAGAAAAGACCACCGTATCGCCGGAGCGGAAGACGACCCAGTGCGCGGTTGATTGCGGATCGACGGTCAGCGGCGCGCCGGCGGGCAGGCCCGCCTTCTTGATGGCCTCGCGCGCGCTCCACACTCGGGTCGCGGCAAGGGCGCGGTCTTCTCCGGCAATCGCCGCCGTGGCCTCGGCGAGCCTTGATCCGTCCTCGCCAAGCATCTTTTCCCAATCGCTTTCCTGCATGTCCGGCACGGCTTGCAGGTCGCAGCCGGTGGGCATGGTGCTGTCGACCCCGAGCCGCCATTCCCCCCATAGGAAGCCGACCGGAAGCGCGATGCATTCGGGGAATCCGGCTTGCCGTCAGCGCGGCGATCGGAGGCAGGCGCGCGCCGCTTCATCCGGACGTCCATGGACATCGGCACGACGGAGACCTTCAGCTCCGCCTCCGGCATGAGCGCCGCGACCTGGCGCTCGAAGAACGGCGCCATCAGCGCCGGCGAATTGAGGCGCATGCCCGGCTGTTCGCCGACAGCCCTGAGGGTGAGCCGTCGCCAGCGTTCCACCGGTCGGCGGGCCTCGTCGATGATCGTGAGGTTATAGACCAGCTCCTGGCCGCGATCCTCGATCTCCGACAGCAGGCGATCGCGTTCGGCCTCACCGAGTTCCGGCATCTGTTCGCGCAATTGTCCAATGACGGCGCTTCTGACATAGGGCCAGCGCAGCCGCATGAGGCTGGCCCGGGAGAACTCGCCGGTCAGCGTGTTGCCGACGATCACGCGCACCGCATCGTTGTCCGGGTGAGCACCGCGTTTGCCGGAGCGGATGTCGTCGATCGTCTCACGCGCCACCGTCAGCGCCAGCCGATGCGTGAGGTCGGTCTCCTCATAGGTCGTGCGCGAGGTCCGGAACCAGTCGCGATCGAAAGCTAAGTCCTTCAGCACCGCCGCCTGCCGCGCATAGGCACGGTCGCCGCTCGTCCCGGTCTCGTCGAAATAGGCGGCGGACAGGCGCGTCTCAGGAATCCGGCGGAAGGACCGGCGCTGGGCGAGTGAGTTGACGAACAGCTCCTCGACCGTATCCGCATCTGGATAACGGCAGGCCATGCCGACGATGGCGATCGGGCAGTTCGGGGCAGACGACGACATCGGGTTCACGCGCCCACTGGGACTGTGTCGGGCACCAGCGGAACGCTTCCTCGGCCGGTCAGATGCAAGACAGCCGCCTGACGCGTAAGCGGCTGTCCGCAGGAAATGGCTGCGCTGGGCAGCCTATTGGATCGACACCGAGTTGGACGGCGCGGCACCGATCGGAGTGTCGCTGGTGACCAGCACCTGCGTCAGTGCCCTCGCAGCGTCGCCGTCCCACGAATAGGTGCCCCTCTGCGCGTCCAGCACCAGGATCTTCGACATCAGCGTGCCCTGATAGACGAAGGCCATTTCGCCCGGCGGGCAGGTGAAGGTCATCGACTTGGTGGTCGATGTTGTCCACTGCTCGGTGAAGGAGAGAGCGAACGTGATCGAGGTCTTTTCGGTGACGACCTCGATGTTCACGCCCACTTCCTCGGTGATGCTGATGCTCTGGGTCGAGGAGAAGGAGAAGCCCGTGGTCACCGACGTCTGGTAGCTGCTCGTCGCCTTGGAGTTGGTGTTGTCCATTGACGCGATCATCTGCAGGTTCGGGCTGAACAGGACGATCGACAGCGAACTCCTGCTGCGTGCTCTTGCCGGGAATGCCGGCCTGGAAGGTCGCTTTATTCGCCGGTGGCTCGGTTTCGACGATCTTCAGTTGGGTCTTGGGTGGTGGAAAAGGCATGGCTGGCTCCTCCCCGATTGTAGTCAGCGAGGACATTTGTCGCTTCCGATCGCTGAAATTTATAGTTGCATGTTCTCTCCACCCGGACATCGGCCGGTCGTGTCCGACCCTTCTCAATCGGTGAACGGCGTCCTGACAATCCGATGCCGAAATGAGACGCCACGGCGACGTGAGGTACGCCCGTAGGAATGGCTAATCGTGATGCTGCCGCGCCAGGAACAGCCACACCATTCCGCGCGCTGCGACAGCCTTGTTGTCCGCTATGCTGTGTTGAGTGAGAGGCTAGGGAATCGCCGGCGTCCGATGATCGCCATGGAAACTGAGACAGCCGCGCGCCGGCCGGTCGGCGAAGGCGCCGTCCGTCGGGCGGGCATGCCATTCAACGTCAGCGCCGCGATCGCA
>CAWEUR010000032.1:0-11833 GCA_963812285.1 uncultured Alphaproteobacteria bacterium | reverse complement strand
GCGCCAGGAAGTTCTCGGTGGCGACGGCGACATGGGCGGCGGCCATCGCCGCGACCGGACTCTCTGCCATGTGAATGGCCATGGCGACGCCGTGCTCCTGGGCCGCGTCGCCGATCTTCTTGGTCTCCAGGATGCCGCCGCTGGTCAGCACGTCCGGGTGGATCACCGCGATGCCGCTCCTTGAGGAGAGGCACGAAGTCCTCCTTCAGGTAGATGTCCTCGCCGGTGCAGATCGGCACTGTTGTACCTTTCGCCAGTTGCTCGTATTGGGCCGTGTATTGCCGGGCAGCACGTCTTCCAGCCACGCCGGATTGTACTTTTCGATCCGTGTGCCAGGCGGATGCCGTCGCTGAGCGATATGTGACCGAGATGGTCGATAGCGAGCGGTATCTCCGGGCCGATCTCGGCGCGCGCCTCGGCCATGTACTGCTCGAGCAGGTCCAGTCCCTTTTCGGTGAAGTGCAGGCCGGTGAAGGGATGGCGGACATTGCGTACGTCGTAGGCGGCGTTGCGGCGATGGCGCTCCTCCGGCGTGGCGTCCGCCATCCGGTGAGGTTCTTCCCTGTAGCTCTCGAGGTGGCCGGTCGGCGCGCCAACGGCACCATCGACGTGCATGATCTGGTTGAGGCCGAGGTCCATCTTGAGGAAGGTGTAGCCGAGGTCCATGCGCGTCTTCAGCCGCTTGCCCGTCTCGCTGCCGCTGGGCACGCTTGCGTCGGTATCGCAGTACATGCGCACCCGATCGCGAAACTTGCCGCCGAGCATCTGGTAGATCGGCACCCCGTAGGCTTTGCCGGCAAGGTCCCACAAGGCGATCTCGACGGCCGATACGCCGCCGCCCTGTCGTCCGTGGCCGCCGAACTGCTTGATCCGCCGGAACAGACGATCGACGTTGCACGGGTTCTCGCCGAGAAGGCGGCTCTTCAGCATCAGGGCGAAGGTCTTGCTGGCGCCGTCCCTGACCTCGCCGAGGCCGACAATTCCCTGGTTGGTGTAGATCTTGATCAGCGAGGTCGTGAACGGCGCCCCCACGATGTCGGCGCAGCGCATGTCGGTGATACGCAATTCCGACGGTCGCGAATGGGTGTTGATCATGCGGGTGGCCTCCAACCTCTCCTCATCGGCCGTCATCCGCGGTATCCGGGCACCGGTTCATGCGGTGGGAACGCAACTCAATATCGCCCAGTCAGCTGAGTCTTCGCTTAATCACGCTTTTCCCCATTTTCCCACGATAATCCTTCCAATCTGCCGAGAGTAGCCGAGAAAAGCGTTGCCGGCGAAAATTATCACTTGCAGATGAAAGCGCTTTCAGAAGACAATCCGAACTGTCGTAGGTGCGACCGTGGAAGATGCATAGGCGATCCGGCATACGATCAACACGTAATTGCTATTGAAACTCATGCGCTCTGCCGGTCCGTCAGTCGCGACAACGAACCAAGGGAGGGAAGGAACACATGAGCTCAAAGAAGATAAGCCGCCGCGATGTGCTGCGGACAGCAGCCGCTTCCGGCGCATTTTTCGCGGGCAGCCGCGTGCCGGCCTTTGCGGCCGAGGACAAGCCGCTGCCGCAAGGCGCCAGTGGCAAGCTGACCGTCATCCATCGCACCGAGTATTTCCCGGAAGCGCAGTCGCTCTTCGACCAAGAGGTCGAGGCGTTCGCCAAGGCGAACAATGTCAAACTCGACAATTCCACGACCAACCCGGAATCGTTCGGCGATTTCCTCGGCAAGATGACCGCCGCGGTGAAGGCGGGCAACCCGCCTGACCTGGCCTACACCAGCAACGTTTCGATCGCCCAGCTCAACACGCTCGGCCTGGTCGAGGATGTCTCGGACGTGGTCGCCGAGGCCGAGGCCAAGTACGGCAAGATCATGCCTGGCCTCAATGCCGCCAAGACCGGTATGTTCGACGGCAAGTGGAAGTCGGTCCCCTATATCGGCAGCGCGACCGGCTATTTCGCCCGCGGCGACAAGCTGAGGGAAAAGGGCGTCGACCCGAAGACCCTCAAGACCTGGGGCGATCGTCGCGAAGCGGCCCTCAAGATATCCGATCCGGCCAACGGGTTCTACGGTTGGGGTTTCACGCCCAACAAGGGTGGCGACGGTTTCGGCTTCGACACCGCCATCGTCCAGGCCTTCGGCGGTCATTTCACCGACGAGACTGGCCTCAAGGTCACGTTCAACTCGCCCGAGACCGTGGCGGCCTTCAAGTGGCTGGTCGAGACCTATGACCGCAACGGCAAGTATGCGCCCATGATCCCGCCGGGCGTCGAAAGCTGGACGGACACCGGCAACAACGAGGCGTGGGCCGCCGGCAGCATCGGCTTTACGCTGAACGCGTTCAGCGTCTACGCCGCATCGAAGAAGGACAAGCTGCCTTTCTTCAAGGACATGCTCGTCCTGCGCGCGCCGACGGCCAACAACGGTGACAGCCGCGACGGCGGTGCGGTGCTGGGTTGGCTGCACATCTTCAAGAATGCGCCCAACGTCGATCTCGCCAAGAAGCTGGCTCTCGATCTGCTTGCCCCGGAGAACTTCAACAAGATCTCGGCGATCGCCGGCGGCCTGTTCATGCCCGCCTACGAGAAGCTGTGGACGCCGGAACTGATCGCGGCCGACCCCAACTTCGCGATCATCAAGGAGCAGGTCAGCGTCACCGATCCGTTCCTCGGCACGTCGTGGCCGGCGAAGCCTGCCGCGCAGATCGACGCGATCCGCGCACAGAGCATTCTTGAGCAGGCGGTCGGCAACGCCATCTCCGGCCGCATGAGCGCGGAAGACGCCGTCAAGGATGCTCACGACAAGATCGTCCAGGTCTTCGAAGAAGGCGGCATCATGCAGTAAGCCCGTCGGCCGATCGTAGCGAGGGCGGCCCGGGGCCGCCCTCGTTTCGGCCGTTGGCGCGGCATCCTTTGCGCCTCGCCGTTGCACGCCGCCCAATGGAGATTGCAGATGGACGGTCAGCTTGAGCTGAGCCCACCGGTCGTTCAGTCGGGCACGCGCTTGCTTATCCGCATGCGGCTTGAAGCCATCTTCGGACGCGACTGGAAGGTCGCGGCCGTGTTTGTGCTGCCGACCGTCATCATCATGGCCGGGCTCATTTTCTGGCCGTTGATCAATGCGGTCCTGATCAGCACGACGACGCTGAATTTCCTGACCGGCAAGACGGTCTATGTCGGCTTGCGCAACTACGCGCGCCTGCTCTCCAACAGCGACTATGTGTTCGCACTGCAGAACACCATCCAGTTCACGCTGTGGTCGCTCGGCATCAAGTTCGTCACCGGCATGACGATCGCGCTGATCCTCAACAGCCGCATTCCCTTCCGCAGCCTGATCAGCGGCATCATGCTGCTACCGTGGATCGTGCCTGAGATCGTCACCGCCCTTGCCTGGCGCAGCATCTACGATCCGCTCTTCGGCGGCCTTAATCCGATCCTGCAGGGGCTGGGGCTCATCAAGCAGCCGATTGGCTGGCTGTCTGATCCTCATCTGGCGATGTCGAGCATCATCGCGGTCAACATCTGGAAGGGCATCCCCTTCTACACGCTTCTCCTGCTCGCCGGCCTCAAGGCGATCGACCGCGAGTTGCTGGAGGCGGCCGAGTCCGACGGCGCCAACGTCGTCCAGCGCTTCCGGCACGTCACCCTTCCGAGCCTCCGCTACGTCGTCGTCGTCGTGCTGCTCTTGTCGTTCATCTCGACGTTCAACCAGTTCGGTCTGCCCTTCCTGATGACCGGCGGTGGACCCAGCGGGGCGACGCGCCTCTATTCGATCCTCGCCTACGAGAAGGCGGTCGGTTCGCTGCAATACGGGCCTGGCAGTGCCATCGCCCTTAGCGTCGCGCCGCTGATGGCTGTGATCATCTGGCTGCTCGGCAAGTTCATGCGCCAGGACGATCGCAAGGCGCGCGTCAGCCGCAAGGAGAATTTCGGCGATGCCGTGCTGAGCCTTGCCGTCCGCGCCTTCGACCGCCTGATGGACTGGGTGTTCCTGCCCTTCGAGCTGGTGATCGCCGGCGTCGAGCGGATCGGCGATGTCCTGCGCCAGCGCGTGCACGGTTCCACGGTGGTGCCGCTGATCGACCGCGACCAGCGTCAGCGGCTGGGCACGACGGGGCGCATGCTCGTGCTGTTCCCGTTCATGGTGTTCGTGCTGTTCCCGTTCTTCTGGGTGCTGATCACGGCGTTCAAGACAACCCACCAGATCAGCACGCGCACGTCGATCTTCTGGCCCGCGCCGTTCACGCTCGAGCAGTTCAGGCATCTCCTTTTCGAGACGCCGTTTCTGACCTGGTTTGCCAATTCGGTGCTGGTCGCGACGGTTAGCACCATCATCTCGGTCGTCTTCGCCGCGCTTGCCGGCTATGCCCTGTCGCGCCTGAAGTTCCGCGGCGCCGGACTGCTCACCAGCTTCCTGCTGGTCACCTATCTGCTGCCCCAGACGCTGATCTTCATTCCGCTCTATCAGACGCTGACGACCCTCGGGCTGATCAACACCTACGGCGCCCTGATGGTCACCTATCCGACATTCCTGCTGCCGTTCGCGACCTGGGTCTTGATGGGCTATTTCCGCTCCATCCCCGTGGAACTCGAAGAAGCCGCGATGCTGGATGGCGCCAGCCGCATCTACACGTTCTGGAAGATCGTCCTGCCGCTGGCTGCGCCGGCGACCCTGGCGGTGGCACTCTTCGCCTTCACCACCGCCTGGAACGAGTTCCTGTTCGCCTTCGTGTTCATCACGTCGGAATCGCTGCGCACGCTGCCGATCGGCCTGCAGTCGCTGGTCTTCGGCGACATCCTGCCGTGGGGCATGCTGATGGCGGCCTCGCTGCTGACAGCGGTTCCCGTCGCCGTGCTCTACATCTACGCCCAGCGCTTCCTGGTCGAGGGGCTGACCGTCGGGGCGGTGAAGGGCTAATCGCAACATCCGGCGTTCACCGATCTGGCCCGCTGCGGGGCGCCAGATCTAGTCCGCTCTGAAATCAGCCGGCGCTCCTTCGAGGCATGCCGGCGGAGCGTCTTCGGATCTATGCAGAGAGCCCGGGCAATGTCGCTGCCTACTTGTCCCCCTTCTTGATCTCTGCGGTCCGTTCGGGACTCACACCGTAGTCGGCGGAGACGCGCAACAACATGTTTAAGAACGAAGAGACCCTGTGCGCCGTCGATGGCAATGTGTCGGCGCCGTTCAAGCTCGCCGCCGGACAAAACTTCAGTGGCAGGGTCACCTCAATGCAAAGTCTGTCGATGTCAGTTGGGCTCAGGCACGGAGAATTTCCCGCCTATTAAAGTGCGGTCGACCGCCTCAGCAGATTGCGCACGTTGGATACGTGCCACCGACCACCGCGGGCAGTACGAACGCCGCGGTCATTGAGGGCACCGGCCAGGCCGCGCAGATCGGTCACGCCGGCAGACCGCAGCGAATTGACGATCGGAAGGACGTTGGCTGCGAACGCATCCGCCTCTTCCGTCATCGCCCTGCGCCCCGCTGCGGCGGCCTCGGCCGCATTGCGGCGGTTGCCCAACCTCGCACCATGAGCCTTCCTCGCCGCCAGCGCTGCCTTGGTGCGCTCCGAGATCAGACGGCGCTCCTTCTCCGCCAGTGCAGCGTAGAGGTGCAGCATGAATGGATCTGCATCTCGGCCAAGCTCAGCGACGATGAATGGGACACGTTGGGCCATCAGGCCGGATATGAAGGCCACGTCGCGGGATAGCCGGTCGAGCTTGGCCACTATGACCGGGCATTTCTTCTGCCGCCCTGTGGCCAACGCTGCGGCCAGCTGAGGCCTTCGGTCCAAGGCATCGCTTCCTTTGCCGGTTTCCACCTCGATGAATTCGGCTAGCAGGTCGAAGCCCTCGGCGGCAGCAAATCGCTTCACCGTCTCTCTTTGGGCCTCGATGTCGAGGCCGGATCGGCCCTGCCTGGCGGTGGATACGCGGTAATAGGCAATAGCTTGTTGCATCGCGACAAACTCGGTGGCCGTTTGTACAAAACGCATACCACGGTTTGCGTCTTGTACGTAGCCAAGTCTCTGAGTAAAAAGGGGAATTTCATTCCTGCCGCCGGGAAGGCTGAATTGCGCCTCCGGAGACGCCCCATAGGCAGTGGGACCAGCCAAATCAACTGCCGTGCCCCATGCGCCCCAGAACCCCGCGCGTACACGAGCGACTTCTCACGACGGCGAAGTCGAACCGGTGTGGATACGCCACCCGAGCGACGCAACCTAAAATCGCGCGTGCCCACAAGGTATTTCGATCAGCCCGACTGGTGGCAGGTTAGGTCCGAGATTTGGGCCAAAGCGGAAGTCCCCTGAGACAGCTCGGATGTCTGGGATGCGCCATTTGCGGAACTCGACGATACCCAAAAGCACGAGCACCGGTCTCTGGTCCAGGAATAGGCCGGCGCCAAAGCCGACTCGCTGACCGGGGCATAGTGGCGTCACCGACCCGTTGCCGCTCCGCGTCACGAGAACTGGCTTTGCCATTTCGCCGTTTCGACCGCGCGCAGGCCTGCCACTAAGTCGCGGGTGGTCATTGTGCGTGAATAGTGCCCTTGAACAGGACTTCGCGGTCGCGGGCGAAGTTGGCGAGCAGCGGCAGGCAGGCGCCGCCAATGGCGCGCGCACCGCTGCCGATCGCGCCTTCGATCGCGGTCACCGGCGAAAGTCCCTGCCGGTCAAATTCCCCCAGCCGGGCGTTTACCGTCTCCACCATACGTCGGCGGACGGCGACTGGGAAAGCGCCATCGATGATGACGGCGGGAAAGTCCACTACCGAAATGGCGGAAACGATGGCAAAGGCGATGCCCGCCGCGGCGTCGTCGATCCAGGCGTTGACCAGCGGGCTGATCTCGCCCCAGTCGTCGGGCGAGCGCCACAGGATGGCGGCGTCGCAGCCGGCCGCGATCAGGCGGTTGGCGAGGAGATAGAGCGAGGCGGAGCGAATCAGTTGCTGGGTGAGCGGCCGACCGTTGCTGTCGCGCGTGGCGATGGGCGTCGAGCCGAGGGCACCGGCATTGCCTGTGCAGCCCGCAAAGAGGTGGCCGTCGAGAACGACACCGCCGCCGATGAACGAGCCGATGAACAGATAGAGGAAGTCGGGATGCTGCTGGCGATTGCCGAATGTCAGCTCGGCGGCGCAGGCGGCGGTGGCGTCGTTGTAGAAATAGACCGGCCACGGACAGATGCGCTGGATGTTCTCCCTGAGGTCGAAGGTGCGCCACTGGTCGAGCACCTCGCGCGGCGCGCCGATCTGCGCTTCCCAGTTCCACAGCTCGAACGGCGCGGCGATGCCGAGCCCGGCGACCCGGCGCTCCTGCTCGGGCGTGAGCCCCGCGATCAGGTCGGCGATGCCCTGGGTCGCAAAGGCGAGCGCACTGTCCGGCGTCGGATAGCCGCCATCGAGACCGGTGGCGCGACGCACTGCGCCGAGGAAGTCGATCAGCACGAGATCGCTGACGCGGCGGCCGATCTTGAGACCGAGCGAGAAGGCACCTTCCGGATTGAGGGCGAAGGGCACCGACGGCTGGCCGACGCGTCCGCGTTGCGGGTTCTGCTTAGTCACAAGCCCGTCGGCTTCGAGCTGGCGCATGATGACGGTGATCGTCTGCGCCGACAGGCCGGTCTGGCGGGCGATCTCGGCGCGCGGCACGGTGCCGTAGCGGCGGATCTGCGAGAGGACCAGCCTTTCATTGTAGAGGCGCACGCCGCTCTGGTTGGTGCCGCGAGCGAAATTGGAAGGGCGCGGGCGGGCGGCTTCGGCTGCGGCACTATCGTCACCGGACGCCACCTGGCGACCGGTCACACTGCCCGTTTGGTCTGCCGACGACACTTTGGCCCGCCCTTGTTCGGCCTTATTGGCCGTTTTCCACCGGCACGCCTTGCATGCCGGCTGCAACGATGCGTGCCGCGGACATGGCCTGTCAATAACTAAATCCGCTGGATTTATAATTGACAATCGGGCCCGGCCGTTGTGTCGTTACACGGTCAAAGCCCGTGGCCGGTCCGGGCGCATGCCCGACCGGACAAATGGGCCGGACATGGGAGAAAACAGTACCTAGGTGGCCGTCACAGCGGCGGCCAGCAGGTCCACTCGGGAGGAAACCACGTGCACAAACACCTGAAACTCATCAGTGCCTGCGTCGCCGGCGCCATGGCTTTTGGCCTTGGCGCGGTATCGGCGCAGGCGGCCGATCTCGTCGGTCTGATCACCAAGACCGAGGGCAACCCCTTCTTCGTCAAGATGCGCGAAGGCGCCCAGGCGAAGGCCAAGGAACTCGGCCTCACGCTGCAGAGCTATGCCGGCAAGTTTGACGGCGACAACGATACCCAGGTCGCCGCCATCGAATCGCTGATCGCGGCCGGCGCTAAGGGCTTCGCCATCGTTCCGAGCGACTCTTCGGCGATCGTGCCGACCATCAAGAAGGCGCGCGACGCGGGCCTCATGGTCATCGTGCTCGACACCCCGCTCGACCCGATGGACGCGGCCGATGCCACCTTCGCCACCGACAACCGTCAGGCCGGCATGCTGATCGGCGAGTGGGCCAAGGGCACGCTCGGCGACAAGGCCGCCAGCGCCAAGATCGCCTTCCTTGACCTGGCCACGAACCAGCCAACGGTCGACTACCTGCGCGACCAGGGCTTCATGCAGGGCTTTGGCATCGACGTGATGGATGCCAACCACTACGGCGACGAGACCGACCCGCGCATCTGCGGCCATGAGATGACCGGCGGCGCCGAGGACGGCGGCCGTACGGCGATGGAGAAGCTGCTCCAGAAGTGCCCGGACGTAAACGTGATGTACACGATCAACGAGCCGGCGGCGGCGGGCGGCTATGAGGCCATCAAGGCGGCCGGCAAGGAAGGCCAGGTGCTGGTCGTATCGATCGACGGCGGCTGCCCGGGCGTCAAGAACGTGCAGGCCGGCATTATCGGTGCCACCTCGCAGCAATACCCGCTCAAGATGGCGGCGATGGCGCTCGAAGCGATCGCCAACGGAAAGCTGCCGGACGGCGTCGCCAAGGGCGGCTTCTTCGATACCGGCGCCCAGCTGATCACCGACAAGCCGGTGAGCGGCGTTCCGTCGATCAGCATCGACGAAGGCCTGAAGCTCTGCTGGGGCTGATAGTTCTCAACTGCATGAAATCCACCTAGACTGTGAGCGAACAGGGGGAGCAACCGCAAAGGCTGCTCCCCCAGGCCGCGGGGCAACAGCGGCAGGGGAGGACCATGAGCGACAGCAGCAACAGCCGCGGCCCGGTCGCCGCCGCCGAGTATGAGAAGGTCCTGGCTGAGGCCGACGCCAGCGCCGCCGCCTTCGAGATCGAGCACCGCGGTGCGCTAAGGCGGCTCCAGGAATTCCTGCACGCCTTCCCGACCGCGATTCCATTCATCGTCCTTGTGATCGGGCTGGCGGTCTTCAGCATCCTAGTGGGCAGCCGCTTCTTCGCGCCGTTCAACCTGTCGCTGATCCTCCAGCAGGTGACGATCATCGGCACGCTGGGCATCGCCCAGACGCTGATCATCCTTACCGCCGGCATCGATCTGTCGGTCGGCGTCATCATGATCCTCGCCTCGATCGTCATGGGCCGTCTGGCGGTGGTCAGCGGCGTGCCAGTCTTCATCGCCTTTCCAGCGGGGCTGCTGGTGGCGCTCATCTGCGGCTACGTCAACGGCGCGCTGGTAACCTATCTCAAACTGCCGCCGTTCATCGTCACGCTGGGCACCTGGAGCATCTTCGGCGCGCTGATCCTGTTCTATTCGCAGAGCGCCACCATCCGGCAGCAGGAGATCGCGGCGGCGGCGCCCTTCCTGCAGGTCACCGGCAATTCGTTCAAGCTCGGCGG
Organism: uncultured Alphaproteobacteria bacterium; assembly: GCA_963812285.1. Lineage (GTDB taxonomy): Bacteria > Pseudomonadota > Alphaproteobacteria > Rhizobiales > Kaistiaceae > CAVSRC01. The sequence goes on along the minus strand of CAWEUR010000032.1, from coordinate 1,994 downwards.
CGCGCCGGTCACCTACGGCTCAATTCTGATGCTCGTCATGGCGGCGATCGTCTGGTACGTCCTCAATCGCACCGCCTTCGGCCGCCACGTCTACGCCACCGGCGACGATCCCAATTCGGCGCGCCTGGCCGGCATCAGCACGACCAGGACGCTGCTCGCCGTCTACTCGATGGCCGGGTTCATCTGCGCCATCGCCGGCTGGATCATGATCGGGCGTATCGGCGCCGTCAGCCCGCTGGCCGGAGCCAATGCGAACCTCGATTCGATCACCGCCGTGGTGATCGGCGGCACCAGCCTGTTCGGCGGGCGCGGCTCGATCATCGGCACGCTCATCGGGGCGCTGATCGTCGGTGTCTTCCGCGACGGCCTGTCGCTCTACGGGCTCGACAATCTCTGGCAGGAATTCACCGTCGGCGTGCTGATCATCGTCGCGGTGACCATCGACCAGTGGGTGCGGAGGATCGCGTCATGAGCGCACAATCCGTCGAGCCCATCCTGCGGGCGCGCGACATCGTCAAGCACTTCGGCCGGGTGGTCGCGCTCGACCATGCCGATTTCGACCTCAAGCCGAACGAGATCCTCGGGGTCATCGGCGACAACGGCGCCGGCAAGTCGACGCTCATCAAGATGCTCGCCGGGGCGCTCTTGCCCGACCAGGGCGAGATCTGCCTCGACGGCCAGGTCGTCCACTTCCGCTCGCCGCTCGATGCCCGCGCCGCCGGCATCGAGACCGTCTATCAGGACCTCGCTCTGTCGCCGGCGCTGTCGATCGCCGACAACCTGTTCCTCGGCCGCGAGCGGCGCAAGCCCGGCCCGCTCGGCCCCTTCTTCCGCCTGCTCGACCGGTCGAGCATGCGCGACGAGGCGCGCAAGCACCTCAACGCGCTCGGCCTGCTCACCATCCAGAACATCAGGCAGCCGGTGGAGACGCTGTCCGGCGGCCAGCGCCAGGGCGTCGCCGTGGTGCGCGCCGCCGCCTTCGGCAGCCGGGTCATCATCATGGACGAGCCGACGGCGGCGCTCGGCGTCAGGAGTCGCGCAAGGTGCTCGAGCTGATCCTGGAGATCAAGCGGCGCGGCCTGCCGATCATCCTGATCAGCCACAACATGCCGCACGTCTTCGAGGTCGCCGACCGCGATCCATATCCACCGCCTCGGGCGGCGGATCGCGGTCATCGACCCGAAGAAATACTCCATGTCGGACGCGGTCGCGATCATGACCGGCGCCATGGAGCCGCCAGCCGTCGGAAGAATGGGCCATTTGAGCACACGATCAGGGAGGGTAGCGTGGATCTCGGCCTCGGCGGAAAGGTTGCCGTAGTTACGGGCGCCAGCATTGGCATCGGACTGGCGGTGGCGGAAGGTTTGGCGGCGGAAGGCGTGCATGTGGTGATGGCGGCGCGCCAGGATTCGCGCCTGAGGAAGGAGGCTCGGCGTATCGCCAAGGAGCACGGCGTGCAGACGCTGGCGGTTCCCTGCGACGTTGCCACCACCGAGGGCGCGGCGGCGCTGGTTGCCGCCACCCGCCGCAAGTTCAAGGGCGCCGACATCCTCATCAACAATGCCGGCACCGGCTCCAACGAGATCATCATGGAGGCGCCGGATTACAAGTGGCAGTACTACTGGGACCTGCACGTGATGGCGGCGGTGCGGCTGGCGCGCGGCCTGTGCCCGCCGATGAGGCAGCGCGGCGGCGGCGTGGTGCTCAACAACGCCTCGATCTGCGCCGTGCAGCCGCTGTGGTACGAGCCGATCTACAACACCACCAAGGCGGCGTTGATGATGTTCTCTAAGACGCTGGCCACCGAGGTGATCAAGGACAACATCCGCGTCAACTGCATCAATCCCGGCCTCGATCCAGACGCCCGACTGGGTAAAGACCGCCAAGCAGCTGACCGCCGACAGGGGCGGCGACTGGCAGGGCTATCTGCAGGGCGTCGCCGACGAGCACGCCGCGATCCGGCGCTTCGCCTCGCCCGAGGAGCTTGCCAGCTT
>CAWEUR010000031.1:0-52226 GCA_963812285.1 uncultured Alphaproteobacteria bacterium | reverse complement strand
GCGAACAAGTCCAATCATGAAGTCGTGCTCAAAATGAGTGATGGCATTTTGCGATCTCTGGATGTCGCCAATTCAGAATTGTTCTGGCATGCATAGCTGGTCCATTTTTTAGAATTCTGAATTGCGATTATTTGGCTTCTTGAAGTTTTTCGTTGACTTTCGATACCATTTTCCTCCATTCTATATTTAATACTCGGTTACGATATAGGCGTATGTTGTTGCCTTCCTCAAAAATACTTTCGGATTGGGCTCGCACGGTTTTCGATGTCTTTTGTTGAGCAGTCGCTGCGTTCCGAACTCGGAGCACGACTTAGTTGGATTACAGCATGTCGGCAGCGCGCCACTCTTCACCATTGCTAAAAGGGCTTCGTCACCGCAGAGCCTTGTTCCACTCCCTCATCCGCCGAAGTTCGAAACAATCTGCATGTTCTCTCGAATCGGATGCGACGGCGGCCGGAACGCATTGGTGCTTGCGTGTCCACAGCGCTTCGTCGTCCAGGTTCGGTTGGTCGCCTCGAATGCGGGATGAACCATTGCCTCGCGCGCGCCCGCGCGCGCATAGGGGTGTCGGAAATGTCGGGTTTGGCTTTATGATTGTCGGATATTTTCTTTTGTATTCAATTTCTTATTGTACTTTCCTGCGAGAAATGAGTTGGGTCTAGCCCCATAATTAAATTCAATGCGAATGTCATTGTTTCCGGTGTGCACGACCAGACTGCGGATTTGAGACGACGAGCTGCAGCCTGGCTCCGGCCGGTGCCGCGTCCTCATCCAGGATGAGCAGGGCGTTGTTGGAGGTGTGGCCGGCGGGCAGGTAGCCGATGTCCATCAGGAAGGCCATGCAGTCCTCGGCCCACTGGTCCGCGTTCTCGTCCTCGATGACGATCCGCTTCGGCCACAGCGAGCGCGGCGCGGCGCGGAAGAAGGGAATGAGGGCGCGATCCTCGTACCCTTCGATGTCGATCTTGAGCGCGTCGATGCGCTCGATCCCGGCCTGTTCGGCGATGGCGAGGAGCGGGCGCATGCGTACCTGCCGGCCCCCCTTGCCGTCGATGCGGCTTGCGCCGCAATTGGTCGCCTCGACAAAGGTGGTGACGCCGTCGCGGGCGCCGATCGCGACCGGAAAGACCGTGACATTGCCGGCGCCGGAGGCGGCATCGTTGATCCTCAGCCGCCTCAGCGCGTGGCGGTCGGGCTCGATCGCGACCACGCGGCCGGTCGACCCCATGCGAAGCGCGAGCGGTAGACTGTAGAGGCCGATATTGGCGCCGATGTCGACGAAGACCCTGCCGGGACCGAGGCCCTGCGCCAGAAAGCCGATCTCGTCCTTGTTGTAGTCGGGCTTGAAGAGCAGCGCCCACTCGGTCGAGGTGGCGTCGAGATATGTGCGGAACGAGGCGCCGAGGAAGACCGCGTCAAGCGGGCCGGGCCGCAGGGCCGCCACAACGCGGCGCATGAGGTCGCGGAACAGCCCGCGCCGCAGAATCGTCGCGCGCGCCATCCGGATGACCGCCGCCTGAAGCGTGTTTGGCGAAAACGTGCCGAAGGGCGGGGCCAGCGTCGTATTGGACGCTTGCGCCGGCAACGGCACATCTTTCAACGCAATTTGCATAGTCCGGCTTGCCCCTGCCGCTGACCGCCACCGCCGCTGATGCCCGGAACGTCCGGTCGCATACGAATGGGCAGATTGCGGTCACGAGTCACCCACTCGCCGAGGGTGAGTTGACTTGGTTAACGGCCAATTAAGGGGGGCGATCCAGCGCTATTCCACCACCGGTAGAGACGGCCTGTCGCCAGCACCCGACCGCGGCAAACCTGATAGAAAAGAAAAGGTTGGAGGCCTCGCCTGGAGTCGAACCAGGATGAGCGGACTTGCGATCCGCTACGTAGCCATTCCGTCACGAGGCCAACGCGAGAGTTGTAGCCCGGGTTCACGGTTCCGTGAACCGCTCATTGTTCCTTAGCGTTAATGAAGCGCTAAAGGCCTATCGCGTGCGTCAGCGAGCCGGGCCGAAGGCTTGGCGCCAGGTCGGCAGTCGGTCACCCGGAGCCGGGACTGCCTCGTAGATGCCGCGGGCGATGGCGCGGGCGGTGCAGGCCGCCGCGGCGGAGCCGAGCGCGACAATATCGGCAATCGGGTCGGCAAGCGGCGTGCGGCCGGTGGATAGGGCGAAGACGAGATCGCCGTCCATCGGCGTGTGGGCGGGCCACAGGGCGCGGGCGAAGCCGTCATGGGCCATGATGGCGAGGCGCTTGGCCTGTGCCTTGGTGAGGATCGCGTCGGTGGCGACGACCGCGATGGTCGTGTTCTCGCCCTCCCGAGCGCCGCCCTTGAGGCGGAGGGCGGTTGCTTCGGGGGGCAGGGGCGAGGGCAGGCCGAGGCCGCCGAACTCTTCACCCCGCTCGAAGGCGGCAGCCCAGAAATGGGCGCCGTCGCCGATCGTCGACTGTCCGACCGCATTGGCCGCGACAAGCGCGGCCACGGTCGTGCCGTTGGACAGGCGGAAGGACGCCGAGCCGAGGCCGCCCTTCAGATTGGCGGTGGTCGCGCCGGCGCCGGCACCCAACGAGCCGAGGGCGAAGGTCTTCGCGGCCGCCCCGATCGCTTCCCGTCCGAGGGCGCGATAGGGCGGTTCCTTGCCCCAGGCCTTGTCGCCGCCGTTGAGGAGGTCGAAGAGGATCGCCGCCGGCACGATCGGGACGCGCGCCGTGCCGACGGGAAATCCACGGCCCATCTCGGCCAGCGCCAGCATCGCCCCGGCGCCGGCGTCGAGGCCGAAGGCCGAGCCGCCCGACAGGACGACGGCGTCGATCGCCTCGACCGTGTGCTCGGGCGCGAGAAGGTCGGTCTCGCGGGTTCCCGGCGCGCCGCCCATGATGTGGACGCTCGCCACCGCCGGCCTGTCGCACAGTACCGCGGTGACGCCGGTCTTGACGGCATGGTCCTCGGCATTGCCAACGCGGAGGCCGGGAACGTCGGTCAGGAGGTTGTGCAGCAGCTCAGTCATGGCCAGAAGCTATCGGCGGAAGTGGCAAAAAGAAAACCCCGGCGTTGCCACCGGGGTTTTCCGCCGCCGAAACGGCAAAGTCATGGCGTGGGACGATTACATGTCCTTCATGTAGTCGTACTTGCCGTGGCTCCACTCGTAGATGACATAGCCGGGCAGGGTGACGTCACCCTTGTCGTCGAACTTGACGTCGCCGAGGACCGTCTTGAAGGTGCCCTTGTCGAGCGCAGCGACGACCTTGTCGAAGTCGATCGCGCCAGCGGTGTCCGCGGCCTGGGCCCAAGCCTGGATGGCGGCGTAGGTGTAGAGCACATAGCCTTCCGGCTCGATGCCCTTGTCCTTGAACTCCTTCACCACGCCAGCGGCCTCGGGGTTCTTGCGCGGGTCGGGCGAGAAGGTCATCAGCGTGCCTTCGCCGGCGTCACCGGTGATCTGCCAGTACTCGTCGGTGACCAGCGCGTCGCCCGACATCAGGACCGTCTTCATCCCCTGGTCGCGCATCTGGCGCACGATCAGGCCGGCTTCCGTGTGATAGCCGCCGACATAGAGGACGTCGATGTTGGCCGCCTTCAGCTTGGAAACGAGAGCGGTGTAGTCCTTTTCACCGGCATTGTAGGAGTCGTCGAGGACTTCCTTCTTGCCCGCTTCGTTCATGAACTTGCGGGTTTGATCGGCAAGGCCCTTACCATAGGTGCTCTTGTCGTCGATGATGGCGATGTTCTTGTCCTTGAAGTGCTCGGCGAGAAACTTGCCGGCCACCGCGCCCTGCTGGTCGTCACGGCCGCAGACGCGGAAGATGCCCGGGCCGGGACGCTCGTCGGTGAACTTCGGGTTGGTCGAAGCCGGCGAGATCTGAATGATGCCGGCGTCGTTGTAGACGGAGGAAGCGGGAATGGACGAACCGGAGCAGAAATGCCCGGCCATGAACGCGATCTGCTTGCCGGCCATCTGGTTGGCGACCGCCACGGCCTGTTTCGGATCGCAGGCATCGTCGCCGATTTCGAGGACCAGCTTCTGGCCAAGCACACCGCCCTTGGCATTGATGTCGGCAACCGCCTGCTCGGCGCCGGCCTTCATCTGGGCACCGAAGGAAGCGTATTGACCGGTCATCGGGCCCGCAGTCGCGATCGTGATATCCGCGTGAGCCGCGCTGGCCATCGCCACGCCGAACGACAGCGCGATGCCGGCCTTCAACAAGTGTTTCATGCTCTACTCCCCTGGATAATGGCGGTGAACCGCCATGTGAACAGCAGGGTCGACCCCCCACTGGAAGAAAACCTAGCCCGCCGCGAATAGCCGTGCAACTTGGAGGCCAGGTAAGGTCAAAGTATTGCTTAGCGTACTCAGCCCTTATTGGCCGCCTGAGACACTCCGCCGGGCTGCCGGCGCCAGGCCACGGGGCCGGCGCGCTGGTAGATCCAACCGTATTGGCCGCTCATCTGCCGCGCCCGCGTGACCCGGTAGCCGAGCCCGCCGAGGACGAGCAGCACGATCAGGTCGGCGACGTAATAGTGCAGGCTGAGCAGCGTGCCCTGGAACAGCGAATAGTGAATGAAGCGCACCGCCGCGGTCAGCAGGCACAGATAGAGGATGAGATAGACGAGGCGCCGCCAGGTGAGGGCGACCGCGCGGCCTGTCAGATAAGCGGCACCACCGCCGAGAAAGACGGTGACCAGCAGGAAATCGCCGAGAGACCTGTCCCACAAGATGCCCATCTCTGCCTCTCCTAGTGCTTTCCGCCTTCGAGATAGGCGGCGCGCACCTCCTCGCGGGCGAGCAGTTCCTTGCCCGTACCGGTCATGGTGATCAGGCCGTTGACCATGACGTAGCCGCGGTGGGCGAGCTTGAGGGCGTGATAGGCGTTCTGCTCGACCAGGAACACGGTCAGCCCCTCCTTCTCGTTCAACTCGTGCAGGACCTCGAAGATCTGGCGCACGATGAGCGGGGCGAGGCCGAGCGAGGGCTCGTCGAGGAGCAGCAGCCGCGGGCGGCTCATCAGGGCGCGGGCGATGGCGAGCATCTGCTGCTCGCCGCCGGAGAGTGTGCCGCCGCGCTGCTCGGCGCGGTTCTTCAGCACCGGGAACATCTCGTAGACGCGTTCGAGATCGCTGTCGAAATGGTCGAAGCCGCTGGCGGCGGCGCCCATCTGCAGGTTCTCGAGCACGGTCATGCGCGGGAAGATGCGTCGGCCTTCCGGAGACTGGGCGATCGCCATGCGCATGATCTCATGCGTCGGACTACGCGTGATGTCCGTCCCGTCGAAGACGATCGATCCATCGCGGGCGCGGGGGCTGCCGCACACGGTCATCATCAGCGTCGACTTGCCGGCGCCATTGGCGCCGATCAGCGTGACGATCTCGCCTTCGTGGACATCGAGGTCGACGCCGCGCAGGGCGACGATGTTGCCGTAATAGGTGGTGACGCCGCGGATGGAGAGGAGGGGCGCGCTCATTGCGTGACCTCCGCCTCGACTACTGTCGACTTCCTCGTCCTCGACACCGAGATAGGCGGCGATGACGCGTGCGTCGTTGCGCACGAACTCGGCCGAACCGTCGGAAATCTTCACGCCGTAGTCGAGCACGACGATGTGGTCGGAAATCTCCATGACGACGCCCATGTCGTGCTCAATGAGCAGGACCGAGATGCCGTGCTCGGCACGGATGAAGCGCAAGAGGTCGTTGAGCTCGGCGGATTCCCGCGGATTGAGGCCGGCCGCCGGCTCGTCGAGACACAGAAGCAGCGGGTCGGTGCACATGGCCCGCGCGATCTCGAGTCGGCGCTGGGCGCCATAGGGCAGGTCGGCGGCGGGGTCGTCGGCGCGCTCGATCAGGTTGACCTGCTCGAGCCAGTAGATCGCCTTCTTGATCGCCGCCTCGTGGCCGCTGCGATGGGAGGCGAGGCCGAAGATGCCGCCGACGGTGTAGCCGGAGGCGACCATCAGCTTGTTGTGCTGGGCGATCATCAGGTTTTCCAGCACTGTCATGCCGCCGAAGAGGCGGATGTTCTGGAAGGTGCGGGCGACGCGGGCGCGCTTGGAGATCTCGTAGTCGGGCATCCGTTCCAGGAGGAACAGGTCGCGCGCGGAGGACTGACGCCGCCCGCTTGCCGTCGTCTCCTCGATGCCGCGGAAAGCCTCCGGCCGATGCGCCATGGAAATGCGGCCCTCGGTCGGCTTGTAGAAGCCGGTGATGCAGTTGAAGACCGTCGTCTTGCCAGCGCCGTTCGGGCCGATCAGGGCGGTGATCTCGCCCCGTCCAACGGCGAAGGAGAGGTCGCTGATCGCCACCAGGCCGCCGAAGCGCATGGTGAGGTGCTCGACGGTGAGGACCGGATCGGTTTCCCAGGCGCTCATCCGCGAGCCCTCGCCAACAAGATCCGACGACACCGCTTTTCGTCGTTTGAGGAAGACGGATGGTTGTCGGGTGGAAACCAGGCCACGCGGGCGCCAGACCATGATCGCCACCATGACCACGCCGAAGATCAGCATGCGGTACTGGGTCGGGTCGAAGTCAGGACCGAATATGGCGCGCAGGAAGTTGAGGTTCCTGAGCATCTCGATGCCGCCGATCATCACCACGGCGGCGACCGCGACGCCGATCTGACTGCCGAGTCCGCCAAGGACGACGATCGCCAGGATCGTCGCCGATTCCATGAAATTGAAGCTCTCTGGCGAGATGAAGCCCTGCCGGGTGGCAAAGAACGAGCCGGCGAAGCCGCCGAACATGGCACCCATGGCGAAGGCGGTGAGCTTGGTGTTGGTGGTGTTGATGCCGAGCGAGCGGCAGGCGATCTCGTCCTCGCGCAGCGCTTCCCAGGCGCGCCCGACCGGCAGGCGCCGCACGCGCAGGGTGACGAAGTTGGTCACCAGCGCCAGGAGCAGGATCAGATAGTAGAGAAAGACGATCCGGTGGTTCGGTGAATAGGGGATGCCGAAGAAGTGGGCGAAGCCGGCATCGCCGCGCACGAATTCCAGGCCGAAGAAGCTCGGCCGGGCGATGCGCGTGATGCCGTCGGGGCCATGGGTGAAGGTGTACCAGTTGATCAGCACGAGGCGGATCATCTCGCCGAAGGCAAGGGTGACGATGGCCAAATAGTCGCCGCGCAGCCTGAGCACCGGGAAACCGAGGATCATGCCCCAACATGCGGCGAGGATGCCGGCAAGCGGCAGGCAGACCCAGAACGACCAGCCGAAATGCTCGGCGAGAAGCGCGTAGGAATAGGCGCCGACCGCGTAGAAGGCGACGTAGCCAAGGTCGAGCAGGCCGGCGAGGCCGACGACGATGTTGAGACCCCAGCCGAGCATCACATAGGTGAGGATCAGCGTGCCGAGGTCGAGGACGTAGCGGCTCTGCGCCGGGATGTAGAGCATCACCAGCACGGGGATGATGAAGGCGAGGATCAGGAAGATGACCGAGGCGATGCGACCGAGACCCGGCAGACGCGGCGTGTGCGCGAAGACGTTGCCGATGGTCTTGGTGATCGGCCGGTCGGCTTTCCAGACGAAGAGGTTGAGGAGCAGGCGGCCGAAGAAGACGATGCCGACGACTGTGGCGAGCTCGCCCCAGCGGGTCCGAATCGCCAAGCTGCTGCCTTCGCCGGAGACCGTCTGGAGCCCGATCAGCGGAGCGCCGAGGGCAAAGGCGATGACCGCGGCGAGCGCCGAATCCTTCAGCGAGCCGGCGACGATGTTGTCGCGGCGCGGCGTGACGACAGCCGGCGGCTCGCCGGCATAGGCGGCGCGGCGCTGCTCCTCCTGGATTTCGGCGCCTTCCGGCGTGATTTCGGCGGTGGGTTCGTTGACCGGATCCGCAGCCATCTCAGACCTTCTCCACCTCAGGCTGGCCGAGCAGGCCAGAAGGCAGGAAGATCAGCGTTATCGCCAGGATGGAGAAGGCCGCGACGTCCTTGTACTCGACCGAGAAATAGGCCGACCAGAAGGTCTCAATCAGCCCGATGAGAAGGCCGCCGAGCATGGCGCCGGGCAGGGAGCCGATTCCGCCGAGAACCGCGGCGGTGAAGGCCTTCACGCCGGCGACGAAGCCTATGTAGAAGTCGATCACGCCGTAATAGAGCAGGTACATCACGCCGGCGACGGCGGCGAGCGCGGCGCCGATGACGAAGGTCAGCGAGATCGTGCGGTCGACGTTGACGCCGAGGAGCGAGGCCATGCGCGCGTCCTGCTCGCAGGCGCGCTGGGCGCGGCCGAGCGCGGTGCGCGAGATCAGCAGGCTGAAGGCGACCATCAGCACCAGCGTCGTGACGATGATGATGATCTGGATGTTGGACAGCTGAACGACGAAGTCGCCCTTCTGCATGATCGCGTAGCCACCCTTGATCAGGGGCGGTATCGGCTTGACGCGGGCGCCCTGTTCAAGCTGCACGAAGTTCTGCAGGACGATCGACATGCCGATGGCGGTGATCAGCGGCGCCAGGCGAAACGAGCCGCGCAGCGGCCGGTAGGCGACCCGCTCGACCGTCCAGCCCCAGATCGAGGTCAGCGCCATGGCGATCACCACGACCAGAAGGAGCGCCAGGATCAGCACCAGGAAGGGCGTCGCGGCCGTCACGCCGATGATGATCAGGGCGATAAGAGCGATGAACGAGCCGACCATGAAGATATCGCCATGGGCGAAATTGATCATGCCGATGATCCCGTAGACCATCGTGTAGCCGATCGCGATGAGGCCGTAGATCGAACCCAGAGTCAGCCCATTGATGAGCTGCTGTACGAAATATTCCATCGGCCCCGTCCCCTGATTGCTATTGCGGCCTTTGGCCACGGAAGCTCGTCTCTATGAGCCGGCTTCTCTTGATCACTAAGGCTTACCAAGGCCCCGTCGACAAGACAACTGGCCTTGATCCAGTACGGCGTCAAACCGCTTTGGACCGGGTTGAGATGAGCAATTTCTATGCCGCTGGGTCTTGGGAACCCGAATTGTCCCGGTGCTCGGTGGCACGCGGATCGAGCCCGATGCTTTCGGGCGTCGGCGTCTTGGTCGGGGTCGGCAGGAGAGGTTCGAAGGATTCGCGGCCGATCGCGCTCGGCGCGGCGCGGCGGAACATGCGGAAGAGCGTGTAGAGGAAGAGGCACGCGTGGACGATCGCGGTGAAGGCGAAGAGCCCTTCCGGCGCGATTCGCTCCATGGCGATGGCCGCAAGGATCGGCCCGATCATGGTGCCGAAGCCAAGTAGGAGGAGGAGGCCACCGGCGATCTTCACGAAATCGTCGGCCGCGGCGAAGTCGTTGGCGTGGGCGACGGTCAGGGCATACATCGGATAAACCATCGCCCCGAACAGGATGAGAAGGCCGATGACGACGTATTTGTCGTGCGGCCGGATGAGGAAGATCGCGAGGCCGATGAGGATCGCCCCGAGGGCGACGGCGAGCAGGACCTTGCGCCGGTCCATGCTGTCGGAGAGGCGGCCGAGCGGAAACTGGATCAGCGATCCGCCGAGGAGGGCGCCGGCCATCAGAATCGCAACGCTCGCGACCGGCAGGCCGATGCGTTGGGCGTAGACCGGCCCGAGGGTGCCGAAGCCGCCATTGGCAAGGCCGATGAGGAAGCAGCCGACGGCCGCCACCGGCGAATTGGCGTAGAGCCGGCGAATGTCGAGGCGGCTCGCCTTCAGCGGGCGCGGGTGCTCGGCGGTCGAGAGCGCCGTCGGCAGGATCGCCAGGCAATAGAAGATCGCGCCGATGGCGAAGTAGAAGTCGTCGGTCGTCGAATGCAGGGCGAGGGAGAGCTGCCCGGCGGTCGAGGCGGTGAAATTCACCATCTGGTAGATGGAAAAGATGCGGCCGCGGTTCTCCTTCGAAGCGCGCTCGTTCAGCCATGATTCGACGATCATCGCGGCGCCGGCGAAGCAGAAGCCGGAGATCGCGCGCAAGGCAATCCAAGCATAGGGCGTGACGATCAGCATGTTGAGCAGGATCGCCACGGCGGCGAGTGAGGCCATCACGCCATAGGAGCGCACATGGCCGACACGACGCACGATCATCGGCACCGCCAGGCAGCCGGCGACGAATCCGATTGCCCAGCCGGTGCCGATCAGGCCGAGCTCGGTCGTCGAGAAGCCCTCGATCGTGCCGCGCACGGGCAGGAGCAGGCCGTGCATGCCGCCGGCCAGAACAAGAAAGGCGGAGCCGAGAAGCAGCGCCGCTACCGGAATCGAGCTCGAAGCCATCGGCACGATTCTCTAGGCGGATGAGGCGGCGAAGGCCAGCCTGAAGCAGGCTCTTGCAGCCATCGGCGGCGGAATCGTGGCTTTGCGGTGAACGGAGGATGGATGGGCGGCAGACGCGCGGCCCGTCGGGCCGTCAGTTCTGCGCCTTTTCCTCCAACTCCTCGATCGCCGCCTTGATCATGAGGAAGTCCCGCCAGGCGAGGCGCTTCTGCAGGGGCTGGCGGAGGAGATAGGCGGGATGGAGGCTGGCGATGGCGCGGATGCGGCGGCTGCCGGTGTCGTATTCGCGCCAGCGGCCGCGCAGGCGCAGGATGCCTTCCGAGGTCTCGAGCAGCTCCTTGGCGGCGGCACCGCCGAGGAGGACCAGGATGTCGGGATCGGCAAGCTCGATCTGGCGCTCGATGAAGGGGCGACAGACGGCGGTCTCCTGCGGTGTCGGCGTGCGATTGCCGGGTGGGCGCCAGGGAACGACATTGGCGATGTACGCCTTGGTGCGGTCGAGGCCGATGGCGGCGAGCATGCGGTCGAGAAGCTGGCCGGAGCGGCCGACGAAGGGCAGGCCCTGGATGTCCTCGTCGCGGCCGGGCGCTTCGCCGACCATCATCACCCGGCCTTCCGGGTTGCCGTCGGCGAAGACGAGCTGGGTGGCGGTGAGGCGGAGATTGCAGCCCTCGAAGCGGGTCAGCGCCGCGCGCAATTCGTCCAGCGTGTTGCACGAGCGGGCGATATCACGGGCGCTGCGCACGGTTTCGTCGGACGGCGGCACGGCGGCGCTGGGGGCGGCGACGGCCTGGCGCGGGGACGAGGACAGGGTCCGCGCGGCGCGCCGCGGCTGCGGCGCCGGATCGGGTGGCGGGGGCGCAGGGGGCGGGGCGGCGAAGCGGTCGACCGGCTTTTCCTCGAGCGCGACATCGACGCCCATCTCGGCATACCAGGCGAGGAGGGCGGCGGCCTCTTGGTGGGTCTGAGGGAGCTTCTGGTTCATGGTCCGCTTCGGGTTCGCGCCTATGCTAGCGCTCCGCGCGGACGGCGCAATGTGGCGATGCGGTTGAAGCCCGATCCCGGCGGTCCATATGCAACCGTGCCGACTGTCGGGCACGGCGATGGAGGTCTCGCATGGGTATCAGTTTTGGCGCAGGACTGTTCACTGGCGCGACCCTTATCGCCCTTGCGGGCGCCTCGGTCGCTCTTGCCGCCGAACCGGGGCGCACGCCGTTACTGGGGACAAGGGCGTTCGGCGACTGGCAGGAGAGCCAGCCCGGCGTGTGGCGGTTGATCCGGCCGCAGGATATTCCCAAGCCCTACGCCACGCGCTCGGCGAGCAATGCTCCTGGCCAGATCGCCCTGCCGGCGGGAGCGGTTCCCTCGGTTCCGGGTGGTTTCAGGATCGAGAAGGTCGCCGACGGCTTTGCCGGGCCGCGGGTGATCCGTGTCGCGCCCAATGGCGATCTTTTCGTCGCCGACAGCGGCGCCGATCAGATCCATGTCTTGCGCGTCAAGGACGGCACGGCGAGGCCGGTGGAGAGTTCCGTCTTCGCCAGCGGGCTCGATCAGCCCTATGGCATCGCCTTCTATCCGCCGGGGCCGGATCCGCAATGGGTCTATGTCGCCAATACCGGCAGCGTGGTGCGCTTCGCCTATCGCAATGGCGATCTCAAGTCGCGCGGCAAGCCGGAAACGGTGGTTGCGAGCCTGCCGACCGGCGGCCACTGGACCCGCGACCTCGCCTTCTCGCCCGACGGCAAGACGCTCTATGTCTCGGTCGGCTCGGCCTCCAACCTTGCCCGTCAGGCCGGTGGAGCGCCGCCGGGCGGCCTCGACACCTTTGCCCGGAGCCATGCGCTCGGCGCCATGTGGGGCGAGGAGGAAGGCCGGGCGGACGTGCTCACTTTCAATCCCGAGGGGCGCAATCGCAGCACCTACGCCACCGGTATCCGCAATTGCTCCGGCCTTGCCATCCAGCCGGGGACCGGCACGCCATGGTGCGTCACCAACGAGCGCGACGGCCTCGGCGACAATCTCCCGCCGGATTATGCGACCAGCGTCGAAAAGGGCCATTTCTACGGCTGGCCCTGGTACTATATCGGCGCCAATCAGGACCCGAGGCTCGACGGCACGCGGCCCGACCTTGCCGACAAGGTGACGGTGCCGGACGTGCTCTTCCAGGCCCATTCGGCGCCCCTCGGCATCGCCTTCTACGACAGCGATGCCTTCGGGCCGGACTATAGGGGCGATGCCTTCGTCACCATGCACGGCTCATGGAACCGGGGCGCGCGGACAGGCTACAAGGTGGTCCGCCTCAAGTTTCGCGATGGCGTCCCGACGGGGGAATATGAGGACTTCGTCACCGGCTTCGTGATCTCGCGCGACCAGGTCTGGGGCCGGCCGGTCGGCGTGGCGGTCGCTCATGACGGCTCGCTTTTCATCACCGAGGATGCCAACGGAACCGTGTGGCGGGTCAGCCGGGAGTAATGTTGCGGTGCGGCAGGCGTCTCGACTAAACAGGGGCGCCGGCCGCTTGCGCCGGCGCTTCATTTTTGCAGCGGGGCGCAGTGATCATGGGTGAGTCCACGGGCCTTCCCGAACGCGAATTGATGGAATTCGACGTGGTGATCGTCGGGGCCGGGCCGGCGGGGCTCTCGGCGGCGATCCGGCTGAAGCAGCGAAACCCCGACCTTTCCGTGGTGGTGCTGGAGAAGGGCTCCGAGGTCGGAGCCCACATTCTTTCCGGCGCCGTCATCGATCCGATCGGCCTCGATCGCCTTCTCCCGGACTGGCGGAGCGAGGAGTTGCCGGTGAAGACGCCCGTGACCGCCGACCACTTCCTCTTTCTCGGGCAGGCCGGGGCGCTGCGGCTGCCGAATGTCCTCATGCCGCCTTTGATGAGCAATCGCGGCAGTTACATCGTCTCGCTCGGCAATGTCTGCCGCTGGCTGGCTGAGAAGGCGGAGGCCCTTGGCGTCGAGATATTCCCCGGTTTCGCGGCCTCGGAGGTGCTCTATGACGAGAAGGGGAGGGTCATCGGCGTCGCCACCGGCGACATGGGTGTCGGCCGCGACGGCAAGCCGAAGCCCTCCTTCCAGCGCGGTATGGCGCTGCTCGCCAGCTACACGCTGATCGGGGAAGGCGCGCGCGGCTCGCTCGCCAGGGAGTTGATCCGGCGCTTCGAGCTGGATGCCGGACGGCAGCCGCAGAAATACGGCCTTGGGCTGAAGGAGCTGTGGCAGGTCGATCCATCAAAGCACCGGCCGGGGCTTGTGCAGCACTCCTTCGGATGGCCGCTGGACAATTCCACCGGCGGCGGCTCGTTCCTCTATCATCTGGAGGATAATCAGGTCGCGGTCGGCTTCGTCGTCCATCTCAACTATCGCAATCCGCATCTCTCGCCCTTCGAGGAATTCCAGCGCTTCAAGACCCATCCGACCATCCGGCCGCTGTTCGAGGGCGGCAAGCGGCTCGCCTATGGCGCGCGCGCCATCACCGAGGGCGGCTGGCAGTCGGTGCCGAAGCTCTCTTTTCCGGGCGGCGCGCTGATCGGCTGCTCGGCCGGCTTCGTCAACGTGCCGCGCATCAAGGGCAGCCACAACGCCATGCTCTCCGGCATGCTCGCCGCCGAACATGTGGTCGACGCGCTGGCGGAGGAGCGGACAGGGGACGCGCTCGCCTCCTATGACGCGGCGTGGCGCGGCTCTGAGATCGGCCGCGACCTGAAGCGCGTGCGCAACGTCAAGCCGCTGTGGTCGAAATTCGGCACGCTCGGTGGCGTGGCGCTCGGCGGCCTCGACATGTGGGCCAATATGCTCGGCCTCACCGTTTTCGGCACGCTGCAGCATGGCAGGCCGGACTACGCGGCGACCGCGCCGGCGCGCAAGAGCGCCGCGATCGCCTATCCGAAGCCCGACGGCGAAGTGACCTTCGACCGGCTGTCATCGGTGTTCCTGTCGAACACCAGCCATGAGGAGGACCAGCCGGTGCATCTCAAGGTCGCCGACATGGACCTGCAGCGCTCGTCAGAGCACGACGTCTTCGGCGGCCCCTCGGCGCGCTACTGCCCGGCCGGCGTCTATGAGTGGATCGAGGGGGGGACTAGCACGCCGCGCTTCCAGATCAACGCGGCCAACTGCGTCCACTGCAAGACCTGCGATATCAAGGACCCGAACCAGAACATCACCTGGGTCCCGCCGGAAGGTGGCGGCGGGCCGAATTATCCGAATATGTAGCCGGCTATTTAATAGACTTAGCCGGCATTGAGGAACGTCGCCAGCGCCGCGTCGAATTGCGGCCTCTGTTCGATATTCGACAGGTGGGCGGCGTCCTTGATGACGACGAAGTCCGATCCGGGGATCGAGCGGTGGATCAGTTCGCCACGGTCCGGCGGAGTCGAGCCGTCCTGGTCGCCGACGATGATCAGGGTCGGAACCTTGATGGCCTTGATCGTCTCGCGCTGGTCCATGTCGCGGATCGCCGCGCAGCAGGCGGTATAGCCGCCGGGCGGTGTGGCGAGGAACATTTCGCGCACCGGCGCGATGGCCTCCGGCGCGCGCTCGTGAAAGCCGGGCGTGAACCAGATGGCGAGCACCATGTCGACGATGGCGGCCATGCCGCCCGTCGTGACGGTGGCGATGCGCTTGTCCCAGTTTTCCTTCGGCGGCATATGGGCGGCCGTGTTGGAGAGCACCAGCCGCCTCAGTCGATCGGGTGCGTTGGCGCCGAGCCACATGCCAACCATGCCGCCCATGGACAGGCCGCAGAAATGGGCGCTCTCGATCTCCAGCGCATCGAGGACGGCGAGGGCGTCGTGGCCGAGACGGTCGATGGAATAGGGGCCGGGCGGCGCGTCGGAGCGGCCATGGCCACGGCTGTCATAGCGGATGACGCGGTATCGATCGCCGAAGGCGGCGGCCTGCGCGTCCCACATATGCAGGTTGCAGCCGAGCGAGTTGGAAAAGAGCAGCGGTGGCTTGTCGATGTTGGCGCTGGCTTCGACGTGGATGCGGGTGCCGTCGTCGACGGTCACGAACATGGCGGAACTCCCTCTACTTCGATCGGCCGGTGCGCGCGCCCTGCCAGGCCTTGAGGGCGCGGCTGATGAAGCGCTCGGCGCCGGCGAACTGGTTCTTCGGGTCGAACAGCCGGGCAAGCGCCTTTGCGTCGAGATAAGCGGTGACTTGCGAGTCGTCGGCGAGCACGTCCCGGAGGTGCCGGCCTTCGTCGACGACCGTGCGGCTGGCCGCCTCGATCCGGGCGTGGGCCTCGTCGCGGCCGATCTTTGGGGCGAGCGCCAGCGACACCGCTTCGGCATAGACGAGACCGTCACTCGCCTCGAGGTTGGCGGCCATGCGTTTCTCGTCGACGGTCAGGCCTTCGAGGATCGTGCGGATGTGGGCGAGGGCGCCGGCCGTCAGGACGAAGAGCTCGGCGATCGCGCCCCATTCGGCGTGCCAGGCGCCAAGGGCGCGTTCGTGGTCCTGGTCCATGGATGAGACGAGGATCGGCAGGCGTGCTTCGGCCTGGCGGACGGCGGCGATCACGGCGATCGAGCCGACCGGATTGCGCTTGTGCGGCATGGTCGAGGAACCGCCCTTGCCGGGCGCGGCCGGCTCGAAAGCCTCGGCCGTGTCGGTCTGCATGAGGAGGCCGACGTCGCGTGCGATCTTGCCGGCGGCGCCGGCGGTCGCGGCAACCGCCGCGCCGATCGCGACAATGCGGTCGCGGGCGGTGTGCCATGGCGTGTCGGGGGCGCGCAGGCCGAGTTCACGGGCGAGCGTGTCCATCACCGCCGGTCCCTTGCCGCCGAGCGCCGACAGCGAGCCGGCGGCACCGCCGAACTGGACGAAGAGACCATTGCGCCGGATTTCGGCGAGCCGGGCATGGGAGCGGGCGAGGAGCCCGAGCCAGCCCGCTGCCTTCAGACCGAAGGGGATGGGTACGGCGTGCTGCAGAAAGGTGCGGCCGACCATGGCGGTCTGGCGGTGCGCGTCGGCGAGGCCGCTGGCGGCGTCCGCGGCGTGGCCGAGATCGGCGAGCAGCAGGTCGAGGCCGTC
The DNA here is from genome assembly GCA_963812285.1 of uncultured Alphaproteobacteria bacterium. Classification (GTDB taxonomy): domain Bacteria; phylum Pseudomonadota; class Alphaproteobacteria; order Rhizobiales; family Kaistiaceae; genus CAVSRC01. Next base: position 35,989 of record CAWEUR010000031.1, on the reverse strand, counting down.
GGCGACCTGCAACATCAGCCCGGTGTCGATCGCGTCCTGGCTGGTGGCGCCGAAATGGACGTAGCGCCCCGCATCGCCTTTCGTCGCCGCAATCAGCGCCTTCACCAGCGGTATCGCCGGATTGCCGCCAAGCGTCGTGCCTTTCCTCAGATCGTCCGGGTCGATCTTGAGGTTTTTGCAGGCGGTGGCGATCGGCCCGGCAGATTCCGGCGGAATGACTCCCCTGGCCGCCTCGGCCTTGGCAAGCGCCGCCTCGAAGCGCAACATGGCGCGGATCCGCGCTTCGTCGGAAAAGGCCTCGCGCATGGCGTCCGTGCCGAAAAGCCCGCCGAGAAGCGCCGAATCGATTGCGCTCGCACCGCTCATGGCTTGCGTCCTCCTCGGTTCTCCTTAGACCGTGCTGGGGCCTGGCGAAAGAGCGCCGGCGCGATACCATTGACGGGATTACCCAACTTGCCCGTGCCCGTGCTAGGACGGCCCTGCGAAGACCTGCCATCCTTTTCCGTTCCGTTCATGCCCGCTCTAGGGAGCCTTGTTCATGACTGAAGTCCCTGCCTCCATTGATGCGACGTTGGCGCTGTTGCGCGATGGCGGCTATGTGCCCGACCGTTCGCTGGCAACCGTGCTGTTCCTGTCGTTGAAGATGGCGCGGCCGCTCTTTCTCGAGGGCGAGGCCGGTGTCGGCAAGACCGAGATCGCCAAGGTCCTGTCGGACCGGCTCGGGCGACGGCTGATCCGGCTGCAATGCTACGAAGGCCTGGATGTCGCCAGCGCCGTCTATGAGTGGAACTACGCCGCCCAGATGATCGAGATCCGCGCGGCCGAGGCGACCGGCGATATCGACCGCACGCATCTGGTCGAGGACGTCTTTTCCGAGCGCTTCCTCATCCGGCGGCCACTTCTGCAGGCGCTCGATCCGGATCCGGCCGGTGCGCCGGTTCTTCTCATCGACGAGCTCGACCGGGCGGACGAGGCCTTCGAGGCCTTTCTGCTGGAAGTGCTCGCCGACAATCAGGTGACGATCCCCGAGCTCGGCACCTTCAAGGCGGCGGCCCCACCGATCGTCATCGTCACCACCAACCGCACGCGCGAGATCCACGACGCGCTCAAGCGCCGCTGCCTCTATCACTGGGTCGATTATCCAGACGCCGAGCGCGAGCTGGAGATCGTCCGCACCAAGGTTCCCGGCGTCGGCGACCGGCTGTCGCGGGAGATCGTCGCCTTCGTCCAGAAGCTTAGGAGCCAGGAGCTGTTCAAGAGCCCCGGCGTCGCCGAGACGCTCGATTGGGCGACGGCGCTGACCGAGCTCGACCAGGTGGCGCTCGATCCGCAGACCGTTTCCGACACGCTCGGCGTGCTCCTGAAATATCAGGACGACATTTCCGGCATCGAGGGCAGTCGGGCACGGGCGCTGCTCGACGAGGTCAAGGCGGAAGCGAACGCGGCGCAATGAGCGGCGGGCCGGACGAAGAGGCAGCCGGCGGCGGCCGGCTGGCGGAGAACATCCTCTATTTCGCCCGCGCGCTGAGGCGGGCGGGGCTGCGTGTCGGCCCGGCCTCGGTGGTCGATGCGATCCGCGCGGTCGAAGTGGCGGGCGTCTCCACCCGCGAGGACTTCTACTGGACGCTCCATTCGATCTTCGTCAAGCGGCGCGACCAGCACGTCGTCTTCGACGAGGCGTTCCGGCTCTTCTGGCGCAGCCGGCAATATCTCGAAAAGATGCTGTCGCAGTTCCTGCAAAGCGTCGAGACGCCGAGCGCGCCGAAGCCGAAGGCGGCCCAGACGCGCGTCGCCCAGGCTCTGTTCGAGGAAACGGCCGTACCCGAGCGGCCGCGGCGCGAGGACATCGAGATCGAGGCGCAACTCGCGGTCTCCGAGGCCGAGCGATTGCAGCGGCGCGACTTCGCCCAGATGACGACCGAGGAAATCGCCGAGGCCGAGCGCGAGATCGAACAGATGCACGTGTCGAGTGATCGGGTGCGCACGCGCCGCTTCGTCGCCGCGCCGCCGCCGGGCACCATCGATCCGCGACGGACATTGCGGGCAAGTCTGAGGACCGGCGGCAAGCTGATCATGCTGCGTCACCGGCGGCGGCGCCAGATCCACCCGCCGATCGTGGTGCTGTGCGACATCTCCGGCTCGATGGGCCAGTACACCCGCATCTTCCTGCATTTCATGCATGCCCTGATGGGCGAGCGACAGAAGGTCCACTGCTTCCTCTTCGGCACGCGGCTGACCAATGTCACCCGCCAGATCGGGCGCAAGGATCCCGACGAGGCGCTCGCCGCCTGTTCCGGGGCGGTGGTCGACTGGTCGGGCGGCACGCGCATCGCCTCGGCGCTGCATGCGTTCAACCGCATGTGGGCGCGGCGGGTGCTCGGGCAGGGCGCTATCGTGCTCCTCTTCACCGACGGGCTGGAGCGCGACGGCGACGAGGATCTCGCGGCCGAGATGGACCGGCTGCACCGCTCCTGCCGGCGGCTGATCTGGCTCAACCCGCTTCTCGGCTTCGGCGGCTTCCAAGCGAAGGCGCGCGGGATCCGCGCGATGCTGCCGCATGTCGACGAGTTCCGGCCGATCCATTCGCTGGAGGCGGTCGCCGACCTCTGCCGCGCGCTGGGTGGCGACGATGCTGGCCGAGCCGACCCGCGCAAATGGCTGGACGCTGCCTGAGAGCGACGGCCGGTGATAGGGGGAAGTCGATGAGGGCGATGTTTCTTTCGTGGCAGGCCTGGGCGCTGCTGGCAGCGGTGTTCGCGGCTCTGACCGCGATCTTCGCCAAGGTCGGGATCGAGAACGTCAATTCGGATTTCGCGACACTCATCCGAACGGTGGTGATTTTCTGCGTCACGGCGCTCATCGTTGCGGTACTGGGCGAGTGGCAGCCGCTTTCCTCGGTATCGCGACGGACCTATGTGTTTCTCGTGCTCTCCGGCCTCGCCACCGGTGCCTCATGGCTCTGCTACTTCCGCGCCCTGCAGCTCGGTGATGCGGCGCGGGTGGCACCGATCGACAAGCTCAGCGTGGTGATGGTGGCGATTTTCGGCGTCGTCTTCCTCGCCGAGAAGCTGTCGGCGATGAACTGGCTCGGCGTGGCGTTGATCGGCACCGGGGCGATTCTCGTCGGCTGGCGGGTCTGAGCGACATGCGCGCGGCCCTTGGCGCGGGCCGCCGGATCGTTATATTCACTTGAACAGGTCGCTCGCCTGCGCGGGCGACGCCTCCCAAGGAGGGTGGAATGGATACTCAGACGATTCCTCAGACCGATCTCGATGTACTGGCCACTGCGGAAGCCTGGCGCAAGGAAGGGCGCGATATCGCGCTCGCGACCGTGGTCGAGACTTGGGGCTCGGCGCCGCGACCGGTCGGCAGCCACCTGGTGATCGACGCCGACGGCAATTTCGAAGGCTCCGTCTCCGGAGGCTGCGTCGAGGGCGCGGTGGTCAGCGAAGCGCTCGACGTGATCGGCGAGGGCAAGCCGAAAACGCTTGAATTTGGTGTCGCCGACGAGACCGCCTGGCGCGTGGGGCTTTCCTGCGGCGGCCGCATCAAGGTCTATGTCGAGAAGCTCGTCTGACGGGATCCGAGATGCCGTCCACCGACCTGCTTCTGGCCTTCGCCGCCGCGACTCTGCTGTTCGCCTATTTTCCGGGGCCGGCGCTCATCTACGTGGCCGCGCAGACGGTGGCGCGGGGGCGGCGGGCCGGGCTGATGGCCGCGCTTGGCATTCATCTCGGCTGCTACGCCCATGTCGCTGCCGCGACCCTTGGCTTGTCGGCCATCTTCCGCCATGTGCCGGAGGCTTATGCGGTCGTGAAGATCGCCGGCGCGCTCTATCTGGTCTGGATGGGGATCGGCATGATCCGGCGGCGCGGCGAGGGCGCCAAGCGGCCGCCGGAGGTGGCGCGATCGGCACGGCGCGCCTTCGTCGAGAGCGTGATGGTCGAGGTGCTCAATCCGAAGGTGGCGATCTTCTTTATCGCGTTCCTGCCGCAATTCGTCGATCCCCACGCCGGACTTCCGGTGGCGCTGCAATTCCTGGTGCTCGGTGTGATCGTCAATCTGACCTTTTCCTCGGCGGATCTGCTGACGGTCGTCGCGGCCTCGACAATCACGGCTCGGTTGCGCCGCACCAGCGCTGGTCTTCGCGCCATGCGGGTCGCGGCGGGTTCCCTTCTCATCGGGCTCGGTGCCCGGCTGGCCCTCGAACGCGGGTGAATTCGCATGGATATTTCGGTTCTTTCCGCCCTCAACGCCGCACGGGCGGCGCGCGAGGCGGCGATCCTCATCACCAACACCGCGACCGGCGACGTGCGTCTCGTGGTCGAGAAGAACGGCTATGCCGGTGATCCGCTGCAGGAGGAACTCGCCAGGCGCTTCCGCTCCGGCGCTTCGGGTTCGGTGACGACGGAGGCCGGCGAGAGCCTCTTCCTCACCGTGCAGGTGCCGCCGCCGCGTCTGGTCGTCATTGGCGCCGTCCATATCAGCCAGGCGCTGGCGCCGATGGCGCGTATCGCCGGCTTCGACATGACGGTCATCGATCCGCGCACGGCATTCGCCACCAAGGACCGCTTTCCGGATGTCGCGCTGATCCCCGAATGGCCGGACGTGGCGCTGCCTGAAGTCGGCCTCGATCCCTTCACCGGCATGGCGGCGCTGACCCACGATCCGAAGATCGACGACGGCGCGCTCGCGGCGGCGCTCGAAGCGGGCTGCTTCTATATCGGCGCGCTCGGCAGCCGCAAGACCCATGGCAAGCGGCTGGAGCGGCTGCGCGAGCTTGGCATCGGCGAGGAGGCGCTTGCTTCGATCCATGCGCCGATCGGGCTGAACATCGGCGCTCAGTCGCCAGCCGAGATCGCGGTCGCCATTCTCGCCGAGGTGATTGGCGCGCTGAGGAGCCGCGGCCAGGCGGCGCGCGAGGCCGCGGCGTGAAATTCGGTCCCGTTCCGGTCGGCGAGGCCACCGGTGCGATCCTCGCCCATTCGCTGCGCCACGCCTCCGGCACCATCCGCAAGGGCACACGCCTGACCGCGGCACAGGTCGATACGCTCGTTGCAGCGGGCATCGTCAGAGGTCGTCGTTGCGCGGCTGGACGAGACCGACGTGCATGAGGACGCGGCGGCCGAGACGCTCGCCTGCGCGCTTGCCGGGGAGGGCGTGCGGGTCGAGGCGCCGTTCACCGGCCGCTCCAATCTTTATGCCGAGACAGCCGGGCTGCTCATTGTCGATCGCGAATTGATCGACCGGCTCAACCGTATCGATCCGGCGATCACGGTGGCGACCCTGCCGGCATTCGCGCCGCTCGAGGCGGGCCGCATGGTCGCGACGGTGAAGATCATTCCTTTCGCTGTGGCCCGCGCCAAGCTCGAGTCCGCTCTGGCGCTGGCCAAAGAGGCTGCCGCGATCCGCGTCGCTGCCTACCGGCCGCTGAAGGTCGGGCTCGTCGCGACCGAACTGCCCTCGCTCAAGCCGGCGACCATGGACAAGACGCGCCGGCTCCTCGACGAACGGCTGGAGCCGGCGGGTGCCCGCGTCAGCGAGGAATTGCGCGTCGCCCATGATGCCGGTGCCGTCGGCAGGGCGCTGGCCGAGCGTAGCCGCGCCGGCGACGAGCTGCTGATCGCCTTCGGCGCTTCGGCGGTGGTCGATGCCGAGGATGTCATTCCGGCGGGGATTGCTGCCGCGGGCGGCGAGGTCTTGCATCTCGGCATGCCGGTCGATCCCGGCAACCTGCTCGTGCTCGGCCGGATCGGGGATACGCCGGTGATCGGCGCGCCGGGCTGCGCGCGCAGTCCCAAGGAGAACGGCTTCGACTGGGTGCTCGATCGCCTGCTGGCCGGGCTCGACGTGACGCCGGAGGACATCACGGCGCTCGGCGTTGGCGGGTTGCTGATGGAGATCGTCTCGCGGCCGCAGCCGCGCGAAGGCGGCGAGCCGGTGCATGAAGCCGGCGAGAGCGCCGCGGGTCGCGGCGCTGGTCCTGGCGGCCGGTCAGTCGCGGCGCATGGGCGGGCCGAACAAGCTGCTGGCGACGATCGGCGGCAAGCCGTTGGTGCGGTCACGCGGCCGAGGCGGCGCGCGACAGCCGGGCGGTATCGGTGACGGTGGTAACCGGCAATCGCGCGCCCGATGTCGAGGCGGCGCTCGCCGGTCTCGATGTCGCGACGGTGCACAATCCGGATTTCGCAGAGGGCCTGTCGACCTCGCTGCGCGCCGGCATTGCCAGCCTTCCCGCCGATGTCGATGGCGTCGTCGTGCTGCTTGCCGACATGCCGGGCGTCACCGCGGCCATGATCGACAGGCTGATTTCAGCGTTCGACCCGGACGCGGGCGCGCTCCTCGTGCTGCCGACCTTCGGCGGCAAGCGCGGCAACCCGGTGCTGTGGGCGGCGCGCTTCTTCCCCGACCTGATGGCGGTGCAGGGCGATACCGGTGGGCGGCACCTGATCGGCGCCAATCCGGAAGCGATCGTGGAGGTCGAGCTCGGGCCGGCAGTGGCGCTCGACATCGACACGCCGGAGGCGCTCGCGGCGGCGGGCGGCAGCCTTCCGGTCGCCTGAGCGGCATATTTGTTTACGCTGCGCTTTTCGTGCCATGTCGCTCCGGCTCAAATTGACCTAGACTCGCGAGCAGGCCTTGATGGCCGGCACAGGAGAGTGCGGCGATGCTGATGTGGCTCTATGAGCTCTTTCGGCCGGGAGAGTTGGTCCGGCACCTTTCCCTGTTCCTGCTGGTTGTCGCCGTCGCCATGCCGACGATGGCTATGCTGCGCTGGTTCATGCTCGGCTCCGCCGTGGCGGCGCTCGTCTATGCCGCCACCTTCGTTCACGACCCGGTCGGAGTCTTCTGGGGTGTGCTGCTGCTCGCCGTCGTGCTGGTGCGCATCGGGCTTGCCTCGAGCTACTGGCCGGGCCGGTCGCTCAACCGCGAAGAGCAGTATTTCCGGCAGCAAGTGGTGCCTTCGCTTGGGCCGGGACAGGTGCGCCGGCTCCTCAGCGTCGCCCATTGGCGCGATGTCCTGCCGGGAACCGATCTCACCCGCCAGGGCGAGGCCATCGAGGAGCTGGTCTTCATCGCGCGCGGCACGGCGGACATCATCGTCGACGGCGAGCGGGTCGCTCAGTGCGGACCGGGGAGCCTCATCGGCGAGGTCGGCGTCTCGACGGGTGATCCGGCGACCGCGAACACGGTCACGGCGAGCCCAGTACGCTATCTCGCCTTTCCGACCCAGCCGCTCTACCACCTGCTCGATTCGCATGCCGATCTGCAGGACGCGGTGGAACTCGCCGTCCAGCGGAGCTTGAGGGACAAGCTCAGCAGGTCGAATGCCAAGGCGGCGCAGAAAGGCGCTGCGTGACCTGTTAGCAGCCGCCGGTCTCGTGCTGCTAATCTTTTGATTCTACGCGTTTTTCTCCATTTCGCAGTTGCAATATCGCGAAATCGCGACACCCTTGTAGGGTCGTGAACGCACCCTGGAGGTCGTTGGAATGAACGCGATGGACTTCAGATTGCAGCTGAAAGGCTATGGCCTGACCACGGCCAATATCCTCTACGGCATGCCGGATCATCCCGACGTGCTGCAGACCTATCTGTGGCAAGCCTACGATCTTGCCCCGCGCTTTCCGAAGCTCAAATCCTTCCTCGACTTCTGGGAACGCGAGCTGGAAGGGCCGCTGCGCTCGGTCACTGTCGGCCATCGCCGCCTGATCAGCGATTCCGAGGTCCGCTCGGTCACCGAGGAGTTCCGGCTCCACTGATGACCTGACGCCGGCTGTCGTGGCTCGGGGCGGGTTTGCAAGGACTGTTCGTCGTCGTAGGCTCTCCGCCAAGGGAGAGGAAAGACGATGCGGCAGATGATAATTGCCTGCGAGGGGGTGACCCTCGAGGTGGACCTTCTCGACACCCCGACGGCCGAGGCCCTGTGGCAGGCGGCGCCCTTCGAGGCGACGGCCCTGACCTGGGGAGAGGAAGTTTATTTCTCGACGCCGGTTTCCGTTGGGCGCGAGGCGGATGCCCGTGATGTGGTTACACCCGGCGAGGTCGCCTTCTGGCCGGACGGTGACGCGATTGCCATTGGCTATGGCCGCACCCCGGTCTCGCGCGGCGAGGAGACGCGCCTTGCCAGTCCCGCCAATGTTTGGGCGACGAGCCGGACCGACGTGAAGCTGCTGGCGAGGGTACGAGCCGGCTCGCCGGTTCGGGTGAGCCGGACCGCCGCGGGTTAGAGCGGATCATCGTTCGATGGAATCGCAGATCCGCCCTAACTCTTTGTTCTCATCGCAATTTCGGACGGAAAAGTGGTGTCCACTTTTCCTGCAATTGCTCTAGCCTCGTCCGACGAAGGGCATCTTCGAGGCCATCACCGTCATGAACAGTACGTTCGATTCAAGCGGCAGGCCAGCCATGTAGGCGACGGCCTGGGCGACGTGATCGACGTCCATGCGCGGCTCCGCCTTCATGGTCCCGTCGGCCTGGGGGACGCCACCAGTCATGCGCTCGGTCATCGGCGTCGCGGCGTTGCCGATGTCGATCTGGCCGCAGACGATGTTGAACGGCCGGCCGTCGAGGGCGATCGACTTGGTCAGGCCGCTGATCGCATGCTTGGTCGAGGTGTAGGGGGCCGAGGCCGGGCGCGGTGTATGGGCTGAGATCGAGCCGTTGTTGATGATCCGCCCGCCTTGCGGGTCCTGCGCCTTGAACATCCTGATCGCGTGCTGGCAGCAGAGGAAGGAGCCGGTCAGGTTGGCGTCCACCACCGCCTTCCACTGGTCGAAGGAAAGGTCCTCGAGCGGCACGGGCGGGGCGCCGATGCCGGCATTGTTGAAGAGGAGGTCGAGGCGCCCGAACTCGGCTTTGGCCTTGGCGAAGAGCGCTTCGACCGAGGCCGGATCGCCGACATCGGCGGAGACGGGCAGGGCCTTGCCGCCGATCGCCTCGATGTCACCGGCGACCTCCTGCAAGGGCTCCGGCCTGCGGCCGGCCAGCACGATGGCGAAGCCGCCCTTGGCCAGGGCAATGGCGCTCGCCCGGCCGACACCCGAACCGGCGCCGGTGATCAACGCAACCTTCAACGACATGGCATTTCCCCCTGAAATTGGCGCCCTCTCCATAGCCCATCGGCCGGCGGGCGCCAACATGGGAGCGAAGTCGGATCAGTCCGACTTGTAGGGCGGCATGGGGATGTCGAGATGCGCGGCGCGCAGGGCCGAGGACCAGCGCTCGCGCAGATCGTGGAAGTAGGGTTCGGCCTCGTCGATGCGGTAGGTCAGCTCCGACTTCAGCGCGTCGCGCCGGATCGTCACCAGGTCGATCGGCAGGCCGACGCCGAGATTGGAGCGGACGGTCGAATCCATCGAAATCAAGCCGAGCTTCAACGCCTCGTCGAGGGTCGTCTGCTCGGTGACGGAGCGGTCGAGGATCGGCTTGCCGTATTTGTGTTCGCCGATCTGCAGGTAGGGCGTGTCGGCCGTCGCCTCGATGAAATTGCCGGCGGCGTAGATCATGAACAGCCGCAGCCGGCCGCCCGAGACCTGGCCGCCGAGCAGCATCGATACGTCGAAGCCACCCGGCTGGTTCTGCTCCAGCGAGATGGCGTCGGCGCGATGGACCGCGCGGATACATCGGCCGATGAGCTGTGCCGCCTTGAACATGCTGGGCACGGTCATCAGGGTCTCGGACTTCCCGGGTTTCGGGGTTTTCCAGACCTTCGGTGGCAAGGGTCACGACCGACTGGCTGACAGCGAGATTACCGGCCGTCGAAAGCGCGATGGTGCGCTCGCCGGGGCGCTCGAAGGTATGCAGCTTCCTGAAGGTCGCGACATTGTCGATCCCCGCATTGGTGCGGGTATCGGCAATCATCACCAACCCGTCGCGGACGAGGATGCCCACGCAATAGGTCATGTCTGTTCCCCGGCTCGCGGACCGAGACGATCCGGCGGGAAATGTCGGGCCTCCGGGGCCGAGTCGCAATCGAAAAAACGCATGAGGGTTCAGCGGAAGGCCCGCGCCGCCTCGCGCACCATCACGTCGACGCTTAAAGTCTCGCCGTCGCCACCATAGCGTGTTCCGCGCACCGGCGCGGCGCCGAGATAGTCGAGGCCGATGGCCACCCTGAGGTGGGAATCCGTCGGGCAGACGCCGTTGGCGGGATCGAAGCCGACCCATCCGACATCACCGACAAGCGCTTCGGCCCAGGCGTGGCCGGCCTGCTGCCCCTCGAGCTTGTCGTGCTGGTAGAGATAGCCGCCGACATAGCGCGCCGGGATCTCGAGATAGCGGGCCGCGGCGATGAAGATATGGGCGAAATCCTGGCAGACGCCGTGCCCCATGGCGAAGGATTCCGCGGCGCTGGTGCCGCTGTCGGTGTGGGTGACGTCGAAATGAAGCCGCTCCTTGATGCCGGTCATGAGCCCATGCAGGATGGACAGGCGGTCGGGACCGGTCTCGGCGGCGATCTCCTCGGCGAAGGCACGGATGGCGGCGTCGGACTCGGTCAACGCCGTGTCGCGCAGGAAGACCACGGGCGGGAAACGCTCGACCTGGCCGCGCACAATGCCGTGGGTGTCCTGGGTCTCGATCTCGCCCTCGGCGGTGATGACGAGGCCGTCCAGCGGACCCTCCAGGGTGAAGGAGTGGACGCTGTTGCCGAACGGATCGATGGCGGCGTCGAGACGGCAGTCACGATCGACATCGATGCGCCAGTGGACGATGAACTGGCCGTCGTGGCCGCGCGGCGTCAGGCGCAGTGTCTGGATCGCGCGATTGGCCGGCGCCTCATAGCTGTAGGTCGTCCTGTGGGTGATTCGCAGGCGCATGGGTCAGCGGGCCGTCTCTCGCTGTCCGGAACGGGGAAGGGGCATCGGGTCGTCGCTCACATCAGATATTGTTCGTGGATGGCGCCACCGAGCTTGACGTTATCGGCGATGAACTCGGTCAGGAATTCGTGCAGGCCGGGGCTCTGGAATATCTCCGAAATCTGCGCGTTTTCCAACCGGGTGCGAATCGAGCGGGCGGACCGTTGGGCGGGCCCCTGGCGACCATAGGCGACGGACAGGTCGTCGAGATAGGTGGTCAGGTTATCGTAGCAGGCGGCAAGGGACCGCGGCATCTGGCGGTTGAGGACCAGCAGGTCGGCGACCAGCCACGGGCGCAGGCTCTCGCGATAGACCCAGCGATAGGCGGTGAGCGACGAGACCGAGCGCAGGATCGAGGCCCACTGGAAATAGTCGAGGCCGCCGCCGACGCTCGCCGATTCCGGCAGGAGCACATGGTATTTGACGTCAAGGATGCGAGCCGTGTTGTCGGCCCGCTCGAGATAGACCCCGGCGCGCGCGAAGTAATAGGCGTCGTTGCGCAACATCGTCCGGTAGGCAGAGCCGTCGAAGCGCAGGCACGCCTCCTTCACATGGGCGAGGAACTCGTTGAGCGTCGGCCGGTTCATCCGTGCGCCGTCATAGCGCTTGAGGTCGAGCCAGCCGGCATTGATCAACTCCCACATGTCGGAGGTGATTGCCGTGCGCACCTCGCGTGCATTGTGGCGGGCGGTGGCGAGGCAGCTCTTGATGCTGGAGGGATTCTCCGGGTCGAAGGCGAGGAAATCGATGACCCCGTCGCGATTGGCCTCGCCGTGGCGCTCGGTGAAGGCGGCGAGGGCACCGGCCGCGGCCAGCGCCGAATTCCCACTCGTTCGACGAGCCGGCATAGGCGATGGGCATGGCCGCGAGGCGGCTCGCCGCGTCGATGATGCGGGCGGTGCTGTCGGCCCGCTCGACATAGCGGGCGAGCCAGAACAGGCTGTCGGCGGTCCGGCTCAGCATTCAGGCATTCCGTTCATCCGTCGAGCACCCAGGTGTCCTTGGTGCCGCCGCCCTGGCTTGAATTGACGATCAGCGAGCCTTCCTTGAGGGCGACGCGGGTGAGGCCGCCGGGGACGATGCGGACCTTGTCTGCACCGGAGAGGACGAAGGGCCTCAGATCGACATGGCGGGGCGCGATGCCGGTGTCGACGAAGGTCGGCGTGGTCGACAGCGCCAGCGTCGGCTGGGCAATGAAGTCGTCGGGATTGGCTTTGACCTTTTCGGCGAAATGGGCGCAGGTCTTCTTGTCGCTCGCCGGGCCGACCAGCATGCCGTAGCCGCCGGAGCCGGCCACTTCCTTGACCACCAGATCCTTGATGTTGTCGAGCACGTAGCCGAGCGCATCCTTCTCCCGGCAGCGCCAGGTCGGCACGTTCTTCAGGATCGGTTCCTCGCTCAGGTAGAAGCGGACGATATCGGGCATATAGGAATAGACCGCCTTGTCGTCGGCGACCCCGGTGCCGACGGCGTTGGCCAGCGTGATGTTGCCGGCGCGATAGGCGTTCATCAAACCTGGCACGCCGAGCGTCGAATCCGGTCGGAAGGTGAGGGGATCGAGGAAATCGTCGTCAAGCCGGCGATAGAGCACGTCAACCCGTTTCGGCCCCTCGGTGGTGCGCATTTCGACAATGTTGTCGCGGACCAGCAGATCACGGCCCTCGACCAGCTCGACGCCGAGCTTGTCGGCAAGGAAGGAGTGCTCATAGAAGGCGCTGTTGAACGGACCGGGCGTGAGCAGCGCCACCGTCGGGTCGCTCGGGGCCGAATAGGGGGCCACCGATTTCAGCGTGGCGAGGAGCTCTTCGGGGTAGTTCTCGACCGGTGCCACCCGATGGTCGCCAAACAGGTCCGGCACGACGCGCATCATGACCTCGCGATTCTCCAGCATGTAGGAGACGCCCGAGGGTGTGCGCGCATTGTCCTCCAGCACGTAGAAATCGTCCGCATCGACCCGGATGACGTCGATCCCGGCGATCTGGACATAGATGTTGTGGGGCAGGCGCAAGCCGGTCATTTCCGGACGGAAATAAGGGTTCCGGTAGACAAGGTCCTGCGGCACGATTCCGGCGCTCATGATCTCGCCATTGCCGTAGATGTCGGCGAGGAACATGTTGAGCGCCTTGGCGCGCTGCTCCAGCCCCTTGGCGAGCCGCTCCCATTCGCTGTGGGCCAGGATGCGGGGAATGATGTCGAACGGGATGATGCGTTCTTCGGCATCGCTGTTGCCATAAACGGCAAAGGTGATGCCGACCCTGCGGAAGAGCAGCTCCGCCTCGGCGCGTCTAAGGGCGAGGGTGTCCGCCGGCGTCTCGTCCAGCCAGCGCTTCAGCGCCTCGTAGCCGGCCCGGACCGCGCCGTCTTCCAGGGTCATTTCGTCGAAGGCGACTGGCATTCGCGCGCGTCTCCCCTTTTGCCCGCTTCTATTCTTAACCGGCTTGCAAGAACGACGCCAACCCGTTGGACAAGAAAGGCTCGTGCGACGAGCGGACGCGCCAGCGTCGCACGGCGGGGAGGGCATGGAAAGGCCGAAGCGCGCCGGCAAGGTTCGTCGCTTTGTGAAACCGACAACCCGCCAGTTTGTTCCCTCTCGGGCAGGGCCGGAAGGAAAGCCGCGTCCTGAAGGCCGTCGGGCGCTCTCGTCGGACGCGCCTGGTAGGTATCAGCCCCCAGTCATGGGCGCCTCTATGGCAAGGGGCAATGGCGCTTCGTTGACGCCGTGGGGAAGGCCGAATTTGGTGCTTTTCGCGGCCGGCCGCATTGCGTAAACTCAGGCGAACGACCAATTCGAGCGCGGCAACGCGCCCCTCCGATTCTCCCAAGGCTCTTCCGACAGGATTTCCGATGACCGACAGTCCAGCCGTTCGCTGGGGCATTCTCGGCCCCGGCTCGATCGCCAAAGATTTCGCCGCCTCGCTTGCCACGGTGGAGGGCGCGGAGCTGGTTGCGATCGGCACGCGCAATCCGAACCGGCCGGGCCTGGCGGAGAGCTTTCCCGGGCGCCCGCATCATCAAGGGCTATCAGGCGCTCATCGACGACCCGGACGTCGAGGCGATCTATCATCGCCACGCCCCATTCGGCCCATGCCGAATGGGCGATCAAGGCGGCCGAGGCGGGCAAGCACGTTTTGTGCGAGAAGCCGATCGCGGTCAGCCGCGCCGAAGCCGAAGCGATGATCCATGCGGCGCGCAAGGCCGGCACCTTCCTCGCCGAGGCCTTCATGTACCGGCTCTATCCGCAGACGGCGAAGGTGATCGAGCTGGTTTCGTCCGGCGCCATCGGCGAGGTGCGGGCGATCAAGGGCAGCTTCGGCTTCATCATGGGCAATCCCGACCCCAACCACCGGCTGATGGCCAACGACACGGCCGGCGGCGGCATCCTCGACATCTGCTGCTATCCGGTCTCCTTCGCCCGGCTTGGTCGCCGGCGCGGCCGTGGGCAAGCCGTTTCTCGACCCGGTCAAGGTGCATGGCGTCGGCCATCTCGGCGCCACCGGCGTCGACGAATGGGCCTCGGCGGTCCTGCAGTTCCCGAACGACATCGTCGCGGAAGTCTCCGGCAGCATCGCGCTGGCGCAGGACAACACGATGCGGGTCTTCGGCACCGAAGGGCTGGTTCGAGGTGACGCTGCCCTGGTTCGGCGGGCCGACGCGGCAGGGCGGCGGCAGCGACATCGTCATCCATCGTCCCGGCAAGGATGACGAGATCATCCACATGGACCAGCCGCGCTGGGTCTATACCTATGAGATCGAGGCGGTCGGCAAGGCGATCCGGGCGGGCGAGACGCAGCTTTCGCCACCGGCGGCGAGCTGGGCCGACACGCTCGGCAACATGCGCGTGCTCGACCTCTGGCGGCGCTCGATCGGGCTCGAATACGGCATCGAGACGGCGGAGCGGCGTACCACCACGATCGATGGCCGCAAGCCGGTCCGTCCGAAGGTGCCGATCCGGCGCCGGAAGATCGAGGGGCTCGACGAGGAGATCTCGGTGCTGGCGCTCGGCGGCGCCAACTTCGAGAGCTACACCCAGGCGATGCTCCTCGCCGACGCCTTCTACGAGCGCGGCGGCAATCTGATCGACACCGCCTGGCTCTATGGCGGCGGCCGCATCGACAAGTATTTCGGCGACTGGATGGCGGCGCGCGGCGTGCGCGACGACATGATCGTCATCGGCAAGGGCGCGCATTCGCCCCTGGTCTATCCCGACATCATCGCCAAGCAGCTCACGGAATCGCTCGACCGGCTGAAGACCGACCACATCGACATCTACTTCATGCACCGGGACAACTTGGACGTGCCCGTCGGCGAGTTCGTCGATGCGATGGATGCCGAGCAGCGGGCCGGACGGATCCGCATGTTCGGCGGGTCGAACTGGACGCGCGAGCGCATGGATGCCGCCATCGACTATGCGAAGAAGAACGGCAAGCATCCGCCGCGGGCGCTCTCCAACAATTTCTCGCTGGCCGAGATGGTCAATCCGGTGTGGGGCGGGGTGCTTGCCGCCTCTGACGATGCGTGGAAGGCGTGGCTGCGCGAGCGCCAGATCCCGAACTTCGCCTGGTCGAGCCAGGCGCGCGGCTTCTTCACCGACCGCGCCGCGCCGGACCGCTTCGACGATCCGGAACTCTACAATGCCTGGTACAGCGAGAAGAACTTCGCCCGCCGCGCCCGCGCCCTGGAACTGGCCGAAAAGCTCGGCAAGAACCCGCTGCATGTGGCGGTCGCCTATTGCCTCTACCAGGACTTCCCGGTCATCCCGCTGATCGGGCCGCTGGCCATGAGCGAGCTCGACGACTCGCTGAAGGCGCTCGAGGTCGAGCTAACGCCGGAAGATGTGCGCTGGCTGGAGGCAGGGTAGGGGAACCTGGGCAAGGGAATGGCCCTACCACAGGCGTGATCAGCGGATTGCCGCGATCAGGTCCGCCAATTCGCCGAGATGATCGAGCTGCTTGAAGCGCGAGGTGTCGGCGGGCACTTCGTCGTGCTCCAGCGCCCAGCTCAGTTCGTGGGGCACATAGACACCCCAGCTCCCCGCCTTGATCGCCGGCACGATGTCGGATTTGAGCGAATTGCCGACCATCATGGCGCGTTCCGGCCCGTCTCCGTAGCGCGCGAAGATCCGCTCATAGGTCTCGCTGGTCTTGTCGCTGACGATCTCGACGGCGTCGAAGAAACCACCGAGGCCGGATTCGGCGAGCTTGCGCTCTTGGTCGAACAGGTCGCCCTTGGTGATCATGATCAGGCGATAGGAGCCGGACAGGCGCTCCAGCGTGTCCTGGACATGGGGCAGGGTCTCGACCGGGTGGCTGAGCATGTCACGGCCGGCATCGAGGATCTGGTGGATCACGTCGGCCGGAACCTTGCCGTCGGTCACCTGGATGGCGGTCTCGATCATCGACAGGGTGAAGCCCTTGATGCCGAAGCCGTAGGCCTGGAGGTTCCGCCGCTCGGTCGCCAGCAGCCGTTCGGCGAGATGTTGCTCGCTCCGCGTAGTCCGCCAGCAGGCCGCGAAAGCGCGCCTCGGTCAGCTTGAAGAAGTGCTCGTTCTGCCAGAGCGTGTCGTCGGCGTCGAAGCCGATGGCGGAAAGGGATGGACTGCGAGGCATGCGCTTCCCAGGTGGGTGGAGACGGTGAAAGTGGCTGATAGCGGGGCTAGATAGCGCGCGGCAGGCGGGTCCACAACCGGCCGGACCCGGCATGGCGCCCGATCAGCGCAGGGCCGCCTGGCCGGTGACCGGGGTGATCTTGCGCGCCGCGGCCGGCTGAGGCTTGGCCGCAGGAGCGGACGCCACCGGGACCTGCGCCGGGCCGTAAAGCGCCGCCACGCCAGTCATATCGCCTACCTGAGGCGTGCGGAACGCTTCCGAATAGCGGAAATACATGAGCTCGTTGGTCGCGCCCGGGTGGTTGAGGCCAATGGCATGGCCGAGCTCATGGGTCAGCGTATAGCGCAGGTCATAGACCTTCAGGTCGCCGTTGAAGCCGATCTTCCAGGGCTGGAGCGGATTGAGGCAGATGAGCGACTTCTCGATGCTCCGCGGCCCCGGCGTGCCGGCGCTCGTGTCATAGGCGACATTGGTGAAGGCGCGTCCGCGAGGCACGCCTTCCGCGCCGATGAGGATGTCGGCGGCGGCCGAATCGCCCGGTACGAACGTGATGTCGGCGACCGCCGACCAGGCCCCGACGGCGGCTTTCAACTCGTTTGTGAACCGTGCCCGGTCGATCCCGTTCGCCGCAAGGAGATGATCGATCGGTGTCATCGAAGCGCAATTGCGCGCGCCGGCGAAGATCATCGGACGGTCGATGAGGGCATAAGTGACGGTGCCGCCGGTCCCGAGCTTCGGCGCGCCCCATTTGACCTCGTGGCCATCGAGGGTGAGCAGGCGGTAAGTGGATGGCGATTGCGCGACGGCGGGGAGCGGCGCTGCCGTGATGGCGGCGGCTACGAGGAGGGCATGGAGGGCGCGCATTGCCGGGTAGGGTCCCTTCTGCTCGAACTCGTCCACACACGGCATCCTGCCCCACTACCGGCCGCCCATCCTCCTGAAAACGGTACAAATCGACGCGGAGGGCGCCATCGCCGCGGCTGTAGGCGTCAGATCAGCTTGAGGCCGCGAAAGCTCGCATGGCCGCTCTTGCCGACGATGATGTGGTCGTGAACGACGATTCCGAGCGGCTTGGCGATCTCGACGATGTTGCGGGTCATCTCGATATCGGCGCGCGAGGGCGTTGGATCGCCGGAAGGGTGGTTGTGGACGAGCACGACCGCCGTCGCCGAGAGCTCGAGTGCCCGCTTGACCACTTCGCGCGGATAGACGGGTGTGTGGTCGACCGTGCCGCGCTGCTGCATCTCGTCGGCGATCAGCTTGTTGCGCCGGTCGAGGAAGAGGATGCGGAACTGCTCGACCTGCTCGTAGGCCATGGCGGCGCGGCAATAGTCGATGACCGAGGCCCAGGAATCGAGCAGGGGCCGTTCGCGGATCGGATCGCGGGCGTAGCGTTTGGCCGCGGCCTCGACAACCTTCAGGTGGAGCGCGACCGCCTCGCCGACGCCCTCGACCTCGCGCAGGCGCTTCTCGGGCGCGGCGAGCACCTCGGAGAAGCTGCCGAAACGGACAATGAGCGCCTTGGCAAGTGGCTTGGTATCGCGTCGGGGAAGGACCTGGAAAAGGATCAGCTCGAGCAGTTCGTAGTCGGCCACCGCTTCCTGTCCGTTCTCGCGAAAGCGCGACTTCAAGCGTTCGCGATGGCCGGCGAAGTGGGGAATGTTCCCCCCTTTTTCGCTGAAGCCGGTCATGCCCCGACTTGTGGCGACGGAAGCTCGTGGCGCGGTGACAGGGTGAAGATATCGCAGCCGGTCTCGGTGACGCCGACCGAGTGTTCGAACTGCGCCGAAAGCGACCGGTCGCGGGTGACGGCGGTCCAACCGTCGGAAAGGATCTTCACCTGCGGGCGGCCGAGATTGATCATCGGCTCGACGGTGAAGATCATGCCGGGCTTCAGCGTGACGCCTCCGCCGGGGCTGCCGTAGTGAAGGATGTTGGGCGCGTCGTGGAACAGGCGGCCGACGCCGTGGCCGCAGAAGTCGCGCACGACACTGCAGCGCTCGCCCTCGGCGAATTCCTGGATCGCGTGACCGATGTCGCCGGTGGTGGCGCCGGGACGGATGGCGGCGATGCCGCGCATCATCGATTCATAGGTGACCTCGACCAGCCGCTCGGCCGCGCGCTTGACGTTGCCGACCTTGTACATGCGGCTGGAATCGCCGTGCCAGCCGTCGAGGATCAGGGTCACGTCGATATTGACGATGTCGCCGTCCTTGAGCGGCTTCTCGCTTGGGATGCCGTGGCAGACGACATGATTGATCGAGACGCAGGTGGACTTCATGTAGCCCTTGTAGCCGAGCGTCGCCGGCAGGGCGCCGTGATCGAGCCCGAACTGATAGACGAAGCGGTCGATCTCGTCGGTGGGCAGGCCCGGACGGATGATGTCCTCGAGCGCGTCGAGGCATTCGGCGGTGAGCCGCCCGGCACGGTGCATGCCGGCGAAATCCTCGGGACCATAAAGTTTGATCTGGCCGTCGTTCTTCACGGGGGCCAGGGCGGCTTCGATGTAGCTGACCATGGTAGCGAGGATATGACGATTTTTGCGTTTCGATACAAGACAAGGTTGGGCAGATGCTTCGCCTATTCGCGGACGGAAAATAGTGTGAACGGGATTTCTCTCAATCTCTGATTGGTATCGCGCGAGCGACCGCGATCTCGTCGACGGTCAGGCTGCACACATAGGCGATCGCCTCGACGCCGGCCTCGCGGGCACGGTCGAAGGCGAGGGCGTAGCCGGGGTCGAGGTCGCGGGCGAGGGAGAAGGCGTCGCCGTCGCCGCGCTGGACGAGATAGACCATGACCGCGCGATGGCCGGCGGCGACCATGTCGGAAAGCTCGGCGAGATGCTTGGCGCCGCGCGCCGTGACGCAATCGGGAAATTCGGCGAGGCCGGGTCGGCGCAGGAGATGGACGTTCTTGACCTCGACATAGGCATCGGGCCGTCCGTCATCGGTGAGCAGGATGTCGATGCGCGAATTGCGGCCATAGCGGACTTCGCGGCGCAGGTCCGCATAGCCGGCAAGCTCGGCGATCGTGCCGTCGCGGATCGCCTCGGCGACGAGGTGATTGGGATGGGCGGTGTTGATGCCGACAAGGGTTCCGTCCGCCTCGACCAGTTCCCACGACCAGGCGAGCTTGCGCTTCGGATTGGTCGACTTCGACAGGAAGACCCGCGCGCCCGGCGCATCGAGCCCGAGCATGGCGCCGGGATTGGCGCAATGGACCGTGACGACGTCGCCGTCCGCCATCTCGACATCGGCGAGGAAGCGTTTGTAGCGGCGGATGAGGCGGGCTTCGGTCAGCGGGGCGGGAAAGCGCATGGCGTTTCCCTATCACCGGCGCGCGCCCTGGCGCTACGCCGGATCGCCCGCCCGGCCGAAGGCACCGATCGTTGCCCTGCAGAGCGCGCGGGCGTTGCTTTTGAGCGCAAAGAGTGACTTTCTTCGAGAAAGACAGCCGCGTCGGAGCCGCCGAATGATCGACCCGATCACCCTGACAACCTATGTCGCGATCGTCCTTGGTTTCGTGTTCATTCCGGGGCCGGCGACGCTTCTGACCGTGACACGGGCGGCGAGCTCGGGCACCAGGGTCGGCATCGCCACCGGCGCCGGTGTCGCTGCCGGCGACGTCGTTCACACTTTCACGGCGATCGTCGGCATATCGGCGATCATCGCGACATCGGCCATGCTGTTCAGCATCGTCAAATATGTCGGCGCGGCCTATCTCGTCTATCTCGGCATTCGCGCCATTCTCGAGAAGACGCCGGCGCATTTCGCCGGTCGCGGGCTGCCGATCTCGGCGGGCGCGGCGTTCCGTCAGGCGATCCTCGTCGAGGTGCTCAACCCGAAGACGGCCCTCTTCTTTCTCGCTTTTCTTCCCCAATTCGTTCGGCCGGACAACGGCCCGGTCGTCATGCAGCTCACCGTTCTGGGCGTTGTCTTCATTCTGCTCGGCCTTGTCAGCACCGTCGTCTATGCGGTGAGCGCCGGGCGTCTCGGGGTCTTCTTCCGCCGCAATCCGACACTGTTGAAATGGCAGGGCAAGGCGGTCGGCGCGATCTATTGCGCCCTCGGCATCCGGCTGGCGCTGGAGCGACGCTGAGCGCGGGCGGCTAGATCGCCGGGCTGTGGGTGCGGGTCGAGTTGGGCAGATAGGCGTCGAAGCAGGCGGCGACGGCGCGCACCAGGCCTTGCGCGTCGGGGGCCAGCGCGATCCGGGTGCCGTCTCGCTGCGACCAGTCCCTCGTCCTGCATGGGCTTCAGCGCATCCAGCGTGTCGGCGAGGCGATCGAGCGACAGGCCGTGGGCGCGGCACACGGCGTCGAGGTCGACGCGGAAATCGCACATCAGCCGCTCGATCATGTCGGCGCGCAGGCGGTCGTCATCGGTCAGCGCATAGCCCTTGACGGTCGCGAGCCGCCCTTCGGCGAGCGGCCGAGACATAGGGGCCGATGAGCGGATTGTTCTGCACGTAGCCCTGCGGCAGGCGGCCGATCGCCGAGGCGCCGAAGCCGATCAGCGCGCTCGCCGGGTCGGTCGTGTAGCCCTGGAAATTGCGGTGGAGGGCGCCCTGTCGTCCGCGGCCACCGCCATGGCGTCGTCGGGCAGGGCGTAGTGGTCGAGGCCGATCCGCTCGTAGCCGGCCGCCTCGAGCCGCTCGGCGATCGCTTCGGCCTGGGCGTTGCGCGCCGGCGCCGCCGGGAAGGGTTGCCGCGTCGATCTTGCGCTGGTGGCGCTTGAAGCTCGGCACATGGGCATAGCCGAAGACCGAGAAGCGGTCCGGCCGGAGCGCGACGCACTGGTCGACCGTGTCGAGGCAGGAGGCGACCGTCTGGTGCGGCAGGCCGTAGATGAGGTCGATGTTGATGCCGGCGATGCCGGCGGCGCGCAGGCCGATCGATCGCGCGTCGTCGGTCTCGAGCGAAGCTCTGGACGCGGGCGATCGCCGTGCTGGACAGCCGGGTCGAGGCTCTGGACGCCGAGGCTGGCGCGGTTGATGCCGGCCTCGCCGAGCGCCTCGGCCATCGCCGGCGTCAGGGTGCGCGGGTCGATCTCGATGGCGACCTCGGCCCCGGGCCGGATGTCGAAGGCCTGGCGCGCAGCCGCTCCATCAGCGCGCGGAAGTCGCCCGGCGCGACGATGGTCGGCGTGCCGCCGCCGAAATGCAGATGGACGACCGGCAGGCGGCGCGGCAGGTGGGCCGCCACCATGTCGATCTCGGCGCGCGAGCGCCGCCAGATAGTCGTGGATCGGCTCGTCGCGCTGGGTGACCGACGGTGTTGCAGCCGCAATACCAGCACATGCGCCGGCAGAAGGGGACGTGGAGGTAGAGCGAGCCGGTGGCGTCCGCCGGCAGGCCGGCGAGCCAGTCGGCATAGACGGCCGGGTCGACCGCCGCGGTGAAATGCGGCGCGGTCGGATAGCTGGTATATCGCGGCAGCCGCTGGTCGGCGTAGCGGGCAAGAAGGTCGGGGCGCATGGTCTCTTCCACCGGGGCGTTCGCCGCATTCGGCGGACCGGGTGCCCTGGCGCATTGCGCTAGCTCAAATTCGCTCCATTGAAGGAGACGCCTCGAGACGGGAGACTGGCCGGCTTCTGGGGTGGAAGATCACGTCGTTTCGAGGTTTGTCATGGAAGAAGGCGGGGAAGAAGCGCCGGAAGAAAGCGTTGGAGCACCGGATGCGAAGGCCCATCGGTGGTCACGGCGGCCATCCTTGTCATCGGCGACGAGATCCTGTCCGGCCGGACCAAGGACAAGAACATCGGCTATATCGCCGAATATCTGACCGCGATCGGCATCGACCTTAGCGAGGTGCGGGTCGTGCCCGACGTCGAGGACGAGATCGTCGCTGCGGTCAACGCGCTGCGCAGCGCTACGACCATGTCTTCACCACCGGCGGCATCGGGCCGACCCATGACGACATCACCGCCGATTCGGTCGCCAAGGCCTTCGGCGTCGGCGATCGACTTCGATCCGCGCGCGGTCGCGCATCCTTCTCGAGCGCATCCCGCAAGCGCCGATCTCAATCAGGCGCGGCTGCGCATGGCGCGCATTCCCGACGGCGCCGACCTGATCGAGAACACGGTGTCGAAGGCGCCGGGCTTCACGATCGGCAATGTCCACGTCATGGCCGGCGTGCCCTCGATCATGCAGGCGATGCTCGATGCGCTGGCGCCGCGGCCTGCCGACCGGCCGGAAGATGCTGTCGCGCTCGGTCCCGGCGGGCCTAAGGAAGGCGACATCGCCGGGCCGCTCGGCGCGGTCCAGGCCGACTTTCCGGACGTGATCATCGGCAGCTACCCGACCTTCGATCCGGTGACCGGCTTCACACGACGCTGGTCGCTGCGCTCGCGCGAGGAAGGCGCGGCTCGAGGCGGCCGAGGCGGCGGTCGATCGCCATGCTCGAGGAAATGCGCGCCGAATCCGCCCGGCTGATAGCGGGCAGGTCGACAAGAGCCGGAATCGAGCGCTTTTCCTGTGGATCGTGCCTGGGCTAGATTGTGCATCGGCGGGCGAGCCGGCGACATGGTGCACGCCAGCCGATTTCCAGAAGGAGACGACGATGACCGAGCCCCGGAACGATAAGGCCTTTCCGGTTTCCTGGGACCAGTTCCACCGGGACGCGCGGGCGCTGGCCTGGCGCCTGTCGGACAGGGGTCGTGGCAGGCGATCGTCTGCGTCACCCGCGGCGGACTCGTGCCGGCGGCGATCATCGCCCGCGAACTCGGCATCCGGCTGATCGAGACGGTCTGCGTCGCCTCCTATCACGACTACAAGGAGCAGGGCGGGCTGGAGGTGCTGAAGCCGGTCGGCCAGTCGATCGTCGATCTCGCCGGCGGCGAAGGGTCGGCGGTGCTGGTGATCGACGATCTGGTCGATACCGGCAAGACCGCGCGTCTGGTGCGCGACATGGTGCCGAAGTGCCACTACGCGACGATGTACGCCAAGCCCGCCGGCCGGCCGCTGGTCGACACCTTCATCACCGAGGTCAGCCAGGACACCTGGATCTATTTCCCCTGGGACATGGGCTATTCCTTCCAGCCGCCGATCGCGCAGGAGACGAGTGGCTGAGCCAGAGCGGATCATCGCTCGATGAAACGGCTGACCCGCTCTCCTTTTTGTATTGAACGCAATTTCGGACGGAGAAGTGGTGTTCCCTTTTCCTGCAATTGCCCTTAGCGCGCGCCGATGACGCTTTCGGTGCCGGAGACGAGAAACGGTGCCAGCACGCGGCTGAGGCCAGGCAAGGTCGCCAGGCGCAGGGTCAGGTTGCGGAAGGCAATGTCGAGCCTCGTTTGGGGCACGATCCAGCGGGCGGTCTTGCGTCCCGACTCCTGTTTCTTGCGCACTTCGCCGGCCAGCCGGTCCTCATAGGCCGCGAGCGCGGTCGCGACGGTCGCCTTGTCGCGCAACTCTTCGGCCAGCACATAGGCCGTGCCCATGGCGAGCGAGGCGCCCTGGCCGGCAAGCAGCGAGACCGCGTCGCAGGCATCGCCGACAAGCGTCACCGACCCGCGGTGCCAGTCGAGCCATCTCGATCTGGGCGATCTGGTCGTAATAGATGCCGGGAAGGGCCGCGGCATGCTTCAGGCTCTGCGGCACCAGCCAGCCGAGATCGCCATAGATCTGGCGAAGCGCGCCAACCGGGTCTGTGGGCAGCGCCGGGTCCTCGGCGACATGGGCATAGAAGGCGGCGACCTTGCCGCCGCGCAACGGATAGAAGCCGACCTGGCGGCCGGGCAGGGCCATGATCTCGAAGCGGTTGCCGAGCGCCGCGCGGCTTCGGCATCCTCGTAGATGTAGGCCGCCGTGTGGTAGCCGAGATAGCGGGTGAAGCGGCTTTCCTCGCCGAAGACCATCTCGCGGACATGCGAGTGGATGCCGTCGGCGCCGACGACGAGATCGGCCTTCATGATCGTTCCGTCCGACAGGGTCACCTCGGTGGCGTCGTCCCCCGTCCGCAGGGCGTCGATGGTCTGGCCGAAGCGCATCTCGACGGTGGCGGGCAGGGCCTCGAACAGGCCGCGCTCGAGATCGCCGCGCATGATGCTGATGAGCTTGCCGCCGAGCAGGCCGGCGAAGCGGTGATAGTCGAGGACCGCCTTCGCCTTGCCGCTCTCGTCGATCCAGCGGACCGTCGGGATGTCGTAGGCCAGCTCTTTCAGGCGCGGGATCAGGTTCATGCGCTCGGCGACGTCCCAGCCCGAGCCCATGAAGTCAAGCATGTAGCCCTCATCGCGCAGGCCGCGCGACCGCTCGACGATGACCACGTCCCAATCGTCCTTGGCCAGCCACCAGGCAAGGGTGAGTCCGCCGATACCGGCGCCGCAGATTACCGCTTTCATGAGTGTTTCTCCGGAAGAATGATGTCGACGAAGCGCCCCCAGGCCCTTCGTGCCGCCTCTTCCTCGCCGAGCGTCAGGACATGAAGCGCGAGCCCGTCGAGGGTCATGGCGACGAGACGCCCGGTCGTCTCCGCCTCCTCGCCGGGGAACACGCGCGCCATCTGTTCGGTGATTGCAGCGATCATCGGTTCGGCAGTGCGGGCGAAGCGCTCGCGCATCCGCTCATCGAAAAGCGCCCGGCCGAAGAAGACGAAATAGGCGGTGAGGAAATCCCGCTTGTCGCGGGCCAAGGTGAGCGTTGCCTCGCCCATTTGCTGCAGCCATTCGCGCGGCGAGGGCGGCGGGCCGGATGACGGCGCGAACAGGGCTTCGCCGAGCTGGTCGAAGGCGGCGAGCGGGATCTCGTTGAGATTGGGGAAGTGGTGGAAGAGGTTGGCCTTGCTGATGCCGACCTCACGCGCCAGTGCCGATGCGCTGAAGCGGTCCGGCCCGTCGCGGCCGAGCAGCCTGATGGCGGCCTCGATGATTTCCTTGCGGGTGTCGCGCGGGCGCCTCATGGTTTTCGACATATACTGACCGACCGATCGGTCAGCAACCCTCTTGTGCCCGTTTTTTTCTCCTCGATATCGTTTACGCTGATGCGGCGTCGCCGCAGCGCGACGATCGTCCAGGGGAAGGGAAATGCCGCAATTGCCACCGAAGCTCGCTATCTCGACTTGGAGCCTGCACCGCAGGCTCGGCCTCACATGGTGGGACAAGCCCGAACTGGAGGGTCGCGCGCCGGAAGCGGCCGAGACCTATGGACCGGCAGAGATCGAGCTGACTGACCTGCCGGCGGAGATCCGGGCTCATGACATCGACCGCTTGGAGATCTGCCATTTCCATCTCAAAACTCGCGATCCCGCCTATCTCGACGAGGTGAAGGCGGCAATGGCGGAGGCGGGCGTGAGCCTGCAGTCGCTGCTGATCGACGATGGTGACGTGAGCGATCCGGAAAATGGCGAGCGAGATGCCGCCTGGGTGGCGTCGTGGATCGATACGGCGGCCGCGCTCGGTGCCGAGCAGGCACGCGTGATCGCTGGCAAGGGCGCGCCGACGCCGGAGCTGCTCGACCGGTCGGTCGCAGGCCTGGCGGCGATGGTCCGGCACGGCCGCTCGGTCGGAGTGCCGATCATCACCGAGAACTGGCATGCGCTCCTCGCCGGTCCCGACGAGGTCGCCTATGTGCTCGACCAGGTCGGGGACGATCTCGGCTTCCTCGCCGATACCGGCAACTGGAAGGCACCGGCGCGCTATGACGGCCTGGCGCGTGTCTTTCCCCGCGCCAGCTATTGCCACGCGCACGGTCCCTTTGACGCCGACCTCGTCCTCGATCACGGCGAGTTCGGGTATTGTCTCGACATTGCCGTCGCGGCGGGATTTTCCGGTCCCTACACGCTGATCTATTCGGGTCCGAACGACGACGAATGGGCGGCGCTCGACATTCAGCGCGATTTCGTCCGCGACCGCCTCTCCGTCGCGGCGGCCTGAGCGGGCGTCTCGGCAGAGGCGCGGACGCGCCGCCGGGGCGGCGCCGGTACCGAGGACGTTGAGCTTGGCGAAGGCGGTCTCCCAGGCCATCGGCGCCATGCCATTATTGGTGCGGGGGGAGATGTGCTCCGGCGGCACGAACTTCGCCGCCTCGAGGGCGGCACCCTCGTGCTGCCATGGCGCTTGCCTTCGATTGGCCGCCTTGCCCAGTCTTTCCGCGAGCTCAGCCGCCAGCCTCCAGTTAGCCGCCCGGGCCGACAAAGAACCCGGCTGACCGATGCCGTCGAGGTGGCCCGACTACTGTTCCGTCACTGGCGGATCAAGGATTTTCCCGGACAATTGAGCCGCCGGAAAACCCAACTATCGATTTATGTCGAGGAAAAACCTTAATCACATTTTTCCAATTGTTACGCGACAATAGCTCTACTGATCGCGATGACGAACTAACTGCATTATCAATTCTCTTCCCTTTGAGGTTGTATGTCCTCATTGTCTGATCGGAACGACGATGGTGCGGAGCCGGCGTTGCAGCGCGTCTGCGGAGCGGTGAAGCCGTGATGCGATCGGACCTGCTCGATTCCACGCCGTTTGGCTTGCCAGGCGGGACGATGGTGCTGATCGGCCTGGTCGTCACTCTGGCCGCGCTTTGCTGCGTTCTGGCGGTGATCGCCGTCCACCGCCACCTCGCCTTCCGGGCCATCCGCGCCGAAGAGCGCAGCTTCCGCGATCTCTACGACAACATCAACGAAGGGGTATTCCGCTCGACCTTGGACGGTCGCATGATCAGCGCCAATCCGGCACTGGTCCGTCTCAATGGCTATCGGACTGAGGCCGAGATGCTGCGCGGCGTCAACGACATCGCGGCGGAATGGTACGTCCAGCCGGGACGGCGGGCCGAGCTTCACAAAGTGCTGCTGAAGACGGGGCGCGTCTGCGGTCTGGTGTCCGAGGTCTATCGCCACAAGACCCGCGAGCGCATCTGGATCGAGGAGAGCACCCGCCTTGTCCGCGACGAGGTGACCGGCGAGCCGCGCTACTATGACGGAACGGTCCGAGAAGTGACGGACGCCGTCGAACGTCAGGAGATCCAGGAGCGCCTCGCCAAGATCGCGTCGCTCATTTCAGGCTGCGTGTATCAATTGCGGGTCAAGCCGGATGGGACGATGTCGTCGCCCTATGCCAGTGTCGGCTTCACCAAGCTCTTCGGGCTGGAACCGGAAGATGTCCAGGCGGATGCCTTGCTGATCTGGCGCCACATCCATCCCGACGACCGGCAGGCGCTGATGGATTTGTTCGCCGTCTCGGCGAAGACTCTGACGCCGCGCCAGGACGAGTATCGGATCATCGCGGTCGACGGCACCGAGAAGTGGGTGATGGGGCAGTCGTCGCCCGAGCGCGAGGCCGATGGCTCGACGCTGTGGCATGGCTTCGTCGGCGACATCACCCAGCGCAAGCGCCACGAAGAACGCATCTATCAGCTTGCCTATTTCGACGCGCTGACCGGCCTGCCGAACCGGACCGCGCTGCTGGAGCGGCTGCAACGGCGCGATGGAAGCGGGTCTGACGACGCGCAATGGAGCGCGCTGCTCTTCATCGATCTCGACCAGTTCAAGGTACTGAACGATACAAAGGGGCACGATTTCGGAGACCGGCTGCTGTGCGAAGTCGCCGACCGTCTGAGCCGCCGCGTCGGCGACGAGGGCATGGTGGCGCGTTTCGGCGGCGACGAATTCGTGGTCCTCTATCCGGGCCTCAGCATGACGGCAGGCGGCGCCGCGGATTCGGTGGCGCGGCGCGCCAAGGGGCTGCAGTCGGTGATCACCTTGCCCTTCGTCCTCGACGACTTCACCTTCGGGACCACGGCGAGCATCGGCATCGCTCTCTATCGCGACGGCGAGCAGGCGGTCGATGACCTGCTCAGGCGCGCCGACGTCGCCATGTATGAGGCCAAGTCCACCGGCGGCGGTGCGGTCCGGCTGTTCCAGTCGAGCATGCAGCGGGACCTCGAGGAGCGGTTGTCGCTGACGACCGATCTGCGTCACGCGCTCGAGCGGGACGAATTGACCTTCGTCTATCAGCCGCAGGTCGACGGGGAGGGCAACTGGACCGGTGCCGAAGCGCTGATACGCTGGCAACATCCGGCACGCGGTCTGATCGGGCCGGACGAATTCCTGCCGCTGGCCAAGCGTGGCGGTCTGGCGGCGAAGATCGATGCCTTCGCCATCCGTTCGGCCGCGCGGACGCTGAAGGAATGGCAGGGCGATCCGCGGACGGCGGAGCTCAAGCTGGCCGTCAATATCAGCGCCGAACAGTTCGGCCGCCGCGAGCTGATCACCATGGTCGAAGAGGCGATCGATACCTTCGGCGTCGATCCGCGAAAGTTGACGATCGAGCTAACCGAGCACGCGATGCTGGAGAACATCGCCGGCGTCGGTGACGTGATGCTTCGCCTGAAGAAGTTCGGTGTCGGCTTCGCTCTCGATGACTTCGGTACCGGCTACTCCTCGCTCACCTATCTGAAGCAGCTTCCCATCGATCTGCTCAAGATCGACCGGTCCTTCATCCGCGACATCGAGCACGATGTCAGCGATCGCGCGATCGTGCAGACGATCCTCAACATGGCGCGCACCCTCGATGTGTCGGTGATCGCCGAGGGCGTCGAGAACGATATCCAGGCGATGCTCCTGCGCCAGTTCGGCTGCTACGCTTATCAGGGGTTCTACTTCGCGCGGCCGATGAGCCGCGAGGCTTTCGCCGAAGCCTTCCTGCGCCCGCATCGCAGGATCGGCGGCCAGCCGCCGCGCGGCGACGTCGGCCTCCTCAGCGCCTGAGCCGGGAATCCGTCGCGACCGGCAGCACCATTGGCGCCGCCGGTCGCGCTACCGTTCCGCGGGTGGTGACTAATACTGGACGCGCAGGCGGTAGCCGTTGCGCGGCGCGTATCCATATGCGGCCGCGTATCCGTCGTCGCAGTTGTCCTCTGCGCTGTAGCGGTAGGCTGGCGTCGCACGCGGTGCGTAGTCGCTGACGGCGAGCGGGCGGTAGTCGGCAGCGACGGCGACGCGCTGCTTCAGGACCGCGCCCGAGGCGCCGTCGATGAGGAGCATGTGGCCCTCGGCGGTGGCGACCGAGGTCACCAGGAAGACGTAGTGGCCGAGGCTGTCGTGGCGCAGCACGTCGACATCGTAGCCGCGGGCGATGAGCGCGTTGAAGAGCTTGACGGCGCCGCCGGTGTCCTGAACCGGCGCGTCGGCGGCCGGCTGGTCCGGTGCGGCAGAAGCGGTCTCGTCTGCGGGGGCAGCGTTGTCCGCGCCGTCATCCGCCGCGACATCGCCATTCGTGCCCGCATCGTCGGGCTGGGCGAGAAGCGGCTGGGCGGGCGGGGCAGAATCGCTGGCGGCGAACTGATTGTCGTCGGCGACCGGGAACGGAACGTTTCCGTCCGGCGCTTTGACGATCTGCTGGACCGGACGATCGTTGCCGGGCGTGGCGCCGATGGGCGGGCGGACGAGCTTTATGGCGATGGTGCCGTCGGACGGGGCGCTGCCTTCCGGCGGCCTGACGATCTGCTGAACCGGTCCGTGATTGCTCGGTCTGCCGCCGACCGGCGGCTTCAGGATCTTGATCGCGCCGATATTGCTGGCCGGCGTGCCGCCTTCCGGCGCCTTGACGAGGAAGGGCGTGATCTTGTTTGCGCTTGCGATCCGGGAGCTCGGCTGGACGACGATCTGCCGATGTCCGAGCTTATCGGCGGCTGCGGCGGGCGTCACGGCAGCCGCGACCAGAATGACAGTGGCGGCGGTGAGAAGCGACCTGTTCATGATCTTGTCCTCGGCTTGCTTGCGACCATCCGCAAGTGATGATGCGAACATGCCTCATTCCCCCGGTTCGTTCAGTGATGGGGGTCACACGCGGTGACGCGCTTCGGATCGATGGAATTCCGCGCTATTTCGGCGGAAGGAAGAAGAAGTCCTCGGGCGGCAGCGAGCCATAGACGAAGGGCTCCTGCTCGTTGTCGGTCGCGGCGAGCACGTCGCTGCGCACGAAGCGGAAGATCTTGTTGATCTCGACGCCTGGCTCGGTGATCCGATTGGCGAAGGCGGCGGCGAAGGGGCTGTTGGTCGAATTGCCGTCCGAGGCGAGGGTGCCTGCCTTCGCGGAATAGGCGACGAGCGTCGCCTGGGTCGGCTCGACCAGTGCCAGGCCGCGGCCGATGGCGCGGGTCGCCGACGACACCTTCATCTTTGCGAGGAACGGATTGTTGCGGCAGGCATCAAGGATGATAAGCCGCAGCCGGCGGGCCTTTTCGATCGTCGCCTCGATCCGATCGAGCGAGATCGCCTCATCCGGAACGTCGCGATCGGTCAGCAATTGGGCGTCGATCGGGACCGCGTAATTCTCGCCGCCGATCTCCATGCCGTGGCCAGCATAGTAGACGATCGCCCAATCCGAATTGTCGGCCTCCTTGGCGAAGGCCTTCAGCGCGTCGAGGAAGTGGGTGCGGTCGGCGTCATGGATTACCGTCACGTCAGTGAAGCCGGTCTGGCGCAAGGCGGCGGCGACCGTCTCGGCGTCGTTGGCGGGGTTCTTCAGGGCGCTGACGGCCTGATAGTTGGCGTTGCCGATGACCAGGGCGACACGCCGCTCGTTGGTCTTGGCCGCGGTCGCAGGCGCGGTCGCTACGGGCGCCGCTGCCTCCGCCGTTCGCCGCACGATCTCGGCAAGAAGAAGCTGACCATAGTCGCGGTGCGCGCCGGCTGCGTCGAGGGTCATGGCCTGGGTGAGGTCCGCCTTGGCGCGGACGAGATCGCCGAGGTCGAGGTAGCTCTCGCCGCGGGTATACCAGGCCTCGACGAAGGCGGGATCAAGGGCGATCGCCCGGTTCAGGTCGGCGACGGCGCTGCGGAGATCGCCCTTCCGCCGGTAGGCGTCGGCGCGATTGTTGAGCGGGTCGAGGAATTGCGGGTCGACGGCGATGGCCCGGCCGTAGTCGGCGATGGCGGCCGCGAGGTCGCCCTTGTAGGCGTGGGCGACCCCACGGCCATTGTAGATGCGTGCGTCATCCGGATTGAAGGTCGCTGCCTGATCGTAATCGGCGATTGCCTTGTCGAATTCACCGGCGCTGCTATGGGCGGCGCCGCGGTCGAAATATGCGAGCGCCATCGCCTGCCTGTTGCCCGCAAGGCCTTGACTGATCAGCCCTGTACAGGCTGAGATCGCCACCTTGGGCCGGGCGGTAGCGGCACAGTCGCTCCAATCGTCCGCCGATGCGGGCCGGTGGCTCCCGACAATCGCCGCAAACACCAGGATGACTGCGCCAAGGCGTTTCATCGGACCTCCCAAAGAGGCGCCAGTATCCGACGCGTCATTTTGCGGATCAACAGAGGAATAACAATCATGCCAAATCATCCCGCTCATTGCAGTCCGGCCGTGTCGCCGTCGTCACCGGCGGCGCCAACGGCATCGGCCTCGCCGCGGCCAAGCGTTTCGCCAGGCTTGGGATGCGGGTGGTCTCGCCGACCTGAAGCGGAGGACCTCGACGCGGCGGCGGGGACATCGCCGCGGAGGCCCGGACGGCAAGGGCGAGGTGATGACCGTCGTCCCTGCGATGTCAGCGCCTCGAGCACGTCCAGGCGCTCGAAGGACCAGCGCCTATGACGCCTTCGGCGAGGTCGCGGTGCTGATGAACAATGCCGGCCTGGCGGCGGCGGTGGGCCGTTCGATCACTACGAGGGCTGGCAGCATGTGCTCGGCGTGAATCTGTGGGGCATGATCAACGGCGTGCACGTCTTCGCGCCGGCGATGATCGCGCAGGGCACGCCCGCGACGATCGTCAATACCGGCTCGAAGCAGGGCATCACCTGCCCGCCGGGCGACACCGCCTACAATGTCTCCAAGGCCGGCATCAAGGTGCTGACCGAGGGGCTGCAGCATAGCACTGCGCAATACCGAGGGCTGCCAGGTGAGCGCCCATCTGCTGGTGCCGGGCTGGACCTTCACCGGCTCACGGCGCGCAGACGGCGCAGAGAAGCCGGCCGGCGCCTGGTGGCCGGATCAGGTCGTTGACCTGATGATGGAGAGCATGGGCGCGGCGACTTCTACATCATCTGCCCCGACAACGAGGTGTCGAGGGAGATGGACAATGCGCGCATTCTCTGGGGGGCAGGCGATATCGCCGAGAACCGGCCGCCGCTTTCGCGCTGGCACAAGGACTATGACGACGCCTTCAAGGCCTTCCTGGCGGACCGCACCGGTGGGTAAGGACAGTCAGGCCCGCGGGGACGACGCGCCAGATAAGGCGGTCGTCCCCGACATAGCCGACGACGATGAGGAGGTCGTCACCGCCACCGAATTCCTTGCCGAGCGCCGGCCGGTGAACCGGTTGATGGCGGTCGGCCTTGCAAGCTTCGCGGTCCTTGTCGTGGCGATCGCGACGCTGCTTGTCGTGGCGCTTCACGAGCACTGGCTGGTCTCCTGAGACCGGCCGCCGGCGGATCGTCGTCCGAGGCGAGAGATGATCCGCTCGTTTGTGTCGTTGCGGCCGCATTGCGATCGGGCAGCCGGCATCCGCTTCCCAGGGATTGGCCTAAAGGTCGACGACGTCCTCCTCGTTGCCGTCGGGTCCGAGCTTGCGGATCGCGTCGGCGGCATCGTGGAGGATCTGGGCGAGGTGGCGCTGCTCGTCCTCGGAGGCGTCGAGCTTCTCGGCGATCGCCGCCTTGAGCGCCCGGCGCGCCTCGTTGACCTCGGGCACGACCCCTTCGATGTCGCGATCGGCTCGCCGCTCCGGCGCCGGCCGCGGCCGGTCTCGTCGTCCTCCCACCAGACGCGCATCTTGGCCACCTTGCGGCCGATCTTCTCGATCCCGGCAAGAACCGCATCGGCCATGTCGCGGTTTTCGGCCAGATGCGCCCGGCCGGCGTCGGTGATCGTGTAGACCTTCTTGGTGCCTTCGCTCGCCGCGGTGGCGTAGCCGGCTTCCTCGAGGAAGGTGAGGGTCGGATAGACGATGCCCGGGCTCGGGCTGTAGACGCCGCTCGACAGCTCCTCGAGCGCCTTGATGATGTCGTAGCCGTGGCGCGGCGTGTCCGGCGAGCAGGGCAAGCACGATCAGCCGGAGGTCGCCGTCGGCGAGCATGCGGCCGATGCGAAAGGCGCCGCCGCCGCGGCCGCCCTTGAAGTTGGGCCCGAACGGGCCGAAGCCGTGGCCGAACGCGCCAAATCCACGGCGCCCGGCGAAATGCCAGTCTCCGCGATGGCTCACTGCGATGATGATGATGATGCATGGAGCAATCTCCTTACGTTATATCTGAAGATATATCACAAGTAGGCGTGCCGAGGATCGCTTCGTCAAGATATATCTTCAGATATAGCGCGAGGCTGCCGCTGCAGGATCGCGCCCCGGCAGTGGCCGCCGAGTCCGGCCGACAGCCCGCTTGCCATCTCGCCGAAGCCCGGCCTACCCAGGGCGCGGCTCGCGGACGTGGCGGAATTGGTAGACGCAAGGGACTTAAAATCCCTCGGGAGGAGACTCCGTGCCGGTTCGATCCCGGCCGTCCGCACCAGCTTTCGATGAATGTGGCCTGTCCGGTGTACGGTTGCCTCGGGTCCCGGGGACGCTGCGGGGCCGGTCGGGGCCGCGCGTCAGGGGCGGCTGACTTCCTCCTTGTCAACGGCGCCCATTGCCAGCACTCTAGGTGCGTCATTTTGGGCTGGTGGCGCGTGTTTTTTCTGTTCGCGGTCACCTTTGTGGGCGGTCTCGGGCGACCGGTCGAAAGAGGAGTGGAAGACATGCGCCGGACGGCAGCCGCAACGATCCTCGCCGCGGTCTTTCTCGTTGCTGCGGCCTTGCCTTCTTGGGCGGGCAGCCGCGTTGCGCTGGTGATCGGCAATTCCGACTACGCCAACGTCTCCACTCTGACCAACCCGAAGAACGATGCGGCGGCTGTTGCCGACGCCTTCCGCAAGGCCGGGTTCGACAGTGTCACCGAGCTCGATGATCTCGACCAGACGGCCCTGCGCCGGGCCCTGCAGGACTTCACGCGGCGCACGCGCGGTGCGGATATCGCCGTCGTCTACTATGCGGGCCATGGGGTCGAGGTCGCTGGACGCAACTACCTTGTCCCCGTCGACGCGACCCTGGCGCATGCCACGGACGTCGATTTCGAGGCGATCCCGCTGGAGAATGTGCGCACCGCCGTTTCCGGTGCCTCGAAGCTGCGTCTCGTTATCCTCGATGCCTGCCGCAACAATCCCTTCAAGCTCGCCGCCGCCGACGGCAAGCGCAGCATCGGCCGGGGGCTGGCGCGGATCGAGCCGAGCGCCAACGAGCTGATCGCCTACGCGGCGCGCGACGGAACCGTCGCCAGCGACGGAGACGGCGGTCACAGCCCCTATGCGCGTGCGCTGGTCAAATATCTCGATAAGCCCGGTCTCGAAATCCGCCTGATGTTCGGGCGCATTCGCGACGACGTGGTCAAGGCGACCTCCGGCGAGCAGGAACCCTTCATCTACGGCACGCTTGGCGGCCAGTCGATCTTCCTCGACCCCGGTGCGGGCGCGACGCAGGTCGCCGCCTCCGCGCCGACGTCCGGCGGCAGCGGTGGCAACCCGCTGCTCGGCGAGGCGGCAAGCGTGTGGACGACAGTCGTCAAGGATACCCAGAGCCCGGCGGTGCTGGAGGCTTATATCGCTCGCTACAAGGGCACCGTCTTCGCCGACATGGCGGCGGCGCGGCTGAGCGAATTGAGTGGCGGCGACGCGGCTACCCACGACGCGGCCGATACCGGCGGCGCACAGGTGGCGAATGCGGCCGCGACGCCCGAACCGGTGGCGCCAAGCCCGCCGCCGGTCGTCACCCGCTCCCTGACGGAGACGCCACGCGTCGCGGTCGTCGGCAAATGGGCCGAGGGCCTTGCCTTCGATGGCAAGTCGCTATGGGTCGCCGAAAGCGGCCAGCGCACGATCGCCGAGCTTTCCCTGTCGACGGGCAAGATTGCCCGGCGGATCCATGTCGGGCGGCTGCCGGTCGGCATGGAGGCCGGCCCCGACGGCACCGTCTATTCGTTGGTCAACACGGACAAGATCGTCTGGGCACAGCCCTCGGGTTCAGCGAAGGGCAAGCGGCTCACCACCCTCCACGAATGCCCGCAGGATCTTGCCGTCGGCCAGACGGCGATCTGGGTGCTGGTGATGAAGAACTGCAGCACCGTCGACAGCCATGTCGTCAGGGTCGATCCGCGCAATGGCCGGCAGGTCGATACGCTCGAACTCGGCGAATGGGGCCAGGCAATCACCGCCGGCCTCGGCAAGGTCTATGTCGCCCATGCGCGCTTCGGCGTCGTCAACGTGATCGACCCGAACGACCTCTCGTCGGTCTTCAACATCATAGTCGACGGCGCCTCCTTCTGGGACATCACCACCAATTCCAGCCTCGTCTATGCCGGCGGCAGGGTCGGCGACGACAACAATAGCGGGCTCATCGTCGCCATCGATCCGCGGACCAACAAGGAGGTCATGCGCCAGAATGTCGGCGAACTGGTCAATGCCATCGTCGCCGACGACCGGAGTGTCGTCGCGATCGGCATCAACGGCAAGATCTGGGTGCTATCGCCGGACACGCTGGCGATCGAGAAGGTGATCACGCTGACGA